>RECU01000072.1 GCA_007693855.1 Gammaproteobacteria bacterium | reverse complement strand
TCGCCCTGATGCTCGGGGTCGGCGCGCTTGCCGCGCTCATTCCGGCCTGGACGGCCTACCGGACGGACATTGCCAGGACACTCTCCAGGAGCCGTTGATGTTCCATGCCATGCGACACCTGTTTCACGCCCCCGGCCCGGCGGCCCTCGCGGCGGCGGCGCTGCTGTGCCTGCCGCTGTCCGCCGCAGCGGACAGCCCCGAGGTCAACCTCAAGCTCGACTGGCAGTTTGCCGTCGGCTTCGGCGCGACCGAGCCGGGCCAGGCCTACCAGGGCGACCTGGTCTACATCAGCGTGCAGCTGACCGATCGCGAAGGCCAGCCGCTGGCCAACGAGCGCCTGCAGGTCTCCTCGGCCGCCGGCAACATGCTGATCGAGCCGGAACCGATCACCGGCGCCGACGGCATGACCGAAGTGATGGTCATCGCCGAGCAGCTTGGCGACGACGTGATCGCTGTCTCGGGCGCCGGCGTGAGCCAGAGCACGCGCTTCAGCGTCGCCGAGCCGCCGATCGACGATTTCGCGGCCTATGCCGCCAGCATGGCGGTGCCGGAGCTCGAGGGCGTGGTCTCGTGGGGCGATCTCACGGACGTGCAGGTCGAGTATCGTGATTACGCCCTCACCGCCAGATTCCCGGAAAAAATCCGCAAGCTCCATGGCCAGCAGGTCCGCATGGCGGGCTTCATGACGCCGCTGGAAAACAGCGAGCGCCAGCGTCATTTCGTAATCTCCTCGCAGCCGCCGCACTGTTTCTTCCACTTCATGGGCGGCCCGGCCAGCGTCGCCGAGATCATGGCGCCGGAAGGCATACGTTTCAGTTACGACCCGGTGATTCTCTCGGGCACGCTGGAGATTTTCGAGTCTTCCGAGTTCGGCATCCTCTACCGGCTCAATGACGCCAGGCTCGAGGGCACGCTCTGAGGCCTGCGCTCGCCCTGGCGTCTGAATCGCGCGAGGAACTCCGCGCGGCGACGGGCGGAGGCAGAGGCTGATGCCTCACGGCCCATGCGAGCCCTCCGGATGGGCGGCTATGCTATGTTGCCACGCACATCGGCGCAGCGGAGCCGCGTACCCGCGCCGCCGGACACCGACCAGCAACGACAGGGGGAGACACTCATGGATCTAGGACTCAAAGGCAGGAAAGCCATCGTCACCGGCGCGACCCGCGGCATCGGCCGGCGGATCGTCGAGCAGCTCGCCGACGAGGGCGTGGACATCGCGCTGTGCGCGCGCAAGGCCGAGGAGGTCAAGGAGACGGTCGCGGCGCTCGAAGCCCGCGGGGTGAAGGCCATCGGCGAGGTGGTCGACGTCAAGGACGGTCCGAGCTACACCGCCTGGATCCGCCAGAGCGCCGAGGCCCTCGGCGGGCTCGATATCTTCGTCCCGAACGTCAGCGCCGGCGGCGGCATGGACGGCGAACAGAACTGGTGGAACAACTTCGAGGTCGACGTGCTGGGCACGGTGCGCGGCTGTGAGGCCGCCACTCCCTTCCTCGAGAAATCCGACGCCCCGGCGATCGTGGTCATCGCCACCACCGGTGCAGTGGAGACGTTCATGGGGCCAATGGCCTATAACGCGCTTAAAGGCGGACTGGTCGTCTACACCAAGCAGCTCAGTCAGTTCGTCGCGCCCAAGGGGATTCGTGTGAACGCCGTCTCCCCCGGCCCGATCTACTTCGCGGGCGGCGCCTGGGAGATGATCGAGAAACACATGCCGCAGGTCTACGAGGGCACGCTGGCCCAGTGCCCGATGGGCCGCATGGGCACCCCCGAGGAGATCGCCCGCACGGTGGCCTTCCTGGCCAGCCCGGCGGCAAGCCTGATCACCGGGGTGAACCTGGTGGCCGACGGCGGTTTCACCAAGCGCGTGCAGCTCTGAGCGGCCGCGGGAGGACAGGCACATGGCTGGCAAGGGACAGCGGATCGACGGCTACCTGGTCGTCGGCGGGCTCTATCACGATCTCGACTTCGCGCGCCTGGAGCTGCTCAAGCTCCTGAACGAGGACGAGCGCCTGCGCATCCGGGTCGGTGAGGACTACCGCGACACCGACACCATCGGCAAGGCGGATTTCCTCGTGACCTTCACCGTAGACGTGCTGCCGACACCGGAACAGCAGGCGTTTCTACGCGACTATGTCGCCGGCGGCGGGCGCTGGTTTGCCCTGCACGGCACCAATTCCATCATCGAGTGGACGCCGGAAGGCAAAGTCAACGCGCCACGCAGCGCACCCGAGTTCATGCGCCTGCTCGGCAGCCAGTTCATCGCCCACCCGCCGATCATGGAGTTCGAGGTCAAGCCCTCGGCGGCGGACCACCCGCTGGTGCAGGGCATCGACGCCTTCAAGACCTCGGACGAGCTCTACCTCTCGGAGCTGCATGAGCCCGACGAGGTGCTGCTGCACTGCCACTACAACGGCAAGGCCCAGCAGGGCTTCGTCGAGGAAGACTGGTTCTCCGACGAGCCGCGCCCGGTCATGTACCTCAAGCGCACCGGCGAGGGCGAAGTGCTGTACCTCACGCTTGGCCATTGCCGCGGCAAGTGGGACATGCAGCCGCTGATGGAGGAGTACCCGCAGATCGAGCGCTGTTCCTGGAACACACCGGAGTATCGGGAGCTGCTGCGCCGTGGCATCCGCTGGGCCGCGCGCCTCGATGAGCGGAAGGCGGCATGAGCGCAGTGCTCGGCCCGATCATGCAGAACGGCTACGTGGTCGAGGACCTCGACGCCGCCGCGCGGCACTGGGCCGAGAAGCTCGGTGTCGGACCGTTCTTCCTGTTTCCCGGCGTCGAGTTCGAAACCGTGCGTTTCCGCGGCGCGGACAGCCCGATCGAAATGAGCATGGCGATCGGCTACTGGGGCGATCTGCAGATCGAACTGATCAAGCCGCTCAATGACGCGCCGTCGATCTACCGGGACTTCCGCGAGCGCGGCCTCAAGGGTCTGCAGCATGTTGGTGTGCTGACACGCGACCTGGCAGCGGATCTTGCCGCACTGGCCGCCCGCGGCGTCCACCCGGTGCAGGACGGCCGCGCGGCCAACGGCACGGCCTTTGCCTATGTCGACACCGACTTCCACCCGGGCGGCATGGTCGAGCTGATCGAGGTCAGCCCGGCGCTGGAGAAAGGCTTCGCCATGATCAAGGCCGCCTCGGTCGACTGGGACGGCCGCGACCCGGTGCGCGTGCTGGGCTGACGCGCGGCGTCAGCCGCGGGTCGGCTGGGCGGCAAAACGCGCGAGGTGCCAGTCGGCACTGCCAAGCCGCGCATCCAGCGCGGTCAGACGCTTGAAGTAATGGCCGACGGACAGCTCATCCGAGATCCCGATCCCCCCGTGCAGCTGCACGGCCTGCTGACCGACAAACCGCCCCGAGCGCCCTGCCTGCACCTTGGCCGCCGACACCGCCCGTTGGCGCGTGGCGACATCCTCGCTGCGCGCGTGCAGGGCCGCCAGGACCGCGAGGCTGCGACTGCGCTCGGTCTCCATGAACATGTCGGCGATGCGGTGCTGCAGCACCTGGAAAGCCGCCAGCGGCTGGCCGAACTGCTTGCGCTGGCGCAGATACTCCGCCGTGATGCGGGTCAACGCGGCCATCGCGCCGACCGCCTCGGCACACTGCGCCGCCGCCGCCTCGTCGAGCACCGCCTCGATCAGGGCAAGCCCGGCGTCCTGCTCGCCGATCAGGGCGTCAGCCGGCAGCATCACCGCCTCCAGGGTGAGCTCGCAGGCCCGCAGGCCATCGATGGTCTGCCAGGGTGTGCGTGACAGCCCGTCGCTGTCGGCCGGCACCGCGAACAGCGAAATCCCCTTCGGCTCCCCTGGACTCCCAGCCGTGCGCGCCGAGACCAGCAGCAGGTCCGCGCACTCGCCATGCAATACGGCCGCCTTCTCGCCGTCCAGCCGCCAGCGCTCGCCGATACGTGCCGCGCGGGTCTCCACCCAGCCGGGCGTATGCCGGCCACGGCGCTCATACGCCGCCAGCGCTGCCAGCAGCCGGCCTTCCAGCACAGGCGCAAGCCACCGCGCTTTCTGGGCCTCGTCGCCCCCGCAGGCCAGTGCGCGGCCGGCCAGCAGCACCGTGGCCATCAGCGGCTCCACCACCAGGCCCTCGCCCAGCGCCTCGAGCATCACCAGGGTGTCGACCGGGCCACCGCCCAGGCCGCCATCGGCCTCCTCGAACGGCAGCGCCAGCCAACCCATCTCGGCGAACTGCGCCCAGGTGTCGCGGCTGAACCCGTCCGGCTGCGCCATGAGCGTGCGCCGCTGCTCGAAGCTGTAGCTGTCCTGCACGAAGCGCTGCACGCTCTCCTGCAGCAGGCGCTGCTCTTCCGTCAGGCTGAAATCCATGTCGTCCTCCCGTGACCGTCAGGCGCCGAGCACCAGGCGCGCGATGATATTGCGCTGGATCTCGTTGGTGCCGGCGAAGATGGTGGCGGCGCGGGTGTTCAGGTACTCCGGCGGGATGCTGGCCAGGCGCTCGTCACCGAGCGTGTGACCCGCCAGCGCATACAGGGGCCGGCCGGGCTCGAAGAACTGCGCGTAGGGGCCGGCGATGTCCATGGCGAGTTCAGTCAGGGCCTGCTGGAGTTCCGACCATTCGATCTTGAGCATCGAAGACTCGGCCCCGGGTGGCTCCCCGGCCTTCAGCCTGGAGAGCACGCGCATTTCGGTGACTTCCAGCGACAGCACCCGCACTTCCAGCGCGGCCAGGCGCTCGCGCCAGTGCGGATCCTCGCTCAGCGCCGACTCGCCATCGGCGGTATCCACCATCAGGTGCCGGAGCGCCTGCACCATCGCCATCAGCCGGTGCGAGAACACACCACCACGCTCGTGCTCGAGCAGGAACTTGGCGCAGGTCCAGCCCTGGCCTTCATCACCGATGCGGTTGGCCTGCGGCACGCGCACGTTGTCGAAGAACACCTGGTTGACCTCGTGGTCGCCGGAGAGCGAACGGATCGGCGTGACGCTGATGCCGGGGGCATCCATGTCGATCAGCAGAAAGCTGATGCCGGCCTGCGGCCGGCCCTCGCTGCTGGTGCGCACCAGGCAGAAGATCCGGTTGGCATAGTGCGCGTGGGTGGTCCAGAGCTTGGTGCCGTTGACCCGATAGTCCTCACCGTCGGGCTCCGCGCGGGTCTTCAACGACGCGAGATCCGACCCCGAGCCAGGCTCCGAGTAGCCCTGGCACCAGGTGTCTTCCCCAGAGAGGATGCGCGGCAGGTAATGTGCCTTCTGCGCCTCGCTGCCGAAGCGGATGATCACCGGCCCGACCATGCGCACCCCCATGGGGATGGTGGTCGGTGCGCCGGCACGGGCGGCTTCGGACTCATAGATGAACTGCTGCACCGGCGTCCACTCGGCGCCGCCGTATTGCCGCGGCCACAAGGGCGCCAGCCAGCCACGGCGGTTCAGGCGGGCGTGCCACTCGTCGGCAATGTCTTTTTCCACGAACACGGTCGGCGTGAGCCTGACCGCGCGCTTGAGCTCGGGCGTGAGCTCGCTGGCGAGGAACTCGCGGACGTCCTGCTGAAACGCGCGCTCCTCTGCGCTGAACTGAAGATCCATCACGTCCCCCCGGAAGCTGTGCGGCGGCCGAATCGCCTGCGCCGGCCTGCATCCTTAACGCCGTGGCGGCGGGTTTGCAAGCCAGCCGGGATCCAGGCTGACCGCAGAGCAGCCATGCGGCGTGCTTGAGCCGCCCGCCTCGAGGCGCTAGCGTAAGCGCTGGCAGCCGCCCGGTCGCGGCGGCGATTCGATCGAACAGGCGTCGTTCACAGCGGGCGGCGACAGGGGACACGACACTGGACACGCCGGAAGACCCATCCACCAAGCCCGCCGACACTCCTGAGCCACCACAGCGGCGGCGCCGCAGTGGCGGATGGCAGGCGGCCAAAAGCGCCTCGCGCCGCCAGGCCATCCTGGATGCCGCCCTCGAGTGCTTCGTCACGCTGGGCTATGCCCGCACCACCTCCGAGCGCATCGCCGAGCGTGCCGGCGTCTCGCGGGGCGCGATGGTGCACCACTTCCCGACCAAGCAGGGCCTGGTGCAGGCGGCCATCGAGCATCTCTGTGCCAAGCGCATCGAGAGTTTCCGTGCCGGCATTTCGGCCATCGGCGACGCCCGCGACCGCGCGGAGCGCGGCCTTGACGCCTATTGGGCGCACCTGAACAGTCCGCAGTTCGCCGCGTTCCAGGAACTGGTGGTCGCCGCGCGCACCAACCCCGAACTCGACGAGGTGCTGCGCCCCGCCACCGCCCGTTTCGAGCGCGAGTGGTATCGCGCTGCCTGCGACATCTTTCCCGAGTGGCAGAAAGACCGCCGGCTGTTCGATCTTGCGATGGACCTGACCCAGTTCCTGCTCGAGGGCATGGCGCTGAACCCGCTGACCGCACAGTCGGAAGATCGGGTCGAGCGCGTGCTGCGCTATCACAAGGACCGGCTGCGCGAGATCCTGCTGTCCGCCGACCAGGCCGACGACGACCTGAGCGCGGTTGAGCGTTTTCGCCGACGCAGCGACGCCGGCTGAAGGCACGTCCTGCCGCTCCAAGGTATTGCGGCGCAACAAAAAACAGGTTGATTTGTTTTTTCTCGACCCTGTGATAGCTTCCAGACGGTGGACCGTGTTGCGAACAAGATCTGCCTGGTCACCGGTGCCGCCGCCGGCATCGGGCGCGCGAGCGCGCTGGCCCTGGCTGCGGAAGGGGCCACGGTCTACGTCTCGGATATCGACGCCCTGCGTGCCCGCAGTGTCGCCTCGGCGGCCGGGGGCCACGCCCTGGAGCTCGACGTCACCCGCGAGGACCACTGGCGCGCCGCCATCGACACCCTCCTGGCCCGGGAAGGCCGGCTCGACGTGCTGGTCAACAATGCCGGGCGTTTCCTGCTCGAACCGCTGGCCACCACCCGGCTCGAAGACTTTCGCGCCTTGAGCGCCGTGAACGTCGACGGTGTCTTCCTGGGCTGCCGCCATGGCGTCGAGGCGATGCGACGCTGCGCACCCGCGGGCGAGCCCGCACGCGGCTCGATCATCAACATCGCCTCCTACCTCGGCAACATCGGCATGGCCCGCGCCACCGCCTACTGCGCGACCAAGGGTGCCGTGCGGGTCCTGACCAAGTCCGTGGCCGTCGAATGCGGCAGCCGCGGGGAATTCATCCGGGTCAATTCCGTGCACCCCGGGATCACCCGCACCGCCATGACCGAGCGACTGTTCCCGAGCGAGGCCTGGGAGGCGCCGGGTGAGACCTTCGCCCGCGTGCCCATGGGCACCTGGTGCACGCCTGAAGATGTGGCCCATGCGGTGGTGTTTCTCGCCTCCGAGGAGTCGGCATTCATGACCGGCGCGGAGCTGCCGGTCGATGCCGGCATGACGGCGGCATGAGCTCGGGGCGGCTGGCCGGCAAGCTCTGCGTCGTCACCGGCGCCACCTCGGGTCTCGGTCGTGCCGCTGCCCTGCGCATGGCTGGCGAAGGCGCAGTGATCGTCGGCACGGGGCGCAATGCAGACCAGGGCGCACGCACGGTCGAGCTGATCACCGAGGCCGGCGGCCAGGCGGAATTCCGGCGCCAGGATGTCACCGTGGAGGCCGACTGGCAGGCGTTGGTCGAGCAGTGCCTGGCGCGCCATGGCCGCATCGATGTGCTGGTCAACAATGCTGGCGGATTTTTCGTCCGGCCGCTCGATGAGACGCCGCTGGAGGAATTCCAGAGGCTGTGGCGGATCAACGTGGAGAGCGTGTTTCTCGGCACGCGCGCGGCGCTCGCGGTGATGGCCGGGCAACCCGAGGGCGGCGCGATCATCAACATGTCTTCGCTGGCCGGCCAGGTGGGCCTGGACCAGGCCGCGGCCTACTGCGCGAGCAAGGCCGCGGTCACGCAGTTCTCGCGGGCCGCCGCCGTGGAGGCCGCGGCGCTGAATCCGCGCGTGCGCGTCAATTCGCTGAACCCGGGCGTGATCCTCACCGAGATGATCACCGGCAGCTACGGTGACAGTGAAGAGCTGCAGCAGTATTTCGCCAAGGACAACGCACTGAAGATGATGGGTCTGCCGGAACACGTCGCCGACGCGGTGGTGTACCTGGCGGCCGACGAATCACGCCACGTCACCGGCATTGCGCTGTCGGTTGACGGCGGCCGGGGGGCGGATTTCCGCGACAAGTAGCGCTGTGTGCGCCCGGGGGTCGACCCCGCGCGCAGGACATCGATGAATGACTGGGGGAGTCATGGGCAGAGTCGAGGGCAAAGTGGCCTTCATCACCGGGGGCGCCTCGGGGATCGGCGAGCACTCGGCGAGGGCATTCCTCGCCGAGGGCGCCGCCGGGGTGGTGATCGCCGATATCGATGCGGCCCGGGGGGAGGCGCTGGTCGCCGAACTCGGCGACCGGGCGATGTGGCTGCACCATGACATCACCGCCGAGACCGACTGGCAGGATGCGATGCCCGCCGTGCGCGAGCGCTTCGGCAAGCTCGACGTGCTGGTCAATTCGGCTGGCATCAGTCTGCCTTCGAGCATCGAGGACGCGACCTACGAGCACTGGCGCCAACTGCATCGCGTGAACGCCGACGGCGTGTTCCTCGGCTGCAAGTACGCCCTGGCGCTCATCCGCGAGACCTCCAGCGCTGGCGCCATTGTCAACGTCTCCTCGACCATGGGGCTGCGCCCGACCTCGTATCTCGCGGCGTACTCCTCGAGCAAGGCCTCGGTGGCGAACCTGACCCGTTCGATCGCGCTGCACTGCGCCGAACAGGGCTACCCGGTGCGCTGCAACGCGGTCCACCCCGGCGCCATCCGCACGCCGATGATGGAGGCCTACCTGGAGGCGGCCGAGGACCCGGCCGCGCAACTCCAGGCCTTCGCCTCGGTGCACCCGATGCAGCGGGTCGGCAAGCCGGAAGAGGTCGCCGCCGCCATCCTGTTCCTGGCCAGCGACGAGGCCGCGTTCATCACCGGCGTGTCCTTGCCGGTGGACGGCGGCTACTGCGCGGCCTGAGGCCGTTTGTTTACCGGAGGGGGTGTGGTTAGATAGCTGCAACATCCGTGACGGCGCCTGGGGGAAACACGCGCCGTTGCGATCGCAACGCAACAACGTTCTAGTCCGTCTCTAAGTCATCTCTGGGGGAGATCAAAATGAGTGGGAACCGTTCCATCGCCGTGCTGCGGCGAAGCCTGGTGGGCACCGCGGTCGCCGCCGCCCTGGCCGCACCTCTCGGCGCCAGCGCCCAGGACGCACCTGGGCAGCGCATGGTGCTCGAAGAAATCACCGTCACGGCGCAGCGCCGTGAGCAGACGCTGCAGAACGTGCCGATCGCGGTCAGCGCCATCGGCGCCGAGGAGATCTCGCGCTCCCTCGCGCAGAACATCCAGAACCTCGAGGGCATCTCGCCGAACATCGTCATCGATCGCGTGCAGGCCACGCCCGGCGGCGCCGCCCTGTCGATCCGCGGCATCAGTTTCCAGGATGTCGAGAAAAGCTTCGACCCGGCCGTGGGCGTGGTGGTCGACGGGGTGTTCCTCGGCACCAACACGGGGCAGTTCCTGCAGATCTTCGACGTCGAGCGCATCGAGGTGCTGCGCGGCCCGCAGGGCACGCTGTTCGGCAAGAACACGATCGGCGGCGTGGTCAACGTGATCCGCGCCGATCCCACCGGCGAGTTCGATGGCAAATTCCGTGCGGGCGCGGGCAACTACGGCGCACGCAATTTCGACGCGCTGGTGAACTTCCCGATCATCGACGACCTGCTCGCCGGCAAGCTGACCTACACCAAACGTGATGACGACGGCTGGTACACCAACGCCTTCGAGGACTTCCGTCGTCGCGGCGGCCTGGACTACCAGCACATCGGCCTGATGCTGCTGTACACGCCGAATGACGACCTGCGCGTGCGCTACAGTTTTTCCCGCGAGGATGACAAGAGCGATGCCGCGCCGCTGCTGAACGTGTCAGGGCCGGGCGACCTGTTCTGCTTCGCCTTCGGCCAGTGCGGCCAGGGCGGCAACATCCCGTCCACGGGGGACCGGCGGGTGGTCGATCAGAACGGCAGCTTCGCCTCGTTCATCGAGCTCGACGCCCATGTGCTCGACATCGGCTGGCAGCTCGACGAGCGTTGGCGGCTGGACTACATCTTCGGTCATCGACGCAGTTCCGAGAGCATGCCGCAGGACTTTGACGCCTCGCCGCTGCCCCTGTTCGAGACGGTCCGCGATCAGAACTACCAGCAGACCAGCCACGAGCTGCGGGTCAGCTATGGCGATGACCGGCTGAACCTGGTGGCAGGCGCCTATCTCTGGGATGCGGACTTCCAGCTGGGCCAGCGAACGTTCCATTTCTTCGATGTGCTCCAGCAGCTGGGCGTGTTTCCTGAAATCGTTCCCGGGCAGAACCCGGTGGTGCAGCTGCAGGCCACGGACCACAAGACCGAGTCCTGGGCGCTGTTCTTCCAGGCCGACTGGGAGTTCCTGCCCGACTGGACACTGACGCTCGGCGGACGCTACACGGACGAGAAAAAGCGCATGGCACGCGCCCAGGCCTTCGACCTGCGGGGCATTCCCAACATCGCCGTCTCCCAGGGGCTGGTCCCGTCGCCGCCCTTCTCGGGCACCTTCATCCAGGGCAGCAGTGTCTACCCGGTGCCGCTGGGCATCGTGCTGCCGGACTTCTCGACGTTCGATGCGCCACCGAGTCAGAGCTGGTCGGAGTTCAACCCGAAGATCGGTGTGAGCTGGCAGGCGACGCCTGACGCCATGGTCTATGCCTCCTATTCCAGCGGCTTCCGCAGCGGCGGCTACAACGGCCGCGCGGGCACACCTGGTACCGCGCTGGTCGCCTTCGACCCCGAGACCGTCGACAACTACGAGCTTGGCGCCAAGACCCGCTGGCTGGACAACATGCTCCAGATCAATGCATCGGTCTTCCGCATGGACTATGACGACAAGCAGGAAGAGGTCGTGCGGCGTACGCCAACAGGCGACCAGGAGACGGTCGTGGCCAACGCCTCCACCGCGCGCTACGAGGGTGTCGAGCTGGAACTGCTGGCGATGCCGCTGGACGGGTTGCTGCTGCGGGCGACCTTCGGCTATCTCGACGCCAGCTTCCGCTCCTTCATTGCCGATCTCAATAACGACGGGATCGAGACCGACAATTCCGACCTGGAGCTGCGGCGCGCACCGAAGTACACCTACTCGCTGGGCGCCAACTACGCCTGGCAGATGGGGCCGGGCACCGCCTCGGTGAACGCCAGCTGGCGCTACAAGGACAAGTACTGGACGACCTTCCAGAACCAGCCACCGCGCGGGCTGGCCGAGGCGCACGGAATTCTCGATGCCTCCGTGTCCTATGAGCTCGATCAGTGGCGCTTCTCGGTGTTCGGCCGTAATCTCAACAACGCCACCGCCGAGAACTCCACGCTGCTGGTCGCCGGGCTGTTTGCCTTTGCCACCACCATCCCGGACCGGACCTACGGTGCCGAGGTGCTGTGGCGATTCGGCGGCAACTGAGCCGTCGGCGGGCTGCCGTCACCGACCCCCGCCACGGCGGGGGTCTTTTTTCCGAGTGTGGTGGCCGTCAGGCCCACCGCAGCCGACCCATGATCCGCAGGGAGTGCACGCTGTGGCCGAGATCAACCGCCAGATTCTCCTGAAGGCCCGTCCACAGGGTCTGCCCCGCGCAACGGACTTCGAGTTGCGTGAAGCACCGGTGCCGGCACCCGGCGAGGGCGAATTCATCCTCCGCAACCGCTATCTCAGCCTGGATCCAGCCATCCGCGGCTGGATGGATGACACCCCAAGCTACATGCCCCCCATCGGGCTGGGCGAGGTGATGCGGGGCACGACCGTCGGCGAGGTGGTGACCAGTCGCCACCCCGACTACCAGCCCGGCGACCAGGTGGTGGGCCTGCACGGCTGGGAGGACTACAGCGTGGGCCACGGCGCAGGCTTCGATGCCAGGATCCCCGCGGAGCTCGGCCTGCCGGCGACCTGGTTTCTGAGCGTGCTCGGTGCCCCCGGAATGACCGCCTATTTCGGGTTCCTCGACCTCGGGCGACCGCAGGCGGGCGAGACCGTACTGGTCAGCGCCGCTGCCGGTGCGGTCGGCTCGCTGGTCGGCCAGATCGCGAAGATCAAGGGCTGTACCACCATCGGCATTGCCGGCGGTCCGGAAAAATGCCGCATGCTCATCGAGGAGTTCGGCTACGACCACGCCATTGACTACAAGGCCGGGGGTGACCTGGTGGAGGCCATCGGCAGAGCGGCGCCCCAAGGCGTGGACATTGTCTTCGAGAACGTCGGTGGCGAGATTCTCGACGCCGCGCTGATGAACCTGAAACTGCGGGCCCGCGTGCTGATCTGCGGGCTGATCGCCGCCTACAATGCCGAATCCCCCGCCCCCGGCCCCCGCAATCTCTGGCAGCTGCTGGTCAAGCGCGCGCATATGCAGGGCCTGCTGGTCGCCGACTATGTCGAGCGCTTCCCCGAGGGCATTGCACAGATGGGCGAGTGGCTGCAGCAGGGCCGGATCCGGCATCGCGAGCATGTGGAGCCCGGACTGGTGGCCGCGCCGCAGACATTCCTGAAACTCTTCGACGGCAGCAACATGGGCAAGCTGATCGTCGACCTGGCCGCCGACCGCGGCTGATGCGGCATGACCGACGAGCCGACACGCGTGCTGCTGATCACGAAGGGCCATCCCTTCGACTACAACGCGTTCTTCGCCGTGTTCGACGCCAATCCCGACATCGACTGGACCCACGTCGAGCACCCGGCGGCGCAGCAGTTCTTCGCCCCGGAACTAGCGCGCGACTACGACGTATTCGTGCTCTACGACATGCCAGGACTGGCGTTTCGCGAGGGCGAGCCCCCGGCGCTGCTGGAGCCGCCTGCGCGACTGCGTGCGAACCTCGCCGCACTGCTGGCCCAGGGCCAGGGCATGGTCTTCCTGCACCATGCCCTGGCCGGCTGGCCGACCTGGCCGGAGTACGGCGAGCTGATCGGCGGGCGCTTTCTCTACCAACCGGCGCAGCTCCGGGGCCGGGACCGTCTTGATTCCGGGTATCGGCATGACATCACCCACAGCATCCGCGTGCTCGACCCGGCGCACCCCATCACCCAGGGCCTGCCTGAGACGTTCACGATCACCGACGAGCTCTATCTCGCGGAGATCTTCGAGGACAGCGTCATCCCGCTGCTGGCCAGTGATCACGCCTTTGTGGCCGAGAACTTCCATTCCGCCGACCATGCCGTGCGCGGTCGGATGTTCTGCAATGACGACTGGCCGCACCCGCCCGGCAGCCCGCTGATCGGCTGGGTGCGGCGCAGCGGCCGCAGCCCCATCGCCTATCTGCAGTGCGGCGATGCGCCCAGTGCTTACAGCAATGAACACTACCGGCGACTCGTGGCCAACGCGATCGCCTGGGCAGCCAGTCCCGAGGCCCATGCCTGGGCACGGACCCCCTGAACACACCGGAAGACACCAGAGGACGGACAGATGCACAGACTCCAGGGAAGGAAAGCGATCGTGACGGGGGCGGCCGATGGCATCGGGCTGGCCACGGTGCAGCTGTTCTGCGCGGAAGGCGCACAGGTGATCGGCGTCGACCTGCCGGGCTCGGCCCTGGAGCAGGCGCTGAGCGGGATCGACGGCGCCCACGCCCTGCCCTGCGACGTCGCCACGGATGCGGCGCCGGCCACGATCATCAATGCGGCGCGTGAACGGCTGGGGGGGCTGGACATCCTGTTCAACAATGCCGGCATCTGTCCGATGTTCCCCGCCAGCGAGACCACCGACGAGACCTGGCGACGAACCTTCGAGGTGAACGTCACCGCGGTGTTCCGCCTCAGCCGCGAAGCCATCCCGCTGCTCGAGCAGAGCGACCAGGCACGCATCATCAATACAGGCTCGGTGATGTCGGATTTCGGCGGCGAGACGCTCACCGCCTATGCCGCCTCCAAGCATGCGGTGGCCGGACTGACCAAGAGCATGGCCACCGAACTCGGCCCGCTGGGCATCAACGTGAGCTACGTGCAGCCGGGCTCGATCGTCACCGGCATCACCCGCGAACTCTTCCAGCAGGAACAGGAGTTCCGTGATTACTGGGCCCAGAAAGCGGCGGTGCGCCGACTGGGCCAGCCCGAGGATATCGCGCGGGTGGTGCTGTTTCTCGCCTCGGCGGATGCCGCCTTCGTGACCGGCCATGGCATCTACGCCGACGGCGGCGCAATGCAGCACGTCTGACACACCACCCTGCGGGCATGACCTTTCCAGGGGAACAGGAGACCGACCATGACCAAGCCACTTGCCGAGTACAACTTCTTCGACCCCGCCGTGATCGAGGACCCCTTCGAGTTCTACCAGGCCGCGCGCGCGCAGGCACCGGTCTACCCGCTGCCAGGCACCACGCCGCCGATTTTCCTGGTCACGAGTTTCGACCTGATCAGCGAAGCCCTGAAAGACCCGTACACCTTCTCCAACAACTTCAGTGCCGCACTGCAGGGCCGCGCCGCCTACGATGAAGACGTCAAGAAAGTCATCTCCAAGGGCTGGCCGCAGGTCGACACCCTGCTGACCAACGACCCGCCCTCACACACGCGTTTCCGCAAGCTGGTGAACACCGCCTTCACGCCGGGCAAGGTCAACCGGCTGGAAGACTACGTGGCGGATTTCGTGAACGAACTGATCGACGGCATCATCGATCGCGGCGAGTGCGAGTTCATCACGGAGTTCGCCGTCAAGCTGCCGGTCACCGTCATTGCCGATCAGCTGGGTGTGCCGCGCTCGGACCAGGCACTGTTCAAGACCTGGTCGGATGCCTTCGTCGCACGTCTCGGCGGAATGGCGAGCAAGGAGGAGGAACTGGAAGCTGCTCAGCATATCGTCGACTTCCAGCACTACATGATCGAGAAGGCCAACGAACGCCGAAAGGACCCAAAGCAGGACATCCTCTCGGACCTGGTGCATGCCCAGGTCGATGATGAGCGCCCCCTCGACGAGGCGGAGCTGCTCAGCATCCTCCAGCAGCTGCTGGTCGCCGGCAACGAGACCACCACCAACACCCTGGCGGGTGGGCTGCTGCTGCTGATCCAGAACCCCGAGCAGATGGCCCGCGTGCGCCAGGATCCCGGCCTGATCAAGAACATGGTGGAGGAGATCCTGCGCCTGGAATCACCGACCTCGGGCATGTGGCGGGTGGTGAAGAAAGACGGCGAGCTCGGCGGGGTGAAGATCCCGGCAGGCTCCATGCTGCATCTGCGCTATGCGGCAGCCAACCGCGACGAGGCGAAGTTCGCGGATGCCGAGGCCTTCGATCCCGGCCGGAAGAACGCCGGCATCCACCTCGCCTTCGGCCGCGGCACGCACATGTGCGTGGGCGCCGTGCTGGCGAAGAAGGAGATGACCGTCGCCTTCACCCACCTGCTTCGTCGGCTCGACAATATCCGCCTGGCCGAGGGCAGGAACGACCTCACGCACTTTCCCAACGTGCTGCTGCGCGGGCTGAAGGCACTGCACATCGAATTCGACCGGGCCGGCTGAAGCCGCCCGGTGCAAGCCCGATCGAAGAGTCGCAGATAGCCGCAGCATGGGACGCTGGCGACCGCCAAGGACTGCAGGTTCGCGGTACATCACGCCGGAAGGTCACCGCCGGCTGGCCGATGAACTCGACGAGCTGTGGCGGCGCCTGCGCCCCGAGGTGACCGCCGCGATCACGGCTGCCGCCGCTGAAGGCGATCGCTCGGAAAACGCCGAGTACATTTACCGCAAGAAACAGCTCCGCGAGATCGATGCGCGCATCCGCCACCTGCGCAAACGCCTCGAGGGCATGCGCGTGGTCGCCACCGTGCCGGAGGATCGCGAGCGGATTTTCTTCGGCGCCTGGATCAGGCTCGTCGATGAGCACGGCCAGCCGCTTCGGCACCGGCTCGTCGGGCCCGACGAGTTCGATCATGCACCAGGCTACATCAGCATGGACGCGCCGCTCGGCCGTGCCTTGCTGGGCAAGCGCATCGGTGAGGAGATCAAAGTGGAGGCGCCCGGCGGCGTACGCCACTATGAGATCGTAGGGGTGGAGTACGTTACCGGCTAGCCGGTCCGGATCCCGGCAGGTGCGATGTCACCAGGCCGCGACCGGCATGCTGCGGACACCACGCATCACCAGCGTGTCCATATACTCGTAGTGCTCTGCCGTCAGTCGCAGCCCCGGAAACCGCCTGATGACCTCTGCAATGGCGACCTCGCCTTCCATTCTCGCCAGCGGCGCGCCCAGGCAGAAGTGCGGACCGTAGTTGAATGTGAGATGCGGGTTCGGATCCCGGCTGATATCAAACCGACCAGGCTCAGTGAATTTACGTGGATCATGGTTGGCCGCGTTGACCATCACGAACACCCGATCGCCGCGGGCGAGCAGACGCCCATGCAGTTCATGATCCTGCTTGACAATGCGCACCAGCGCACCAGTCGGGCCATCGAATCGCAGGATTTCCTCAACCGCTGGTTTGATCAGCGCCGGATCAGCCTGCAGACGCGCCAGCTGCTCCGGATGCTGCAATAGCGCACGGATGCCGTTGCCCAGAAGATTCGTAGTGGTTTCATGGCCCGCGAACAGGAACAGGATCGAGGTACCGATGACCTCGTCCTCGCTCAAGGTGGCATCCTCGTCGCGAATCGCCAGCAGTTTCGAGATCATGTCGTCGCCGGGAGTGCGCTCGCGCTCGAGGATCACCTCCCGAAAATAGTCCGCCATTTCGACGGCGCCTTCCTGGGCAAGGGCATGCTTGTTCGGCGATGCGGTGGCGCTGCCGATGAAAAGCTGCATCTTGTTTGACCAGTCCTTCAGGCGCTCCATGTCGGTATGCGGCAAGCCCAGCATGTCCATGATGACCGTGGCCGGCAGTGGATAGGCGAAGTCCTCGATGAAGTCGAAATGCTCGCGACCCTCGAGACCGTCGAGCAGCAGATCGACCGCACGTGCCACCGAGCCGTGCAGATGCCGAACCGCCCCCGGCGTGAATACCTTGTTCATGAGCCGGCGCAGCCGGGTATGCTCAGGCGGGTCCTTGAACGCTACCCAGGTATTCAGGTAGCGGATAAGCTCACGAATGCGGTTCTGTTGCTCGCTGGGCAGGCTCTCGTAGTAGGGTGTCAGCCTGTCGGCGGAAATGTGCTCGTTCAACTGGATGCGTCTGACGTCGTCGTAGCGCGTGATCACCCAGCCACGGAGTTTGTCGGACCAGTGGACCGGGTCGTGCTCCTGGAGCGCGCGCAGCGCGGGCAAGGGGTCATCGATGATCGCCTGATCGCGCGGGTCGTAGACCGGCGCAGAGATCTTTTGATCCACGGTACTGGATGTCATGGGTGCCTCCTCGTCGCTGCTTGACGGGCTCGCGGACCCGGCTGACGACACATCCGACACCTTACTATACCAAGCGATTGTTTGGTAGACTGATGCCGGTTGGACTTGGGGGAGCACCGATGCGCACACTCGACGACACGCAGCTGTACCTGCCCGAACTCTGGGCGACCCATGCGGAATTCTACCCCGAAAAAACTGCGGTGATCTGCGGTGACAGACGGGTCAGCTGGCGCAGCCTTAACGAAGGCTTCAACCGGGTCGCCAACAGCCTGATCGCCGACGGTGTGAAGCCCGGCGACAAGGTCGCGGTGCTGATGACCAACTCGGTCGAGATGCTCGAGGTGATGTTCGGCATCGTCAAAGCCCGCGCCTGCCTGGTCCCGCTCAGCGCCCTGCTCACCGCCGAGCAGCTCGCAACGCTGATCGACGACTCCGACGCCTGCATGATCATCGCATCAGGCGCGACGGCCGATCTCGCCAGCCAGGCTGTGACGCGATGCCAGGCCGGGAAGCTTCGCCGCAAGGTCGCGATGGGTTTCGAGCAGACGGGCTGGGAAGACGGCGAGCGCTGGCTCGCCGAAGCTGACAGCGGCGAACCCCCGTTGAAATACGACCTGCGCGACGAGTTCAATATCATCTACTCGTCGGGCACGACCGGCATCCCCAAGGGCATCGTCCAGACCCATCGCGCACGGCAGCACTGGTCCTATTCCAATGCGCTGGAACTTCGCTTCGATGCCAACTCGATCGCGCTGGCCACCACTTCACTGTATTCGAATGGCACCTGGTTCATGGTCCTGCCACCCATGTTCCTCGGCGCCACCATGGTCATCATGGAGCAGTTCTCCCCCAGGGCCTTTCTCGAGACCGTGGAACGTGAGGGCGTGACCCATACTTTCATGGTGCCGACGCAGTACATCACGACCCTGGCTGACGAGACCTTCGACCAACGCGACCTGTCGCCTCTCAAGGTCATGCTCTCGGCCGGCTCCCCGCTGCGTCAGGACACCAAGGACGAGATCGTCAGGCGCATGGGGCCGGGGCTGTTCGAGCTCTACGGGTTCAGCGAAGGCTTCGCCACCATCATCCGTCCTGAACAGATGCACAAGCGCGGCTCGGTGGGAACGCCCGTGACAGGCTTTCAACTGCGCATTCTGGATGACCAGGGCAACTCGCTGCCGCGTGGCGAGGCCGGGGAGATCGCCGGTTACGGCGCCGGACTGATGAAGGAATACTACAAGCGCCCGGAGGCGACGGCCGAAGCGGTCTGGATCGATGAGCGGGGGCGGAGCTTCCTGCGCAGTGGCGACATCGGGCGCCAGGACGAAGACGGCTTCCTCTACATCCTGGATCGCAAGAAGGACATGATCATCTCGGGCGGATTCAATGTCTTCCCGAAAGACATCGAGGAGGTCATCGGCGCGCACCCGGAGGTCTCGGATGTCACGGTCATCGGCATTCCGCATGACAAATGGGGCGAGGCCCCCCTTGCCCTGATCATCCCCGAGAAAGGCACTACCCCGGATCCGGAAGCCGTTCGCAGCTGGGCAAACGCCCGCCTGGCCAAGACCCAGCGGCTCGCCGCCGTGGAGCTGCGTGACGAGTTCCCGCGCAACGCGCTCGGCAAGGTCCTGAAGCGGCATCTTCGCGAGCCGTACTGGACATGAGGCAGCCTCAGCCCCAGGACTGCTACATCATCGGCGCGTTCAGCACGCGTTTCGGTAAACAGCCGGAGGTCACCATCAAGACACTGGCCAGCCAGGCCGTACTCGGCGCCCTGGACGACTCGGGCCTCGAGGAGGCTGATCGCATCGATGCAGCCTGGTTCGGTAACTGCGGCATGTGGACGGATGGGCAGGGCAGTATCCGCGGGCAGGTCTGTCTGACGCCGCTGGTCGAATCAGGCCAGTTCCCCGCCCGCATCCCCATCATCAATGTGGAGGCCGGCTGTGCAACCGCCTCGCTGGCCCTGCACGGCGCCTGCCGCGATATCCAGTCCGGCGAGCATGACCTGGTGCTGGCCCTGGGCGCCGAGAAAACCTTCCACCCAGAAGCCCCAGAGAAGACCAGTCAGCTGTTTTACGGCGGTATCGATCAGTACGACCCTCAGCAGTGGGAAGCCTACTACCGCCAGGCCGGAGAGGTCGCTGGCAAGCCCTTCCAGCCAGGGCCGGATCGAACCATCTTCATGGACACCTATGCGATGCAGGCCTGCTGGCACATGCGACGCCATGGCACGACCCAGCGCCAGATCGCCGCGGCGGCCGCCAAGAACCACACACATGCCGTGGCCAACCCCAACGCGCAGTACCGCCACGCGATGACTGTCGAGGAGGTGCTTGCCGACAGGCCCATCACCTGGCCACTCACACGGGCGATGTGCGCACCGATCGGTGATGGCGCGGCCGCAGCCCTGGTGGTCTCAGGCCGACTGCTTGGAGATCTGCCCGCCGCCATCAGAGACCGCGCGGTGCGGGTGGCGGCCATCGGTCTGAGCAGTGGCAAGTATCGCGCGCTGGATGAGCCCGGTCTGAGCCGGGTTGCCGCGGAACGGGCGTACGCCCGCGCGGGCATTCGCGCTCAGGACATCGACGTGGCCGAAGTCCACGATGCCACCTCGTTTTGCGAAATCTACCAGCTGGAGATGCTGGGATTCTGCCCAGACGGTCAGGGTGGCCGGCTGGTGGAAGCCGGCGAAACGACACTCGGTGGGCGGTTGCCGGTGAACACCTCGGGCGGGTTGGTCTCCAAGGGCCACCCGGTCGGGGCCACCGGGCTCTCCATGATTGCCGAACTGGTGCAACAACTGCGCCATGAGGCAGGGCCACGCCAGGTGGCCGGCGCCGAGTGGGCACTGGCGGAAAACGGCGGCGGTGTCATCGGGTTCGATGAAGCCGCCTGTGCCGTCGTGCTGCTGCACAAGGACCGTTAGGCCATCAGGCCGAGGGGCTGGCCTCTGGCTTGCGCATATCCCGCAGGACCTGCCACTTGCGTTCGCGCCCGGCTTCCAGGCGCTGGCGCGCTTCGGGGGTCATCCGATCCTCCGACCACCAGCGGTCCGAGGTGCTCTCCACCTTGACGCTCTCCACCCCGTCGAGCTCCAGCAGGCGCGCCTCGATATCCTGCCCCATCTGGAAAAAAAACAGACAGGAGGGATCGGTCAAGAGCAGGCTGACGTGTACATGCCCCGCCTCGATATGTACGTCGCGCACCAGGCCCATGTCCGTAATCGACAGGTGGGTACGATTGAAGACACTGCAGGGATCCATGACTTCGGTCAGCCGTTCGCGCACCTGGCGCTCAAGCGCCGCGCTCATGCCGAAGCCCCGTTGCGGATGGTCGCCCAGGGCGCGCGGCGGCCTTCCTTGCGCTGACGTTCTGCCCACTTGTCAGCACCAAGTTTCTGCTTCAACGCACCCACGTCCAGCCCATGCAGGCGGCAGAAGTTCTCACCGAGAATTTTCCGCTTGATCTCGTCGGTCACGTCGGGATAGTCGTAACCAGCCTTCATCTCTTCAGGCATCTCGAAGGCCAGCAGCGCATCGATGATCGGTTGCGGATGGACGAAAGAACACCCTGAGGCGAACATCAAACGATCCGCGCCTCCCCAGTACAGGAAGGTGCCGAGCACTTCGGCAAAGCGCCGCGGATTGTTGATGATCAGGCTGTTGGTGACTTCGAGGTTGACCCAGACGTTCGGAAAGCGTCCCAGCAGGAACGCCGCCTCTTCAGTGAACGCAAAGCCGCCGTGCACCACCTCGAAGTTCATCTCAGGAAACAGCGCGGCGACTTCGTCGATGTCATCGGTACGATAGTGGCTCGACCGAGTCGGCCCGAAGGGGATCGCCTTGTGGACCGCGATGCTTCGGATCCCCAGTTCCAGTGCCCGCTCGATCAGGGGAATCCCGGTCTGCGGATCATCAAAGCGTTCGGGCAGGGTACGGCCTTCGTAGTAGCGGGCCGGATAAAGTTTCAGCGCATTGACGCCCTGCTCCTTGACGTAGGTCTCCATCAGTTCGAGCGCCCGGTTTCCATCCAGCGGATTGATCTGACCGTATACGACGACCCTGTCCGGGTTGCGCTCGCGCATACGCAGGCCTTTCTCGAGAGAGACCAGTCCATCCTTGTAGTAGTCGTGCAGCGGCGTGGAGTGGTAGGAGATGACATCCACGTCACTTTCGAGAAAGAAGATCTCCTCCAGATCATCCGGCTGCCAGTCGGCGATGAATTCCTGTTCGGTCAGCCGGTGGTCATCATCCGGCGATACCAGACAATGCAACCCATACCCCGCCGCACTGAATCCGGGCGACCAGCGATTCACGAAGTTCTCTTCGGTCCAGTTGTAGGCGTGCGCGACCGCGTCCACCACCAGAATGTCGTCATTGACCATTTGCACTCCCCCGAGCCATATGACTGCCAAACATTTGTTTGGTATTGGGCACCAAGCAGGCTGCCCTGTCAAGCCAAATGAAAGACGATACGCAGGCATCTTGGAACGCCAACCGCACGCGTGTAGGATCACCAAACAACCGATCGTTCGTGTATCCGCGGGAGCACGCGGGGGAGGAGCCAACGATGGACATGAGTGTACTTGAGACAGTCAAAAGAACACGTTTCGGTGACATCGAAAACGTGAACAGTGGCCTTCTGGACTGGCAGGAAGTCGAAGGGCAACCTGGAAACTACATCAAGGTGCTGGTCATCGACGACAAGAACCACCGCGTGGATTTCCTGTTCAAACAGGACCCGAACAAGGAGTTCGCGCGGCATACGCATCTGTGCACTGCAGTCGCGTTTACTCTCGAAGGACTATGGGGGTACCGGGAGGGCGAGGAGCTGCACTTCCCGGGAACGTTCTCCTACGAACCTCCGGGTTCTGCACACACGCCCTATTCCACGGATCAAGGCATGATGGTCTATGCGAGCTTCCAGGGCAGCAGCCCGGATATGCTCGAAATTCTGGATGATGACGACAACGTGGTGGCCGTGCTTACGCTGGACTTTTTCCGCCAATACTACGACGGCTGACCCCAAGCGACCGCGACGACAGCCACCGCATACAGGCCTTTTCAGATGCTGGCTCGGCAGGGGTTTCGTGGCATCATTGCGGCTCGCCATTGGCACGTCAGCACAAGGATCATCAGTGACCACCAGCCGCAAGCCACGCCCTGCCAAGGCGCGTACCGGCAATCGCGGGGAGAATCGCCGCGAGGCCCTGCTCGAGGCCGCTGCGAGTCTGTTCGGCACCAAAGGCTATGACGGGACATCAATCCGGGAAATCTCTTCGGCGGTCGGCATGCTCCCGGGGTCGATCTACTACCACTTCCCTTCAAAAGAAGATCTGTTGCTGGCAGTCCACGAGCAGGGTGTCAACAGCGTGCTGCGCGCCGTCCAGGAGGCGATCGGCAAAGTGCCCGAAGATGACGCCTGGGCGCGCCTGGAGGCCGCCTGTGTCGCGCATCTGGAATCACTGCTGGGGGAGAACAGTTTCAGCCAGGTGGTCACTCCGCAGTTCACACGCAGCCTGGAGGAACCTTTACGCTCCAGCCTGATCGCGCAGAGAGACCGCTATGAGAAACTTTTCGTTGAGCTGGTCGACACTCTGGATGTGCCCGAGGGCATCAGTAAACGCCATCTTCGGCTTGCGTTACTGGGGAGCCTGAACTGGAGTACCACCTGGTACCGGAAGGGCCGTAATACACCAGCCACGATCGCCAGACGCATGGTGGAACTTTACCGGTACCCGCTGGACACCTCGACGGTCAGTCCTGGCCGCTGACTGCAGCGCGCTGCCGGGTCGTGCACCTGCGTCCACGACCCGGCGGCATCCATCGATCGCTCAGAAATCCAGAGCGAACGCGGCACCCCACTCACGCGGGCGGCTGTAGTAGGCTTCGACATACCCGAGCCCCAGGACTTCCACACCACTGGTCACGTAAAGTTTATCGGTGATGTTATTCACGAAAAACGCCAGTGACCAGTTACCCCTGTTCGGCCGATAGGTGACACGACTGTTGAGCAGCGTGTACGCGCTTGCCCGCAGTTCTGGTGTATTGACGGCATCGCGGTACTGCGCGGATTTGTAGATGCCGTCCGCCCGCAGCGTCAGGGACCCTGCCCCGCCGATCTGAGCGGTATATTCGGCTGAAGCAGTGAGGCTCAGCTCCGGCGCATTGATGAATTTATTGCTCTCCAGAATACCTGCCTGCTGGGCCAG
>RECU01000033.1 GCA_007693855.1 Gammaproteobacteria bacterium | reverse complement strand
GGCGAGGAAGTGTCGGACGATCCGCGTTATTTCAACTCCAATCTTGCCCGCCATCCCTACAGCCAGTGGCGCGACGAGGCGGGTTGAGCAGCCTGCCCGCCGTCTTGGCGGCGAATGCAGCAACCGCAGTCAGTCCCAGGGTAGCGGGATTGGACTCAAGCCGGTGACCTGCCGGATCGCCTCCAGATAGCTCGTGTTGGTGTAGTCGTCCAGCCCCAGTCGGGTGCGCAGCGCGGCCACGGCGTCGGCATCCGTGGCCTCGATGCAGGTGGTGGCCAGCGCCGCCGTATTGAACTCGACCTCGGCCAGCTCGCAGAGACAGCCCTCGAGGCTGAACGCGAAGCGGCGCTTGAACACCCGCACGGCCAGCACCTCGGGGTGGGGATAGGCCAGCTGTTCCACCAGCGCCCTGGCACTGTCGATCCGCTCGGGCAGCCCATCGGTGGCCAACCCGAGCGGCGGTGCGAGTTCGCGCGCCAGCCAGTCGCCTGCCAGGGGAAAGCCGACCTTGGCGTGCGGTGCCCATTGCTGGAGACCGTCGCGTTCCGCCACCAGCACCTTGATGTCCAGAAGCCCGCCCCGGTACTTGATGTTGTGACGCGTGCAGGCGGGTGAGATCAGATAGATTTCGTCGCTCTCGCGAATCTGGTCGATGTCCGCCCAGGCGCGCAGACGGTCCTCGACGATACCGAAATTGCGGGCGAAGGCACGGAACTCGAAGCGTGCGGCGGTCTCGCTCATGGGGCTTCCCAGGGTGTGGTCCAGGCGACAGCGTCGGACAGTCGCGGCCCGCTGGCACTAGGGAGTTTCCGAGACGTGGCCTGTCCAGTCAGTCAAATTGGAAAAATAACAGAGGCTTAGCTTGTTTTCGTGCGTGATCCTGTCAGAATGAGCCGACACTAAAGGGGTCGCATGCCCGTCGGCGCCGCCGTGGGGCAGGCGGAGCCGCAGGCTTCGGGTGCTGCGTGCGTATCAAAAACGTCTCGAGTCAGTTACAGGACCAGCCAGCGTCGGTGGAGGAGATGCCCACCGATCCGATGTCCACGGCTGCCTTGCGTCTGCGTGTCGGGCGAGGTGAAGGCGGCGGTCTGGACGTCACCTGCACCAAGGTGGCGGTCGATTTCCAGCGCCTGACCGACGACGACCCGGACGCGCAGATCATCGATGGACTCGCCGCGTTACTGGAGGCCACTGACGAAGAGTGCCTGTGCGTAGGACTGCTGGACGAGGCCGGCGAACGGATCGAACAGGTCCTGGCCGCGCGCGGCACGTTCTCGGTGTGTCGGCCGCAGGGCCTGGAGGGACTGCCGCTCGCCAGGCTGCCCTGGATACATGCCCGGCTGCAGCAGGGCAGCGGGATTGAACTGCTGAATACCGACCACCCCTCGACCGGACGTGCGCGTGATGCCGCACTGCTCGGCGAGTTGCAGGTGGGTTGCCTGCTGCTTGCGGGCTTCGAGATTGACGGCCGTCCGGCCGGGTTCATTGCGCTGCTGGGCAGCGAGCCACGGTCGGGTTTCGAGGCCGATCTGCACCTGCTGCTGCGCCTGGTCGCCACCAGTCTCGGTTCGGGGCTCGAGCGTCTGCGCCTGCACGATCGCCTCGCGCACGCCGAGGAGCGCCATCAGCTGATCCTGCAGACGGCCAACGATGGCTTCTGGGATTTCGACGTGGCGAACAACGTCATGTTCTTCGCGCCACGCTGGCTGCAGATGCTCGGCTACCACGACGATCCCGAAGGGCGCGTGCCGGAATGGCGCAAGCTGGTCCATCCGGAGGACATGGCGCGCGTCCAGATCCAGATCCGCGAACACCTCGAGGGCAAGACCGAGCTGTTCGAGAGCGTCCATCGGATGCGCCATGCCAATGGGGACTGGCGCTGGCTGGTCAGTCGGGCGCGGGCGCTGCATGACGGTCGCGGGCGCCTGAAGCGCCTGCTTGGCGTGGAAACCGATATCACGGAGCGGAAACTCTACGAGGAGGCGCTGTTCCGCGAGAAGGAGAGCGCCCAGATCACCCTGCAGTCGATCGGCGACGGCGTGGTCACCACCGATGCCGAGAGCTGCGTGCAGTATCTCAATCCGGTTGCTGAAGACCTGACTGGCTGGAAGGTGGATGACGCCGTCGGTCGCAGCATCGATGACATCTTCCGCGGCTTCCACGAGGAGACCTGCGAGCCACTGGAAAACCCGCTGGCGCTGGCCATCCGCCGCGGGCGGACGGTGAAGTCCGTGCGCCCGACGCTGCTCATCCGCCGGGATGGCAACGAGCTCTACATCGAGAGCGTGGCCTCGCCGATCCGGGATGCCACCGGCGGGATCTCCGGTGGCGTACTGGTGTTCCATGATGTCAGCGAGGCGCGCGAGCTCAACCGCCGCCTGAGCTACCACGCCAGCCATGACATGCTCACGGGGCTGGTGAACCGGCGCGAATTCGAACACCGCATGGAGCGCGCCCTGAAAAGCGCCCGCGCCCGGGAAACCTCCTACGTCGTCTGCCATCTCGATCTCGACCAGTTCCGTATCGTCAACGACACCTGCGGTCACAGTGCCGGCGACGCCCTGCTGGGCCAGATCGGCGCGTTGCTGAAATCCAAGATTCGCTGGCGTGACACGCTGGCGCGTCTGGGCGGGGATGAATTCGGTCTGCTGCTCGAGAGCTGCACGCTCGACGAGGCCATGCGCACGGCGGAGATCCTGCGCGAGGCCATCACCGAGTTCCGCTTCAACTGGGACGAGCGAAGCTTCCGGCTGGGGGCCAGCGTCGGTGTGGTGCCCATCCTGCCGCACAACGAGGACGTCGCCACCATCCTCTCGGCGGCCGACAGCGCCTGCCAGGCGGCCAAGGACGCCGGGCGTAACCGCGTCTACAGCTACGAGGAAAACGACCTCGACCTGATGCGCCGGCGCCGGGAAATGCAGTGGGCGGCGCGCATCAATAACGCTCTGGACGAAGGTCGTTTCGAGCTGTTCCGCCAGACCATCCAGCCGCTGCAGGGACGCGAGGAAGGCGCGCACTACGAGCTGCTGCTGCGGATGCGCGACGAGAACGGCGCGTTTGTGTCGCCCGAGCTGTTCATCACCGCCGCCGAGCGCTACGGCATCACCCCCTCCATCGATCGCTGGGTGATCGAGCATGCCTTCCGCTGGCTGGTGTCCGAGGCCGATGAGCGCGAGCGTCTGGCGCTGTGCTCGATCAACCTCTCCGGGCAGAGTCTCGGCGACGACAAGTTCCTGCCCTTCGTGATCGAGCAGTTCCACCGTTCCGGTCTGGACGCGAGCAAGATCTGTTTCGAAATCACCGAGACCGCGGCGGTGGCCAACTATTCGCAGGCCAACCGCTTCATTCAGGCCCTGAAGGAACTCGGCTGCCTGTTCGCGCTGGACGATTTCGGGACCGGGCTGTCCTCATTCGGTTACCTCAAGCACTTCCCGGTGGATTTCCTCAAGATCGACGGCAGCTTCGTCAAGGAAATCCTGCATGATCCAATCGATCGTGAGATGGTGCGTTCGATCAACGAGCTCGGTCATCTCACCGGCAAGCGCACCATCGCCGAGTTCGCCGAGAACCAGGAAATCATCGCGATGCTGCGCGGCATGGGCGTCGACTATGCCCAGGGCTATGGCATCTCCGAGCCGCGTCGCGTCGAGTCTTTCGCAGTCAACCTGTAAGCTGCTGCCAAAGCCTCAGGCGCTATCCTCGGCGAAGTTGAAGCGCATCGACAGGTCGATGGCCTGCAGGTGCTTGGTGATCCCCCCAACCGAGATGTAGTCCACCCCGGTTTCGGCGATCGCCCGCAGCGTGTCGAGCGAGACGCCCCCGGAAGCCTCCAGCCGGGCGTCCGGGGCCTGACGATTACGCAGGGCCACAGCCTCGTGCAGCATCTCCAGGGTGAAGTTGTCGAGCAGCAGGGCACGCGCGCCCGCGCCGAAGGCCTCGTCGACGCCGGCCAGATCTTCGACTTCGACCTCGATCGGCACATCCGCCTGCAGCGCCTGGGCCGCCTGCACCGCGGCGGTGATCGAGCCGGCAGCGATGATGTGGTTTTCCTTGATCAGGATGGCGTCGTAGAGGCCGCTGCGGTGGTTCCGTGCGCCACCGCAGCGCACGGCGTACTTCTGTGCCAGCCGCAGGCCGGGCAGGGTCTTGCGCGTATCGAGAATGACGGCGCTGGTGCCTGCCACCACCTCGACATGGTGTGCGGCCGAGGTGGCTGTGCCCGATAGCGTCTGCAGGAAGTTCATTGCCGTGCGCTCGCCGGTGAGCAGGGCGCGCGCCGGGCCGTGCAGTCGGCACAGCGTGGCGCCGCTGGCGAGCGGCGCGCCCTCGGCGCAGGTCCATTCCAGGCGTACCGCCGGATCGACCTGGCGGTAGACTTCCTCGGCCCAGGCCTGCCCGCAGATCACCGCGTCCTCGCGGGTGATGAGTTCCGCCCGGCCGCTGCGTCCGGCGGGAATCAGGGCTGCGGTCAGGTCGCCGCTGCCGACGTCCTCCGTCAGCGCGTGGCGCACGGTTGCGGGAATGCTTGCCAGCGTAGCCTGGTCCATCGGGGATATCCTTGTAGGGTGGCAGTGTTCAGTGGCGCTGGGGGTGACGTGACGGCCCTCAATGACGCTCGGCCAGCGCGCGCAGCGCCGGCGTCAGGGCGGCCTCCAGCGCGGGCTCATCGGCCTCCAGGGCGATCCTGGCCGCGGGGAGCCCGGCGAGCTCGCGGGCACGATGCTCGCGCGCCTCGTCGAGGGTATGCAGCGTATCGCGCAGCAGTTCACCGGCCACGATCCGGGCACGCAGCTGCGGCTCGCCCTCGGCACGATCGGCGGCCAGGCCCAGCACATCGCCAAGCACCCGGCCGTCGCCATCGTACCGTCGCCACCACTGCTTGGCACCCGGCAGCTGCACCTTGCCCGGCGAGCGCTTGGCACGCGGACGACCGTCGTAGTCCACCATCTTGTAGACCAGGTCCAGCGCCGGGGCATCGCGGGAGACACCGAGGGCCGTGCCCACGCCGAAGCCATCGATCGGGGCCTCCTGTGCACGCAGCCCGGCGATCGCCTGCTCGTCGAGGTTGCCGCTGACGACGATCCGCACACTGTCCAGCCCCGCGGCGTCCAGCCGCCGGCGCACCTCGCGGGCCTGCGCGCCGAGGTCGCCGGAGTCGATGCGCACGGCTGCCGGCTGGCGGCCGAGCCGTCGCGACAGCTCGATCACCCGGTCCACCCCCTGGAGGCTGTCGTAGGTGTCGATCAGGAAGGTCGGTGCCGGACTGGTCGCCCAGAAATCCTCGAAGGCGCCGAGCTCGGAGTCGTGCGCCTGGATGAAACTGTGGGCCATGGTGCCGGACAGTGGCATCCCGTAGGTCAGGCCACCCAGCACGTTGCTGGTGGCGTCCAGGCCGCCGACGTGAAAGGCACGGACACCACGCACGCTGGCCTCGATGCCGTGGGCGCGGCGCATGGAGAAGTCGACCAGCGGCACCGGCCCGGCCGCCTGGCGCAGGCGGGCCGCCTTGGTGGCGAGCACGGTCTGGGTATGGACCTGGTTCATCACCAGAGTCTCGAGCAGCTGGACCTCGGGCAACGGCCCGCTGATCTCGAGGATCGGCTCCTGCGGAAACACCGGCGTGCCCTCGCGGACGCTGCGCAGCGTGCCGCTGAAGCGGAAGTCGGCCAGCCACTCGAGCAGGGCCGGCGACAGCCCCGGTACACCGGCCAGTGCTTCGAGTGCCGAGGATTCGAAGCGCAGGGTCGGCAGCAGTTCCGCGACTTCCTGCTGGCCGCAGGCGATCGCGTAGCTGCGCCCCGGGGGCAGCTTGCGGAAAAACAGGCTGAACGTCGCCTCACCGCCAAGCCCGCTGTGCAGGTAGGCCTGCAGCATGGTGAGTTCATACAGATCCACGGCCAGAGGCAGGGCCGCGGGGGTATGCAGGGGGGGTGGCGCAGGTCGATCCATCAGGCGATCTGTGCACCGGCCTGGCGAAGCTCGACCAGCACCGCGTCCACGGCCGCCGGATCTACGGCCCGGGTGGCCTCGGCCAGCAGTATGGTCTTGAAGCCCGCGCGGGCGGCATCCAGGGCGGCGTCGCCGTCAGCGACCGGCAGGGCGCCGCCGGGGCAGAAATCGTTCTGTACATCGACCAGCAGCAGCACGGTGTGGGGGTCGAACAGGCCCATGGCGGCACCTCCCGGTCAGATGAAGAAACCGCCATGACCGGCGCCGACCATGGACATGAGCATGGGAATGGACAGGAGCACGTTGCTGCGCGAGGCGAGAAAAGCCGTCCGCTTGGCGACGGCGATCTCGTCGGCGCCGGCTTCCACCAGGCCGAGCACCTTCTTCTGGTTCGGCCAGATCAGGACCCAGACATTGAACAGCATGATCGTCCCCAGCCACACGCCGATCCCGATGGTCAGCTGGTAGGTGTCCACCGTATCGCCGAGCAGGCCGAGGGCGAACGCCCCCAGGGCGCCGTTGTGGGCGAGGTAGGCGAACCCGGTCAGCCAGGTGGCGACCGCCGCCCAGCGAAACCAGGCCAGCGCGCGCGGCGCCACGTAACGGCTGATGGCCCGTCCGTCGGGGCCGGTGGGGTCGGCGGCGGCCTCGGCCAGCGCCGGTACCTGGACAAAATTGAAGTAATACAGCAGGCCGACCCAGACGATGCCCGCGAGGACGTGCAGCCAGAGGATCAGCGAGTCGGCATTCACAGCGGGTGCGCCAGTGGTCGCCAGCGCGATGACCGTGGCCAGAGCGACACCGGCGAGGACCGTGCCGGTGATGGAATTCAGCGGATTCATCTCTTCTCCCTGGCTGCGACGCGCGCCGACCGTGCACTGCGGCGGCGCTTCTGGAAGAATAGGCAACGATCCTGCATACTTCAATCAAGCATTCGCCAGGGAAGCGCGTTGCCCATGAGCCAGCCCCGTCCACCCTCCCCCTGTATCAACATCTGCACGCTCGACGACCAGCAGCGCTGTCTGGGCTGCCGTCGCACGCTCGACGAGATCGCGGAGTGGTCAGGGATGAGTGCCGAGACACAATGGCGGATCGTCGCCGAGTTGCCGCAGCGCGCCGGCGGCGACGACGTCTGGTACAGCGGCGGATGAACACGGCCCTGAGCGGGCGGCGCCTTGGGGCAGGCCTGCTGATCGCGAGCCTGTGCCTGGGGGCCGGCTGCACGGCCATGCTGATGGGCGGGGGCGGTGCCGCAGGTACGTCTGGCGCCGGCGCGACGGACGATGCGCGCCTGGCCGAGCGGGTGAGCGCGGCGCTGGTCGCCGATGCAGAAATCGACGCCAGCGACATCACCGTCGAGGCGTCCCGCCAGGTGGTGTTTCTGCGCGGCAGCGTACCGACGGCGGGACAGCGGGTGCGTGCCGGCGGCGTGGCCGCTGCAGTCGACGGGGTCGGTGCGGTGCGCAATCACCTGCGGGTGCCGACCGACTGAACATCACATCCGGGCGAGAGGGGTCTCGGCCCGCAGCAAGGAGAGTTTAGAACATGAGCGACGTCAACGAGCGGATCAAACAGCAACTCGAGAGCCACCCGGTGCTGCTGTACATGAAGGGGTCGCCGGACTTCCCCCAGTGTGGCTTTTCTGCGCGCGTCGCCGGCATCCTCAAGGCGCTGAACACGGAATTCGCCTACGTCAACATTTTCGAGGATCCGGAACTGCGCGAGGCGCTGAAGAGCTATTCCAGCTGGCCGACCTATCCCCAGCTCTACGTGAAGGGAGAATTGATCGGCGGCTGCGATATCGCAATGGAGCTCTACGAGTCCGGCGAGCTCGCGCAATTGATCGACGAGACGCGTGCCGCCTGAAGCCGCCGTGAACCATGCGCGGCCGGCCGCCCAGGCCGGCCGCACTCACACCCGCGATTCGTAAATCCCGCGGAAGCGGTTGACGATCTCGCAGAACAGCTCGGCAGTCTGCTCGGCGTCATAGGCCGCCGAATGCGCCCGGTCACTCTCCCAGTCCATCCCTGCGGCCTGCAGGGCCCGTGAGAGTACGGTCTGGCCGAAGGCGACGCCCGCCAGCGTGGCCGTGTCAAAACTCGAGAACGGGTGAAACGGGTTGCGTTTGATCCCGCAGCGCGCCACGGCGGCATTCAGGAAACTCAGGTCGAAAAACGAGTTGTGTCCCACCAGGACTGCGCGGGTGCAGCCGGTGTCGCGCAGTTCGTGACGGACTTCCCGGAATACCCGCTGCAGCGCATCGTGCTCGGGAATCGCGGGCCGCAAGGGGTGGTGAGGGTCGATACCGTTCACCGCCAGGGACGCAGGCTCCATGTTCGCGCCCGGAAACGGCTGCACGTGATAGCGGATGGTCTCGCCGCGTGTCAGGCGGCCCCCGTCGTCCATGTTCACCAGCACGGCGGCAATTTCCAGCAGGGCATCGGTGGCCGCATTGAAGCCGCCTGTCTCGACATCCACCACCACTGGCAGAAAGCCGCGAAAGCGCTGTGCGATCGGCAGCCGCTCGCGTGCCTCGGCAGCCCCGCGGGAGTGCCCGTCGCGTGCGCTTGCGGCCCCGTCGCGGGTGTTGCTGCCGCTCATTTGCGCGCGTCCTTCATGGGTCCTCTCTGTGACCGTGATAAAATTCCTGAACTTTGCCGCCGGCACGCGTGAAAGTGCCGGCAAGCCCGTCAGTCTAGCGGGGATGTCTGCCGAAGGCGACCGCGATGTCGGGAGTCTTCACGGCGGGCGAACCGCCCTCCAGCCCACGAGGATGCACCATGGCCCAGCGCGCTGCTTCGATGATCAACCATCCCGACGACATCGACCCGCTCGAGACGCGTGACTGGCTGGAGTCGATCGACTCGGTACTGCGGGTGCACGGCGCCGAGCGGGCGCATTTCCTGCTCGAGCGCATGATCGACCACGCGCGGCGCAGTGGCGCCTACCTGCCCTACAGCCCCAACACCGCGTATCTCAACACCATCCCGGTCGCGCACCAGCCCGAGTACCCTGGCGACCGGTCGCTGGAACGCCGGCTCGAGGCCTACATCCGCTGGAACGCGATGGCCATGGTGGTCGCCGCCAACCGCAAGAGCTCCGAATACGGCGGCCACATCTCCACCTATGCCTCCTCGGCGACGCTCTACGAGGTCGGTTTCAATCATTTCTGGCGCGCGCCCTCGGAAGCGCACGGCGGCGACCTCGTCTACATCCAGGGTCACTCCTCCCCGGGCATCTATGCCCGCGCCTATCTCGAGGGACGGCTGAGCGAGGAGCAGCTGAAACATTTCCGCCAGGAGGTGGGTGGACAGGGCCTGTCCTCGTATCCCCACCCCTGGCTGATGCCGGACTTCTGGCAGTTCCCGACCGTCTCCATGGGCCTCGGGCCCATGATGGCGATCTATCAGGCGCGCTTCATGCGCTACCTCAAGCACCGCGGTATTCTCGATACCGACGGACGCAAGGTCTGGGCGTTCCTCGGCGATGGCGAGATGGACGAGCCTGAATCGCTCGGCGCGATCACCATGCCCGTGCGCGAGAAGCTCGATAACCTCGTGTTCGTGGTCAACTGCAACCTGCAGCGTCTCGACGGTCCCGTGAGGGGCAACGGCAAGATCATCCAGGAACTCGAGGCTGCGTTCGCTGGTGCGGGCTGGAACGTGATCAAGGTGCTGTGGGGCGGGCGCTGGGATCCGCTGTTCGGCAAGGACACCAAGGGGCTGCTGCGCCGGCTGATGGACGAGTGCGTCGACGGCGATTATCAGAACTTCAAGTCCAAGAGCGGTGGCTACACGCGCGAAAACTTCTTCGGCCGCTACCCCGAGTTGAAAGAGATGGTCGCCAACATGTCGGATGAGGAGATCTGGCGACTCAATCGTGGCGGTCATGATCCGATCAAGGTCTTCGCCGCCTTCGATGCCGCCATGCGCCACACCGGCCAGCCGACCGTGATTCTCGCCAAGACCGTCAAGGGCTTTGGCCTCGGCAAGGCCGGCGAGGGCCAGAACATCTCCCACCAGCAGAAGAAGCTCGATGAGGACGATCTCAAGGCCTTCCGCGACCGCTTCCACATCCCGGTGTCCGATGAAGAAATCGCCGAGCTGCCGTTCCGGCGTCCGCCGGAGGACAGCGAAGAGATGCGTTATCTGAAGGAGCAGCGCAAGGCGCTTGGCGGCTCGCTGCCCAGCCGCCGGCTCTCCGGCGGGGCGCTGCAGACGCCGCCGCTGGATATCTTCAAGACGCAGCTCGCCGGCAGCGGCGATCGCGAGATTTCCACCACCATGGCGATGGTGCGCATGCTCACCTCGCTGATGAAGGACAAGGATATCGGCAAGCACGTGGTGCCTATCGTGCCCGATGAGGCGCGGACCTTCGGCATGGAAGGCATGTTCCGGCAGTTCGGCATCTACTCCTCGGTGGGCCAGCTGTACACGCCGCAGGACGCCGACCAGTTGATGGCCTACCGCGAGGACACCAAGGGCCAGATTCTCGAGGAGGGCATCAACGAGGCCGGGAGTTTCTGCTCCTGGCTCGCGGCGGCTACGGCCTACAGCAACCACGGCGTGCCGATGGTGCCGTTCTACATCTACTACTCGATGTTCGGCTTCCAGCGTATCGGTGATTTCATCTGGGCGGGCGGTGACATGCGGGCCCGTGGTTTCCTGCTGGGCGGTACGGCAGGACGGACCACGCTGGCCGGCGAGGGGCTGCAGCACCAGGACGGCCACAGCCACGTGTTGGCCTCCACCGTGCCGAACTGTCGCGCTTACGATCCGGCGTATGCCTATGAGCTCGCCGTGATCGTGCATGACGGGCTCAAGCGCATGTACGCCGAGGAAGAGAACATCTTCTATTACCTTACCCTGATGAACGAGAACTACGCCCAGCCGGCGATGCCCGAGGGCGTCGAGGAGGGCATTCTGCGCGGCATGTATCGGGTGCGTGAGGGCGGCGAGGGCAGCCATCGTGTGCAGCTGATGGGCAGTGGCACCATTCTCAGGGAGGTGCTTGCGGCTGCCGAGCTGCTGGAGTCGGCGTTCGACGTGCGCGCCGATGTCTGGAGCGTCACGAGTTTCAACGAGCTCCGTCGCGAGGCGCTGGCCACGGAACGTTGGAACACCCGCCATCCGGGCACCGAGCGCCGCGTGAGCTTCGTCGAAGAATCGCTGGCCGGGCTGCCGGGTCCCTTCGTGGCCGCGACCGACTACATGAAGATCGTGCCCGACCAGATCCGCCAATGGGTGCCAGGGCGTTTCGTCACGCTGGGCACCGATGGCTTCGGCCGCAGCGATTCGCGTGCGGCACTGCGCAACTTCTTCGAGGTCGATCGCCATCACGTGGTGCTGGAGGCGCTGAAGGCGCTGGCCGACGACGGCGCGGTCGAGGTCGAAGTCGTGGTCGAGGCGATGCGCCGCTTCGACGTCGATCCCGACAAGGACGATCCGGTCACGCTCTAGGTTTACCGGTGGCCGTGGTGGCGGCCGCACAGGAAAGGACAGACCATTGGACATACGTGTACCCGACCTGGGGGACTTCGACGAGGTCGAAGTCATCGAGGTCATGATCAAGCCCGGCGATACCATCGCCGTTGATGACCCGCTCATCACCCTGGAGACCGACAAGGCCGCCATGGACGTGCCTTCCACGGCGGCAGGCCGCGTGGCGGAAGTGCGGGTGAGTACCGGTGATCGCATCGCCAAGGGCGATGTCATCGTGGTGCTCGAAGCCGCCGATGACGGCCCCGGTGATGATGCCGGTGATGACAAGGGCGAGACCCGGGATGACGCGCCAGCGTCTGAGGATGAGTCTGCGCGCCACGCGGGATCGGCGGACGAAGGCTCCGGCCACGGGTCAGCCGAAGGCCCGGATGACGGCGCGAAGGATCCTGCGGATGCGCCGAAGGCCGCCGGGAGGGACAAGCCGCCAGCGGCTGATGACGAGACGCCGGCCCGTGGCGCGGGCGACGGGCCGCTGCTGCCGCCGATCGACGAGGCCGGATTCACCAAGGCCCACGCCAGCCCATCGGTGCGGCGCCTCGCTCGCGAACTCGGGGTGGATCTCGCCGCCGTCAAGGGCAGCGGCCGCAAGGGCCGGGTGACCGACGAGGACGTCAAGGCCTGGGTCAAGGGCTTCATCGGTCGCGGACGTGAGCAGGGTGCGGTCAGTCTGCCGGAAGTGCCGCGCGTCGATTTCAGCAAGTTCGGCGAGGTACGGCGCGAGCCCCTGTCGCGGGTGCAGAAGATTTCCGGCCCGCGGCTGCAGGCCAGCTGGGTCAACCTGCCGCATGTCACGCAGCACGACGCCGCCGACATCACCGAGATGGAGGCCCGTCGCCAGCAGCTCAAGGAGCGTGCCGAGGCGCGCGGCATCCGACTCACGCCGCTGGCCTTCATCATGCGGGCCTGTGTACTGACGCTGCAGGAGTTTCCGCAGTTCAACGCCAGTCTGGATCCGGACGGTGAGCACCTGATCCTCAAACAGTACATGCATCTCGGGTTTGCCGCAGACACGCCCAATGGACTGATGGTCCCGGTGATCCGCGATTGCGACCAGAAGGATATCTTCGAGATCGCCGATCAGCTCGCCAAGCTCTCGCGCAAGGCCCGCGAGGGCCGGCTGAGCGCTGCCGAGATGCAGGGTGGATGCTTTACCGTGTCCAGTCTCGGGGGCATCGGCGGGACCGCATTCACGCCGATCATCAACGCCCCGGAGGTGGCCATTCTCGGGGTGTCGCGCTCGAGCATGCAGCCGGTGTGGGATGAGGACGAGGAGCGCTTCGTACCCCGCCTGATGCTGCCGCTGTCGTTGTCGTATGACCATCGCGTCATCGACGGCGCCGATGCCGCGCGCTTCAGCACCGCGCTGGTGCGGATGCTGGGCAACGTCTCGCGACTGATGGAGGCGATCCCGTGAGCGGCGAGCACCGGGTCACGGTGCCGGACCTGGGCGATTTCGACGAGGTCGAGATCATCGAGGTGCTGGTGGCGGAGGGCGACGAGGTCAGCGCCGAGCAGGGGTTGGTGACGCTCGAGACGGACAAGGCAGCCATGGATGTCCCCTCGCCGGTGGCCGGTCGCGTCCGCGAGCTGCTGGTGAGCGTGGGCGAGCGGGTCGGCAAGGGCAGCGAGATCCTCGTGCTGGAGACCGCCGGATCGGCGGGCGACAGGGAGGACAAGGCCGCCGACGGTGCGGGCGAGGGGGCCGCTGCCGATACGGCTGAAGAACAAGCGCCGCCAGACGCTGCGCGGAAGGTAGAGCCCAAGGCTTCCTCCAAGGGGGCGGAGCCCGCGTCGGCCAGTGAAACGCCGGCGCTCCCCAAGGCGGATCGACAGACGCCGCTGCTGGTGCTCGGTGCCGGCCCTGGCGGGTATACGGCGGCGTTCCGCGCGGCCGACCTCGGCATGGACGTCACCCTAGTCGAGCGCTGGCCGGTGCTTGGCGGGGTGTGTCTCAACGTCGGCTGTATTCCCTCCAAGGCCCTGCTGCATGCGGCGCGGGTCATCGACGAGGCCGGCGCCTTCGCCGATCACGGGCTGCGCTTCGGCAGCCCCGAGATCGATCTCGATCGCCTGCGGGCGTGGAAGGACGGCGTGGTCGAGCGGCTGGTGGGTGGCCTGGGCACGCTGGCCGAGAAACGCGGCGTGCAGGTGGTGAGGGGCACCGGGCGTTTTCTCGGCCAGCGGCTGCTCGAGGTCGACGGTGCCGAGGGCAAGACCACCATCGCCTTCGAACAGTGCATCATCGCCGCCGGTTCCGAGCCGGTGCGCCTGCCGGGCTGGCCGGAGGATCCGCGGATCATCGATTCGACGGGCGCGCTCGAGCTCGAGTCGCTGCCGCGCCGGATGCTGGTCGTCGGCGGCGGCATCATCGGTCTCGAGATGGCGACGGTCTACGCGGCACTCGGTGTCGAGGTGGACATCGTCGAGATGACCGATGGGCTGATGCCCGGGGCCGACCGTGACCTGGTGCGCCCGCTTGAGAAGCGCCTGAGGCGGTTGTGTGGGCGGATCATGCTGGGTACGCGGGTGACCGATGTCCGGGTGGCCGACGCGGCAGTCGAGGTCAGTTTCGAGGGGGCTGCGGCCCCGAGCGATGATCCCGTGGCGTACGAGCGTGTGCTGGTGGCCGTTGGTCGCCGGGCCAATGGCGACGCTATCGATGCCGATGCGGCTGGCGTGGAGATCGATGAGCGTGGCCTGATCAAGGTCGATCGGCAGATGCGCAGCAACCTCGCCCATATCTTCGCGATCGGCGATCTCGCCGGCGGCCCGATGTTGGCCCATAAGGCCGTGCATGAGGGCAAGGTGGCGGCGGAAGTTGCGGCCGGCCAGAAACGCGCCTTCGATGCGCGGGTCATTCCCTCAGTGGCCTACACCGATCCCGAAGTCGCCTGGGTCGGACTCACCGAAACCGAGGCGAAAGCCGAAGGCATCCGCTACGAGAAAGGGGTGTTCCCCTGGGCCGCCAGCGGACGGTCGCTGGCCATGGGCCGCGACGAGGGCCTGACCAAGCTGTTATTCGATCCAAAGACCCACCGGGTCATCGGCGGCGGCATCGTCGGCACCAACGCGGGCGACCTGATCGCCGAGGTGGCGCTGGCGATCGAGATGGGCGCGGATGCGGCGGACATCGGCCTGACCATCCATCCCCACCCAACGCTCTCGGAGACGGTCGCGATGGCCGCCGAGGCGTTCGAGGGAACGTTGACGGATCTGCTGCCGCCAAAGCGCGGTCGCTAGCGACGCGCGTGGACTGCGCCACACCCCAGCTGGGACAGCTCAATCCCGAGCGACGCGGAACCCGAAGGTGAACCTGCGATCCGTGGCATTCATCTTGAGCCTGAACGCCGGGCGCGTACTCGCGGCGATCGCTGTCCACCCCTGTCCGCGCATCACGCGCAGGCCGCAGTCCGTACCGGTGAGTCTTGCCGCCTGGGTGCCAGGTGCCTCACTGTGGTCGTCGTTCCAGCAATCGGCCACCCACTCATTGGCATTGCCCAGCATGCCATACAGCCCGAAGGGGTTCGCCGCGGTTTCGTGAACGGGGGCCGTCGTCGCATAGCCATCGCGACACTCCTCGCCCTTCCAGTTGTCCATCACCTCGTACTTGATCTCGGTCTGGTCCCAACCGAAACGCTCCCTGGTGGTGATGTCGCCAAGATTGACGAACTCGCAGATCTGTTCCGGGCTGTCACCGAACCAGTAAACAGTCTGTGTGCCCGCGCGCACGGCATACTCCCACTCCGCTTCACTGGCCAATCGATAGACGTACCCGGTTTTCTGACTCAGCCAGGCGAGATAGGCTTGCGCGTCGAGCCAGTTGACGCAGGTTACGGGATGGGTGTCGTCCTGGTCGATGCCGGCGTCCTGCCAGTTTCGTGTCTCATCGAATAGCCATTCTGAGCCGACGAAGTGCCAGCACCCGGGCTCTGGTGTGTAGCCGGTGGCCGCCGCAAATTGGGCGAACTCACCGCGTGATATCTCGTATTTTCCGAGATAGAAATTCCTTTCCACGGTCACGTGAGTGACTGGCTGCTCACGTGTCGCCCAGAATTCCGGCAGACCGAGACTGCGCGGCTCTGCGATGTCGGCGCCCATCAGGAATTCGCCTGCGGGGATCAGCACCAACTCGGGGCAGGTGTCGCAATCGCGGATCGTCTCGGCAGCAAGCTGATCCGAGCCCTGTTGCGCGCCAGGCTGATCGGCCATGGCGTACCCTGCGGCAAACAGCCCGATAGAGGCCAGTAGGGTTCGCAGCGATACGATGTTGCTGCCGCCAGACAGCATACTTTCGAAGTGCAGTCCCGGGGGGTGCTGGCGCTTGGTGACATCCGCGATCATCGTGCGACCTCCAGAATAAACAGTTTGCCCGAATCGCTGCGTAGCGCGGGCAAGTATGGCTGACCGAGCCTGGGGGGGCTATGCAATGTGCTCATGATGTAGAGCGTCAATTGCATTGTCATTGTCGCAAGGGTGCCGATGCTGTGGGATATAGTGCTCGAGCAGTGTCGCCTTCCGTAAATTGTTAACAGGTGTCGCCAATGATTACTTCGCTTCGTCAGCTCCTTGTACGTGATCTCGCCCGGTCGGCCGTGCCACAGAAGGGTATCGCGCAGGACGCAATAGACACCCGCCGTCGACAGATGCTCGCCGGTGCGCCACTGGCCCTGGCTGGGCTTGGCATGCTGCCAGGCCAGCTGAGTGCGTCGGCGGCAGGCGAGTTCAAGCCGTGGGATGATGGCTTCATTCACCTGGCTGATCCACGCGAGAAGTTCAAGGCGCTGTTCAGGCTCGAGCGCGACCTCCAGGATGAAGGTACGGCGCTGTCGACCTACCAGTTCCTGATGTATGCGCTGCCGCAGGGCGCGCGGCCCCAACCGATTGTCCGCTGGGAAGGCATGGAGTTTTCGTACTTTCGGCGCGTCGCTGACATGACCTGGCGAATTCACGCCCATAACGTCAGCTACCCGCGTGACCTGGTCACTGGCGAATACACCTCCAGTGCACACAATCCCTATACCAACGAGGAGCTACGGGTCGAGCCTCTCAGGTTGCTCGATGATCCTGGTGTGCTGCACGGCCCCCAGGGTTACCTGGTGCTGGACGCGACAACACCGAACTGGCTGGACTCTTATCACAGCCTGCGTATCGAGGGAGCGCTCATCAAGTCCGAGCACATCAGGCCGATGCCCGAAGGCTGGCCTGAGATGTTCATCGAGAGCGGCTGCAGCACGGTAACCCGCGAAGACTTCTACAACCCGGAAGTCACGGCGCTACCGTTCCAGACCTCCGGGTTCTACGTGTTTCCCTTTCCGGAGTGGATGCGCATGGGCGACCGGCCGGGCCTCATGCTTGGCGCATGGAGTGGTCGCAGGGTCATGAATGGACCCGCCGAGCTGCCCCGCGAGTTTCGTGAGCGGGTCGCTCAGGAAACCCCTGAGTTGCTGCGGCCTCGCTGGGCGGAATTCGAAACACCCCTGTCAGCAGTTGTGCAGGAAGCACTGAAAGTCTGACCCAGGTCTGGCTACGGTGGCGCAGCTCGTCAGCAGCGTGTTTTGTCGTCTGTCATGAGTGGGCTGCATAGCACCCCTAGAAGAACTCATTGGCATTTGCGGTTGGGTCTGCAAATACTCAAGTAGATGCAGTGATATGTGACTGTATCCCGAAACAATAACTTAAGGGGAAGGGGCAATGGTAGTGATCCGTGGAAGCGTATTGGTTCTGGCAACGCTGGCTGCCGGTATTGCAGTGGCCCAGTCCAGTGCTGCGCCTGGGGCCCGGATGATCGAAGAGATCACGGTCACGGCGCGAAAGACCGAAGAGACCCTGCAGGATGTGCCCATTGCCGTTTCGGCCTTTAGCAGGCTTGAAATGGATCGACGGGGGTTCCGTGGACTTGAAGGCGTCGCCTTGGCGACCCCGGGGCTGTCTTTCGAAGATTACAGTGGTGGCTTCGGTGTCCCCGTGATTCGTGGCGGTTCCCAGCTGCGCATTCAGGACCTGGATGGCACGACTTCAGTGTATCTGGACGGCATCTATCTTGCTCGCCAGTACGCCATAGATGTCGGCATCGCGGCACTGGATCGCATCGAAGTGGTCAAGGGCCCACAAAGTGCTCTGTTCGGGCGAAATGCCTTCATGGGCGCCATCAACTATGTCAGTGCCCGACCTGCCGATGAACTGAGTCTTCAGTTCACCGGTACCATCGGCTCAGATGAGCGGTACGACCTCCTGGGTGAAATATCCGGTCCCATTGCTGGGGAAAGACTTCGCGGTCGTCTGCTTGTTGCGCATTCCGAATTCGATGGAACGTTCCCGAATGATTTCGAGGTTGTTGACAACAGGGATTACGGCAGGCGCGGCACTACCGGTAATATTGGTGGATTCGAAACCCGGACAGTCGGCATCAACCTCGACTCCCAACTCACCGATGCACTTTCGCTGGAACTGAACTATTACAACTTCCGGCGGTTCGAGGAGGGCCCGCCAGCAGTGCGGACCGAGGCGGCATTTGGTGACACCAACTGCTCGTTCGACCCCAATTTCCTTGGGGGACAGAATCGTTTCTACTGCGGCGAGATTCCCCAGCGATTCACGCCGCTGCCAGGTGGGGCGCCGGCGGGTACCCGATATGCCGTTGACCCACGGGCCTTCGCGATGGATGCAAAGACCGACTTCGTTTCGGCCACCGCGCGATACGAATTCAATGACAGCTGGAGCGCGGTCTACCAGTTCGGCTACTCTGACTCCGAGGTCGTCTCTGCAGGTTCCGATGATCGCGACCCGGTGCGTGGCAGCGCTTTCATCGGTCCGGTGATGGGTGTCAACGTGACGCCCGCGGGAACCAACAAGTACCGGTCGCACGAACTGCGGGTAGAGTATGATCAGGGCCAGTGGTCGGGACTGATGGGCGTGTTTACCGGCAAGATCGATGACTTCGACCTGTTCGATTTTGCCTTCGCCCCCTTTCGCGATCCCGAGCCATTCAACATCAGCCCGACGCAGGGCCTCACGTGCCCGGACTGTCCGCTTGTCCTGCCCCTGACCCGGGCGGCCACCGAGGTGGACACCAGGGCGGTGTTCGCCCGTGTGGGCTGGGAGTCGGCCGACAGCCGCTGGCGTCTTGGTGTCGAGGCGCGTTACCAGGATGAGGAAAAGAAGCTCGACCCGGCCACCCTAAACCCGGCCAGCCCGCGCTTCCGGGACAGCTGGAAGACCTTCACCCCGCGGTTCACGGTCGACTATCGCTTGAACGATGACCAGATGCTGTATTCAAGCCTCGCCCGGGGCGCCAAATCGGGCGGCTTCAACAATACCGTTTTCGATGAGTCCCAGCGGGCCTTCGCGCCTGACAAGAACTGGACTTTCGAGGTCGGCAGCAAGAACAGCCTGCTGGATGGCCGCCTGAGGCTCAACGCGGCGGTCTACTACACCGACTGGGATGATCTGCAGATCAACAGTTCGCCGATCGGCATTCCACCGGGCGTGACGCCGCCGGCGATTGTTGACAATACCGGTGGTGCGACCATCTGGGGTGCAGAACTGGATGGCACGTGGTTAGTCACGGACATGCTGTCCTTCGACTACGCAGCGTCCTACACCAAGGCCGAATACAGCAGTAACTCCGTAAGTTCACGTATCGGTCTCTTAGGTGCCTGCGACGGAATCGTGTGTCCTGCTGACGGCAATATCGGCGGCAACCAGCTGCAGCGTCAGCCAAAATTCCAGATGAGCCTCGGCATGGCACTCGAGGGTAGTGTCGCCGGCGACTGGAACTGGTATGCCCGCGGGGATGTGAACCACCAGAGCAAGCAGTACATGGACGAGCTCAACCTGGCATGGGTGCCGGACCGTACGCTCGTCAATCTCCGCTTCGAACTCAACAGAGGGCCGGTGACCGCGTCCCTGTGGGTCAAGAACCTGTTCGACGAGGAATATGGCGCCAATGGCTTCTTCATTGCTACGCCTTTCGGCACAGCGTACACCACGCTGCTCGGCGACCTGCGGACCTATGGCCTGACGCTGACATACAGGCTCTAGAGGTTATATGGCGATTGAGCCGTAGAGGGTGGGCCGCACTTATCGCGTGATCGCCATCATTGCCGCCGTCACCGTCGTGGTGACGGCGGCAACTCTCGTTGACTGGCGGTTCTGGTATCGCTGGCACACGCTGCCACAGGACGCCGGGGAATGGCCCGACAGCTTCTACCAGCCTGCAATCACCATCCCGGGTGACGCGAAGCCGTTCTTCCCGAGCGCTGATCCCGATCAATTGACCATCGCCAGCACGGCCCTGGAGGCCGCGGCCGACTGGGCAGAAGAGCACAACGCTGCGGCGCTGCTGATACTGCACAAGGGCGTCGTGCAGCTGGAGCGCTACTGGCAGGACATAGGGCCTGATACCCCATTCACGGGGCGGGCCATGACCCGGTCCCTGATCCCGGTGGTGATCGCCATGGCGATCGAGGATGGCCATATCGCCAGTGTGGATGATCCGGTCGGTCGGTATATCCCGGAGTGGTCGGACGATCCGCGTGGAGGGATTACGATCCGCCAGCTGATGCACAACGTCAGTGGACTGGAGAACCCGGCACTTGAGGGTGACGCCGATCCTGGCAACAAGAACAATCGCCTCTCCCTGGGCTCCAATATGCGCAGGGCCGCCCTGCGCTTCGAGCTAGAGCACGAGCCCGGCGAGTTCTTCCAGCTGTCCAATGCCAATGCACAGCTGCTGGGCGTGCTGCTGGAGTCAGCCACCGGCGAGAACTACCAGGACTACCTGAACCGCAGGCTGTGGGCGCCGCTGGGCGCCGGGCCGGCGATCTTCTACATGGACCGTCCCAACGGCATGCCCGCCACGTACTGCTGTTTCAGGGCGACACCGCGCGACTGGCTGCGCGTCGGCGCGGCGCTGTCGCGGGATGGTATGACAGCGTCCGGGCAGCGGTTATGGGCCGCCGGTTGGGTTGCCGAGATGACAACGCCCTCTGCTGTCAATCCCAACTATGGCTATCAGATCTGGACAGGCAATCCGCCAGGCACGCTGCGGCCCTATGTGCAGGGAGGATCCTTCGGGGTACGGCACGGACCGCCGATCGATGCTGATGCCGTGTACTTCCTGGAGGGGGGCGGGCACCGAATGCTCTACGTCCTGCCAGAACAGGAGCTGGTGATCCTGCGACTGGGATACTTTCATCCGGACTGGCAGACCTCAACGCTACCCAATCTTGTTCTCGCCGGGATCGAAGCCGACGGCGTGTAGACCGCGCCATTGAACGTATAGACGCAGCGCACAGGCGTACTCGACGTTTGCGTGAGCCCCGTATGTCGCTTCATTGGAGGTATATTCGATGACACTTGCTAGAACGTTCCGCCAGGCCCTTGACTACGGCGACCCGCAAGCCCCCGGCCAAAGCTCGCCAGCCGGAATCTCGCGGCGTGCCTTCTGCGGCGCGGCGTTGCCCGCTGCGCTGGTACCGGCCGCGCTGCTGCCAGCCGCCCGTTCAGGCGCCACCGCCCCGGCGCCGAATCACCAGCAAGATCTGCTCACGACACTGATGAAAATGCGCGGCAGTCTCGACAACGAAATGGTCATCGGCTGGGTGCGCGCCAAGCGCTTTGCCGTATCGCAGGGCCAGGTCGAGCCGATCTATGGTCTCGTCGCGGCAACCCTGAGTCGCTTCACGCGGGTCTCGGATGACCTCTACAGTGCGGTGATCCTGGAGATCACCCACTACACCGATTTGCATACCGGTGAACTGCTCTCCACCCTCGTCATGCCGTTCACCGGGCGCGAGGTGGCGGTACCGGCCTATCGCTTCGGCCCTGAAACCGTGCGCTTCGCCGTGGATCTGGATGAGGAGACTGCCTACGCCCCGACCGAGGGCACCACGGAAGGCGAGTTCGCGCCCGCGGGGAGCGTGCGCATGACGAAATCCATTGAAGAAGAACTCGTCACGGACGATGAGCTGGTCATGCGGCACGAGGAGTACGGTCGGGTCTATCCGCATGCCAGCGAATACCCGACCCTGTTCTACAGGGAGTCGACACTCTGGACCGCACCGAAGCGGGAGGTTTTCGCAAGCGATACCAGGCGCGTCAATTCCCGCGTGTTCTATTCGGCGATGACCAGCTGGCGTCCCTGGATGCAGATGGGAGATATCCCGGGCCATACGACTTCCAACGGCATGGGCGCAACCGTCGACTCGATGGACGACCTGCCGGAAGATTTCCTGCGCTATACGCAGCAGGTGCATCCCGATGTGCTGGCCGATCCGGAAGCCGCCCTTGATTCACGCAAGTCCGAGTCCTGAAGGTCCCATGATCAAACAACTTTCCCGCCGCCACATGCTGGGCGGACTGGCGGATGCGGACACACCGCAGGTGGATACCTCGATGTCGTTTGCGATTGCCACGGCATGGCGCCCCTGGATGCAGATGCGGGGTATCAACGGCCACACGGTCACCGATGGGGTTGGCGGCAAGGTGTTCGACATCAACGACATGCCCGAGGATTTCGTGGCCCTGTCAGCCGAGCACAATCCTGACGTGCTCGAAGATCCCGTGGCGCTGTTGGGAGACTGATCGTCGCGTTCAACTGATTGGAGTTGGCTGTCGGATGGGAAATGCTGTACGCAACAAACCTGTCTATCACCGTGTTTCGGACAAAAGGGGAAGGTCCAATGATCTACATGCGTGCAGGTTGGCGCAGCATCCAGGGAGCACCCACTAAATGTTGAGCAGACGAACGCTAGTCGGGAGTGCGATCGGGGCCGGCGGACTGTTGCTGGGCAGCGCCGCGGCCAGGGGCCAGTCACTCGTCTCGCTCAGCCCGCCAGTCAGTCAGACGGTCTCGGAATTTTTGTATTTCGATGATCCGGTCGAAGAGTTTCGGGCGCACCTGCGCATGGAGCGAGACCTGGTGGAGGAGCAGGGGTCGACCCTGACCTGGTATCACTGGATCGTATTCAGTATTCCCGGTGGGCGTCGGCCGGAGCCGCTGGTCCGTTACGAAGGCATAGAGTTCAGCTATTTCCGCCATCTCGGCAACAACAACTATCGTATCCATGCCCACAATGTCTCGTTCCCTCGCGACCTTAAGACGAACGAATTCGTCGACGCCATCATCAATCCCATCACGGGTGAGCGCGTCGAGATCCCCGTCTCGCTGCTGCTGCATGATCCGGGTACGATCGGCAGCCCGGCAGGCTTTCGGAATCTTTCAGGTGACGGCTCCGTGCAGGAGGTATTTCGCCAGTTTCGGGTCGAAGACAACCTCATCAAGCTCGACAGTGTCCGCAGCGCTCCGCCCGGTTGGCCGGCCACGCACATCGAGAATTCCTGCCAATGGGTCGCGATGGACCTGTATGCCAACCAGACCATCACCTCTCTGCCGGTGCGCTTTTGCGGGCACTATGCCTACGAGAATCCGGCTTGGCTGAAGATGCCGGAGGGCGCAGGCCATCTCAGCGGATTCTGGGATGGCAAGAAGGTGAACTCGGCCGCCGAGCTGCCACGCGAGATACTCGATAGACTCGAGCGCGAGCATCCCGAGTTACTGGAACCCCGCTGGAGCGAGTTTGATCGGCCGATACCCTTTGAACTCTGAGGGCAAGGGCATCGGTGCCAGTGCTAGATAGCGTAGCGTGGTCCCATGCTTGGCTACATGCCACTGGGGACATAACCACACAAGGACATGGCGATGCAGCGATGGAAGGCACGGACTCCCTTGAGTGCTCACCTCGACTTCGACCAACGGTTCCGCACATGCCCGCGGTCGTCTGCAGGGCCCGGTGCGTCCCCATGTCGTATGGGCCGGGACGCGAGCAAGTCCGATCATAGCCCGGAAGTGTGATCTATAGTGGGGCAATTCCACCCCCCTCACGCGCACGTCAAGATGTTCCCTTGCACGCGACTCGGGTCGTTCCCTCAGTGGCCTACACCGATCCCGAAGTCGCCTGGGTCGGACTCACCGAAACCGAGGCGAAAGCCGAAGGCATCCGCTACGAGAAAGGGGTGTTCCCCTGGGCCGCCAGCGGACGGTCGCTGGCCATGGGCCGCGACGAGGGCCTGACCAAGCTGTTATTCGATCCAAAGACCCACCGGGTCATCGGCGGCGGCATCGTCGGCACCAACGCGGGCGACCTGATTGCCGAGGTGGCGCTGGCGATCGAGATGGCCGCCGAGGCGTTCGAGGGGACGTTGACGGATCTGCTGCCGCCAAAGCGCGGTCGCTAGCGACGCG
>RECU01000009.1 GCA_007693855.1 Gammaproteobacteria bacterium | reverse complement strand
CAGGTCGCCGATGACCTGCGCGAGGCCGTACGCGAGCACCGCTTCACCTGGAAAGAGCGCACGATGTCGGTGTCGGTGAGTATCGGCGTGATCGCGGTCACCTCGACCAGCCCCAGCGCAGAGGAGCTGTTCAGTCTGGCGGACGTCTCCTGCTACGCGGCCAAGGACGAGGGCCGCAACCGCATCCACCTGTGCGAGGCTGGTGACGTGCCGGAGAAACACAAGGAGATGCAGTGGGTCTCGCGCATCACCCACGCAGTCGAGGAGGGCCGTCTCGAGCTGTACTTCCAGCCCATTATCCCGATAGGCGACAACCCGGATCGCTGTGGCCACTACGAGTTGCTGCTGCGCATGCGCGACGAGGCCGGCAAACTGGTGCCGCCGAGCGATTTCATCCCGGCCGCCGAGCGCTACAACCTGATGCCGGTGCTGGATCGCTGGGTGGTGCGCGAGGCGATGGAACGGCTGCTGTGCCGCGATCCCGCCGACCCGTACACGCTGTCGGTCAACCTGTCCGGCACCTCGCTCAGTGACGCCCGCTTCCTGGCCGATATCGTCGCGGCGTTTGAGCAGCTCAAGCCGCCCGCCGGCGCGATCTGCTTCGAGATCACCGAGACCGCGGCGATCGGCAATCTCGCCACGGTCGCGCATTTCATGCGGGCGCTCAAGGCGCTTGGTGCGCAGTTTTCGCTGGATGATTTCGGCAGTGGCCTGTCCTCGTTCACCTACCTGAAGACCCTGCCGGTGGACTATCTCAAGATCGACGGGCAGTTCATCAAGAACGTGGTCGGTGACCGCATCGACCAGAGCATGGTCGACGCCATCAACAAGGTCGGCCTGGCCATGGGGATCCAGACCATCGCCGAGCGGGTGGAGAGTGGCGAGGTGTTGGCGCGGCTGGCCGAGATCGGCATCGGCTACGCCCAGGGCTACCATATCGCCGTACCCCGGCCGGTCGCTGAGCTGCCTGCGCGCGAGGCGCTGCGCCAGAGCGCCTGAGAACCTCGTCGTCCACGCGCTTTCCGGTACACTGATCGACGATCTGTGGTCCGAGGAATTGCCTTGTCGATGAACGCCGCCGCGCGCGCGCGCGAGCCGGGCCTGCTGGCAGAGCACGAGCCGCCGCCTTTCACGCTGGAAAACGCCGGAGCCCGTGGCTTCGGTCTGGTGGTCTGTGATCACGCGTCCAACCGCATCCCTGAGCGTCTGGCCGGCCTGGGGCTCAACCCCGGCCAGCTGTCACAGCATATCGCCTGGGACATCGGCGCGGCCGGGGTGGCGCGCCGGGTGGCGGCGCGGCTGGATCTTGCGGTCATGCTCGCGGGCTACTCGCGGCTGGTGGCCGACTGCAACCGCCGCGCCGACAGTCCCTCGTGCATGCCGGTGATCAGTGATGGCATTCTCATCCCCGGCAATCTCGCCCTGGAGGCGGGGGCGCGGGCCCAGCGCCGGGATCTGCTGTACTGGCCCTATCACCATGCCATCGAGCGCGAACTCGAGCGGCGCAGCGGCGAGGGTCGCACGCCGGTGGTGGTCAGCATCCACAGCTTCACGCCGCGCATGTACGGAGTCGTCCGGCATTGGCAGGTGGGGGTGCTGTGGGACCGTGATCCGCGGATCCCGCTGCCGTTCATGCGGCGCCTGCGCAGCCTGCCGGGCGTGCTCGTGGGGGATAACGAACCCTACTCTGGGCGGCATCCTGCGGACTTCACCATCGACCATCACGCCGAGCGCTTCGGGCGACCGAGCATCTCCATCGAACTGCGCCAGGACCTGATCGCCGATGAGGCCGGCCAGGCGCACTGGGCGGGGGTGCTGGCCGAGGCGCTGGCGCCGATTCTTGCCGACCCGGGGCTCTACCGTCCCCTGGCCGACGGTCGCTGGCCGAGTGCACACGACGGGCCGGTGAACACCGCCGCCGGCATGCGCTGAGTCAGGGTTCAAGCCAAGCTGAGGGGAGACTGATGGGGATCAGCGAACCGGAGTTCACCCTCGGGATCGAGGAAGAGTATCTGCTGGTCGACCGCGACAGCCGGGATCTCGCGGGTGATCATTGCGGTGCCATCATCGAAGCCTGCACGGCCCGCTGCGAGGGCCAGGTGGGTCCTGAACTGCTCAAGCCGCAGATCGAGGTCGGCACGCGGGTCTGCCACAGCATCGCCGAGGCCCGCGAGAACCTTGCCCATCTGCGCGCCACGGTCGCGGCCTGCGCGGCGGAGTACGGGCTCGCGCCGATCGCCGCCTCCACCCACCCGTTCGCCACCTGGAGCGCCCAGGCGCACACCGAGCGCGAGCGCTACCACGCGCTGACCCGCGAAATGCAGGCGGCCGCGCGCAGGCTGCTGATCTGTGGCATGCATGTGCATGTCGGTATCGGCGACGATGAGCTGCGCATCGACCTGATGAACCAGCTGAGCTATTTCCTGCCCCACCTGCTGGCGATGTCCTGCTCTTCGCCGTTCTGGCAGGGCCGCGAGACCGGACTGAAGTCCTATCGGCTGACCGTGTTCGACGCCCTGCCACGCACCGGCATTCCGGAGCGCTTCAACAGCCATGCCGAGTATCGCCGCCACGTGGGCATTCTGGTCGACGCGGGCATCATCGAGGACGCCAGTCGCATCTGGTGGGACCTGCGTCCAAGCAGCCGTTACCCGACGCTCGAGACCCGGGTGATGGATGTGTGCACGACGCTCGATGACACGCTCGCCCTGGCCGCCCTGAATCTCTGCATTCTGCGCATGCTCTACCGGCTGCGCCGGCGCAACCAGCGCTGGCGGATCTACACGCCCATGCTGCTGCGGGAAAACCGCTGGCGGGCCATGCGGTACAGCTTCGAGGAAGGCATGATCGATCTCGCGCTCGGGCGGGTGGTGCCGTTCGCCGACCTGCTGGAGGAACTGCTCGAGCTGACAGCCGAAGATGCCGAGGCGCTGGACTGCCAACCCCAGATGCAGCAGCTGCGCGAGATCCTCGCGCGCGGCACCAGCGCGCATCGCCAGGAAAGTGTATTTCGGTCGCGGGTCGCTGCAGGAGACACGCCGGAGGAGGCCCATCGCCACGTGGTCGACTTCCTGATCGAGGAAACCGTACGCGGCGTCTCGACCTGAGGGGCCTCAGGCCCAGAGACGCCGAAGGCGGACGTTCAGGGCAGCTGCGGCAGCGGCAGCGCATCCTCGCCGTCAGGCTCGAGCAGGCAGTTCTCCTGCATGGTCATGATCAGCTCGGCGAGCTGCTGGCGGGCCAGCGCGTCTTCGCTGCCGGTCACGGCCAGCGCGCAGGTCTCGGCCTCGAGCTGCCGGCGAGCAGCCTCGCAGGCCGGCGATTCCAGCAACCGTGTGGCGTCCTGGCCGATCAGCTCGGCCAGGAAGCTGGCCAGCTCCGCCGTCTCCTCCAGGGCATCGCCGGCGGCGGCAAACAGGAATTCCGTGCGCGCCAGCGCCTCGCCCTCGAGGCCGCCGATGCCGGCGAGCAGGCGACGGCGCGCCTCGGGCGACTGTTCGCGCCAGTCTCCGAGCGTCTCGCAGGTGGCGGCCACACGGTCTTCCAGCGGGGCCGGCTCGGGGCTGCAGCCGGCGGCGAACAGCACGGTGGTGGCCAGCGCCAGGGCTGCGCCCGCGACACGTCTCGAGCGCCAGGTCACGGGGCACTGTGGTGTCCAGCCGGACAGCAGGGTGGATACAGACATGGGTGGGGATGGTAGCACGGGCACCTAGGCGGGCCGCGCGAGACTCAGCAGGACAATGACGCCGATCAACACCCAGAGTCCGATCAGGATGCCGGTGGCACGCCAGTAGCCGCGCCGCAGCGCCGCCTCATGCGCCTCGCCGCCGCCGGCCTCGAGCAGCGCGCGCCAGCTGGCGAACCACTCGATCAGCGCGAAACGGATGCCCACGCCGCAGGCCATCACCCCGGCGAAGACCAGCAGCTTCCAGGCGATCCAGGCCGGCGTGATCAAAAGTCCCGCCAATCCGGCGACCGCCACGCCGACCAGTCCCGCCATCACGCCATAGCGCAGCCCGCGGTCCAGCGCAGCCAGGCGCGCGCCGAGCGGCGCATGCCGCCGCCGGTGGGTGAGCTCCACCAGCGCCAGCCAGGCCACCGCGAACACACCTGCTGCCCAGGCGCCGGCCACGCCGCCTGGCAGCCAACCCAGGCGCATGGCAAGGGCCAGGCCAAGGCCGAACTGCAGGACCAGCGCGTAGCGCACGTGCTGGTCGACCTCCATGACATGGTCCATCAGCCGGCTGCGCTCGGCGACCGGCATGCCCCCGCTGTAGCAGACATAGCGGAAGGTACTGTTGATGACCAGTTCCGAGCCCAGCCAGTAGCCGAGCACGGCGATGTGGGCGACCAGCAGCAGGTTGTGCAGCATCACGACTCCTGATCGGGATGGCAGTGCCCGAAGGCTTCATCGAGTGTGCGCAATTTGAAGTGCGTCACCAGGCGCAACCGGGCGATGTACGCCTGTGCCACCCAATCGGGCATGACCAGGCCAGACCTCGCACATTCACGAATCGCCCAGAGCAGGGCGAAGGGATGGCCGGCCTGGTAGCGCACGCGCAGCGCCTCGATAGCCTGCAGTGCCGACTTCTGCGAGAGTGCACTCGCCGGATCGCCCCGGCGGCCGTCGCTGGGCACGGACGTCTTCTGCGCCTTGATCGCCTGTTCGACAGTCCAGTGTTTCATCGTTGCCCGGTGATCCTTCAGCAGGCGTTCTGACTCTGGCGTGGTGTTCCGCCCCGTGGTCGGAGGCGCACCACTGGTACACTCCCGGCGCGTCGCAGGGTGTGTCGTGGCAAATGTTACAGTGGCATGACGGGGTGGCGGGTGCAAATCCAGACGGTATCAGCAGGTTGAACTGAAAAAGTGCTTGGGAAAACAGACATGTCCTTGTCCGTCGCGCCGATGATGGACTGGACGGATCGCCACTGCCGGTACTTCCATCGGTTGCTGGCGCCGCGTGCCCGGCTGTATACCGAGATGGTGGTCGCCGACGCGCTCCTGCGGGGGGATGCGGCGCGCCTGCTCGCCTTCGATCCGGCGGAGCATCCGGTGGCCTGCCAGCTCGGCGGCAGCGAGCCCGAAAAACTCGCCGCGGCCGCGCGGAAGGTCGAGGCGGCCGGCTATGACGAGGTGAACCTCAATGTCGGCTGCCCCAGTGACCGGGTCCAGTCCGGGCGGTTCGGCGCCTGCCTGATGCGCGAGCCGGCGCTGGTCGCAGACTGCGTGGCCGCGATGCGCGCCGCCGTGGCCATCCCGGTGACGGTCAAGACGCGGCTGGGCGTGGATGAGCTCGACAGCGACGAGTATCTGCTCGGCTTCATCGACACGGTGGCTGCCGCCGGCTGCGAGGTGTTCATCCTGCATGCCCGCAAGGCCTGGCTCAAGGGCCTCTCTCCAAAGCAGAACCGTGAGGTCCCGCCGCTGAATTACGCCCGCGCCTATCGCGTCAAGGCGGCGTTTCCGGCGCTGACCATCGTGTTGAACGGCGGTATCCGCACACCCGCCGAGGTGGCCGGACATCTCGGACAGGTCGATGGGGTGATGCTGGGTCGGGAGGCCTACGAGCGGCCCTGGTCGCTGCTGGCCGTCCACCAGCG
>RECU01000020.1 GCA_007693855.1 Gammaproteobacteria bacterium | reverse complement strand
CGCCGTTATCGGTCATGAAGAACACATCGGGATCGCGGGCGAAGCCGATGGGCTGGAGCCCTTCGCGATCGCTGGCGAGGAACTGCGCGATGGTCTGCCATTCGTTGGCGTCCACCGGGCGCACGTCGACTTCCAGCCGCGCGCCGCCCCGGTCTTCGAAGCGTACCCGGCCGCGCACGTTGCCATCCCAGTCCGGGAAGGCGCTGGCCCCGGGTGCACCGCGGAAAATCCGCCGGGTGGTGTAGTTCCGGTCCAGGCGCATCTCGTAGAGATTGGTCGCCCCTTCAGGCGTGGTCTGGCTGACCAGGACCCGGTCATCGTCCATCGGCATCCGGTCGACCAGCGCCGTCTGGCCGACGAGGTCCTGGAGCCGTGTGCCACCGCCGCCGAACGGTTCGGCCAGCCGATCGCGACCCATGTGGTAGACGAAGGCCTTGGTGTTGAAGGTGAGGATGGTGCGACCGCTGACCCGGACGTCCAGCAACTGCTGGCCCACCACGTAGATCTGCTCATTGTTGAGCCAGGCGGCGGCCACGGGTTTCCAGCGGGAGCGGTTTCCGGCCACGAGGTCGATGCGCCGTGGTGGGGCACCGAGATTTTCGACGTCCCATATCGTCAACTGCGGGACGGCCTCGAGGTCTTGTGGTGAAACAGCAACAATATGGCGTCCGTCTGGTGAGATCTGCACACTGGCGAGGATCGGATCATGTACCCAGGCCTGCATGGGGATCGGTTCGTGTGCGGCCTGTCCCGCTGACCAGGGCGCGAACGCAAGCGAAATTATGCAAAACAACCCCACGCCAATGATTCCGTTGCGGACCGTCTGGTGCGTCATGTCATCTCCTCGAAACCGCGATTCCACGCTGCGCAGGATACCTGCGTATCAGGACTACGTTAATCCAGTGTTGCATTTTTTTGACATTGATAGATAAACTGCAATTTCCGTGGCACATTCCCGACAAGCACCGTCAAGATTTCGTCATTTGTAATGATAACGCGGTGATTGAATGTCACCCCGCCGGTGTTGACGAAACCTCTGCTGCTGCCAGGACTCGGGCGGGACCACAATCGAGATGGAGTTTATTGGAGGATGACATCCATGGCGAGTTCACTCAGGGCAGAAATCGCGGCGATACTGGCGTGCACGGCGACTGCGATGGCCTTCGCGCCGGCGGCGCTGGCGCAGCAGCAGGACGACGAAGACGAAATCACCGTTGCCGTCGCGGCCGACGAGGAAGAGCCGACAGTCCGCGTTGTCGACACGATCACGGTGACCGGTTCGCGCATCCGCCGTGACGAGTTTACCTCGACGTCCCCGATTACGGTCATTACGTCGGAACGGACACAACTGGCGGGTCTGCTGACTACCGAAGACATCCTGCAACGGTCGACGATTGCGTCGGGCCAGCAAGTGAACGATAGCTTTTCCGGGTTTATTACCGATGGTGGACCTGGCGCAAACAATGTGTCGCTGCGCGGTCTGGGGGCGCAGAGAACGCTGGTGTTGGTCAACGGCAAGCGCTGGAGCCCCTCAGGCGTTCAGGGCTTTACCAATAACGTAGACCTTTCAGCCATCCCCAGCTCCATCGTCGGTCGTATCGAAATTCTCAAGGACGGGGCATCCTCAATTTACGGCGCTGATGCCGTCGCCGGCGTCGTAAACGTCATCACGCGAGAGTCTTTTGACGGACTGCAGTTCAACGCACAGACCCAGCTGACTCACGATGGCGGCGGAGAGCGCTATGTGTTCGATCTCGCGTGGGGAAAGGTCGCCGATCGCGGATCGATCTCCTTCGCGGCTCAATACGCGACGCAGGAATCCCTGCAGGCGGCAGATCGTCGATGGTCCCGCTGCCCCGTGTTGCCGCGCCTGACAGATCAGGATGGTGATGGCACGATCGACAACACCGACCCTTTCACCGGCGATCCGCTCTGTTTCGGCTTCATTTACGGGCTCGGTGCCTCTGCGCTTTTGGGCTTCGTGCGCTATGAGCCGTCCTTAACCGATCCGACGGATACCAGTAATCCGTTTTACGATCCGATGCTGGGGTTCCTGCCCTTACTCGGTGGTCTGCAGCCCATTCCATTGTTTACGCGTGTACCCGAGAACGGGCTGTTCAAGCCAGGGTCGCCGCCGCTTCAGCCGTTCCCGCCTGCTTTCGGAGGGCCTGAAGCGCCTTTCGCATTATTCGATAACCAAGGGCCTTTCTATCGCGACACCAGGAGCCCTGGTATTCAGAACATCCAGACGCCGAGCAACCTGATTTCTCTAACTTCGTTTGGTAGTCTGGATATCGATATCGGGAATTCCCAGTCGACCGTGTACTACGAGGCCTATTTCAACTCCCGCTCCACGCAGTCGACCTCTGGGTTCGCTCAATTTTTCCCTGCGGTGAACGCATTTACCTTCGATGGTGCGAACCTGCATCCATTCAATCCGTTCTCTCAATTGCCTGCATTCTGCGGTGGAAATCCCGTCTGTGGTCTCGTTCAGCCGGTTCTGCCCACCTACGAGATTCGTGATCCGACCTTCGCCGTCGATGTGGATCGTTACAATGTCTTTGCGGGTATCGAGGGCGATCTCGGCGGCACCAGTTGGTTCTATGATCTGTTCGTGGGGTACGGACGCTCGACGGGCACCTACCGGGCGCAACAGTTTCTGGATGACAGGGTACAGGCGGCGGTCAATGGGCTTGTGATTGATGCAGAAACCGGCGAGGTCGTGTGTGCGCCCACCGTCCGCGCTCAGTTCCCCGACTGCGTGCCGGCGAATCTGTTCACCGAGGATGCTCTTCTGCGCGGCCAATTACCGGATTCGGTGTTGAGCTTTATACGCAAGGATACGGAAGGCAAGACCGTCTATGAAGGGACCACGATCTCCGGGTACTTGACGGGTGACCTGATGAACCTCCCAGCGGGTCCCGTGGGCGTGGTGCTGGGGGGTGAGTTCCGGGAGGAATTCATCAACGACGTGCCGGATATTGAAGCGCAGCGAAACAATTTCTGGGGTTTCTCGACAGCGGGCATCACTCGGGGGCGAGATCGGGTTACCGAGGTGTTTACAGAGGTGGAAGTGCCGGTGCTCTCAGGCATGCGTTTTGCCGAGGAGCTGACGCTGACCGGCGCGCTGCGTTGGACGGACTACAAGTCGTTCGGTTCGGATACGACTTACAAGCTCGGTCTCGCTTATGCCGTGACCCCTGAAGTGTTGCTGCGCTCCACCTACGGCACTTCCTTCAGGCCTCCGGCTTTGTACGAGCAGTTTCTCAGCGACTTCACCGGGTTCGCCAGTAATCTTTCAGATCCCTGCATCAATTATGGAAGTATTTCGCAGCCAGGCGATCCTCTGTACGACAACTGCGCTGCCGACGGACTGCCGCCGACATTCTTCAACCCGTCTTCAATCCTGGTCAATACCGCAGGGGCTGCGGGACTGGAGGCCGAGACCTCGGAAGCTGTCACTGTCGGCATCGCTTACACGCCGGACTGGATCAATGTTTCTTTCGCAGTCGACTATTTTGATATCAAGGTCAAAGACACGATTGCCTCTCCGTCGGCAGCGGGTTTCCTGGCCCAGTGTTATACGTCGCTTGACCGCTCCAGCCCGTTTTGTGAGCGTATCGGCCCGCGTAACGCGCAGAACGTCGTGACCTTTGTCGATGCCTCCTACCTCAATATCGGGCGTCAGCAGTCTCGAGGCATAGATCTCAACGCTGTCTACCAGAGAGAGTTGCCTGCGGGTCGGTTGTTTGTTGACGCCAGTGCGACCTACCTCGACCGGCAGAACATCGAGATCTTCGGGACAGTCACCAATCTTGAGGGGCGTTGGGGTTATCCTCGCTGGAGCGCACAGACCCAGGCGCGCTACGACTGGCGTGACTGGCGATTCGCCTGGTCCACCAGCTTCATTGGGAAGTCCAAGGAAGGCCGTCAGTTTGATCCGGGTACGGAAAACCAGAATCGTCAGAATCGGACTCCCAATTACCTGACACACACCCTGTCTGCGAGGTACACCGCCGCCAATTGGGAAACAATTTTCACGATTCGTAACGTCTTCGACAAAGCACCTCCTGTGTTGCCAACGGGCACGGGCGCCCAAGGGGCTTCGCGGTTCCTGAACACGCTGCCTGGCGTGGGTTACGATTTGTTCGGTCGGAGCTATGTGATACAGCTAAGTTATAAGTTCTAGGGCGGCAGCCGTAGCCGTGTGCTGGCCGCTGCTCCCCTGGTTGAGGGGGGGCAGCGGCCTTTTTTTGGGGGTGAAGGTTCTTTCTGTTGTGCGCAGTACGGGCGCGCTTGCCGCTGTCATCGTTGTCCTGCATGCTCCTCACCTTGGTTTCAGGGAGGAGCGATCATGGATATGCCAGTGATTCGCGCACCCCGCAGCACGGCGCATCTGATCGACGGGCCCGCGGGGTGCCTGGACGTCCGCGAGGAAGTCCCGGCCGAGGATGCGGGCGTGGCGGTGGCCGTCGTCTGCCATCCGCATCCGCTCTACCAGGGCACGATGGACAACAAGGTCGTGCATACCCTCGCCCGAGCCTGCACCCAGCTGGGCGTCCCGGCCATTCGTTTCAACTTCCGCGGCGTGGGGCGCAGCGAGGGCGTCTATGCCGAAGGTGAGGGTGAACTGGCCGATGCCCTGGCCGTCATCGACTGGGCGGGCGGGCGCTGGCCTGGTCGGGCGCTATGGGTGCTCGGGTTCTCTTTTGGCGGCGTCATTGCCGCGCGGGCGGCGATGGCCCGGCAGGCGGCAAAACTGGTGACCATCGCCCCGGCCGTGACGCGCCTGAACCTTGAGTTGGAAGACACAGTTCCGGCGGCCTGGTTGATCGTTCAGGGCGAGGAGGACGATGTGGTGCCCACCGATGAGGTCATGGGCTGGTTGAACGCGGCACCGCCCGGCCCGTTGTTCGTCGGGGTGCCCGGTGCCGGGCATTTCTTCCATGGCCAGCTCAACGAGCTGCGGGAGCATGTGACGGAGTTTCTCGCCGCTGATTCCGATGCCGCAGGGGCAGACGGTGACTCGCCGTCAACTGGAGGTCTGACAGCATGATCCGGGCGCTTCGCGAGATCATCGATCGACTGTCGGCTGGCGCGTCCGTCGACGAAAGAGGGCCGCTGGATCGCGAGGAGGCCATTCGGCTGGCCACGGCGGTTCTGCTGGTCGAGACTGCGCGGGCCGACGAGTCGGAGAAGATCGTGGAGAGCGCGGCGATCTTCGAACAGCTGCAGCGCCACTTCGCCCTGCCTGCGGAGGAGGCCGAGGAACTCATGGCGCTGGCTGAGCAGGAGATCAAGGACGCGGTATCGCTGCAGCGCTTCACGCGTGCGCTGCACGAGGCGCTGAGCGAGCAGGAGAAGCTTGCGATCGTCGAGATGCTCTGGCGGGTGGCATGGGCGGACCGGCACCTGCATCCGCGCGAGGAGACACTGGTGCGCAGAATCGGCGGGCTGCTCTATATCCGGGAGTCAGACATGCTGCGCCTGCGAAACCTGGTGCAGGAAGAGGACGGCAAGCCCTGGCCGTCTCCTCGGGACGGTTGAGCCTGCCCCTCTTAAACACGCACGCCGGGGCATGCACTGCCCCGGCGTGTCATGTTCGGCGGTCCTGGTCGATCGGCGCGCCGCCGGCCAGGACAGTCACTGGCCTCAGACCATGTCCTTGAGGCCCTTCAGCGGCGTGACCTTGACGGTCTTGGAGGCAGGCTTGGCTTTGAAGACTGTCTCTTCGCCGGTGAACGGATTGATGCCCTTGCGCGCCTTGGTGGCCGGCTTCTTTCGCACGGTCATCTTCATCAGCCCTGGGAAGGTGAACTGTCCCGGTGAATTGCGGCCGCTGAGGTTCTTCTTGATCAGGCCGTTCAGGCTGTCGAACACCGCGACCACGTCCTTGCGGGCGAGGCCAGTCTGCTCGGCGATGGTCTTGTAGATTTCCGCCTTGGTGGGCGGCTTGGGTGCTGGCTTTGCGGTGGCGCTGGCCTTCTTTTTCGCTGCCATGAATTCGTTCTCCTTGAATGAGTGCTCTGATGATCCTGCGGCCCGTCTCTGGCGGGTTAAATGACGCCGTCGCGCTTGCGCGCGAAATGACGATAGCACAGCGTCCCGTGGCGCGTAACTCCTGCCGGGTAATCCTGCAGGCTTGTGGGCATCAGCGCGTATGAAACTGCTGCGAAAAACTGAGCCTGTAGGTCGTGTCGCTGTCCGCCGGCGAAATCTCGAGCTCGAAGATCACCGTCTCGTTGTGACTGACCGAGGTCTCGGCGATGTAGTAGATCGACTCGCCATCCTCGATCTCCCGGATGGACACGGACTTCTGCTGGCCGAGTAGATTCCGGGCCGCCAACCCGACCTCGCCGCGTACGGGTTGTCCTATCGTCTCGGGCACCTTGCGCACCAGCGCAATGTTGACCAGGGCTCGGTGTCTGCTGCGTGTCAATCCGTGTGCGCGGGCGATCTGCGGACTGATCTCGTCGCTGCGAAAGGCCCGGTAATGCAACACGTGATCGCCGAAGTCGCGAGAGGTCGCTGGTGCCGGCGGCGCCTGCGGCATACTGCGCGTGCTGCCACCGCCTTCGTCGCTGCAGCCGACCAGTCCGCCGGCGGCGATGAGCAGGGTCAGGAACGACAGCGTGCGGCGTACAGCGTGCATCGATCAGTACAGCACGCCGCCCAGCGGAATGGCGATCAGCAGGGCCTGGATCAGCAGCAGCACGATCAGCGGTGAGAGATCCAGCCCGCCAATGCTGGGCAGGATTCGCCGCACCGGTCGCAACACCGGCTCGACCACGCTGTTCAGCAGGGCCACGAGCGGGTGGCGTGAATCCCGTCCCACCCAGCTCAGGATCACGCTGATCAGGATCGCCACGAAATACAGCCGCAGGACCAGCACCACGGTGCGCAGGACGGCGAGATAGAGCAGCGTGGCCAGCCCGGGCAATGGCCCGCCGCCGGTGGCCAGGCCGAGCAACAGTGCCGTGGCCGCGAGTTCGAGGCCCAGGATGACCAGCAACGTGGCGGTGTCGAGCCCGCCAAGGGGTGGGACCACGCGGCGCAGGGGACGGACCAGCGGGTTGGTCACCCGCACGATGAACTGCGAGAGCGGGTTGTAGAAATCCGCCCGAACCCACTGCAGCAGCAGCCGCAGCAGAAAGCTCAGAATGTAGAGATCAAGAAGGGTCTTGACCAGAAAAAGCAGAGCATTATTCATGCGCGGTCAGTCCTTGTCGCCGCTGCCGAGTTCCCTGGCACGCGTCTGTGCCGCCTGCAGGGCCCGGGAGAACATAGCACGGATACCCGAGTCGTCCAGTGACGCCAGTGCAGCTTCGGTGGTGCCGCCGGGGGAGGTGACCCTGCGTCTGAGTTCGTCTGGCGCGAGCCCACTCTCGGTGGCCATGCGCGCCGCCCCCAGGGCAGTCTGCCGGGCCAGGGCCTGGGCCGTGCCAGGCGGCAGGCCGAGTTCGCTGCCGATCTCGCCGAGCAACTCGATCAGGCGGAAAAAATACGCCGGCCCGCTGCCGGAGACCGCAGTCACCACGTCGATCAGGGCCTCGTGCTCCAGCCAGGCTACCAGGCCTGCGGCCGCGAGGATCTGCTCGGCCTGTTCGCGTTGAGCCACGCTGCAGGCCGCATTGGCATACAGTCCGCTCGCGCCACACCCCAGCAGGGCCGGGGTGTTTGGCATTGCACGCACCATCGCCAGGTCTACGTCTCCGAACAGGCGCCCCAGGGCTGCCAGCGGCATACCCGCGGCGATGGAGAGCACCAGTGGGCGAGTGCGGCGCACGGTGGACGCAATCTCTCCCGCCACCTCGGCCAGCACCTGCGGTTTGACCGCCAGCACCAGCACCTCCACGGCGCCGGCCAGCGCGCGGTTGTCGGCGGTCACCTCGATACCCAGCGCCGCGGTGGCGTCGCGTGCCTCGAGCCCGGGATCGGCGGCGTGCAGGCGTTCCGGGGGATACCCCTGGGCCAGCAGACCGCCGATCAGACTGCGGGCCATGTTGCCTGCGCCAATGAAGCCGATGTCCGGTGTTCGGGTCATGTCCAAGTCTCCTCAGCGCCGTCAGTAGAGCGTGCGCCGAACAGGGCGGTCCCGACCCGCACCAGGGTGGCGCCTTCAGCAATCGCGGGCGCGAGATCGGCACTCATGCCCATGGACAGCTGGTCGATCGGGATCCCTGCCGCGCGCAGGCGTGCTGCCAGTTCCCGAAGCCGTCGAAAATAGGGCCGGGAATCCTCCGGGGTCGCCGGTGGCGGTGGCAGACACATCAGGCCGCGCAGGCGCAGTCTCGGCAGTCCGGCGACATGCTCGGCCAGCGCCGCCAAGGCCTCCGGGTGGACCCCGCCCTTGGTCGCCTCGTCGCTCAAAGCCACCTGCAGGCACACTTCGAGCGCGGGTGCGTAGTGCGGGCGCTGGGCGCTCAGCCGGTCTGCGATCTTCTCCCGGTCCAGCGAGTGCACCCAGTCAAAATGTTCCGCCACCAGCCGGGTCTTGTTCGACTGCAGGTGGCCGATGAAATGCCAGGTCAGCCGCTCGTCGTCGCAGGCCGCGATCTTGCTGGCCCCCTCCTGCGCCTGGTTTTCCCCGAAGTGGCGCTGGCCGAGGGCGGCGAGTGCGCTCACCGCCTCGGCCGGACGGGTCTTGCTGACGGCGACCAGGGTGATGTCGCCCATATCGCGTTTTGCGACCTGGGCGGCAGATTCGATCTCCCGCCGGACCTGCCGGAAGCGTTCCGTGAGGTCAGTCACGCCGTATCCTCGGCACTGGCCTATACTCGAAATTGTCCTGGATCACTTTATGGTAACTTCTGGAATCCGAAGCCCTCGGCGCCGATCATCATCCGGCGTGCCCGGGTGGGTCATCGGACCGGAGCTTGCAAGAGCAGAGCATGACCGTCGATATCGCCCAGCTTCTCGCTTTCGCCGTCAAGAACAAAGCGTCGGACCTGCACCTGTCCGCCGGTGTGCCGCCGATGCTGCGCGTCGACGGGGATGTCAAACGAATCAACATGCCATCGCTGCAGCACAAGGAAGTGCACGCAATGGTATACGACATCATGAACGACAAACAGCGCAAGGATTTCGAGGAATTCTTCGAGACCGACTTTTCCTTTGAAATCCCCAAGCTCGCCCGTTTCCGTGTCAACGCCTTCAACCAGCAGCGCGGCTGTGGTGCCGTTTTCCGGATGATCCCCTCGGAAATCCTTACCCTGGAAGATCTCAACGCACCGAAGATCTTCCAGGACATCTCCATGCATCCGCGTGGGATTGTGCTGGTCACGGGGCCTACCGGTTCAGGCAAGTCGACCACGCTCGCGGCCATGGTCGATTACATCAACGAGAACAAGCCGGATCACATCCTGACCATCGAGGACCCGATCGAATTCGTCCACGAGAGCAAGCGTTCGCTGATCAACCAGCGTGAAGTGCATCGCGACACGCTGGGTTTCGCCGAGGCGCTGCGCTCCGCGTTGCGCGAGGATCCTGATGTCGTGCTGGTCGGCGAGATGCGCGATCTGGAGACGATCCGCCTGGCGTTGACTGCGGCGGAGACCGGTCACCTCGTCTTCGGCACCCTGCACACCAGTTCGGCGGCGAAGACCATCGATCGCGTCGTCGACGTCTTTCCGGCGGCAGAGAAGGAAATGGTGCGCTCCATGCTCAGCGAATCACTGCGCGCGGTGATTTCGCAGACACTCCTGAAAAAAGTCGGTGGTGGCCGAATTGCCGCGCACGAGATCATGATCGGCACGCCCGCGATCCGGAATCTCATCCGGGAGGGCAAGGTGGCGCAGATGTATTCGGCCATCCAGACCGGTCAGTCACACGGCATGCAGACGCTGGACCAGAATCTTCAGGAACTCCTGGCCAAGGGCCTGATTACCAAAGAAGAGGCGCGGTTCAAGGCGGTACACAAGGAATCATTCTGAATGCCGGCGGAGCTGCGCTGGCATCAAGGGGGGCGTCATGGAGCGTGATCAAGCTATCCGTCTGATGCAGAACCTGCTCAAGCGCATGATCGACACCAATGGTTCCGATCTGTTCATCACGGCCGGATTTCCGCCGGCCATCAAGGTGGACGGTGAGATTCGCCCGGCCACCGACCGACCGCTGACCGCCGAGCAGAGCTCGATCATCGTCCGCGCGATCATGAACGACAAGCAGAGCCGCGAATTCGACGCCTCCAAGGAATGCAATTTCGCCATTGCACCCCAGGGGATCGGGCGCTTCCGGGTCAGTGCCTTCGTCCAGCAGGGCCAGATCGGCGCGGTGCTGCGCACCATCACCACCAAGATTCCAACGCTCGACGGTCTTCAGCTGCCGACGGTGCTGGAAGACGTCGCGATGACCAAGCGCGGGCTGGTGATCCTGGTGGGCGGTACCGGTTCAGGCAAGTCCACCACCCTCGCCGCCATGGTCAACCACCGCAATCACAATTCCCGGGGGCACATCGTGACCATCGAGGATCCGGTGGAATATGTGCATGCGCACGCCGGCTGCGTCATCACCCATCGGGAGGTGGGCGTGGACACCGACAGTTGGCACATGGCTCTGAAGAATACGCTGCGCCAGGCACCGGACGTGATCCTCATCGGCGAGATCCGCGATCGCGATACGATGGAATATGCGGTCCAGTTTGCCGAGACCGGTCACCTGTGCCTGGCGACACTGCACGCCAACAGTGCCAACCAGGCCCTCGATCGAATCATCAACTTCTTCCCCGAAGAGCGCCGGGAGCAGCTGTTGATGGACCTGTCGCTGAATGTCAGGGCGTTGATCTCCCAGCGACTCGTCCCCCGTGAGTCGGGGGCCGGGCGTGTCGCGGCCATGGAAGTCATGCTGCACTCACCGTTGATCGCCGACCTGATCTTCCGCGGCGAAGTCGTGCAGATCAAGGAGATCATGGCCAAGTCCACGCGCATGGGCATGCAGACCTTCGATCAGGCGCTTTTCGAGCTGTTCGAGCACGGCATGATCAGTTATGAGGAAGCCCTGCGGCATGCCGATTCCAAGAATGAGCTTCGCCTGCGCGTGAAACTGGAAAGCAAGCGCGAAGATACGCTTCAGAAGAGCCATTCAGACAGTCTCAAGATGGCGGAAGAGTCGCGCGAAGCGCGCTTCTGATCGGCTGGGCCCTGGCGCGTGAATACCAAGCCCCTGCTCAAGCTGATGGTCGAGCGCCGTGCCTCCGACCTGTTCTTCACCACGCATGCGCCGGTGAAGATCAAGATAGACGGGCGCATCATCCCGGTGAACAAGCTTGAGCTCACTGCGAAGATGGTCAAGCAGGCCGCCTTGAGCCTGATGAGCGAAGACCAGATGGAGGCCTTCACTCGCGATCTGGAAATCGATTTCGCCATCTTTGAGCCCGGGCTGGGGCGGTTTCGCGTCAACGTCTTCCATCAGCGCGGTAACACGGCCATGGTGCTGCGTTACATCACCGCCGATATGCCGAGGCTGGACGATCTCGGCGTGCCCGAGGTGTTGAAAGACCTGGTGCTGCACCGCCGCGGCCTGATCCTCATGGTCGGCGCCAGCGGTAACGGCAAGTCGACCACCCTCGCGGCCATGGTCAACCATCGCAACGAAAACTCCTCCTCGCATATCCTCACGATCGAAGATCCGATCGAATTCCTGCATCCGAACAAGCAGTCGATCATCAATCAGCGGGAGGTCGGCCTGGATACGCGCAGCTATGCACGTGCCCTGAAATCAGCCATGCGTGCGGCGCCTGACGTGATCCTGATCGGTGAGATCCGTGATCGCGAGACGATGCAGGCCGCCATCGACCTCGCCGGCACCGGCCATCTGGCGATTGCCACACTGCACGCCAATAATTCTGCCGAGACTCTCGACCGCATCATCAACATGTACCCCAGCGATCAGCACCGGCAGGTGCTGATGGATCTTGCGCAGTACCTGCGCGCGATCATCTCCCAGCGGCTGGTGCGTACCCGTGACAGCGGACGCTGCGCGGCGGTGGAGGTGCTGCTCAACACGCCGCACATCGCCGATCTGATCAACAAGGGCGATATCAGCGGGGTCAAGGAGGCGTTGCGCGACAGCAGTGAGGCCGGCATGCAGAATTTCGATGCTGCGCTGTTCCGGCTTTATCGCGAGGGGCGGATTTCCATGGAAGAGGCTCTGGTCCACGCCGACTCGCGCGCGAACCTCGAGGCGCGGATCAACTTCGGCTAGCGGCGCCCCCGCCGACGGTCAGAAGCAGACGTCCGCGGCCTCGAAGACGGGGCCATCCACGCAGACCCGTTTCATCTGCCGCTGGCCGTCGCGCACGATCTCCACGGCGCAACCGGCGCAACCGCCGACGGCGCAGGCCATGTATTCCTCGAGCGAGATCTGGCAGGGCAGTGCGTATTCTGCCGCGAGCGCGCGCACCGCACGCAGCATCGGTGTCGGCCCGCAGGCATGGATGGCCACCTGCCCACGCTCGGCGGGACTGAGCGTGTCCAGCCAGTGGCGGGCGAGGTCGGTCACGTAGCCGGGATAACAGCCAGGGAGCCCCGCAAGGCTGCTCAGGCGGCTGGGGACACCACGGGCTTCCAGCGGCTGCAGTGCAGCGCTCGCTGTCTCTGGCAGTCCGGGCACACGTCGCGGTGCCTGAGCGATCTCGAACGGGAAGGGGATTTCCGATCCCATCAGCACCAGCGGCTGCCACTGGGCCCGAGAATCCTGGTCCAGAGACTCGGCGAGAAACAGCATCGGGGGAATGCCCACGCCGCCGCCGAGCAACAGCAGCTTCGGGCGCGCCGGATCGAGACGAAACGGGGTGCCGATCGGACCGAGCAGGCTCAGGTGCTCGCCGGGCCGCCGACGGGCGAGGCGCGTCAGCCCGTGGCCGTGCGTCTTGTAGAGAAATTCCACCCAGCCCGCCTCGGCGTCGACCCGCATGATCGACAGAGGTCGGCGCATCGGCAGTTCGTCGTCGCAGGTCAGGTGGGCGAAAGTGCCGGGGCGCGCCGCTTCGGCGCAGGCCGCGGCATGGACCCGCAGAATGTACTGATCGGCCGCGTGCGCCTCATGCGTCAGCACCTCGGCGTCGCAGAGATGGATGGTGCCGCGGTGGGGGCGGGCCGGGTCCGGTGAGTTCATGGATCTGTCCTGTGTTCAGTCGGCGATGGGTCCGCCACGGCTGCTCAGCCACTGGCGGGCCAGCAGCCGTGCAGCCTCCCGATCGATATCTTCGCGGCTCAGCCGCCGTCGTCTCAGGCCACTGGCGCGCTGCTCGCGCAGGCGATCACCTGCCTCCAGGGAACTGAAGCGCTCGTCGACCTCCTCCACCGGCAAGCCGGTCTGCCCGGCAATCTCCTTGGCGAACGCTCGGGCCCGCACGGTCATGGCAGAGCTGGTGCCATCGGCATTATAGGGCACGCCAACCACCAGCAGATCGGGGCGCCATTCGTCGACCAGCCGGTGGATGGCGTGCCAGTCGGGTTGGCCCTCCACCGGATACAGTGTCGTGAGCCCCCGGGTCAGCCCGGCATGGCTCTCGCCGGTCGCCACGCCGGTGCGCTGCACGCCGTAGTCGAAGGCGAGCAGTGTGATGCCTCGAGTGGCGGGTGCCATCGATGCGTGGTCTCAGGCGTGACCGGCGTAGCTGCTGAGCTGTTCCAGGCTGATGCCGAGCAGCCCGGCCGCGCGCTGCCAGCGTTCCTCCAGGGGTGTCTCGAAGACCAGTGCCGGATCGGCCGTCACGCTGAGCCAGGCATTTGCGGCCATCTCCTGCTCGAGCTGGCCTGCGCCCCAGCCCGCGTAGCCGAGCGCCACCAGCACCTGCTGCGGGCCCCGGCCCTCGGCCAGGGCGGCAAGAATGTCCTGCGAAGTGGTGATCTGCAGGGTCTCGGAGATGGCGAGGGTGGAATCCCAGTCGCCGCCGCGCGAGTGCAGCACGAAGCCCCGGTCCTGCTGCACCGGACCGCCCTGCATGACCGGCATGTCGCACAGGGTGCTGTCCTCACTCTGCAGATCGAGCTGGTCGAGGACCTCGCCCAGGGTCATGCCGATCGGCCGGTTGATGACGATCCCCAGCGCACCCCCTTCGCTGTGCTCACAGATCAGCGTGACGGTCTCGCCGAAATTGGGGTCACCCATGCCAGGCATGGCGATCAGGAAATGATTGACGAGGTTGTCCATGGGCGCCGCATCCCTCAGGCGAGTGGCTGTCCGATCTCGATTCTACCGCGTCGCGTTGCGCGGTGATGCCTTTCGTCCGGCAGGCTCGACATGCCCCTCACTGCAGGCCGTCAAACCGCCACTCATAGGCAAAGCGCAGGCTGTCGTAGCGCTGTGCCAGCGCCGCCTCGAAGGGCTCAAACGGTGAGGCGAGTCGCAGGATGTCGAGTGCCGCCTGATCGATGGCACCGTGGCCGGAAGAGCGCTTGATCACGATGTCGGCGAGTGTGCCGTCGGCCCGCAAGGAGACTTCCAGCACCGGGTTTCCAGTCCCCGGCTGGCCGGGCAGGCCCGCCGGGAAGTGACGTGTGCCGATCCGCTCGACCCGGCTGCGCCACGCTGCGAGGTAGGCGGCGGCCTCGTCGGCGCGGGTGTCCGGCCCGAGCAGGAGTTCGCGCTCTGGCGCGGAGATCTCGAGACGGTCGTCATCGGTGAGCAGCCGGCTGACCGGCCGGTCCGGATCGTCGTCAGCTCGGGCCAGCCGCGGCAGGGTGTCATGGCGTTCGCTGGGCTCAGGCAGAGCCTGGATCTCCCGTTCGCCAGTGCGCGCGGCCAGGACATCCGGGCTGGCCTGGGGGCGTCCGGGGAGCGTGGTTTCGGGGTCGCTGCCCTGGTCGGGGCGCGCCGCCGCCGGACGACCCGTATCGCGCCTCGGCGCCGCCGGATCCACCGACTGTTGCAGGGTGCCGCTGCCCAGACTGTCGACCTGGGCCAGGATGTCAGCATCGGGGGCGGTGGTGCGGTCGGTCGGGACCACCACCGTCACCCTGAGGCTGCTGCTGTCCTCTGCGCCGCGGAAGTTGATGTTGCCGAAGGTCACGCCCAGGATCAGGACGCCGTGGAGCACCACGGCGAAGAACACCGTTGAGCCCAGTCGGTCGCGGGTGTGGATCAGCATGGCTCAGTCCGTCACGACAGGCACCGCTTCCAGCCTGCCGCCAAAAATGCGCGTCATGTCCACGCTGCCCTCGGCATCCACCCGCAGGACCGCGCGGGTGCCGAGGCGCTCGGCCATGCTTCGCCACTGCTCCGGGCCGGCGACCATCAGCGCCGTGGAGGCGGCATCGGCGGCGATGCCGCGGCCGCCCAGCACCGTGACGCTGGCCGTGTGTGTCACCGGATAGCCCGTGGCCGGGTCGATCACGTGGGCGTAACGCACCTCCTCATGGGTGAAATACCGGGCGTAGTCTCCCGAGGTGAACGCCGCCTCGCCGCTCGCCAGCGCGATGGAGCCCAGCACGCCCTCGCCGCGGGGATCCTGGATGCCTACCCGCCAGGCCCTGCGACCATTGCGACCCATGGCCCGCAGGTCGCCGCCGGCATCGATCATGGCGTTGGCAATGCCCCCGGCCCGCAGCAGCGACATGGCCTCGTCGACGGCAAAGCCCTTGGCGATGCCACCAAGGTCGATCAGCGGGCCGCGGCAGTCACTGGCCACCTGTCGCGAACGCAGGCTGATCCGGACAATGCCAATGCAGCCCTCGAGCAGCGCGGCGATCTGTTCATCGGTCGGCGGTGTACCCGCGACGCCCGGCCTGGGCTGGTGAAAGCCCCACAATTCGACCAGCGCGCCGATGCCGGGGTCGAACGCGCCGCCGCTGAGCCGCGACAGATTCTGCGCCTGCGCCAGCAGCCCAGCCATGTCGGCGCTCGCCTGGAAGCTTCGCCCTTCGGCGAGTGCGCGATTCAGGTCGGCCAGCTCGCCGTCCGCCCAGGCATAGAAGTCGCGCCCGATCTGTTCCAGCCGCGCCTCGACGGCCGCGAAATGCGGCGCCGGATCGCGGGTCTCCGCGCCTGCGATGAGCACGCTGACCTCCGTGCCCATGACCGAAAAGCCGTACTGCCAGGCAGGACGATCGGCCTCGCAGGAGGCCAGGACGCAGGCCACCAGCAGCACGGTCCAGCGCGCCATCATGGCCTCTCCAGTCGGCGCTCGATGGCCGTCATCAGCTGATCTGCGATGTTCAGCCCGAACTGCCGGTCCAGTTCCCGGATGCCGGTCGGGCTGGTCACGTTGATTTCCGTGAGATAGTCGCCGATTACATCAAGTCCAGCGAAGATCACGCCTTTTCGCGCCAGATCGGCACCTACTTCGGCGGCGATCCAGCGTTCGCGTGGTCCCAGCGGGCGACCCTCGCCGCGGGCGCCGGCGACCAGGTTGCCGCGATGATCGCCGCCGCCCGGCACGCGGGCGAGGAGGAACTCGACCGGTTCGCCGTCGATCAGCAGCACCCGCTTGTCGCCGTCGGTGATTTCAGGGACATAGCGCTGCGCCATGACGAAGCGGGCCTGGTTGTCGGTCAAGGTCTCCATGATCACGTTGCGGTTCGGGTCGTGTTCATCGACCACGAAGACCGAGCGGCCGCCCATGCCATCCAGCGGCTTGATGACGATCTTCCCGTGCTCGGCAAGAAAGGCCCGCAGCTGCGCGTGGTGACGGGTGATGAGTGTGGCCGGTGTGCATTGCGGGTACCAGGCGGTGGCGACCTTCTCGTTGACGTCCCGCAAGGCCGTCGGCGAATTCACCACCAGGGCGCCCGCCACCTCGGCCCGCTGCAGAATGTAGGTGGCATGGACATACTCCATGTCGAACGGCGGGTCCTTGCGCATCAACAGCACGTCGAGGTCGCCCAGGCGGCCCTCCCAGGGCCCCGTGTCGTCGAACCAGCGCTGCTCATCGTCATGGACGCTGACCCGCTTGCCGCGGCCGAGCGCCACCCCGTCGCGCAGGGCGAGCCCGGCGAGTTCGAAACACACGAGCTGCCAGCCGCGCGCCTGGGCCGCCAGCATCATGGCCAGCGTGCTGTCCTTCTTCGGCGAAATACCCGCAAGCGGATCCATGATCACGCCTATCTGCCGGGACCCGGTCGTCATTGCATCACTCCTGATCACTATCGCCGGCATCCCGGCCGGCGTCCGGTCGCCAACTATACCGCTCCAGCCGGGCAGGCGGCGATGACGGGCAGTGTGAACTGCTGCAGGTTTTCGCCCCCGGGTGGCGGCGTACACTGCCTGCAGCCCGACGCATCGGCAGGTGCAGGCGATGAGCGCAATATGTTAAAAGGCCAGTCTGCCACCCGCTCACCGCGCGGCGGGCAGCGGCGACCACGCACCAGGGGAAATGCCTCGTGAGCACAGCCCAGCACGCGAGTCTGGCAGGACTCAAAGTCCTTGTAATCGATGATTCCAAGACCATCCGCCGGACGGCCGAAACCCTGCTGTCCCGCGAGGGGTGCGAGGTGTTTACCGCGGTGGATGGCTTCGATGCCCTGTCGAAGATTGCCGACCACCAGCCAGACATCATTTTCGTGGACATCATGATGCCGCGCCTGGATGGCTATCAGACCTGCGCGCTGATCAAGAACAACCGGGTCTTCCGTGACACGCCGGTGATCATGCTCTCCAGCAAGGACGGGCTGTTCGATCGTGCACGCGGGCGCATCGTAGGCTCCGAGCAGTACCTGACCAAGCCGTTTACCAAGGACGAGCTGCTCGGTGCCATTCACGGTCACATCTCCCGTTGAGGGTGTTTGCAGTATGCCCAAGGTACTGATCATCGACGACTCTCCCACCGAAGTGCATGTCATGCAGGAGGCGCTGCGCAGCAGTGGCTACGACACGCTCTGCGCTGCGGATGGTGAGAGCGGTCTGGAGATGGCCCGCACCCACCGGCCGGATCTGATTTTCATGGACGTGGTGATGCCGGGCATGAACGGGTTTCAGGCGACGCGGGTGCTGGCCCGCGATCCCGAGACCGCCTCGATTCCGGTGGTCATGATCACCACCAAGGGCGAGGCGACCGACAGGATCTGGGGCCTGCGCCAGGGCGCGGTCGACTACCTGGTCAAGCCTGTGGGTGAGGCGGATCTGGTGGCCAAGGCGCGTGAGTGGCTCAGCGCCGGGAGCGCATGAGTCTTCGCGCGCTAAGCGACCAGCCCTTCGAGCTGCTGCGCGAGCTCGAGCGGCGCAGTCTTGCGGCTCTCGCCGAGGGGGCCGGCGCGTCAGCGGGCGAGGAGTGGATAGGCATCGCCGTGCGCCTGGGGCCTGAGCGGTTTGTCGTCCCGCGGGACCAGGTCAGGGAAGTGCTGCCGGTGCCCACCTCCCTGACGCGCGTGCCAGGCGCCCGCAGCTGGCTGCGCGGGATCGCGAACCTGCGCGGCCAGTTGCTGGCCCTGACTGATCTGAAAGCGCTGTTCGGCGCCGGGACGGCCTCCAAGGAGCGCCAGGCCCGCGTGCTCGTGGTCAACCACCGCGAGGTGCCGGCCGGGCTGATCGTCGATGAGGTGATCGGGTTTCGCCGGTTTCCGACCAGCGGCTACCAGCCGACAGCGCCTGCGACGCTGATCCGCGCCGAGCAGTATCTTGACGGTGCCTACCGCGATGGCGGGGACACCTGGCCGGTGTTCGACCTGTATGCCCTGGTCGAGCATGAACGTTTTCAGCAGGCCGCAGAATGACGGTCTGCCGACAGGGACCTGGAAGGATGGCGAGCCCATGCTGAAGAAATCGATTGCCGCGCGCTGGTTCCCGGTACTGGGCCCTGTGCTGCTCGCCCTGTTGCTGGCAGCGGCGTTCAGTGCCTATCTTGATCGCGCTGCGCCCAGAGCGGGCGACGCCGCAGAACTCGCGGCATTGAGTCAGCGCGTGGGACAGCTCGGTGAACAGGCGCTCACGGGTGACGCGGCGGCCTTCGAGCGCCTGGAGGCGGCCCGCTCGCGGTTGTCGCGCCTCTCCGCCCAGGCCGACGGGACGGCCGCGCGGAGCCGGCTGGCGACCCTCGACACGCAGCTGCTGGAACTTGTCGGCACCCGCGATGACGTGTTGTCGCTGCACACGGCAAGTGAGCGCATGACCGCTGCACTGCCCCTGCTGCTGGCCGCCAGCGGTCGGCTCGCCGCCAGCCTGCCGGCCACGGAACTCGCAGCGAACCAGCGCTTTCTGGAACGCTTCGAACTGACCGCCCAGCGTGCCGAGCGCGAGTTGACGGTTCTGGCCAGCGGGCGTGGAAACCTGCGCGCCGGCCTCGAGCGCCTCGTCGATGCACAGTCGGTGATGCGCCAGATTCTTGCCGGGCTGGCCGGTGACGATCAAGGCCTCGGCCTGCAGGCCGTACCCTCGGCAGCCGCTGCGGAGCTGTCGCAGGTCGAGGAGGTGTATGCCGGGATGGCCGATGCGCTTCGGGCGGCCCTGGCGGCGGGTGATGGCATGGTCACGGCGCAGGCGGCAACGGGTGTTATCCGGACCACGGCCGCGGAACTGTTCCCGCTGCTCAGCGTGCCGGGCGGTGGCGCGACCGCCGCGGGCTGGCTGACACTTGTCCTGGTGGGTGCCGCGGTGCTGGTGCTTGCGTTGCTCATGCTGCTGTACTGGCGTGCCGCTGATCTTCGCCGGGCCGCCGAAATCCAGGCGGCGCAGAACGAGCGTAACCAGCAGGCGATTCTGCGGCTGCTCGACGAGATGGGTTCGTTGGCTGATGGCGATCTCACCGTCCGTGCAACGGTCTCCGAGGACATTACCGGGGCGATCGCCGATTCGATCAACTACGCCATCGAAGCGCTGCGAGAACTGGTGCTGACCATCCGGGATTCCGCGGTGCTGGTCGACGGTGCCGCCAAGCACACCGAGGCCACGGCCGGTAAGCTGGCACAGGCCTCGGACCGGCAGTCGCGGCAGGTGACTTCAGCCTCCGAATCGATTGCCCAGGTGACGCGGGCCATCGAGGAGGTCTCCGGCAATGCGGAGCGCGCCTCGGACGTTGCCCGCCACTCGGTGGATGTCGCCCACAAGGGTGGAGAGGCGGTCCGTCGTACCATTGTGGGCATGAATACCATCCGCGAGACCATCCAGGACACCTCGAAGCGCATCAAGCGGCTCGGTGAGAGCTCCCAGGAAATCGGCAACATCGTCGAACTGATCAACGATATTGCCGAGCAGACCAATATCCTGGCCTTGAATGCGTCGATCCAGGCCTCGATGGCGGGTGAGGCGGGTCGCGGGTTCGCGGTGGTGGCCGACGAAGTACAGCGGTTGGCGGAGCGCTCGGCGCATGCGACGCGGCAGATCGAAGTGCTGGTGCGTACCATCCAGTCAGACACCAACGAGGCCGTGGTGTCGATGGAGCGCAGTACGACGGACGTCGTGGGTGGCGCCCTGCTCGCGGAGAATGCCGGCGCGGCCCTCAAAGAAATCGAACAGGTATCCAACCAGATCGCGTCGCTGGTGCAGAATATTTCCAGCTCCGCCCGCCAGCAGACCGATGCTGCGGAGGACATCACCCACAACATGAGCGCACTTCGCCAGATCAGCGTTGAGACCGCAGAGGGCGCAGGTGCGACGGCCAGCGAGATTGCCAAACTGGTGACCCTGGCGAGCCAGTTGCGGGCTACGGTATCGGGGTTTCGCTTGCCGGTGGGCGCCAACGAGGCCGAGGCCATGCAGCAGACCAGCCGAATTTATCGGGAGATTCAGGGCGAACCGGTAGCGCTGACTGTCCCGGAGCTGGAGGAGGCCGAGCCCCTCGGTGACGACGATACACGGGGTCATACCCCTGAGGCCGAGCCCCTGAGGAAGCGGTCGGGCTGACGCATGAGCGCTTCTTCCTCTCCTCCCGGTCCGGCGGCACAGGCGGGTTCCCCGGTCGGGGATGTCGCCGCGCAGTCGCTGGAACTGGTGACCCGCGAGCTGAACAGCACGCTGGCCGAAGCCCAGCGCGCCCTGGAGGATTTTGTCCAGGGGCGGGGTCGTCAGGAGTCGCTGCAGCAGAGCCGCAGCCTGCTGCATCTCGCGCGCGGTGCCCTGCGGATCGTCGAGGTGCATGGGGCGTCCCTGGTTGCCGAGGAAATGGAGCACGTCTGCGACTATCTGCTCGGGGGAGAGGCCGGACGGAACTGGGACGAGGCGGTCGAGGCGCTCAGCCGGGCGATGGTGCAGCTCCCGGTTTATCTCGAGCGGGTGCTGTCCGGCGGGCGTGACATCGCACTGGTTCTGTTGCCACTGCTTAACGATCTGCGGGCAGTGCGCGGGCGGCCGCTGCTCTCGGAAGGTACTCTGCTGCTGCTCAACCTGACCCCTGATCGCAGGGCCGCCGAGGTGGCCACCGGGCGGCCGGCGCCGGCGCCGGAAGTCGATCTCCAGGACGTGGCCCGCAAGATGCGCCCGGCGTTTCAGCTGGCGCTGCTTGGCCTTATCAAATCTCAGGACCAGGCTCGCAACCTCGAGCGACTGGCGCGCGCGGCGGGTCAGATCGAAGCGGCAGCCCGCACCGATGCCGTAAGGCAGATCTGGTGGGTGGTGGGCGGTGTGCTGGAGGCGCTGATTGACGGGGGTCTGGACGCGGGCGTCACCGTCAAGCGCCTGTTGGGCCAGGCGGACCGTCAGATCAAGCGGCTGATGGCCGAAGGTGAGGAAGGGGTGGCGGCCGATCCGCCGCTCGACCTGTTGAACAATCTGCTCTATTACGTCGCGCGGGCCAGGAGCAGTGGCGAACGGGTCGAGGCGATTCGTGCCTCGTTCGCGCTGTCAGAACTGCTGCCGGGCGACGACGAGGTCGCGGCGGCCCGGGAAAGCCTGTCGGGCCCCAGTATCCGCCTGATGCAGACGGTGGCCGCGGCGATCAAGGAGGATCTGGCGCGGGTCAAGGACGTACTCGATATTCACGTCCGCACCGCCAGCGAGGATGCCTCGGTGCTGGCCCCGCAGCTCGACATGTTGAAGAAGATCGCCGATACGCTCGGGGTGCTCGGTCTCGGCGAGTTGCGCGGCGACGTGCTGAACGAGATTCGCCAGCTCGGCGCGCTGGTGCGCGGAGGGGAGGCGGTCAATGAGGCCACACTGCTGTCGATCGCTGCGGCCCTGCTGCAGGTCGAGGACAGCATCGATCAGCAACTGGTGCGTATGGCCAGCCCTGCAGCCAGTGGCGCAGATCACCCGCAGGGTGAGTCTGCAGACGACGAACATCGCGAAGTCACCGGCGCCGTGCTGCGCGAGTGTGCGGTGAATCTCGCAAGGGTGAAAGACGCCATCTCCTCGGCGCTGACGCAGTCGAGCAGCCCGGCGCTGCTCGATGAGGTGCCCGGTCTGTTACGCGGCATCACTGCGGCGTTGCTGATGCTTGGCAAGGAACGCGCGGTGCGGGTGGTCGAGCGTATTGGACGCGTGGTGCGTGATCGTCTGCGGCCAGGCCGGACTGATCTCGACCCCAAACAGGCCGATCGGCTGGCCGATGCGATCGTCAGTCTCGAGTACTACATGGAGACGCTCGCGGTCGGGCGAGGCGAACCCTGGTACATGCTGGATAACGCCGAGTCCTGTCTCGAGGTGCTGTTGCCCGTGACTCCAGGCAAGCCGGTGCCGGCTGGCGCCACGCCCGAGCCAGAGGAGGCCGCAGAGGCGGCGGCGGTCGCCGCGTCCCCCGCCAAACCTGGGGCGGAGCCTGGGGACAGACTGCCCGTCGAGCCGCGGATGCTGACAGATGATGAGACCCGGGCGGATCCCGAGCTGCTGGAGGTGTTCATCGAAGAGGCCAAGGAAGAATTGGTCACCCTGGGCCGCCATTTTCCGGCGTGGCAGGCGAATCGAGCCGATACCGAGTCACTGGTGGCGGTACGCCGGTCGTTCCATACGCTCAAGGGCAGTGGACGCATGGTGGGTGCCCAGCTCATCGGCGAGTTTTCATGGAACGTCGAGAACCTGCTCAACCGGCTGATCAATGGCACGCTTGCGCTGAACGACGACATCGTTACGTTCATCGGTGAGGCGATTGGTGTGCTCCCGCAGCTGGTGGAGCAACTCGAGCTCGGCATCAAGCCGCGCGCTGACTTCCGGGCCCTGATGAAACAGGCGCAGGCGCTGGCTGGCGGCGACGTGCTGGCGGCTCGCCAGGCGCGTGAAGCGTCACGACGGCCAGACTCCGCGGCAACGCCGGCAGGCGAGGGGCTGGCGGACGAGCCTGAAGAGCCACCGGTCCGTGAGCCACAGATGGATCCGGTGCTGCGCGATATCTTCCTCAAGGAAACTCGTGGCCACCTGCAGACGGTGCAGAGCTTTCTTGAACAGGTCGAGCATGCACCAGCGCCGCCGCGACCTACCGACGGCCTGCACCGGGCCTGTCATACATTGCTCGGCAGTGCCCGCATGGCTGGCGTGAAGTCCGGAGAGGCCCTGGCCGAGCCGATGGAGCGCTATGTCCGCGGTCTGATGGCGGCCGGTGCGCCGGTGACGCCTGCGGGACAGCAGGCGCTCGCAGCCGCCGTAGCGGAGATCGAAACCCTGACCGCCCAGCTGGCCGACGATCTGCCCGTTGAGGTCGATACGGCAGGTGTTGTTGCTGCTTTCGAGACGCCGCTGGCGGAACTGAACGCAGCCGCAGCGGCCGCCGAAGCCGCCGATTCCGGCCAGTGGCAGACCATGACAGCCCCGGCGCCCGAGATTCCCGCAGAAGCCATCGAGACGCCCGATCCCGAATTGGCGGCGATCTTCAGCGAGGAAGCGGCGGAAATCCTCGAGCAGGCTGACGACCTGCTGGACCGCTGGCAACCGGACGACAGTGCTCAGGTGATGGAGCTGCAGCGGCTGTTGCATACGCTCAAAGGCGGCGCACGCATGGCCGGCTTGATACCGATGGGCGATGTTGCGCACGAGATGGAGTCATTGCTGGAACAGGTGGCCTCCGGTCAGGTGCCGGCATCCCCGGCTTTGCTGACGCTGCTGCAGCGGTGTACCGATGCACTTCACGGCATGCGCGACGCCGTGGATGCCGGATTGAGTCCGCAGGTCGATGCCGGGCTGCTGCGCGACCTGGCGGCGGCAGCCGACCCCGCCGGCACGGTAGCCCCGCTCGAGGAGCCCCCG
>RECU01000010.1 GCA_007693855.1 Gammaproteobacteria bacterium | reverse complement strand
GCCGGCTCAGCGCATCAGCAGCGTCGGGATACTCGCCGAGCGCAGCAGGTCGGCGGTCTTGCTGCCGAACAGCAGGGTGCGGATCGGTGAGTGGCCATAGGCGCCCATCACCAGCATGTCGATGTCGCGGTCGAGGACCGTCTGGGCGATGACGCTTTCCGGATCCCCGGGGATCATCTCCACATGGGCCTCGAAACCGCCACCCTCGAGCATGTCGCGGGCCCACTGCAGCTGCCGCTCCGCGTCGGTCCGCGGCTTGCCTGACATCAACACGTGGATCGGCAGGCCTGTAAACAGTCGCCCCTCGGCGACCATCTTTACACCCTTGCGGGTCACCGCACTGCCGTCGAACGCGATCAGCACCTGGCGCGGCTCACGAAATTCCTGCGAGACGGTCAGGATGGGTTTGTCCAGCGAGCGCACCATGCTCTCGACGTGACGCCCGAGGTCGCGCTGGGTGATCTCGGCTGATTCTCCCCGACGGCCAAGAACGAACAGCTCGACATTCTCCTGCTGCTCCTGCAGCGTCTCCAGCAGCTCACCGTGGCGCTGGCGGATATCGGCCGTCTCCACACCTGCCGCGACGACCCGTTCACGCAACCGGGTGAGGAACAGCCGGCCCTGCTCGCGCGCCGCGCGACTGCGCGCTTCATCGGCCTCCGACAGGGTATGCAGCAACGCCTCTCGGGTATCTATCCCCAGCGCACCACTGCGATCCCGGATGACCGGCTCATCCTCATGACGATCGATGATATGCAGGAATTCCAGCGGCAGTGCCAGACGTATCGCCGCCCACGCCGCATAATCGGCGACGAAATCGGCATATCGCGACTGGTCGACGCAGGCGAGGATTTTCGGTTCGGTCTCCATGATGCGCCCTCAGTGGCCGGCCGTCGGATCCGCGTCAGGCTCGGACAGCCTGTCGACAATCGTCGCGCTGGCCGCATCCATGCCGATGACCTCGACATCCGTACCCTCACGCTTGAACTTGTTGACCACCCGATCGAGCGCCCCGACAGCCGTCAGGTCCCAGATCTGCGCCTGGCTGACATCGATACGCACTCGCTCGATGACCTCACGGAAATCGAAGGAATTCACGAACCGCTCCGCCGAGGCGAAGAACAGCTGGCCGGTCACGGTGTACTCGCGCGCCCGGCCTTCATCCACGGCGATCGAGCGCACGACAAACCGCTGGCCGACCTTGTGGGCGAAGAAAAATCCGGACAGCAAGACGCCAGTGAGCACGCCCTTGGCGAGATCGTGGGTCGCTACGGTCACGATCACCGTCGCGATCATGACGACGTTCGAACTCTTCGGGTGTTCCCGGAGATCGCGTATCGAGCGCCAGTTGAAGGTCCCGATCGAGACCATGATCATCACGGCCACCAGTGCTGCCATCGGGATCTGGGCCACCCAGCGGTCCGCAAAGACCACCATCAGCAACAGGAACATTCCCGCGGCAAGTGTCGAGAGCCGCCCCCGGCCACCGGATTTCACGTTGATCACCGACTGGCCGATCATCGCGCAGCCGGCCATGCCGCCCAGAAACCCGGAACCGATGTTGGCGATGCCCTGGCCGACGCACTCGCGATGCTTGTTGCTGGAGGTGTCGGTCAGGTCGTCCACGATCGACGCCGTCATCATCGACTCCAGCAGACCGACCACCGCCAGGGTGGCCGAGACGGGGAGGATGATCATCAGGGTCTCGAGGTTCAGCGGCACGTCGGGCAGGAGGAACACCGGCAGCGTGTCCGGCAGGCTGCCCATATCACCGACCGTACGGATGTCGAGCCCCATCGCGATCGAGACGACGGTCAGCAGCACGATGGCGACCAGCGGAGAAGGGATGGCCCGGGTCAGCCGCGGAAACAGGTAAATGATGGCCAGGCCCGCACCGGTCATGGCGTAGACCTTCCAGCTCACATTGGTGAGCTCGGGGATCTGTGCGAGAAAGATCAGGATGGCCAGCGCGTTGACAAAGCCTGTGATCACCGACCTTGATACGAAGCGCATCAGCGTCGCCAGTCGAACCCAGCCGGCGATGATCTGCAGGATGCCCGTCAGGATGGTGGCGGCGAGCAGGTATTCCAGCCCGTGATCGCGAACCAGCGTGACCATGAGCAGGGCCATGGCGCCGGTCGCCGCGGAGATCATGCCCGGTCGCCCGCCGGTGAAGGCGATCACCGTAGCGATGCAGAAGGAGGCATACAGCCCGACCTTTGGATCCACGCCGGCAATGATCGAGAAGGCGATCGCTTCGGGAATCAGTGCCAGCGCGACCACCAGGCCGGCCAGCAGATCATTACGGGCGTTGGACAGCCAGTCCTGCCGCAGCGTTTTCAACATGGGTGTTCCGGGGAGGTTGGAGGCGCCGACTGGAGTGCGGTGCTCGCGCGCACCTTAGCATGATGCAAACTGAATCGCCTGCAGGCACGGCTGCCGGATCGTCAGAATGAGGTGATGACACCCGCCATGGTCGCGGTCATGAGCGTGGCGAGGGTCCCGCCGAGCACGGCACGCAGGCCGAAGCGGGCCAGATCGGCCCGGCGGTCGGGCGCGATACCGCCGATGCCCCCGATCTGGATGGCGATCGAGGCGAAGTTGGCAAAGCCGCAGAGGGCGTAGGTGGCGATCAGCAGGCCGCGCTCGCTCAGGCTGTCGGCGACCTGTGCCAGCTGAACGTAGGCGACAAACTCGTTGGCCACGACCTTCTGACCGATCAGCGAGCCGACGGCGGGCGCGTCACTCCAGGGCACGCCGGTGATCCACGCCAGCGGCGACAACAGATATCCGAGCAGCAGTGCAAGGTCGGTTTGTACCGGCTCGCCCTGCCGACCGCCCAGCCAGGCACTCAAGCCCGTCGCCTCGCCCACCCAGACCAGCGGGAAGTTGATCAGTGCGATCAGCGCAAGAAACGCCAGCAGCATGCCCCCGACATTGAGCGCCAGCTTGACGCCCTCGCCTGCGCCGACTGCAGCCGCCTCGATCACGTTGGTGGTGGTGCGCTCGGCCTCGCGTGGCGTCGCCTGCCCGAGCGTCAGCGGGCGATCGACCTCGGGCATGAGCAGCTTGGCCACCACCAGCGCGGCAGGCGCCGCCATCACGCTGGCCGAGAGCAGGTGCTTGGCATAAAACGCCTGCGTAGCGGGATCGCCTCCGCCAAGCAGCACGACATAGGCCGCCATCACCCCACCGGCAATGGTCGCCATACCGCCGACCATCAGTGTCATCAGTTCAGACTGCGTCATCGCCGAGATGTATGGACGTACCACCAGCGGCGCCTCGGTCTGGCCGACAAAGACGTTCGCGCTGACGGCCAGCGTCTCGGCCCCCGACACCCGCATCACCCGCGTGATCGCCCAGCTCATGGCACGCACGATCCGCTGCATCACACCAAGATGGTAGAGCACGCTCATCAGTGCGGCGAAGAACACGATGGTGGGCAGAACCTGCAGTGCGAAGACGAAGCCGAACTGCTCGACATCGACGAAATCACCGAAAATGAATGTCGCGCCCTCGCGACTGAAAGAGATCACCCGCACGAACCCACGGGCCAGCGCGTCGAACAGTGTCGTGCCGAAAGGCGTCAGCAGGACGAACAGGGCAAGGCCGAGCTGCAGCGCAAGCCCGGTCCCGACCAGGCGCCAGTCGACGGCACGACGGTGGCTTGAGCAGGCCCAGGCGAGCCCGATCAGAACCGCAAACCCGAACACCCCGAAACCCAGGGTACTCAGCATGCTTTCAGCCCGATCTCGCGCAGACGTTCCTGGAGGTAATCGTGTGCCGAGACCGTCGGTGACAGCATGACCTCGGGCCGCGGATGCAGGAACATCGGCATCGAATAGCGCGAGCGGTTCTCGGCCAGCGGCGGGTTGTGCACGCGATGGAGTGTCGAGGGAAACCATCCGCCCGAGGCCAGCTGCAGCATGTCGCCGACGTTGACCGTGATCATGCCGGCATCGCAGGGCACGGCATGCCATCGGCCCTGGCGATCCTGCGCCTCGAGCCCCGGCTCACTGCCGGAGAGCAGCAGGGTGATGAGATTGATATCGGCGTGGGCGGCCGCGCGCTCGGCACCGGGTTCGATACCCTCGTCAAGCGGCGGGTAATGCAGGATCCGCAGCAGATTCTGCCGGCTGCCCGCGAGCATCTCCACCAGTGGCTGGCTATAAGCCGCGCGCACCTCGGGGGGGCTGCCCGCGTCGATCCAGCCCAGCAACACCCGGCCGAAATCGACCAGCGCGGCATACGCCCGCCAGGTCACCGCCTCGACCGCCGGGGGCAACGCGGCCTGCGGGTAGACGTGATAGAACTCCTTGAGGTCTTTCACCGTCCGCCCACGCGCGTTCTCCGAGCCGAGCGGGAAGTAACCCGTCTGGGTCTCGACATCGCGGGTCCAGGCAGCCTTGTCCTCGTCGGCGAAAAACGCCGCCCACTCGGCATAGAGTTCGTCGATGAGACCGGTCTCCAGGGGGTGGCCGGTCAGTACGGCGAAGCCTGTTTCGCGCAGGGAAGCGACAAAGCGCCGCGGCGCATCCGCATCACGGCAATCGACGGTGGCGATTGTGAACATGGAAGCTGCTTTCAGGAGGGAACGGGGCCGCGGTCGGCGGCACATAACGTTAGCATGAAAGCCCGTTTGACCGCCGCGGCATCCACGCCGGTCAGCACCTCCACCTGCGGGCCGACGCCAGCGCTTGCCCTGCGGGTACGCCCGCGTGCCTCGCCGTCCTGGGCCACCTCCAGCGCCATGGCCTCACGTCGGAAATATTCGGGATGACTGAGCGCAATCAGCGCGCTGGGGTCGTGCAGGTGACAGCCGGGAATGCCCGCGGCCTGTTCATAGAACGCAATGTAGAACTGTGCGGCCTGGGCCAGGAAGCCACCCACCCGGGGCGCCTGCTGCGCAAGCTGCGCGAAGTCCTCACGGCTGCACACCACCTGCGTGGTCACGTCGAGCCCGACGAGGGTGACCGGCCAGGCCGCCGAGAGCACGGCTGCGGCGGCGGCCGGGTCAGCCCAGAGGTTGTACTCGGCCTGCGGCGTGATGTTGCCAGGCACGTCGACCGCGCCACCCATCAGCACGACACCCGCCACCTGCCTGGCAATCTTCGGTGCGTGCGCCAGCGCCAACGCCAGGTTGGTCAGCGGACCGATGGCGCAGAGCGTGATCTCGCCCGGGTGGGCCGTCACTTCATCACGGATGAGCTGCCAGGCCGGCCGCGGATCGGGCGCGCGCCGTGGCGCGAACACCGGCGTCTCGCCAAGCCCCTCGGCGCCATGGACGAAGTCCGCCTCACGCCGGGACAGCCCGTTGAGCGGCCGCTCCGCACCCCGGGCCACCGGGATGTCCAGGTCCGGACCTGCCAGCTCCAGCAGGCCCAGCGCATTGCGGGTGCTGCGCTCCACCGAGACGTTGCCATGCACCGTGGTGACGGCACGCAACTCGACTGCCGGGCAATTGAGCGCGTAGACCAGCGCCAGCGCATCGTCGACGCCGGGATCGGTATCGATGATGATCGACCGGCGCATCAGCTCTCCTCCGAGGCGAGGTTCATGAAAGAAAGCACCTCAGCCCGGGCCGGGATGGCGTCGGCCGCGCCCGGCCGGGTGACCTGCAACGCCGCCGCGGC
>RECU01000114.1 GCA_007693855.1 Gammaproteobacteria bacterium | reverse complement strand
ACCGGTGATCTCCAGAGGCTGGAAGTACTCTGTGATCAGCACGCGGAATCGCTCGCCTACCAAGCCGACGTCGCCTGGAATATCCCGGAGCGCTGGGGCGACTGCCGCCTGTACGTGCACGGCGCGATGGGCTCACGCTTCACGCTGCTCGAATACATGCCCTGAGCGAACGCCCTCAATCCGGCGGCGGATGCTGAAGCTGCGGACAGATCTCGATGGTCGTGTCCCCACAGGTGAACCAGACGGTGGCGTCCTGGACCATGCACTGTATCTCCATGGTGCGGGACGCCAGTGCCGCCAGGGTCTCGGTCGCGGCGAGGGGCAGCAGCAGCACGGTCAGGCTGGACTGCCCTGAGAGCACCTCGCGATGTTGCCGCCACCACGTCTCCGCCGTGCGCCCATAGGCGAGCACCGTCACCCGATCGGCCTTGCCGCAGGCCTTGCGGACCTCCCGCGGATCGGGTGTGCCCACGTCGATCCAATGCTCGATACGCCCGGTGGCATCGATCTCGTGGAGATCCGCCTCGTCCTCCGTCGAGAGGCCCTTGCCGAAGCGCAGCCCCTCGCCGGCATACAGGCAGAACGCCAGCAGGCGGACCATCAGGCGTTCGTCCGTCTCCGAAGGGTGGCGGGCCAGCGTCAGGGCGTGGCTGCCATAGTACTGGCGGTCCATGTCCGAGACCTGGACCTCGGCCTTGAAGATCGTGGCTTTCAGGGCCATGACGCGGCGCGCACGGCCTACTTCAGTGTCTGCATGAGGAAGACGTACTCCAGCGCTGCGCGCCTGGCGGCTTCGCGGAGGTTCGCCGCGGCCGAGTGGCCACCCTCGATGTTTTCGTAGTAGAGCACCTCATGGCCGAGTTCATCGAGCAGGTGGGCGAACTTGCGGGCATGGCCCGGATGTACGCGGTCGTCCTTGGTGGAGGTAAGCAGGAACATCGGGGGGTACTCGCCATCGCTGGCCACGTTGTGCAGCGGCGAGATCGCGCGCAGAAACGCGCGCTCCTCGGCATTTTCGTCCGGGAAACCGTACTCGTCCTGCCAGCTCGCGCCGGCGAGCAGCAGATGGAAGCGCAGCATGTCGAGCAGCGGCACCTGGCTGATCACCGCACCCCAGAGGTCAGGACGCTGCGTGTACATCACCCCGGTGAGCAGCCCCCCATTCGAGCCGCCGACCACGCCGAGCTGCGGTGCGGTGGTCTCACCCGTGGCGATGAGGTCCTCGGCCACCGCGATCAGGTCGTCGAAGATCCGTTGACGCTCGGTGCGCAGGCCCGCCTGGTGCCAGGCCGGACCGAATTCGCCACCACCACGGATATTGGCAAGCACGTAGGTCCCGCCCTGCTCCAGCCACAGCCGGCCACGCACGCCGGAGTAGCCTGGCGTCTGCGACACCTGGAAGCCACCGTACGCGTAGAGCAGCGTCGGCTGCGGGCCCTCGATGTCGGCGCGGCGCACGATGAAGTACGGGATCATCGTGCCGTCGGCACTCTCGGCCTCTCGCTGCTCGACCAGCATACCCTCGGCGTCGAACCAGGCCGGTGCAGCCTTGGCAGGTTCGAGAGCCAGGTCGGGCGTCACGCGATAGAGCGTCTCGGGCTCGAGGAATCCGGACACCACCACGTAGGCCAGATCGCTCTGGTCGTCGGTGGTGACCACGCGGATGGAAGCGTTGTCCGGGGCGTCCAGCCGCCGGCTCACCCAACCGCGCTCGGCATCGAAGCTGAAGGCGTGCAGCTGGCTGACCACGTTGTCGTTGATCACGGCGAGCACGGTATTGGCCGTGGCGCCCAGGGAGCCGAGCGACTGGCGTGCACCGGGCACGAACACCTCGCGCACCTCGGGCAGCTCGCCGGTGGCCGCAAAGGCGGCCATGTCGATCGACAGGGCCGCACCCGCCGGATAGGTCGGTCCGTCGGCCCGCGGTGTCCAGTCCTCCTCGAGGCTGAACAGCAGCTGGCCGCGGAACAGCCCCCGCAGCGATGACTTGCGCGGCAGCGGCAGGGCGAGCGGTTCACCGGTCGCCGCTTCCGGCAACAGCCAGTAAATCCCCTCGAAGAAACTCTCGCGCTGGACGGCGAGCAGGTAATGCGTCCCATCGGCCTGCTGCAGCCGCGCCGGCCACACACCCACGTCTTCGCGCCGGCCAGTGAACACCGGCTCGGCGTCCTCGATGGCGGTTCCGCGGTACCAGCGCTTGACCACGAAGGGATAGCCGGAGGTCGTGGCCTCGGCCTCATCGAGCACCGTGGCCACCAGCAGGGTGTCGGCGTCGATCCAGGCCGTGGCGCCCTTGGTCTGCGGGATCACGAAGCCATCCTCGACGAACCGCCGCTCGGCGACATCGAACTCGCGGCGCACGGCGGCATCGGAGCCCCCGTCGGAGAGTGTCAGCAGGCAGTGCCGATACTCGGGCGACAGGCAGCTGGACCCGGCCCATACCCAGTTGACGCCCTCCTCCGCGGCCAGCGCGTCGAGGTCGAGCACCACGTCCCACGCCGGTGCGTCGGTGGCGTAGCTCTCGCGCGTGGTGCGGCGCCACAGGCCGTGGATATTGTCGCCATCCCGCCAGAAGTTCCAGAGTTCGCCTCCGCGGACGGTGACGTAGGGGATCCGGTCGGTGCTTTCGACCACTTCCAGCGCCTGGCCATACAGCCGCTCGTAGCGCGGATCGCCCTGCAGCCGCGCCAGTGAGCGTTCGTTCATGCGGCGCGCGAAGGCCAATGCCTCCTCACCCTCGACCGCCTCGAGCCACTCGAGCGGCGCCTCCTCGGCCTGGATCGCCGCGTTCAGCGCAGCGCCCCGACGTTCCTCCGCCGACGGCGCCGACATGTCATCCATCCCCGGGTCCTCCCTGCCACTGCAGCCTGTCAACACGATGACCATCCCGGCCACCAGCCCGAGTTTGCCTGCCCATTGACTGCGCACTTCCTTGTCCTCCTGAAAACTCCGGCGGCCTGAAATGCCGCACTGCCTGGCCGCGACAGCCCGGTACCTAGCGCCTGCCGAGCCAGCCGCGGCGCCAGAACCACGCCATGAGGGCGCCGGCCACCGCCGCCATCACGCCCAGCGCGAACGGATAGCCGTAACGCCACCCGAGCTCAGGCATGTTCCACGGCGAGGCCTCCGGGTCGAAGTTCATGCCGTAGATGCCCGCGATGGTGCCCAGCGGTATGAAGATGGTGGCGATGATCGTCAGCACCTTCATGATCTCATTCATGCGCGCGCTCTGGCTGGAAAGATAGATGTCCACCAGCCCCGAGGCGATCTCGCGATACGTTTCCACGATATCCATGAGCTGGATGACGTGGTCGTAGCAGTCACGCAGGTGCAGCGCGGTCTGCGGACTGACCTGGCGGGCATCGCCGCGGATCAGCGTATTCAGCAGCTCGCGCAGGGGCCAGACCGCACGGCGCAGGGTGAGCAGCTCGTGCTTGAGCTCATGGATGTCCGCGACCACCTCTGCATGCGGCCGGGACAGCACGGCATCCTCCAGCTGTTCCAGTGTCTCGCCGTGATGTTCGAGCACCGGGAAGTAGCCGTCGATCAGCGCATCGAGCAGGGCGTAGAGCAGATAGTCCGCGGCGCCACTCCTCAACCGGCCGCGGCCATGGCGCAGGCGCTCCAGCACAGGGGCCAGCCACGCCTCACCACCGTCGCTGAAGCTGAGCAGCCAGTCGGGACCGAGAAACACCGAGAGCTGACCGGTCTCGCCGGTCCCGACCTGCCCCGGCAGGCGGGCGACCACGAACAGATGCTCACCATAGGCCTCGGCCTTGGGGCGCTGGTGGCGGTTGAGCACATCCTCGAGCGCCAGACCGTGCAGCCCGAACTGTTCGCCGAGCGCCTTCACGTCGGCCGCATCGCCCGGCCCCGCGCTGTGAACCCAGGTGACCGCGACCCCCTGCTGCCGCGCCGCCGCAGGTGGCGTCCCGTCGAGAGGCTGCTCCAGCAGTACATCAGGCCCGTAGGCGATCAGCCGTGAGGTCGTCGCACCCGCATGCGGATCCGCGACCAGCGTGCCGGGTGAACTGCCGGGCGGGGTACGCCGGCGGCTGTGCTGGCTGTGTTTGCGACGCCCCTTACGCTGGCGGCTCATGATCCGGGCTCCGGTGCAGAACGCCCTGCAGTTCGGCGAGAATCGACAGCGCGATGGCCGCAGGGCCTTCCCCGCCCAACCGCAGCCCCACCGGCGCGTGCAGCCGGCCCCCAAGACGGGCCGCCTCGGCACCCAGCCGCTCGAGCAGCCGGTCACGCCTGGCGGCCGGGCCGAGCAGCCCGACATAGGGCACGGGACTCTCGGCGACCTCCCGAAGATAGTGCAGATCCGTCTGCAGATGGTGGCTCATGATCACCACCGCGTCCGCGGCCTCGAGCAGCGCGGCCGGCAGCGGCGCGCCCGCGGTGAGTTCATGGGCCTGGCTGAAGCCCGCGGTGTGCAGTCGGGCGACGTAGGCGGGCCGGTGATCGGCCACGCGCGTCTCCCAGCCGAGCTCGCTGGCGATCCGCAGCACCGGGTCGGCATCCGCCCCCCCGCCGAGCAGCACCAGACAGGGCGGCGGGCGCAGCCGGAGCACCACCAGATCCAGCTCACCCACGGTGATCCGCCCCGCGCGCGCCCCCCCGGACAGCCCCTCCCGGCTGGCCTGCAGCAGTGCATCGATGCGCCCGGGGGGCAGACCATCGACCAGCTGCTCCTCGCCGTCGAGCAGCAGCGAAGCCCCGGGCCGGGTCGAGGCGTCTGTCGAGGCCACCACCAGCAGCTGCACCAGGCGATGGCCTGCCAGGAAACGCTGCGCCATCTCGGCAAACGGACGGTAGGCTTCCGCCGCCACCAGTGGCTGCAACAGAATCTCGATCAGCCCGTTGCAGCCAAGCCCCAGGCCCCAGAGCTCGTCATGGCGGGCGTCGCGCATGTCATAGCGCACCAGGCGCGCCTCGCCCGCGGCCAGGGCTTCACCCGCGTGCGTCACGAGATCACCCTCGAGACAGCCGCCGCTCAACAATCCGGCGAATCGCCCATCGGCACGAATCAGCATACGTGCGCCGCTCTTGCGATAGGTGGAGCCATCGGTGCCGACCACGGTGGCAAGCACCATGGCCTCGCCAGCCTGTGACCAGGTGCTGAACTGCTCGAGCAGGGCGCGCTCGATCACTCGTCGATGAAGCGCCGGGTCAGCGGCGCGTAGGCGTCGATGCGCCGGTCGCGGAAAAAAGGCCAGCCCTGGCGCTGGCGCTCCATGGCCGAGAGATCGAGCGTCTCCACCAGCACGACCTCCTCGTGATCCGGCGCAAGACACACCAGCGAGCCATCCGGGGCGGCGATGAAACTATGCCCCCAGAACTCGATACCGCCCTCGCCGGAGGGGTCCGGCTCGAAGCCCGTGCGGTTGACCGCGACGACAAAACAGCCATTGGCCACCGCATGGGCCCGCTGCATGAGTTCCCAGGCCTGCTGCTGCGCCGCCCCGTAGGCCTCGCGCTCTTCGGGGTGCCAGCCGATGGCGGTCGGATAGAACAACAGCTCCGCGCCCTGCAGGGCGGTCAGCCGGGCCGCCTCCGGATACCACTGGTCCCAGCACACCAGCACACCGAGCTGCCCGGCGGCGGTCGGGAAGCTGCGGAAACCGAGATCGCCGGGCGTGAAGTAGTACTTCTCATAAAAGCGCGGGTCGTCGGGAATGTGCATCTTGCGATACTTGCCGACATACCCCCGCTTGCCATCGATCACCGCGGCGGTGTTGTGGTAGAGGCCCGGGGCACGGCGCTCGAACAGGCTGACGACCAGGGCGACATCGAATTCCGCGCCCAGCGCGGCAAAGGCCTCGGTGGTCTCGCCGGGCAC
>RECU01000069.1 GCA_007693855.1 Gammaproteobacteria bacterium | reverse complement strand
GATCACCAACGCTTCTACAACGAGACCGCGGCGCTGCAACTCACCCACTACAAGGAAAACCGGCACGGACACTGGGTGGACACCCCGCATCATCGCGCGGGCCCGGTGCACATGCTCTTTGACGAGACCACCCGGGTGCATAACCGGCTGATCACCACGGTGATGAGCTGGAACCCGGTGGTCCGGGGCTATGACTGGAGCGAGGACAACAGCGCCGAGATCGAACGCGGCTGGATTTTGCGTGCCGAGAGCCTGGAGGCGCTGGCCGAGGCCATGGGGCGGGATGCCGGTGCGGTCTGCGCCAGCGTCGAGCGCTACAACGCCGCCTGTGCCCAGGGGACGGATCCGGACTTCGGGCGCGATGCCGCGACGCTGATGCCACTGGCCACTCCGCCCTATTATGCGGTGCGGATCGCGCCCTCGATCGTCTGCACCGGCGGCGGGGCGCGTCGCAACCAGCACTCCCAGGTGCTCGATCATCAGCGGGCCCCGATTCCCGGGTTGTATGAAGCGGGCGAGCTGGGCTCGATGGTGTCGGATCTGTACCAGAACGGCACTTATCTGACCGAGGCGATGATCAGTGGTCGGGCGGCGGCCCGGCATGCGCTGGCGTGAGCGGCGCCTGTGTCGCGCGAGGGGTGAGGCGATGAAGGTCAAGACACCGGCCATGAAGCTCGACGTCCGGGTCGATCAGGTGGTTGCCCGTGATGGTCTGATCGTACTCGAAGGCGTGGCCGGCATGCTGCCGTGTCAGACGGAACTCACGCCACGTGAGGTCCGCAGGCTGCTGCTGAAGGTGCTGAGGCCGCGGGTGCTGTGGCTGGCATTGACGGGGCGGGACGGATCGGCGCAGCCGGGTTGAGCGTGCGGTAGACTTGCGGGCCGGGATCCGGGGTTCGACCCGCGCCCAGCTGCCGTACGAGGAGTTCCGATGCGCCTGACTGCACTGCTGATCATCCTGACCACCGGGCTGCTGGTCGGTTGTGCGCCGGCCGACGATGCCGGAGACGGTCGGATCCCTCTGGCCGTCGGTGGCACCGAGGTGGCCGGCTCGCCGGGCTCGGAGAACTGGCAGCAGTTCCAGGCGGCGGTCGAGGCTTCGCCTGAGCCGGTGGACCTGCGGATGCTCATTCGCGGGCAGCTGGGTTCGGAAGAGCAGCTGCTTTCCGGGCTGCGCCGCGGTCGCGTACAGATTGCCAGCATGTCCGCGCTGGCCGCCTCCGCGCTGGTCCCGGAGCTCACGGTGCTGTACGCGCCCTTCCTGTTCGCCGACGAGGCGGAAGCCGATCATGTCCTCGACAAGCATCTCGCCGAGCCGCTCGAGGCGCTGCTCGCCGAGCAGGGGCTGCACGTGCTGCAGTGGCACGAGATCGGTTTCCATCACGTCTATGCGCGCGAGCCCCTGCTCGAGCCGCGCGACTATCGCAACCGCCGGTTCCGTGTCTCCAACAGCATCGCGGCCCAGGTTTTTGCCCAGTCGCTGGGTTCGGACGTCATCTCCATGGGCTTTGCCGACGTGGTGCCGGCGCTGCAGACCCGCATGATCGATGCCGGCGAGAATGCCGTGCCGTACTATGCGCGCACCGGCATTGCCGAGCAGGCACCGCACCTCATGCTGACCGGTCACGCACTCGGCATGAACCTGGTGCTGGCGAATCTCGACTGGTGGCAGTCGCAGCCCCCGGAGGTGCGCGAGCTGCTGACCAGCGCGTTCCCCGCTCGCGATGCCATCCGCCGGCAGGTGCGGGCGGCCAATGCCGCGGAACTCGAGGCGGCCGACGAAATCGGTTTTCGCGTGCATCTGCCCGACGAGGCCACGCTGGTGCGTTGGCGCGAGGTCACCGCACCCGCCCATGAGTTGCTGCTGCAGCAGGCCGGCGGACAGAGCCGAGAGATCTACGCCACCGCACTCGCCGGGCGCGAAGCCTGGCGGTCGCGCTGAATACATCGCTGAAAGGAGTCGGCATGAGTGCCAAGCCCGCGGAGGACACCGCGTCGAAGTATCCGTTACTGTTCTCGCCGCTGGAGCTGTCCGGCCGACGGCTGAGGAATCGCGTCTGCCACGCGTCCATGACCACCAAGTACGGCGCGGGCTTCGCCGTCACCGACCGGCTGGTCGACTACCATGCCAACCGCGCGCGCGGCGGTTCGGCGCTGATTGTCACCGAACCGCTGACGGCCCTGCACTGGCAGAACCGGCCCTACAAGGTGCGTATCGATACCGATGAGGCGCTGCCCGGTCTGCAGCGCTGGGCGGCAGCGGTGGAAGGGGAAGACTGCCGCCTGCTGGGTCAGCTCCAGGATCCGGGTCGCGGCCGTCACGAGCGCGGGCGAAACCCGTACGCCTTCGGTGCCTCGGCGCTGGCCGATGACCTCAGCTGGACGGTGCCGCACGTGCTGGAGACCGATGAGGTCGAGGCGATGATCGCAGAGTTCGTGGCCGGCGCCGAGCGGCTGCATCGCGCCGGCTTCAGCGGGGTGGAGATTTCCGCCGGGCATGGCCACCTGTTCCACCAGTTCCTGTCGCCCTGGTCGAACCGCCGCGAGGACCGCTACGGCGGGGATCTCGAGGGGCGTACCCGCCTGCTGGCCGAGCTGGTCGAAGGCATCCGCCAGCGCTGCGGGGGTGAATTCATCATCGGGCTCAAGCTGCCCGGCGACGACAGTGTGCCCGGGAGCATCGATCCCGAGGAGGCCGGGCGGATTACCGCGACCCTGGCAGACCCTGCGCAGGTCAGCTATTTCTGCTTCGCGCAGGGCAGCCACTCGCGCGCGCTGCACAAGCACATCCCGGACCTGTTCGGCCCGCGTGCGCCCTACACCGAGCTCACCCGCCAGCTGCGGGCGTCGGCCAACGGCATCCCGGTGATGGCGCTGGGCGTGATCACCGACCCGGCCGAGGGCGAGGGCATTCTGGAGAGCGAGGCGGCCGAGCTGATCGGGCTCGGCCGGCCGCTGGTCACCGACGCGGCCTGGGCGAAGAAGGCGCAGGCGGGCCGTGAACCGGATATCCGCTATTGCGTGGGCTGCAACACCTGCTGGTCGGTGATCATCGAGGATGGTGCGCCGATTGCCTGCGACAACAACCCGCGAGTGGGCGAGCCGGATGAAGCCGACTGGTGGCCGTCGCCGGCGAAAGTGCGCCGACGTGTGGTCGTGGTCGGCAGCGGCATCGCCGGCATGGAGGCCGCCTGGCTGGCCGCGGCGCGTGGCCATGAGGTGACGGTGCTGGGCGCGGGCAGCGAGCCCGGCGGCAAGACCCGGCTGCATGCGGCGCTCCCCGGCGGCGAGAATCTCTCGTCGATCTACGATTACCAGACCCTGGCCGGCAAGCGCGCCGGGCTCAAGCTCGAGCTCGGGCTGCGCGCGGGCGTGGACGATATCCTGGCCCTGTCGCCGGACAGTGTGATCCTCGCCACTGGCTCGACCATGATCTGGCCGCACCAGCTCGACCCGGCCCTGCGCGAGGACGACATGATCCCGGACCTGCGCGCGCTGATGCCCGGGCTGCTCGATTACGGCGGCCAGGAAGCGGGCACGGCGGTGATCTACGACCATGATCACACCGCGGGCACCTATGCCTCGGCGCTGCATCTGAAGCGCATCTTCGAGCGGGTGGTGATCGTGACCCCGCGCGAGCGCGTGGCCCAGGACGAGCCCCTGGTCACCCGGCAGAACCTCTACGAGCGGCTGTATCGTGCGGGGGTCGAACTGGTGTTGTGCAGCGATCTCGCGCCCGGGACGGATTTCGCCGACGGCAACCTGGTCGTGCATAACGTGTACACAGGTGCGCCGGCAGTGATCGAGGAGGTCGCGCTGTTCACCTACGCGACACCACGGGCGCCGAATGCCAGCCTCGAAAAACCGCTGCGCGAGCGCGGCCTGGAGGTGCGTCTGGTCGGGGACTGTTTCGCCCCGCGCACCGTCCTGGCGGCCACTCGCGAGGGCTACCAGGCCGGTATGGCCGTCTGACGCGAGTGCCTGCGGCGTCAGCCGCGCGCCGCAGGGGAGAGCATCATGGCTGACACCGCCGGATCCCGGCTCTATTACGGCTGGGTCATCGCCTTTACCGCGTTTCTTATCCTGTCCGTATCCAACGGCATGACGCTGACGGGGCCGACGGTCTTTGACGAGCTGATCATCGACGAGCTCTCCGCGATCGGGATCGTGAATGAACTGAACCAGGCTCACGGCATCACCGTGGACCCCCAGGCCCTGCGGGCACTCGCGGAAGACGGCCGGATCCGCGCCGGGGTGCCGGCGTTACGTGGACTGCTGGCCGCAGAGGGCGTGATACTCGAGGACGCTGAACTCCGCGCCCTGGTCGATCGCGGGGTGGTGACTGTGGGCGCGCTGAAACTCCGCGATCTCATCACCCTGTTCACCGCCGGGGCCCTCGGTTTTTTTGCCGGGGCGCTGGCCGACCGCGTCGGCGTGAAGCCGCTGATGGTGGCGGGCATGCTGCTGCTTGCCGTCGCCTACGGGTACTACGGTCAGGTGCAGAGCCTGCGCGACGTCTACATCGTGCATTTCCTGTTCGGCGTGTTGCTGACGCTCGCGGGGCTGATCGTCAACGTCATCCTGGTCTCGCGATGGTTCGTCCGAAAACGTGGTCTTGCCATCGGGATCGCCCTGGCTGGGACCAGCATCGGCAATGCCGTGCTGCCGCCGCTCAATGCCTGGCTGCTGAATTTCGGCGACTGGCGCGAAGTCTTCCTGTGGGTCGCCGTGCTGCCGCTGGTGATGATCCCGCTGATTGTCCTGCTGGTACGCAATCAGCCGCCCAAGAATGCGAGCGACGCTGCCGGCAAGGCGGCCGAAGCCGCCACCCACTACGGCATGACGCTGGGCGAGGCCCTGCGCAGCCGCAATTTCTGGATGCTGGCCGGCCTGGCCATGTGCACGTTCTACTCGATTCTTGCCATGGGCACACACACCTTCCTGTTCATGCGCGAGGAGGGGTATTCCGTGATGGTGGCCTCCAGCGCCTCGAGCATCCTGTTCATCGGTGGGCTCGTGGGCAAGCTGATCAGCGGTCATCTGGCCGAGACGCTGGGGCGTCAGCGGGTGCTTCTGGTCGGCCTGGCACTGATGTTCTCGGGGGTCCTGTGCATCGTGCTGACCAGCACCATTCACAGTCCACAGTTGCTGTGGATCGGCCTGGGCCTGTTCGGCTTCGGTTGGGGTGGCATCTACACGCTCATCCAGCTGCTGTGCGCGGACCTGTTCGGCTTGAAGTCGCTCGGCAAGATCGTCGGCGCGATTACCGTGCTGGACACCTTTGGCGGGGGGCTCGGACCGTTCGTGACCGGTTTGCTCTACGACAGCTCGGGCAGCTATTTCCTGCCATTCGTGGTGATCTCGATTCTGCTGGCAGTGGCCATTCTCTGCGGCCTGCTGCTGCGTACCGATGTGGTGGACAAGATGCGGCCCCCCGGTGCGCGTGACGGCGAGTCCGCGGAGGACGTGCCTGAGAGGTCTGCGCGGCAGATCGGCGCCGCGTAGACCCCTCGGGCGCAGTGGCTCAGTAACCTTCCCAGGTGTCGGAGACCTTTTCCTCGTCGATCAGCGTGCGCATGTGGATGCGTCCAGCCTTGATCCACTGCCAGATCCGGGAGCGGTAGCGCCCGCAGTCACTCATCTGGATCATCTCGTAGAGATAGAGATCGGGCTCGCCCTTGCGGGTCCAGTTGAGCATCAGCGTGCGGTTGAAATCGTCCAGCGGGACTTCCGCGGCCCAGCCGTAGATGAGATCGGTGTCGAACCAGACCCGCCCGTCACGATAGCTCGCCGGAAAGTCGCGAACGTCGGTGCGTCCGTCCTCCCAGGTGTAGTGGTTGGTCTGGTGATAGGGGTAGGGCCCTTCATCCGGGAAGCGGCACACCAGGCGTGACTTGTGTTCGTCGATCTTGTTGCCCTGGGCATCGGTGTAGCGGTAGTAGCCGTCCCAGACGCCCTCGTTACTGGCCAGCAACGGCATGACTTGCTTGATATCGGACACGTTGGCCCTCCTGCAGGTTGATGAAGGCGAAGCGGTTCGCTTTTCTTTGCCGCTGCGCTTGCGTAGAGTCTGGCCGCGCCAGATCTCCCGCCAAGGATACCCGTCCCATGACACTCGAGGCCCACGGATCGGACAGGTCCGACCCCCTGATGAACGCCGCCCCGGTCAAGACCGCGGCCGGCCTCAGGCACGTCCGCTATGAAATTCGCGGCGTGCTGGCGCGACGGGCGCTCGAGCTGGAGAAGATGGGCTACGAGATCACCTCGCTGAACATCGGCAACCCGGGAGTCTATGGGTTCCGTACGCCGGAGACCATGCGCCTGGCGATGATCGAGAACATGCAGCAGAGCGAGGGCTACTGCCACCAGAAGGGCATCTTTCCGGCGCGTGAAGCCGTGGTCATGCAGCAGCAGACGCGCGGGGTGATGACGGCGTCGGCGGAGACGGTGTTCATCGGTAATGGTGTCTCGGAGCTGATCGACCTGTGCCTGCGGGCGCTGCTCGACCCGGGCGACGAGGTGCTGATCCCGAGCCCCGACTACCCGCTGTGGACCGCGGCCACGGTGCTGAACGGGGGTCGCGCGCTGCACTATCCCTGCCCGCCGGAGCAGGGCTTCCAGCCGGACATCGCGGCCATGGAGGCGTTGATCACACCGCGCACCCGCGCCGTGGTGGTGATCAATCCGAACAATCCCACCGGCGCGGTCTACACCCGCCAGACGCTGGAGGCCATCGCGGCCCTGGCCGAGCGGTATCGACTGGTGGTGCTGTCCGACGAGATCTATGACCAGATGACTTATGAGGGTACCGAATTCATCCCCATGGCCACCCTGGTACAGGACACGCTGTGCGCCACCCTGAGCGGTCTGTCCAAGGTCTACCGCGCCTGCGGCTACCGGGTCGGCTGGGCATCGTTCAGCGGTGATCTCGAGCGGGCCCGGGCGTATCTCAACGCCCTCGAACTGCTGGCCTCGCTGCGCCTGTGCAGCAACGTGCCGGGACAGTGGGCGGTACAGACCGCGCTCGGCGGCTACCAGAGCATCCGCGAGCTCATCCTCCCGGGCGGCCGGCTGCATGAGTCGAGGGCGGCGGTGATCGACTGCGTCGCGGCGAGCCCCTACCTGGAGATGGTCAGGCCGATGGGCGCGATGTATGCCTTCCTTCGGGTCAACACCGAGCGCCTGCCGGAGTTCAACGACCACCGGTTCGCCATGGACCTGCTGGAATCCCGGCATGTGCTGGTCGCGCCCGGCACCAGTTTCAACGTGCCGTACAACGATCACTTCCGGATCACCACGCTGCCCAGCCGTGCGGTGCTCGAGGAGGTGTTCGGGCGCATCGACGAGGTGCTCGCGGGCTACACGCGAGCCTGAGCTCCTGCGGCGGGCGACGTTGCGCTGCCGCCAGTCTAAAGGCGCCCGCCGAGCCCGAAGGGCCGGCGCCCGCGATCGTCTGCGGGACCCAGCAGGGTCAAGGCATCGCGCAGGTTTGGCGGTGCGCTGCCGCGGGGTGCGACCTCGCCTTCCAGGGCCCAGCGCAGTTCGCGGTCCAGACGCAAATTCGCCTCGAGGTCGAGCAGGCCCGCGACATCGCGAAGTTCGGCCACCAGGTCTTCTGCCTCGAGCTTGAATACCGCCTCGAAGTCGCCGAGGGGCTGGCGGCCCAGCTCCTGGATCGAGAGTGCGCCCACGCCGAGCCGGCCCGCCAGCCGGACGGGCCATCCCTGGTGCAGCACCATGTGCTCGAGCTGCAGGCTCAGGTTGCCATCGGTGCCCTGGAAGCCGGCCGGTGCCGCCAGGCGAGCCAGGCGGGCAGCAGCCTCGACGTCGTCAGCATGCAGGCGTCCCGAGAACAGCGCGTAGCCCAGGCGCGCGCGGATGAAGCCCTCATCCAGTCGAGCCTCGGCACGGCCCTGCAGGCGACCACGGAACAGCGCGAGCGGTTCGATGCGCCAGCGCAGGCCGTAGGCAGGCACCTCTGCCACCACGAGAGTGGCCGCGCTGCCCCGCCAGAGTGTGCCTTCCACCCCGCCTGCGGCGACCGGTGTACCGGCGAGCAGGCGTGGCAGGACCATGGCCGCCGGCAGCGTCATCACCAGCACGACGAGGTAGAGGACGGCGCCGGCCGCCAGCAGCTGCCAGGCGCGACGGCTCACGTCCGGCGTTCCAGGACCAGCGTGGCGTTGACCAGGCCGGGTCCCCCTGCGGCATCGAAGCTTGCAGATTCGACGCCGATGCCGAAACGTCGTTCCAGGTCCGTCAGCCACACCACCAGCGTGTCGAAGGCGGCGCCCTCGAAGCTGACCCGCAATCCCTGGTCGGGCGTCGGCTGGTTGCGCCTCAGGGCGCCACCGAGCCCCGCTTCGCGGCTGGTACGGTCGACGATCACGACCAGCGCCTGACCGGCGCCCTCCCGCGCCACTGTCGGGTCGCGTCCGCGCAGTGCGGCGACTTCGGCCTCGGCGGCGCGCAGCTCGCCGAGCAGGGCCTGGCGCTCGGGGAGCTGGCTGGCCATGCGTGCAGTGCCGCCCCAGAGCGGTGCGAGCACCGTCAGGTGCAGCAGCGCGTAGGCACCAAGCAGGGCGGCACCCAGCACCAGGTAGCGTTCGCGTTCGTTGAGCCCGGCGAGCCACTGTCTCATGCGCCACCCCCCATGCGCAGCTGCAGCCGGCCCTCGACCCCGCCATCGACCGGATTGGCCGCCTGGATCTCGGCGTGGCCGGCCCCGGCCTCCACCAGCTCGCGTTGCAGCCGATCAAGCGTGGCCACGTCGGGGGAGCGCACACGCAGGTCCAGCGTGCCCCGTCGGTAACTCAGGGCCAGGATGCGTGTGCTGCCCTCGGTACGCACCAGGCCCTGGCTCAGGGCGTCGAGCCCCAGCAGCAGCTCCTCGCCGCCGCCACCACCGCGCAGGCGGGCCAGCTGCTGGCGCGCCTGCAACTGGTAATCGGCGATCGGAATGTCACCGAAACTGCGCCGGAAACTCTCGTCGATCGCGGCGTCGAGGGTGCGCAGCTCACTGGCGAGTCGCTGATACTCGATGGCCTTGCCGAGGATCGAGACCACGGCGAAAGCCAGTAGCAGCGAGGCCGCCACCCGCCACGGGCCCCAGAGCGCCGCGTGCGAGCGCCGACGGGCAAAAGGCCCCTGCAGCAGATTGATGGCGGGCGCAGCCACGACGCCCAGCGCCATCCGCGACAGCCCGCCGTCCTCGTGCAGGTGCAGATCCACCTCATAACCGGCCTCGCGCAAGACGGCGCACTCTGCCTGCAGCGCCGCTGCCTGGTGGGCGTCGCCATAGACCAGCAGGTGGCGGCCCGTGAAGGTCTCGCCGGCGAGTTCCAGGGTCGCCCGCAGGTCGGGCCCGTCGAGCACCCGTGGCGGGCCTTCGGGGGGCGCGAGATAGACCCGTGAACCGTCGAGCAGCAACGTGAGGCTGCCGGGGTTGTTCGGTACCGCCTCGGTGTCGGCATATAACGCGTCGGCCTGGAGCCCCGCCGCCTGCAGACGGGCCAGCGTGTCGGTCATCTGCTGGCGGGTGAGCACGGCGGCGCGCAGATGCCCCGTGCTGTCGGGTCGGGATGCGGCGAAGTGCAGGCTGTCGATGTCCTGGGCCAGCTGCTCTTCCAGCGTGAAGGGCAGGGCCCGCAGCAGCTTGGCGGGATTTCGCACCGGCAGATGGGTGTCGCACAGCAGGATGTCCGTGCCGGGCAGCAGCACACTTACCCGTCGTCCGCCCGCCAGGGCGGCGGCGTCTGACAGCGTTCCCCGACCGGGCTCACCGAGACGGCGGCCCTGGGAAGTGACGACCAGCCAGCTTGCGGCATCCTCGATGCCGGGCTGCAGGCGGATGACCAGGTGTTCAGACATCGCGGTTCGCGGGCGGGCAGGTGGGGACCGGCAGGGTTGCTATCTTCATTCGGTGCCCAGGCTGCGCAGCAGCGGCCGCACCACGCCATTGGCCTCCCGGAAAAGAAGAGAGTACATGGTGAGTTGGGTCGAGCCAATAGCCGCCCGTGCGGTGAGCCGAAAGTGGCTGCTGCGCTCGCCCAGCCGCGGCAGGACATTCTCACTGACCAGCGGCGCGAACAGGGTCAGGTAATCCGGGAAATCCTGGTCGCCGCGTTGCTCGATGAGTTGCAGGGCGCTGGCGATGCCCAGACCGTCGTCCAGCGAGGCGAGCACCTCTGCGGGCGCGGTGTTGACGTTCAGTGCCGTGCCCTGCGGCAGGGCGGCGACGAAGGGGCGCAGCGCCGCGTAGGCCTCGGCGTCGAAGCCCTCGACGGCCAGCAGTTCGCTGGTGCTGGTCACCGGCAGGTTCGGGGGGCGGTACGGGGGCTCGCGGCCGGTGTAGGCCCCGTCTTCCGCGCCGACCGGAAAACTCGGCTGGGTATCGGCATCCAGCCAATCCACCACATACCACGCCAGCTCCGGGTCGAGCTCGAGGACGCGCAGCAGGCGCTGGAACCACTCCACGGCCACCGGATCTGCCTGGCCGGCGGCATCAATCAGGTTGTTCAGATTGAAGCGGCCCTGCAGGTCCTCGATCTCTCCGCTCACAAAGCCGCCGTCCACCGGCAGTGGATCGATGCGCTGAGCCCAGATTTCACCGAGGTGGTCGGAGTCCGGGCCGAACTCGAGCAGGTCCTGGCGCAGGATGTCGGCCGCCAGCGCCTCGGCGCCGCGCAGGTACAGCCAGGCCTGGTCGGCCTGGATCTGGGCCGCGGTGCGACGCTGGTCAAGCTGGGAGCGCCAGAGCATGTTGACGGCGATGGTGGTGGCGATCGCCACGATGAGAATGGCGGTGATCACCGCCACGCCACGCTCACGTCCGGCGCGCCTCACGGGCTGGTCTCCACCAGCCGCCAGACCCGGCCGAAGCGCGGGGACTCGATTGCGACCTCCACGGCCCGCGGCAGGGTATACAGCGCACCGTCGCCGGACAGCCCCGGCGGCGGCCACTGGCTGTGCCAGCTGCCCTGGCCATCAAGGATGCGCAGCTCGAGCGCATCGATATCCTCGATCAGCGGGGTGACCACCGGCTCGGTATTCAGGGTCCGGTCCAGCACCGGCCAGTAGACGCGCAGCAACGCGCCATCCTCTACCCGGTAGGCCACGCGCTGCAGGCTCGCGCGCGGCAGGCCTGCAGGGTTGCTCCAGCCGCCGCGCGTGAACTCGAGGGCATAGGTGCTGCCAGGACGGCTCTGAAAGGCGGGCTCATAGCGGTCGCCGATCTCGTCGCGCACCGGACGCGGCTGCAGCTGCTGGAGATCGCGGCCGAGCAGTTGGACGGCGAACTGCAGTTCGCGCCAGGCATCGGCCTGCTCCTCGGCCAGCGCGCGCTGATCCAGCACGACCACCAGACCTCCATAGGCCAGCACACTGATGACGGCGAAGATGGCCATCGCCACCAGCACTTCCAGCAGGGTAAACCCACGCGTCCTCATTGGACTGCGCCGCCGTCGGCCGGCTCGCTGCCGTCGAAGACGGCGTCGCGAACCCAGGGCGAGATCAGCAGGGGCGGGGGCGGCTCGCCGATAAATGCCGAGGTGGTGTGCACGACCTCGTCCGGCCTTGCCGCCAGTGCCACGGTGATGTCTATCCGGCGCAGCGCCGGTGACGGCGTGGCGACGACGGTCTCACGCCAGCGCCATTGGCGGCCGGCATACTCGAGCTCTCCCCCGGTCTCGCCGATCTCCGGCCAGCTGCGACTGATCGCAAGCTCGGTGACGCGGTTGCCAGCGATCCAGCTGGCCAGCGTGCGCTCCTGCATCAGCACCGTCACGTGGGTCGATTGCCCGGCCTGGGTGAACACCGCCAGCATGCCGAGTCCGACGATGGTCAGCGCCACCAGGACTTCAAGCAGGGTGAAGCCGCGGGCACTCATTGCGCGGCTTCCTCGCCAAGGCGCAGCGACAGCCGGCCGATGGCATCAGCCTCGATGCTGGCCGCGGGTTGCGTCTGACCCTGGCGGTAGAGGGTGAGCCGGAATGGGGTCATTTCACCGCTGGAGAGCAGCAACACCTGCGGTCTGGGGGTCTCGGCGAAACTCGCAGCCACAGTGAGATCACGGCCTTCCAGCACCAACGTGGGGCGTACGCCGTTGGGGAGCTGGCGTGGGCCCAGATGCATGTCGTCGTCGAGCAGCCACCATTCGTCTGGCTCCGGTTCGTAGACGACGAAGCGATAGCTGTCGGCCACCAGTTCGAAGCCGAACTCGCGGCCCTGCATGACAGCCTCCTCAGAAGCGAGCGCCAGCAGTGCCGCCAGCCGACGACCCTGCTGTTCAATGTCGCGGTCGCGACCCCCGGCAGTGAGGGCGAGCACGGCGGCGGCGGTGATCACACCGATCACCATGACCACCACCAGGATCTCGATCAGCGTGAAGCCGAGAGTCCGCCGGGTTCCGAAGGCCCGGCGGGGGACGCACGCGGCCGCCTCAGTCGAGCTGCCAGTTGCCAATGTCGGCGTTCATGCCCTCGCCGCCGGGGCGTCCGTCCGCGCCGTACGAGAACACGTCGTATTCAGGATTCCTGACGCCCGGGGAGACATACTGGTAGGGATTGTCCCAGGGGTCGCGCGGCAGGGAATTCAGATAAGGGCGCCAGTTGCGGATGTTGGGATCGTTGGGGCGTTCGACCAGGGCGCGCAGGCCTTCGTCGGTGGTGGGATAGCGGTAGTTGTCCATCCGGAACAGCTGCAGCGCGCTCTCGATGGCACGGATGTCGTTCTGGACCCGCGAGATCTGGGCATCGTCTACCCGGCTGATCACCGTTGGCGCGATCAGCGCGGCGAGGATGCCGATGATGACCACAACGACCATGATCTCGATCAAAGTGAAGCCACGCATGCTGTGCGCTGCGCCGCGCTCGGGTGTGGAGACCTGCTTCATTACTGCCCTACCTGGGAATGTCATTCTGCCGGGTGTCTGGGCCGGCTGGGCCTGATGTTTCAGCGACGATAGCATACCGCTATGACTGCAAATGTGAGCGAATCGTTTCATCGGCGAGCAGCCGGATTCTCGCCAGGTGGCTGGGGGCTTGCTCTGGGGGTGGCGGTGGTGCTGATGTTGGCCGCTGCGCTGCCCGAGCCCTGGCAGGATGCGCTGAGCTATCAGCGCGGCGCGGTGGTCGAGGGCCTGCAGGGGTGGCGGCTGCTCGGCGCCCAGGCGCTGCATCTGGGCTGGCCGCATCTGTGGCTCAACCTCGGTGCCTGGCTGCTGCTGTGCCTGCTGCTGTTGCCCGGCGTGTCGGCCCGTAGCTTGTCCCTGGTGCTCGCCGGCAGTGTCGTCGGGACGGCCAGCGGGTTGCTGCTGACCCCGGGGCTGGCCTGGTATGTCGGGTTCTCCGGTGCGCTGCACGGCGTGCTGGGCGGGGGGGCAATCCTGCTGCTGCGTGCCCGCCCGGCGCTGGCGGCGAGCCTGCTGCTGGGGCTCGCGATCAAGCTCCTGTGGGACGTGCTCAGTGGCGGGGGCAGCGGTGGCCTGCCGGCCGGGGCTCGGGTGGTCGTCGAAGCCCACGTCTGGGGGAGCCTCGGCGGGCTGCTGGCAGGGGGGCTGCACTGGTGGTTCACGCGGCGGCCGCGTTGCGTATAATCGCCGGCCTTCACAGCCGTACGCCGCGCAGACGGCGGGCAGGCCAGGGCAGGCAGCGACGGGGGAGCCGTGACAGCACAGGCGTTCGTATTTCCGGGGCAGGGCTCGCAGTCCGTGGGCATGCTGGACAGCTTTCGCGGCGCCTGGCCGGTGGTCGAGGAGACGGTCGCGGAGGCCAACGAAGCGCTTGGTTTCGACATCGGCGCGCTGATTGCGGGCGGCCCGGCGGAACAGCTCAACCTGACCGAGTACACCCAGCCGGCCATGCTGCTGGCCGGGGTGGCGGTCTACCGGGCCTGGCGGGCGGCGGGCGGTGAGCCCCCGGCCCGGATGGCAGGTCACAGTCTCGGTGAATACACCGCCTTCGTCTGCGCCGGCGCGATCGAGTTTGCCCCGGCGCTTCGTCTGGTGCGGCTGCGGGGCCAGTTGATGCAGGCGGCGGTGCCGGAAGGTGAGGGCGGGATGGCAGCCGTCCTCGGGCTGGACGACGAGACGCTGCGGGCGGCCTGTCGTGAGGCCGCGGGCGAGGAGGTGGTCGAAGCGGTCAATCTCAACGCGCCTGGCCAGGTCGTCATTGCCGGGCATCGCAGCGCGATCGAGCGGGCCCTGGTGGTGGCCCGGGAGCGGGGCGCGCGACGCGGGGTATTCCTGCCGGTCAGCGCCCCCTGTCATTCATCGCTGATGGCCCCGGCGGCCGACAGGTTGGCCGAGGCGCTGGCGGACATCGAGATCAGCCCACCGGCTGTCCCTGTGGTGAACAACGTGGATGTAGCGGTGCCAGAGACGCCCCAGGGGATCCGCGAAGCGCTGGTGCGTCAGCTGCACAGTCCGGTACGCTGGGTGGAAAGCATAGAATGGCTGGCCGCCCAAGGTGTGGGCCGGCTGGTGGAATGTGGGCCGGGCAAGGTGCTCACCGGCCTGGCCCGGCGCATCGACCGCCGCCTGGAGACCGTTTCATTGCACGACGCAGACGCCCTCGCGGCAGCACTTGAGGGGGAGAAGACATGAGCAGTAGTCACGAGACCCTGCGCCTGCCGGGGCTTGAGGGGCGCGTCGCTCTGGTGACGGGCGCCTCGCGGGGCATCGGCGCCGAGATCGCCGCCACGCTGCTGGCCCAGGGGTGCCGGGTCATCGGCACCGCCACCAGTGAGGCTGGCGCCGCGGCCATTGGCGAGCGGCTCGGTGAAGGCGGCAGAGGCGCCGTGCTGGAGGTGGGCGACGACGCGGCGGTCGACGAGTTCTTCAAGGCGCTCGGCCAGGCCGAAGGTCCTCCCGCCATTCTCGTGAACAACGCCGGCATCACGCGTGACAATCTGTTGATGCGCATGAAGCCCGAAGAATGGCACGAGGTGATCAACGTCGATCTGAGTGCCGTGTACCGCACGTCCCGGGCCTGCCTGAGGGCCATGATGAAGGCGCGTTGGGGACGGATCGTCAACATCGCCTCGGTGGTCGGGGCGATGGGCAATGCGGGCCAGAGCAATTACGCGGCCGCGAAGGCCGGGATGATCGGTTTCACGAAGGCATTGGCGCGTGAGGTCGGTTCCCGCGGCATCACCGTCAATACCGTCGCACCGGGTTTCATCGATACCGACATGACGCGCGCGCTCGACGAGACACAGCGCACCGCCCTGCTGACGCAGATTCCCGGCGGGCGGCTGGGTGCTGCGGCGGATGTGGCTGCTGCGGTGGCTTTCCTCGCCTCGGATGTCGCCGGATACATTACCGGCGAGACCTTGCACGTCAACGGCGGGATGTACATGTCCTAGCGGGTCATCGAGAAAATAAAAAAGGTTAATTACTCGTTTTTAGTTGTTGTTTTAGATAAAAAAAACAGGATCATTCAAGAGGGGTTCAAGGCCTTGCTGGTCTGGTCCGGCCGATTCACCTAGAATACGCGCCTGCGGTTTACAGCGCCGGGGGCGCGAGCACCCTTACCACTGCCGCCAAGAGGAATACAGGCACCATGAGCAGCATAGAACAGCAGGTCAAGGCGATCGTCGCGGAACAACTCGGCGTCAAGGAAGAGGAAGTCACCAACGACGCATCGTTCGTCGATGATCTTGGGGCCGACTCCCTGGATACCGTGGAACTGGTGATGGCACTCGAAGAGGAATTCGAGACCGAGATTCCGGACGAAGAGGCCGAGAAGATCACCACCGTCCAGCAGGCCATCGATTTCATCCTGGCACGCAAGAGCGACGCGTGATGGCGCGCCACCGGCGCATCGCCTGACAACCCAGCCGGACAGCTTCATGAACAGACGCCGAGTGGTGGTCACCGGCCTCGGTATCGTGTCGCCCGTTGGCAACACGGTCGAGGCGGCGTGGCGGAATGTGGTCGACGGGGTGAGCGGCATCGGGCCGATCGAGGCCTTCGACGTCAGCCTGTTCACGACCCGCTTCGGCGGCGTCGTCCGCGACTTCGAGGTGGAGTCGATCATGAGCGCCAAGGAGGCGCGCAAGATCGACCCGTTCATGCACTACGGGATCGCGGCCTGCGGGCAGGCGCTGGCCGACGCCGGCCTTGAGGTGACCGACGCCAACCGCCATCGCATCGGCGTGACGATGGGCGCCGGTATCGGGGGCATCGGCACCATCGAAAACAACCATGCGAAGTACTTCGAGGGCAAACAGCCACGCAAGATTTCGCCCTTCTTCGTGCCGGGCAGCATCATCAACATGATCTCGGGCCACGTGTCCATCATGTACGGCATCACAGGGCCCAATCTGGCACTCGTGACCGCCTGCACTACGGCCACGCACTCGATTGGTATCGCCGGGCGGATGATCGCCTATGGTGATGCCGAGGCAATGCTCGCCGGCGGCGCGGAGCACGCCACCACGCCGCTCGGTCTCGGCGGCTTCTGTTCCATGCGGGCGCTGTCGACCCGCAACGACGATCCTCAGGCCGCCAGCCGGCCATGGGATCGGGGACGGGATGGGTTCGTGCTCTCCGATGGGGCCGGCGCCCTCCTGCTCGAGGAGTACGAACATGCACGTGCCCGCGGCGCCACGATCTACGCCGAACTCGTCGGTTTCGGCATGAGTGGGGACGCCCACCACATCACTGCGCCGCCGGAGGATGGCGAAGGTGCGCGTGCAGCGATGGCCGCTGCCATTGCCGATGCCGGGGTCGGACTCGAGGACATCGGCTACATCAATGCCCATGGCACCTCAACACCGCTTGGCGACATTGCCGAGACGCTGGCGATCCGCAGGCTGTTCGGTGACCAGGCCGGGAAACTGGCTGTGAGTTCGACGAAATCGACCACAGGACATCTGCTCGGCGCGGCCGGGGGCGTCGAGGCCGTGTTTACCGTGCTGGCGCTGCGCGACCAGGTGATCCCGCCGACAATCAATCTCGAGGATCCTGATCCGCGCTGCGATCTCGACTACGTGCCGGGTGAGGCGCGTCAGGCGAAACTCGACGTGGCGATGTCGAACTCCTTCGGTTTCGGCGGGACCAACGGCACGCTGGTGTTCCGGCGCGCCGGCTGAGGCCCGGGCCCCGCGCGTTCACCGCGGACCGATGAGCCGTCCCCGTGGCATCTGCATTGCGGCGGCGGATTACAGCGTCGCGCCCTGGGTGCTGCAGGCACAGGCGCCTGAACGCTATCCCTTTCTGCTCGAGAGTGCCGCACGCGACGGGCAGCGGGCCCGCTACGACATTCTGTTCTCGGGTATTGGCGAGCAGCTGAGCGCGGACGGCGCCGGTGGATTTCTTGACCGGCTTGACCTCGCCTGGAGCGCCGGCGCTCGGGCCGGTCAGGCCACGGGATCGCGGGGTGGGCTGCCGTTCGTCGGCGGCTGGTTTCTCTATCTGGGCTACGAGCTTGCCGGCGAAATCGAGCCGCGGCTGCAACTGCCAAGTGAGCCCCGGCCTGCCGCGATCGCCACGCGCTGTCGCGCTGCATTGATTCGTGATCATCACCTGGGCCAGGCCTGGCTGGTCGCCGAGCAGGGTGCTGAGGCACTGCTCGGTGATATGGCGCGTGATCTGCGCCAGGCCGCCAAGGGGGTGTCCGAGCCCGTGCTCGCGCCGGCGGTGCGCATTGAAGAGGATCCGCCCGAGCGCTATCGCGAGGCCGTTCGCCGCGCGCGAGCGCACATCGGCGCGGGTGATGTCTTCCAGGCCAATCTGTCGCGCGCGTGGCAGGCCCACTATGCGACGCCACCCGACCCACTGGCCCTGTATCTTGCCCTGTGCCGGAGCAATCCGGGCCCCTTCGCCGGCATCGCGCGCTGGCCGGAATTCACCGTGGTCAGCTCCTCGCCCGAACGTCTGCTGAAGGTCGATGGCGAGCTGATCGAGAGCCGGCCGATCGCCGGTACCCGGCCGCGCGAGCGCGATGATGCGGACGACCGCCGGCGCCAGCGGTCGCTGCATCGCAGTCCCAAGGAGCGCGCTGAGCATGTCATGCTCATCGATCTCGAGCGCAATGATCTGGGTCGGGTGTGTGTGGGCGGCAGCGTACGGGTCGATGAGTTCATGGCGCTGGAGAGCTACGCGCACGTCCATCACATCGTCTCGAACGTCAGCGGCCGGCTGCGCCCGGATGTCACCCCCGGGCAGGCCATTGCCGCCCTGTTTCCCGGGGGCACGATCACCGGCTGCCCGAAGGTGCGCTGCATGGAATTGATCGCGCAACTCGAAGGCAGGCCACGGGGGCCGTATACCGGCTCGATGGGCTATCTTGGTCATGATGGCAGCATGGATCTGAACATCCTCATTCGGACCCTGGTTCAGGAGGGGGACCGGGTCAGCCTGCGCGCCGGGGCGGGCATCGTTGCGGATTCCCGACCCAACCGTGAGCTTGCGGAAACCCGCGCCAAGGCGCGCGGGCTGCTGCTGGCGCTGGGCGAGGCGGCGGCATGTGGCTGATCGATGGACGTCGCGCCCGCAGCGTGCCGGTCGGTGACCGTGGGCTGCAGTATGGTGACGGGCTGTTCGAAACCCTGGCCGTGGTCGACGGGCGGGTACGTCTGCTGCCGCTGCATCTCGCGCGCCTGGCGGAGGGCTGCCGCCGGTTGCGCCTGCCTGCGCCCCCCGCAGACCTGCTTGCCGGCGAACTGGGGCGTCTGGCCCGGGGGCAGGTGCGCGCGGTATTGAAGCTCATCGTGACCCGGGGTGACGGGCAGCGCGGCTATGCGCCTCCGCAGCCGACGCAGCCGCGCCGTCTGCTCGGCCGCTTCGCCTGGCCGGCGTGGTCCCGCAGCCACTACACTCACGGGGTTGCGGTTCGTGTCTGCGAGACGCGGTTGGGGCCAAACCCGGCGCTGGCCGGGATCAAGCACCTGAACCGGCTGGAGCAGGTGCTCGCCCGCGCGGAATGGCGCGACGCGCGCTGGCAGGAGGGCTTGATGCTGGATGACGGGCGGCGTGTCGTCTGCGGCACGATGAGCAATGTCTTCGCAGTGCGCGAGGGGTGTCTTGAGACGCCGTCACTGGCACGCTGCGGCGTGGCCGGCGTGATGCGCGGTATGGTTCAGCGCGAGGCCGCACGCCTCGGCCTGCCGAGCCGCGAAGGCGAGCTTGATCTCGATGCCCTTGCCGCGGCCGATGAGCTGTTTCTCACCAACGCCATCATCGGCATCTGGCCGATCCGGCGCCTGGGCGCGCTGACCCTGCGGCGGGGCCCGGTAACCCGCGCGTTGCAGGCAGCGCTGGCGGAGCAGGGGGTGAGCCCGTGATACGCCTGGTCGCCCTCGGGGTTCTCGTGCTGGTGCTGCTCGCCGGGGGTGTCCTGGTGGGTGGCAAGGTTTGGCTGGAACGGTATCTCGATCAACCGCTCGTCGTGGACGAAGCGACCGTCGTCGAGATCCGTGCCGGACAGAGCCTTTCTGCCGTCGCCGCCATGCTCGCCCGCGAAGCCGGTCTCGCGCATCCGCGCGTGCTGGCCCGCTGGGGCCGCTGGCAGGGTGCGGACCAGCGCCTGCAGGCCGGCGAATATCGCCTTGAGCCGGGCATGACGCCGCGCGCCTTTCTCGAGCGGGTGGTGCAGGGCAGAGTGGTCCTGCATCAGCTTACCGTGGTGGAAGGCTGGCGTTTCCAGGACATGCTTGCCGCCCTGCGCGCGCATCCCGCCGTCGAGACCACGGGGCTCGATGCCGAGGCGCTGATGGCTGCGCTGGGCGAGCCGGGGCAGCATCCTGAAGGGCTGTTCTTTCCGGATACCTTCCGCTTTGCCCGCGGTACCACCGATCTGGAAATCCTCCGCCGCGCACGCGAGCTGCTGGCCCGGCAGCTCGACGAGACCTGGGCCGCGCGCCAGCCGGGGCTGCCCTTCGATACGCCCTATGAGGCGCTCATCCTTGCCTCGATCATCGAGAAGGAAACCGGCCTCGATGAGGAACGCGAGCGGGTCGCCGGGGTGTTCGTCCGGCGTCTGCAGCTGGGCATGCGGCTGCAGACCGATCCCACGGTGATTTACGGGCTTGGCGACGAGTTCACCGATCGCCTGCGCCGCGCCGACCTGCAGCGGGACACGCCCTACAACACCTACACCCGTCATGGGCTCCCGCCCACGCCGATCGCCCTGCCCGGGCGGCGGTCTCTCGAAGCCGCAGTCAACCCCGCCGAGGGCGAGGAGCTGTTTTTCGTGGCCAGCGGACTGGGGGACGGCAGCCATGTGTTCTCGGTCACCCTGGAGGAGCATAACCGCGCCGTGGCCCGCTATCTGCAGCGGTTGAGGGAGCGCCGTGCGGCCGCCGAGGAGGCCTCGTGAGCGGGCGTTTCATCACGGTCGAGGGCATCGAGGGGGTGGGCAAGTCGACCAACGTGCGGTGGCTGGCTGAGCGGCTGCGCGCCCGCGGCATCGACGTGCTGCTGACGCGGGAGCCCGGTGGGACGCCGTTGGCCGAGCGCCTGCGTGACGTGCTGCTGCACGCTGATGAGGCGGTCCCGCCCGTGGCCGAGCTGCTCCTGATGTTTGCGGCGCGGGCGGTGCATCTGGAAAACCAGATTCGCCCGGCGCTGGCGGCCGGGCGCTGGGTACTGTGCGACCGTTTCACCGACGCCACCCGGGCCTACCAGGGGGGCGGGCGAGGTGAGGCGGGCGAACGCATAGAACAGCTGGCCGACTGGGTGCATGGGGATCTCTCTCCCACGCGCACTCTGCTGCTCGATGCGCCGGTAGACGTGGCCCTTGGGCGGACGCGGGGGCGCGGCAGCGAAGATCGTTTCGAACGGGAGAGCCGAGCGTTTTTCGGGCGGGTACGCGAGCGCTATCTCGCGATCGCGGCCCGTGAGCCTGCGCGGGTCGTCACCGTCGATGCGACGGCACCGCTGGCCGAGGTACAGGATCGGCTCGCGCAGATTATCGATGAGTTGGTGGAAAATGAAAAATATAATAATCAATAAATTATATGCACTGCCTAAAGTGATATGAAGTTATCCGTCGACTTTCGGGTGTACCCCTGGCAGGCGGAGGCCGTGGCTACGCTCGCGGGCGCGGCCGCGCGAGATCGCCTGGGTCACGCCTGGCTGCTCCATGGTGCCGCGGGGCTGGGCAAACACCGGCTCGCCGAGACGCTCGGCGCCGCACTGGTCTGTGGGCTGTCGGCGCGTCACTGGGCGGAGAGTCTGCCGGCCACCCTGGAGAGCGCAGAGGCCCCGGAGGTCCTGTTGCCGGATCTGCATCGCCTGATGCCGCTGCCTGACAAGCAGACCATCGGCGTCGACCAGGTGCGTGCACTGATCGAGCAGTTTGGCTACACCAGCCATGGGGGAGGCGCCCGGGTGGCGATCGTGAGTCTGGCCGAGCAGCTGACGGTGAGCGCCGCGAACAGCCTGCTGAAGACCCTCGAGGAACCGCCTGCGGGCGCCTACCTGTTGCTGGTCTCGCATGTGCCGGGACGTTTGCCCGCCACCTTGCGCAGTCGCTGCCAGCGCATTGCCCTGCGCGCGCCTGGCCGCGAGGAGGCCCTGGCCTGGCTGGCCGGCGTCGAGCCCGGGCGGGACTGGGCGCGACTGCTGGCGCTGTCCAGCGGCTGCCCGTTGCGGGCGGTCCGCTATGCGGGCATGGACATGGACCGCCGCGATGCCGAGTGGAGTGTCGCGCTGGCCGAGGCCTTGACCCGCGGGAGGGATCTGTCGGCGCAGGTGGATGGCTGGTTGAAGGAAGACCCCGCGGTGTTCCTGTCCTGGCTCGAGGGTCAGCTTGAGGCCACGCTGCTGGCGCTGGCCGGGGGGGACGTCGAGGATACGGGTCGGGACGCCGGGGCACTGCCCGCGGCCTTGGTCGGGCATCCGGCCTCGGCACTGTTCAGGCTGCGTGACGGGGTCCGGCGGCTGCGCCGTCTGGTCAGCAGTGGGGCGAATCTCGCCCTCGGACTCGAGGCGCACCTTGCGGCCTGTCGGCGCACGGCAGGGCAGGGCCGGATGTGACGAAAGTCGCGCGCGTCACGCCACCAGAGGCGTTAACATAACGGCCATGAGCAAGCCCGGCCTGCTGACACTGACCATCAAGGACAAGAGCGCCCTGTACCTCGCGTACATGCCGTTCGTCCGCAATGGCGGTCTGTTCATCCCCACGAACTCCAGCTACCGTCTCGGCGACGAGGTGTTCATGCTGCTCAACCTGATGGGTGAGGACGAGAAGATCCCGGTCGCCGGCAAGGTGATCTGGAGGACACCGAAGGGCGCGCAGGGCAAGCGCACCGCCGGCATCGGCGTCCAGTTCAGCGACCAGGACCGCGGCAGCACGCAGAAAAAGATCGAGAACTACCTGGCGGGCGCGCTCGGCGGGGACAAGCCGACCCATACCATGTAGGCCACCTGGGCGGGCCCGATTGGCGCGCGACTCAGTCGGCGCGGCCGACGCTCAAGCCACCCTGCAGCACATAGGCCTGAAAACCCCGCTCGTTGAGGATGAAGGCGCCGGCCGAACTCCGTCGACCCGTGTCGCAGCAGACGATATAGGGCAGCTTCGGGTCCAGTGTCTTGAGTTTCAGGCGAATGAAATACAGCGGGACGTTGATCGCCTCGGGATAGTGGAAGTTCTCGAATTCGCTCGGGAGGCGCACGTCGAGCCAGCGGCCGCCCTCGTTGACGATCGCCTCGGCGGCCGTTGCATCCACCCACTCGAGCATGGGCTCGTTGAGCAGAGTCCGGAAATCTTCCTTGCCCAGGCGCATCAGTGAGCCGTCGGTGAGCATGGTCACGGTGGCGTTGCGTCTGGCTTCGGAAATCAGTGCTTCCTCGCCAAAGGTGTCACCGACCTTCAGTTCGGCCAGGCGAATACCCTCCCGGTTCAGCGGGGTCTCGCGGGTCACCAGACACTGCCCCCGGGTGACCACATAGAAATAGTCCCCCTCGTCGCCCTGCTTGATGACGAGGTCGCCAGCCTTCAGGTTCACACGCTGCATGCGCATGAAAATCGCCTGGATGTTGGCGGGAGGGATGCGATGAAAGGCTTTCGTCTGCAGCAGCGCGGTCATCCAGTCGTCGTCGCCGTTGGGCTCACCCTCGCCGCCGAGCTCGTTGACCTCATAGCTGCCCGTCTGATCCCAGGTCAGCATGAGGTCGAGCTGCTCGCTGTCGAGCGCGAAAAACCGGACCGGGGTGACCGCGACGGCCGTGTACGGGCGCGGGATGACGCCACCGAGCGGGTTCAGGGCCTGCGAGCTGCCGCCCTCGATGCGGCTGACCACCTCCTCGCCGTCACGGAGTTCGACCGCACCGGCGACGAGGAAGATGCTGCGGCGTTCCTCGTCGCCCTGGCGGAACAGCACCTGACCCTGGGCGCAGTCGCGCAGGTGCGTCTTGCGGGCAAGGGCATGGAGGTTGTCTTTCTTGAGGCCATCCAGTGGCGAGAATCGGGTCAGCACTGCGGGAGTGAGGCTGTCGCTGTCGGACTGGTCTTTCATGCTGGCCCTGTTGGCTCGGCGAGGTGGCGGTCGAGGCTGCCGAGGCCCACGCGGGCCGTGGCAAACGTGATCGCGGAGCCTAGCACGACCCCGGTGGCTTCGGAGCGACAGGGCTCACGTTTCCTCGCCCGCCGCGTCGTGGCACAGGCGATCCCAACCCGCATGCGGCATGAAGCGCTCGCCATAACGTCCGGCCAGGGACTCCAGGCGACTGCGCGTGGCTGCGAGACCACGGCTGCGGGCGTACTCGATCGGGCCGCCCCTGAAGGGGGCGAAGCCCGTGCCGAAGATCACGCCGGCATCAAGCAGGTCGAGATCATCGACCACGCCTTCGGCATGACAGGCCACGGCCTCGTTGACCATCGGCAGGATCAGCCGGTCCTCGAGATCCTCGCTGGCCGCCACGGCAGTACTCGAGGCCTCGTCGAGCTTGCGGCCGTCGCGATAGGCGTAGAACCCCTGCCCGCTCTTGCGGCCGAGTTCGCCGGCCTCGACCTTCTCGCGCAGGCCCGCCGGCGGCGTGTATCCGAACGCCTCGCCGAGGATTTCGGCCACATGCAGTGCAACGTCGAGCCCGACGGAATCGGCGAGCTCGACCGGTCCCATCGGCATGCCAAAGCCCCTTGCGGTCGCGTCGATCACCGCGAGCGGAACGCCTTCCTCGTGCAGGCGCATGGCCTCGGCCATGTAGGGTGAGAGGATCCGGTTGACCAGAAACCCGGGCCGGCTGGCGCAGGGCAGGGGCAGTTTGCCAATCGCGACCGTGAACGCGAGCGCCCGCTCACGCACCCCGGGGTCGGTCCCCTCGCCGTGAATGATCTCGACCAGGGGCAGTTTCGCGACCGGGTTGAAAAAGTGGATGCCGACCAGGCGCTCAGGCCGCTCGAGGCTCTCGGCGATGTCTTCCAGGCGCAGACTGGAGGTGTTCGTCGCCAGCAGCGCCTCAGGTCTGGCCTGGCGTTCGAGCTCGGCGAACAGCGTGCGCTTGATGTCGAGCCGCTCGACGATCGCCTCGATGATGATGTCGGCCTGCGCCACGCCGGCCCCCTCGGCATCGGCGCGCAGCCGTGACCGCGCAGAAGCCCGGCCGGCTTCGCTCTTGAACCGACGATCGAACTGCTCGGCTGCCCGCGCCAGCGCCTGGTCGATGGCCTCGGGCTCGCGGTCCTGCAAGGTGACCTCCAGGCCCTGCACCACCGCCCAGGCGGCGATGTCACCGCCCATGACCCCGGCGCCGATCACGTGCAGATGCCGGGGTGCGGCCAGCTCACGCGGTGCAAGCGATTTCATGCGCTCGCGCAGGAAGAACACGCGAATGAGGTTGCGACAGGTCGGCGTAGCGAACAGTGCCGCGATCGAGCGGGCTTCGGCCTCGATTGCGCGCGTGCCGCGCCCACCATGGCGCAGCCACAGCTCGATCAGTGCAAAGGGCGCCGGATAGTGTTCCGGTTGCGCCCGCTTCAGGACCTCACGGCGCAGGCGCGCTGCCACCAGCGTGCGGACCCCGGGCAGGTTCAGCGCCCGCAGGGCGAGCCTGGGCCGGCGCTTCGCCGGCCGCCGCTGGATGAACTCACGCGCCGCGC
>RECU01000021.1 GCA_007693855.1 Gammaproteobacteria bacterium | reverse complement strand
ACACCGACGCGTTCTACTTCATCGAGGTCAATCCCCGCGTCCAGGTCGAGCACACGGTGACCGAGGAGGTCACCGGCATCGACATCGTCAAGGCGCAGCTGCGCATCAGCGAGGGCGCGCGCATCGGTGATCCCGACTCCGGCATGCTCACCCAGAAGAAACTGCGCCTCAACGGCCACGCCCTGCAGTGCCGGGTGACCACCGAAGACCCGGAGAACAACTTCATCCCCGATTACGGCCGCATCCGCGCCTATCGCGGCGCCACCGGCTTCGGCATCCGCCTCGACGGCGGCACGGCCTACTCCGGCGCGCTGATCACGCCGTTCTACGACTCGCTGCTGGAGAAGGTCACGGCTTGGGCGCCGACCGCCAAGGACGCGGTACGGCGCATGGATCGGGCGCTGCGGGAGTTCCGCATCCGCGGGGTGGCGACCAATCTGCAGTTCCTCGAGCAGCTGATCAACCACCCGAAGTTCCTGTCCGCCGACTACACCACCCGCTTCATCGACGAGACCCCGGAGCTCTTCCAGTTCCCCAAGCGCCGCGACCGCGCCACCCGCCTGATGCGCTTTCTCGGCGAGGTACAGGTCAACGGCAATCCCGAGGTGCGCGGGCGGATCGAGGCGACGCAGCGGGCGCCGGCGCCGCGCCCGGCGCTGCCGCGCGGTGAGGCCCCGCCCGGTACGGTGCAGAAACTCGCCGAACTCGGCCCTGAGGGGTTTGCCCGCTGGATGCTCGAGCAGCCGCAGGTGCTGCTCACCGACACCACCATGCGCGACGCCCACCAGTCGCTGCTCGCCACCCGCATGCGCAGCCACGATCTGCTGGCTATTGCACCGGCCTACGCGCGGCTGCTGCCGCAGCTGCTGTCCCTGGAGTGCTGGGGCGGGGCGACTTTCGACGTGGCCATGCGTTTCCTGAAGGAAGACCCCTGGGAGCGGCTGCGCGCCCTGAAAACCCGCGTGCCGAACATCCTGCTGCAGATGCTGCTGCGCTCCTCGAACGCGGTGGGCTACACCAACTATCCCGACAACGTGGTGCAGTTTTTCGTCAGGCAGGCCGCGGCCAATGGCGTGGACCTGTTCCGCGTGTTCGACTCGCTGAACTGGGTCGAGAACATGCGCGTGGCCATGGATGCGGTGCTCGACAGCGGCAAGCTCTGCGAGGGCACGATCTGCTACACCGGCGATCTCACGGCGAAAGACCCCGGCAAATATGACCTGGCCTATTACGTGAAGATGGCCCGCGAGCTCGAGGCGGCCGGCGCGCATATCCTCGGCATCAAGGACATGGCCGGGGTGGCCAAGCCGGCGGCGGCAAAGCAGCTGGTCGCCACCCTCAAGCAGGAGGTGGGCATCCCCATCCATTTCCATACCCACGACACCAGCGGCATTGCCGCGGCCAGCGTGCTGGCCGCCGTGGAGGCTGGCGCCGACGCGGTGGACGGCGCCATGGACGCCATGAGCGGGCTCACCTCCCAGCCCAACCTGGGCTCCATCGTCGAGGCGCTGAGAAACGGCCCACGGGACCCGGGGCTGCCGCGCCAGGCGATGCGCGACATCAGCCGTTACTGGGAGGTCGTGCGTGAGTACTACGCCGCCTTCGAAAGTGACATCCGCTCGGGCACGGCGGACGTCTACCGCCACGCCATGCCTGGCGGTCAGTACACCAACCTGCGCGAGCAGGCCCGCTCGCTCGGCATCGAGCACCACTGGCCGGAAGTGGCCGAGCGCTACGCCCAGGTCAACGAGATGTTCGGCGACATCGTCAAGGTCACGCCCACCTCCAAGGTGGTGGGCGACATGGCGCTGTACATGGTCACCAGCGGGCTGACGCCCGAGCAGGTGAGCGATCCGGATCACGATGTCGGCTTCCCGGAATCCGTGGTCCAGCTGTTCCATGGCGATCTCGGCCAGCCCCCGGGCGGCTGGCCGCAGGCGTTGCAGGCCAAGGTGCTGGCGGGCGAGACACCCTTGACCGAGCGCCCGGGCGCCACCCTGCCGCCGGCCGATCTCGCGGCCACCCGCGAGGAGGTGCAGAAGAAGATCGGCCGCAAGGTCGACGACTGCGATCTCGCCTCCTATCTGATGTATCCCAAGGTGTTCGTCGAGTTCGCGGCCAACCGCCGCCACTACGGCGACGTCTCCATCCTGCCGACGCCGGTATTCCTCTACGGCCTGAAAGGCGAGGAGGAGATCGCGATCGACATCGAGCCGGGCAAGACTCTGATCCTGCGGCTGCTGGCCGTCGGTGACCCGGACGCCGAAGGCAAGCGCAAGCTGTTCTTCGAGCTGAACGGCCAGCCGCGCACGGTGATTGTCACCGACGCCGGCGTCACGGCCACGGCCGTGGCCAACCGCAAGGCCGAGGAGGGCAATCCGGCGCATGTGGCCGCGCCGATGCCGGGGCTGGTGGTCTCGGTGTCGGTGAAGCCCGGACAGAAAGTCGAGCGTGGCGACGCGCTGGTGTCCATCGAAGCCATGAAGATGGAGACCGTGCTCCGCGCCGAGCGCGAGGGCACGGTGCGCGAGGTGGTGGCGCCGGTGGGCACACAGGTGGAGGCCCACGACCTGCTGGTCGAATTCGAGGGCTGAGCGCCCCGCAGGCGCTGTCCGGACAGTATCGTGGCCGCAGCGCCACAGCGTGTCGGCTGTTGCTTCAGGCATACAACTAAATTGGACCGAAAGGTTCCCTTGCCTGGGAAATTGGGTTAACTTCCGCCACACACCGACGAAGTTCTTCACCTGACGGCCCCGCCATGGCGGGATCAGCGGGTGCCAGACCAGTCGGTCCGAGACGCTGCGGGCCCTTGGTGGTAATTTGGCAACACCAGAAGTTGCGACATCGGATCGTAACCAGCCACCAGGCTCAGGGGCCGGGTGTCGATACAGTCTTTTCCAAGCTTTGGAGGAATGTCAGGAATGGCAAACAGAAACCTAGCGAATGCCGTGCGCATCGCCCTGCTGTCGGCCGGCGCTGCCGGTACCGGCCTCGTCGGCGCCAGCGCCTACGCCCAGGATGGGGCGGCGCCCCTCGAGGAAATCGTCGTCACCGGTACCCGCGTCCGCTCGCCGGGCCTGATATCGAGCAGCCCGATTTCCAGCGTCGATGACTTCGAAATCGGCCTGCGTCAGCCGGTCACGGTCGAAGAGTTCGTCCGTACCCTGTCGGCCGCCGTGCCCGCAGCCGGTCCCGGCACCAACAACGGCTCGCCCGGCGCGGCCACGGTCGACCTGCGCGGTCTCGGCTCGAACCGTAACCTGGTGCTGGTCAACGGTCGCCGCGTGACGCCGTTCAACCTGGGCGGCTCGGTGAACACCGACAACATCCCCGTGGCCATGATCGAGCGTGTCGACCTGGTCACCGGTGGTGCCTCGGCGGTGTACGGCGCCGACGCCATCACCGGCGTGCTGAACTTCATCCTGCGCCGTGACTTCGAGGGCATCGATTTCTCGACCTCCTACGGCGTGGCCGACGAGGGTGACGGCGACCGTTTCCGGGCCGACCTGACCTTCGGCGCCAACACCTCCGATGGCCGCGGCAACGTGACCATGAGCGTGGGCTACACCAAGACCGATCCGGTCCTCCAGGGCGATCGGACCGTGGGCCTGGAGACCTTCAACTCGGTCAGTGGCCAGCCGTTCGGCTCCATCGCGGCTGCCCCGGTGGTGACCAGCTCGCCTGGCATCCTCGGCGGCGCGCGGCAGCTGAATCCGGCGACCGGGGCCTACGAGCCGATCTTCAACATCTATAACTTCAACCCGCCGAACCTGTTCCAGACGCCGCTGGAGCGCACCCAGTTCACGGCGCTGGCGAACTACGAGATCGCGCCCTTCGCCGAGGCCTATGCCGAAATGTTCTACACCACCAGTGAGGTGGTGACGAACCTGGCGCCGAGCGCGACCTTCGGCGCTGCGCGCCCGATCAACATCGGCAACCCGTTCATCCCCGAACCCGCGCGCCAGCAGCTCTGCGCCGGCCTGGGCGTGGACCCCGAGGCCTGCGTATCCGGAACCCTGGCGAACCCTGGGGAACAGTTCATCATTCCGGTGGCCCGTCGTTTCACCGAGTTCGGACCGCGTATCAACGTGTTCGACAACGAGTTCTTCCAGTACAACCTGGGTGTACGCGGTGACATCAACCCCTCCTGGGGCTATGACGTCAGCTGGTCCTACGGCGAGTCGCAGCAGACCCTGCAGCGCATCCAGTGGGGCTCCAATGCCAAGCTGAGTCAGGCGCTGCTTGCCGCCACTGATCCGGCCACCGGCGAGATCGTCTGTCTGGATCCCAGCGGCGGCTGCGTACCGATGAACGTCTGGGCCGCCGAGGGCGGCATCACCGACGAGATGCTCGGCTTCATCGACCTGAACGCCATCCTCGGCGAGAAGGTCCAGCAGGAAGTCGGTGGCATCAACTTCTCCGGCGATCTCGGCGGCCTGCGCAGCCCGTTGGCCACTGACGGGCCGATCGGTGTGGCCTTCGGCTTCGAGCACCGTCGCACCAGCGCGTTCACCAACTCCGACGCCGCCTCGCAGATCCAGGGTGAGGTGCTCGGTACCGGTGCGCCGCGTCCGGACCGTGGTGGTTCGTTCAAGCTGAACGAGCTCTACGTCGAGGCCATCGTCCCGTTGATCACCGGCATGCCGGGCATCAACTCGCTGACCCTCGACACCGGTATCCGTCACACCGAGTTCAGCACGGACTCATCGGACAACTACCGTTCGTGGAAGGCGGGCCTGTCCTGGGAGCCCACCAACGACCTGCTGGTCCGCATGATGTTCCAGCGCGCCACGCGCGCCCCGAACGTCAACGAGCTGTTCGCGCCGCTGGTCACCGGTCTGTCCAACCTCGACAACGACCCCTGCGCCGGTCCGGGTCTTGACCCGGCCAACGCCGGCACCCCGGGCACGCTGGAAAACCTCTGCGTGCAGACGGGCGTCGACCCGGCCGTGGTCGGCCTGGTGCCGCAGCCGACCGCCGGTCAGATCAACCTGACCTCCGGCGGCAACCCGGCGCTCGGACCCGAGGTGGGCAGCACGTTCACCTTCGGTGGCGTCTGGCAGACGGATATCGGTCTGACGCTGACGGCTGACTACTGGCGCGTGAAGGTCAGCGACGCGGTGTCCTCGCCGAGCAGCTCCGACATCGTGGAAGACTGCTTCGATCCGGCGCGTAACCCGGGCTTCGGCTTCGTCGGCGCCTGCGCCAACGTCGATCGCAGCCCGACCGATGGCGGTCTCAGCAGCGGTGGCCTCGGCATCATCACGGCGCTGTCGAACCTCGGGTACTTCAAGACCGACGGTATCGACGTGAATGCCCTCTACGGCTTCGACTTCGCCAACCCAGCGCTGGGCCGGATGGACTTCAACCTCAACCTGACGCATGTCCTGAGCTACGAGCAGCAGCCCACGCCGGCCTCCACCCTGCGTGACTGCCTCGGCAAGTTCAGCACCTCCTGCTCCAGCCTGATTCCGAAGTGGAAGGGCAACCTGCGGACCACCTGGTCGCTGGCGGATTACAGCGTGTCGCTGAACTGGCGCTACATGAGCAGCATGGAGTCCGAGACCACGATCTTCCCGGATTTCCAGCGGATCAGCTCCTACAACTGGTTCGACCTGACCGGTGCCTGGGAGGCGACGGACAACGTCGTCCTGACGCTGACCATCAACAATCTGCTGGACAAGGATCCGCCGTTCGTGGGTAACACCGTCAGCACCAGCTCGACGAACAGCGGCAACACCTTCCCGCAGTGGTACGACGCCATCGGCCGGTTCTACACGGTGGGTGTGCGCTTCAACTTCTAAGCTCATAACAACACGCCGGACCCCGGCCTGCCTCGGCAGGCCGGGTAAAGGTCCGGCCTCGGCCCGCCACGTGAGTGGCGGGCTTTTTTTTGCCTGGAATCCGCGTGCGGCGCTTGCGTGTGCGGCGGCGCTTGGCGATGATTGGGCCATGAACATCCGATTAGGCGTTTTCACCGGCATGCTGTCGGCAGCCTTGGGCCTCTCCGCGTCGGCACCCGTCGTGCAGGCCGCGCTGGCCCCGGACAGCTTTGCCGAGGTCCCCGGCCACGAGCGCAGCATCGAGAGGATGCAGGCGCTGGACACGCTGGTCGGGCGCTGGGCGCTGACCAGCACCGAGGTTCTGGCTGATGGCGGCGCCCTGCAGGCGCACGGGGTACGCACCTGTCGCTGGGCCCTGAATCACACGGCCATCCGCTGTGACGACCGGTTCGACCTGTTCGGCAGCGTCAACGGCGCCCTGCAGCCGGTCAGCGTCGTCGATTCGCTGTTCTATCTCAGCTTCAACGCCGCGACCGGCCTGTACGAATACACCTACTACTCGCCCACGCTGCCCGAGCTTCGCACCGTGCCGGCGAGTTTCGACAGCGCCGGCCGGGTGCTCACCGGCTCCGCCTGGGTTACCGACCCGCAGGGTGAGCCGCGGCTGGCGGTGAACAAAAGCCGCCTGCTCGGCCTGGACCGTATCGAGGAGACGCTGACGCTCTCGTTGCCCGGCAGCGACGAGCGCCTCGAGCTGCTGGAGATCAGCCTGGTCCGTCGTGAGGGCCGCGTCCCGCCGGTGCTGCACTTCTAGCGTTGACGCCGCCCGCGGGAACGCCCGGGCCGACCTGCCGGTCGAACCCTGCATGATCTGGATTGTGCTGCTGATTGGGCTGCTGGCCCTGCTGTTCCTGCCGGCCCTGTGGGTCCGCCGGGTGATGGCGCGGTATGCCGAGCCGGCTGACCGTTATCCGGTCAGCGGCGCGCAGCTGGCGCGGCGACTGCTCGACTCGCTGGGGCTGGGCACGGTGCGGGTGGAGCGTACCGAGGCCGGGGATCACTATGATCCCGAGGAGAAGGTGGTGCGCCTGAGCGAGGCCAATTACGCCAGCCGCAGCCTGACGGCCATCACCGTCGCCGCCCATGAGGTCGGCCATGCCCTCCAGGATCACAAGGGCTTCGTGCCACTGCGCCTGCGCGGTACCCTGGTCCGGCTGGCCATGGGCGCGCAGCGCGCCGCCCCGGTGCTGCTGATGGCCGCCCCCGTGCTGGTGCTGGCGACCCGCTCGCCGGTGCTGGGCCTGCTGGCCGCCGTGGGCGCCTTCGGTGCCATGCTCTTGATGACGGCCGTGCACCTGGTCACCCTGCCGGCGGAGATCGACGCCAGTTTCGGGCGGGCCATGCCCATGCTGCGCCGGGAAAATGTGCTGATTCCCGGCGATGAACCGCACGCCCGACGGCTGCTGACTGCCGCGGCGCTGACTTACGTCTCGGCGGCCATGATGAGCCTGCTGAGCCTTGCGCGCTGGCTACCGCTGCTGCGGCGCTGACAGCTCGAGCGGCCAGTCGCGGTCGAACCAGGCGTGGCGTACGCGGTCGCCCGGGCGAATGCCCAGCGCCTCTGCCACGCCGCCATTGAGCTCCAGCACCCAGCGCGCCGGCGCGGGGCTGGTGATGGCCTCCAGGGATCCGGGCACCGTGTCCGCTGCCACATGCACCAGCGTGCCGGCGTTTTCGAGAAACAGCATATCCAGCGGGATCAGCGTATTGCGCATCCACATCGAGGGCTGCTGCCCGCGTGGGTTCCAGAAGATCATGCCGGTGTGCCGCGGCATCGCCTCGATGAACATCAGCCCGCGCATGCGCTGGCGCTCGTTGCGCGCCATGTAGGCTTCGAAGTGATAGCACATGCCGGCCTCCGTCGCCTCGACCAGCAGCGAGGAGCGCTCGAAACGGCCCTCCAGTGCCGCCACCGGGCCGCTGGGCGGTGCCGAAGACCGTGGCGAGCGCCGTGCGGGCTCCGGCGGTGCACCTGCGACCGCCGGGGCGATGGCCGGTGCCGCGTCGGCGTCCTCGTCGTCAGCCGCGAACAGCCCGGTGAAGGCCAGCTGCGGCACCGACACCGAGCCCTCGCCGCCCACCTCCGCCAGGCCACGCACGCACCACAGCTGGCCGCTGACGCGGTAGCCCCCGTCCGCCAGGGCGTCGTTGCCCTCGACATCGGCCCAGCAGCCGGTCTGCTGCCGGGTACTGAAAAACCGGCCCTCGGGCTCGATCACCAGCGTGACATTGGCCGGCAGCTCCTGCGCGGTGACGCCAGGCGCGAGGCCCTCGAGTCCGATCACCACCCCCAGCCGCCCGCCACCGGGCAGCGGTCCGCGAAACTGCAGCCGGCCCCCCGCCTGGTCCGGCCGGGGCATGCCGCTGCACTCGAGCACGTCGCCCTGCCAGTCGAGTTCGGCCGTGAGCGTCCCGCCCAGGCTCGCGCTCAGGCGGGCCTCGGGCAGCGTTTCACAGGCCTCGCTGCCCAGCGGGATGCCGAGCGCTGCGAGGGCCAGCAGCGGAACCGCCAGCCTGCGTGCGGGGTCTGTCAGTCGAGGGGGAGGCCTGGGCATGCTTGATCAGGGGTTGCAGCCACCGGGATCGGTGCAGGCGGCAGTGTAGCAGCGCTCGCACCGCGCGGGCGCGGCGCGTTCACAGGCCGTCTACAATCCGCACGCGGCCGAGGCGGTCGCCCATCGGGAGCAGGGATGAGTTTGCACGAGACGTTTCGGGCATTGCAGGGGCACCTGGCCCACCAGGTTGTGGGCCAGGCGGGGCTGGTCGAGCGCTTGCTGATCACGCTGCTGTGTGATGGGCACCTGCTCGTCGAGGGCGCTCCGGGGCTGGCGAAGACCCGCGCCGTCCGGGTGCTGGCCGACAGCCTCGAGGGGGATTTCCAACGCATCCAGTTCACCCCCGACCTGCTGCCGGCCGATCTGACCGGGACGGAGGTCTATCGGCCCGAGGATGGCAGCTTCGCGTTTCGCGAAGGCCCGTTGTTCCACAACCTCGTGCTCGCCGACGAAATCAACCGCGCGCCGGCCAAGGTCCAGTCGGCGCTGCTCGAAGCCATGGGCGAGCGCCAGATCAGCGTCGGGCGCGAGACCTTCCGGCTGCCGACGCTGTTCATGGTGATGGCCACCCAGAACCCGCTCGAGCAGGAGGGCACCTACCCGCTGCCCGAGGCCCAGCTCGACCGCTTCCTGCTGCACGTGCGCGTCGATTATCCCGACGCCGACGCCGAGCGGCAGATTCTGCGGCTCAACCGTGAGGAGGCGCGCGCCGGGCGGCGCATGCCCGCGCCACCCCCGGCGCAACTGGCCCAGGCCGAGGTGTTCGCGGCGAGACAGGCGGTGCTCGAGCTGCACCTCTCCGAGCCGCTGGAGGCCTATCTCGTGGAGCTGGTGCTGGCCACCCGCGATCCGGCCCGCTATGGCGAGGATCTCGCCGGCCTGCTCGAGTGGGGCGCGAGTCCGCGCGCCACGCTGGCCCTGGAGCGTGCGGCGCGGGCCCGCGCCTGGCTGGCGGGGCGGGACTTCGTGGCGCCGGAAGACGTGCAGGCGCTGGCCCCGGACGTGCTGCGGCATCGCATCCTGCTGGCCTACGAGGCCGAGGCCGATGGTCTGACCCCTGATGCCGTGATCGCGCGGCTGCTCTCGCGCGTCGCCGTCCCGTGAGTCGGCCGCCCGACGCCTCGCCGGTGGCCGTGACGCTGCCCGAGCTCATCCGCCTGGCGGGGCCGGCGGCCGCCTCGGGCTTAGGCCGGGTCAGGCGCGAGGGCCAGCTACAGGGGGGCACGGTCGGGCGCCTGCGCGGCCGGGGCATGGAATACGCCGAGTCCCGGCCCTACCAGCCGGGCGATGATCCCCGCAGCATCGACTGGCGGGTGACGGCGCGCACGGGCCGGGCCTATACCAAACTCTTTCGTGAGGAGCGTGAACACCCGGTGCTGCTGTCGGTAGACCTGCGGCCGGCGATGTTCTTCGCCACCCGGGGCGTGTTCAAGGCGGTGCTGGCGGCACGGGCGGCCGCACTGTTGGCCTGGGCCGCGGTGCAGGCCGGCGAGCGGGTGGGCGTGCAGCTGCTCACGGCTGACGGTGTGACCTCGCGGCGTCCCGGCCGCGGCCGCCGCGCGGCACTGGGCCTGTGCCGCGCGCTGGCCGGGGCCCCAGGATTCGCCGCAGCCGCCACACCGGGGGCGGTCACACCGGCCGCCCGGGAGGCGCACGCGCCGGCGGCTGGCGGCCCCACGCTGACCGCCGCGCTGGCTGAGCTTGCGGCTGTGACGCGCCCTGGCGCACGCGTCGTCCTGATCGGCGATTTCCATGACCTCGACGAGACGGCCACCCGGCGGCTGGGCGACCTGGCCCGCCATGCCGAAGTGCTGGCGTTGCTCATCCATGATCGCCTGGAGGCCGAGTTGCCGCCGCCAGGACGCTACCGGGTGCTGCACGACGGCGGTGAAGCCGTGCTGGAGACGGCCAGTGCGCAGGCCATCACCGCCCAGCGCGAGGCCTTCGGCGCCCGCCTCGCGCGGCTCGAGCACATTGCGAGCCTGCCGACGGCGACGGCCATGGTCTGTGACACCCGCCAGGACGTGGTCAGCCTGCTGCAGCGCATGAGCAGTGGGCGGGCTGACGCGGCTGGCCTGCCGCTGCGCGCCGCCGCCATGGGCGCCGGGTAAGCGCCATGGCGTTTTCGCCTGACAGCCTGCCGCTGCGCGATATCCATCTGCCGGCCGAGACGCTGACGTCCCCGCTGCTGCCCGGGGGGCTGGGGTTGCTCGCGGCGCTGGCCGCCCTGGCCGCGCTCCTGGGGCTGGCCGTGCTGGGCTGGCGCCGGCGGGATCGGCGGGCGCCGGCGCGTGCGGCGCTGGCCGCGATCGAGCGCCAGCGGGCCGCGGCACCGACTGATCCGGCCTGGCTGATCGGGCTCTCCGAGCTGCTGCGGCGCACGGCCCTGGCGCGCTATCCGCGGGCCGAGGTGGCCGGGCTCACAGGCGAACAGTGGCGCGCGTTTCTCGCCGCCGAGGGCGGGGCGCCCGGCTTCGCCGCGGCGCCCGGGCGCTGGCTGGTCGAGGGGCCCTATCGCGAGCAGGTGAGCGTGCCCGAAGCGGAGGCCGCGGCACTGCTCGCGGCCGCACGGCGCTGGCTGGAGGCCCGGCCCAGGGGGGCGCCATGCTGACTTTGGCCTGGCCCGCCTGCCTGCTGCTGCTGCCGCTGCCCTGGCTGCTGCGTCGGCGCCTGCGCCCGACCGCGGGCGGTGACGATGCGGCCTTGCGGCTCCCGCGCGGACTCGTCCTGGCCGGCACCGCCAGTGCCGGAGTTAGGCGCCCGCCACGCCTGGCCCTGCTGCTGCTCTGGCTCGCGTGGACCTGTCTGCTGCTTGCCGCGGCGCGGCCGCAGTGGCTTGGCGAGCCGGGTGATCCGCCCGCCAGCGGGCGCGACATCCTGCTGGCCATCGATCTGTCCGGCAGCATGGCCGAGCGGGACTTTCAGGCGGCCGACGGTTGGATCGACCGGCTGACGGCGACCCGGCAGGTGGCCGGGGAGTTCATCGAGCGGCGCACCGGGGATCGCATCGGCCTGATCCTGTTCGCCAGCGAGGCCTACCTGCAGGCGCCGCTGACTTTCGATCGGGCCACGGTCAGGCGGCTGCTCGACGAGGCGTTCATCGGGCTGGCCGGGCGGGAGACCGCCATCGGGGACGCCATCGGCCTGGCCGTGCGGCGCTTCGACGCCGAGGAGACCCCGGGGGAGCGGGTGCTCGTGCTGCTGACCGATGGCGTCAACAATACCGGCGAACTCCAGCCCCTGGAGGCTGCCGGCCTGGCGGCGCGTCGCGGCGTGCGCATCTACACCATCGGCGTCGGCAGCGACGGGACGGCAGGGCGGCTGCCGGCTGGCGCGCTGCCGCGTCGCCCGGTCGACCTCGATGAACCGGGGCTGATCCGCATCGCCGAGATGACCGGCGGGCAGTATTTCCGCGCCGCCGACACCGCGGCCCTGGCGGACATCTACCAGGTGCTCGACCGGCTGGAGCCGGTGGTGGCGCCGGCCAGCGGCCTGCGTCCCCGTCGCGAACTCTATCCCTGGCCGCTGGCCGCGGCACTGCTGCTGTTCGCCGGCCTGCTCGCGCGGCGCTACGCGGCGCTCCCGGACCGCGTCTGGAGACGGGCCCATGCCTGAGTGGATCCTGCTGCGCCCGGCCTGGCTGCTCGCCCTGCCGCCGCTGGCCTGGCTGGTCTGGCGCCTCTATCGCGGCGGGATGACCGGCAGTCCCTGGCACCGCTGGATCGATCGCCGGCTGGTCCGTCACGTGGTGGCCGATCCCGCCGCCGGACGCCGCCCGCGTCTGGCCCTCGCCACGGCGCTGGCCGCGTTGGCGGCGGTCACGGCGCTGACCGGGCCGGCCTGGGAGCGGGCGCCCCAGCCGCTGTTTCGGGGCGACTCGGCACTGGTGATCGTGCTGGACCTGTCCCGCTCCATGGACGTCGAGGATGTCGCCCCCAGCCGCGTGGCCCGGGCGCGTCTGAAGCTCGCCGACCTGCTGGCCCGCAGCCCGGCCGACCAGGTCGGGCTGGTGGTGTACACCGCCAATGCCTTCACCGTGGCGCCGCTGACCGCCGATACGGCGACGCTCACGCTGCTGTTGCCGGCCCTGTCGAGCGCCATCATGCCCAGCCAGGGCAGTCATCCGTCGCTGGGACTGGAGAAGGCCGCTGAACTGCTTGACCAGGCCGGTCTGCGCCGCGGCGAACTGCTGCTGGTCACAGACTCCGCTGGCGGCCCGGAGACCCGTGAGCTGGTCGCCCGGCTGGCCGCCCGGGGGCTGGTGACTTCAGTGCTGGCTGTCGGCACGGCCGAAGGCGGGCCGATCCCGCTGGCGGACGGCAGTCTGCTGCGCGATCGCCAGGGACGCATCGTCATGCCCACGCTGGATGAGGCGGCGCTGCGTCGACTGGCCGCCGCCGGCGAGGGGCGCTTCGCGCGCCTGAGTGCCGACGACAGTGATCTCGATCATCTGCTGGCGCCGCTGGAGGGCCGCGCGCCGCGTGCCGCCATCGAGGCCGAGGCGCGCGGCGCGGACTGGCTGGACCGGGGTCCGTGGCTGGTGCTTGCGCTCCTGCCGCTGGCGCTGCTGGCGTTCCGGCGCGGGGTGCTGGCGGCGGTGGGCGTGGTGGCGCTCATCCCCGCCCTGGTCGGCCTCGCCCTGGTCGGACTGCCGGGCACGGCGCTTGCCGCGTCGGCCGACACGCTGGCACGCGAATGGCAGGCTGTGGCGGCCTATCGTGACGGTCGCTGGCCCGAAGCCGCGGCCCTGCTCGAGGGGCTGGACAGCGAGCGGGCGCAGTACAATCGCGGCAATGCCCTGGCCCGTCTCGGCGACTACCCGGGCGCCCTGGCGGCCTGGGACCAGGTGCTCGCGCGCAATCCCGAACACGCCGACGCGGCCTACAACCACGCCCTGGTCTCGGCCCTGCTGGCGGCGGCCGACCGGCAAGCCGACGCCGATGGCGCCGACGCCGACGGCGCGGACGCCGACGGGGAGGGCGACGGCGAAGGCGCTGCGGGGGACGCGCGCGGCGATGCAGCGGCAGGCATGGGCGATACGCCGGGAGACCGCATGGGGGGCGCCGCCGCCGCGGCGCGTGCCGCGCTGGAGGAGACCGAGAGCCTTGCGGCCTCCGACGACCCGCAGGCACAGACCGATCCGGCCGGCGGGCGGCTGCTGCCGGAACTGTCCAGCGCGATGGATGAACCGTCGGGGGACTTCGCAGCGGACCTGCTGGAACAGCGTCTCGCGCGGGCCGAGGGCGATCCCGCGGAGCTGCTGCGCCGGCGCTTCGAGCTGCTGTACCGGCGCCAGCAGCGCGATCAGGACGGCAACCCGACCTGGCCGGGCGACGTGGCGCAGCCGTGGTGAGTCTGGCGACGACGCGGTCGGCACCGCAGCCTGCACGGGCGGGCGCGCTGGTGCGTGTCGTGTGCCTGGTGTTCGCGGTGTGCTCGCTGCTCATGGCGGCGGCCGCGAACGCAGCACCCGGCGTGACGGCCTGGCTGGAGCGCGACGCCGTGCCGGAGGATGAATCGCTGACGCTGCACCTGAGTATCACCGGTGATGCCGACGAGATCCCGGACTGGTCGGTCCTGCTGGCAGACTTCGAAATCCTGCATCGCGCGCGCCAGACCCGGATCCGGGCAGACGGCGAGACGTTCCGCCAGGAAGTTGCCTGGGAGCTCGGCCTGATGCCCCGCGGTGACGCGGTGCGCGAGGTCCCGCCAGTGCCGGTCGGTGAGTGGCGCACGCCCGCGTTGCCTTTCGTGCGTCTGCCGCCAGGCGACAGCCCCGTCGCCGGGCGGGATGTGGTGGTCGAGGCCAGCGTGGCCGCAGACGAGACCTGGGTGTTCGCGGAACTGGTCTACACCACGCGGCTGTATCTGGCCGTCGGTGCCCGCGGGACGCGTCTGTCCGAGCCGCGGGTGATCGAGGGCGAGGCGACGCTCCGGCGGCTCGGTGAGGCCCGCCAGTACCAGTTGCGCCGCGATGGCAGGCACTATCTGGTCTGGGAGCAGCACCATGCGCTCGTGCCCCAGCGCAGCGGCGCGCTGGTGATCGACGCGGTCGTGCTCGAGGCGGAGCTCTCCTCGCCAGGTCAGCGGTCCCGGCGCATCCGGGTGCAGTCCGAGCCCGTGAACATCACGGTGCATCCCCCGCCGCCGCGCCCGGAAGGCCTGCCGGACGGGCCCTGGCTGCCGGCGGCCGGGTTTGAACTGCGCCTGGAGGCCCCTGCAGGGCCTCTGCGGGCCGGTGAGCCGGTCACCCTGGAGCTGGTCGCGACGGCCCTGGGCGCGTCGCCGGCTGCACTGACAGTGCCGTTGCCCGAGTCGTCCGAGGCGGGGCTGAGGCTCTATCCCGAGCGCCCGCGGCTCGACACGGGCGTCGATGCCTCGGGGGTCAGTCAGCTGCGGCAGGTCCAGCCGATCGTGCTGCTGGCGACGGCCGAGGGCGTGTATCCGGGGCTGGAACTGCGCGTGCCCTGGTTCGACACGCGCCGTGGACGCTGGGCCGTGGCCGAGGCCCGTCTGCCGGCGCTGGAGGTGCTGCCGGTGGTGGCGGCGCGGTCGGAGGGACACCGGGCGCCGACGCCGATCCAGACGAACGGCGGCGGACCGCCTGGCGTGACCGGGGGGCAGGCGCCCGCGGCGGGTCCTGATGCTGCAGCCGTGAGTCCGGGGGCGCGCGAGCTCGACCCGTGGCGTCTGGCGGCCCTGGTGTTCGCGCTGGGCTGGGCCCTGACCCTGGCCTGGGTCTGGTCGACAGCGCGTGGTGCCCGGTGGCGCCGCGCCCGGTCGCGGACGGCCGCCGGGCGTGCCGCGACAGCACCGGGCCGCGCCGTGCTGAAGCGTCTGGCACGGGCCGCACGCCAGGATGATCCGGTGGCCGCGCGTGATGCGCTGCTCGCCTGGGCCGCGCAGCAGTGGCCCGAGGCGCCGCCGCGCGCTATCGGCGAACTCGCGGCCCGCCTGCCTGCCACGCTCGCCGGACCGGTCCATGGGCTGTCTCGCGCCCTGTATGCCGATGAGGGTGATCGCTGGCGGGGACACGCGCTGGCCAGGATTGTCGATGACCTGCAGCGGCTTCCCCGGGAGACTTCGGCCGTGGCTCAACGCGACGGGCTGCCGCCCCTCTGGCCGCGTCCCGGCGTCTGAGCGCCGATCAGCGAATCTGCGAGCCGGGTCCCGGCGTATCGGGCAAGCGAACCCGGAAAATACTCGTGGTCTGGTCGCCAAGGGCCCGCGAAACCTCGCGAAAACACCCGCGCGGCGAACCCGTGGCGCTGGATCCGATCTATACTATTCTGTCAAGTGTTGGTCGCAGGGCCCGTGCAGGGCCCTCGAGAGAACGGATAATGAAAACGAGCAGGGGCAACATCCTGTTGCGCGTAGTGGCGGGCCTCGGCCTGATCGCCATGGCCGTGGCGATCAGCCTGTGGCTGAACCGTGAGCAGGACGTGCAGGGGCCGCCAGGCCCCCGCGGCGGGGTGCCGATGGTGATCACCGAGCCGGTGCGCGTCCAGGTGATGGCACGCGAGATCGAGGCACTCGGCACGTCCAGCGCCAGCGAATCGGTCACCATCGCCTCGCGGGTCAGCGGCCGGATCGAGCGCATCAATTTCCGCGAAGGTGAGCCGGTGGCGCGTGGCCAGGTGCTGATCGAACTCGAGGCCAACGAGCAGCGCGCGGCGCTGGCCGAGGCCGAAGCGAACCTGGTGGAAAGTCGCAACCAGCTGCGCCGGGCGGCCTCGCTGTTCGATCAGCGGGTGATTTCCCAGTCCCAGCTCGATGAGCTCGACTCGCGCGTGCGGGCTGACGAGGCGCGGGTCGCCGCGGCCCAGGCGCGCTTGACGGACTTTCTGATCCGTGCGCCGTTCGATGGCCGCGTCGGTCTGCGGCGGGTCAGCGTCGGCGCCCTGGTGGGTCCCAACGACATCATCACCACCCTCGACGACACCCGCGTGATCAAGGTGGACTTTTCAGTGCCCGAAACCTTCCTCGCCGATGTCGAGGTGGGCCTGGACATCACCGCCGAGAGCATCGCGTTTCCCGACCGGCCCTTTCGCGGCACGGTCGAGAGCATCGACAGCCGTATCGACCCGATCACCCGCTCGGTGACCGTGCGCGCGGCGGTGCCGAATCCGGACGGGCAACTGCGTCCGGGCATGTTCTTCAGCGTCCAGCTGTCGCAGCTGGAGCGTCAGGCCACCCTCATCCCCGAAGCCGCCCTGGTGCCGGTGCAGAACCGCCAGTTCGTGTTCGTGATCCGCGACGGCGTGGCCGAGCGGCGCGAGGTCATCACCGGCAGGCGGCGTCCGGGCATCGTCGAGGTGGTGCAGGGCCTCGAGGCCGGCGAGGATGTGGTGGTCGAAGGCGTGCAGAAGGTGCGCCCCGGTGCGCCGGTTCGGGCGCTGGCGGCCACCTCTCTCCCTGATGCTGACGGCGAGCCGCTGACCCCGTGATTCTCTCGGAGATCTCCATCAAGCGGCCGGTGTTCGCCACGGTGATCAGCCTGCTGCTGGTCATCCTCGGCGTCATGGCCTACGACCGGCTGCCGGTGAGGGAATATCCGGACATCGATCCGCCGATCGTCTCGATTTCCACGGATTACCGCGGCGCCTCGGCCGAGATCATCGAGACCCGCGTCACCCAGGTCCTCGAGGATGCCGTGGCCGGCATCGATGGCGTGCGCAGGATCACCTCGACCAGCCGTGACGAGCGCTCGAGCATCACCATCGAGTTCAACCTCACGCGCGATGTCGACGCGGCCACCAACGACGTGCGCGATCGCATCGGGCGGGTGGTCGGGCGTCTGCCTGACGAGGTCGACCAGCCGCGCATCGCCAAGCAGGACAGCGATGCCGACCCGGTGATGTGGCTGAACCTCTCCAGTGACCGCATGAGTGTGCTGGAACTCACGGATTACGCCGAGCGGGTCCTGATCGACCGGCTCTCCGTGGTCGACGGCGTGGCGCAGATCAACCTCGGCGGCGCACGGCGCTTCGCCATGCGCATCTGGCTGGACCGGCGTGCGCTGGCGGCCCGTGGCCTCACTGTCGAGGATATCGAGCAGGCGCTGCGCCAGGAGAACGTGGAGCTGCCTGCCGGGCGGCTGGAGTCGCTGGAACGCGAGTTCACGCTGCGCACGCAGACCGGTCTCGAGACCGAGCAGGATTTCCGCGCGCTGGTCGTCGGCCGCGGCGCCGATGGGTTCCTGGTGCGGCTTGGTGAGGTCGCCGACGTCATGCTGGACGCCGAGAACTTCCGCAGCACCTCACGCAGCAACGGCGTGGCCGGTATCAGCATGGGCATCGTCCAGCAGTCCAAGGCCAATACCGTGGAGATCTCGGCGCGGGTGCGCGAGGTGATGGAGCAGATCCGTCCGACCCTGCCCGAAGGGATGCAGATCGACGTCAACAACGACCGGGCCATTTTCATCAACGAGTCCCGCAAGGAGGTCTTCAAGGCGATTTTCTTCGCGCTGGGACTCGTGCTCATCGTCATCTACCTGTTTCTCGGCAACCTGCGCGCCCTGCTGGTGCCGGCGGCCGTCATTCCGGTTTCGCTGATCGCCACCTTCACGGTGCTCTACGCGCTGGGATTCTCGATCAATGTCCTGACCCTGCTGGGCCTGGTGCTGGCCATCGGGCTGGTGGTCGACGATACCATCGTGGTGCTGGAGAACATCTACCGGCGGATCGAGGCGGGTCAGCAACCGTTGCTCGCGGCCCTGGATGGCAGCCGCGAAATCGGTTTTGCGGTGATCGCCACCACGCTGGTGCTGGTGGCGGTGTTCGTGCCGCTGTCGTTCATGGAAGGCAACATCGGCCGGCTGTTCGGTGAGTTCGGGATAGCGCTGGCCGCCGCGGTGGTCTTCTCCAGCCTGGTGGCACTCACCCTGGTGCCGATGCTGTGCTCGAAACTGTTCACCGATACCCGCAGCCGTCGCGGCTTCACACACTTGGTCGATCGTGGCTTCCGGCGCATGGGCGAGGCGTACAAGCGGCTGCTGCGCCGGGTGGTGCTGGCCCCCTGGGTGGTCGCCGCCGGCGCGCTGGCCACGGCCATCATCGCGGGCGGACTGCTCGCGGCGCTACCTGCCGAATACGCCCCGGACGAGGATCGCGGCGTGATCGTGCTGCGGCTGGAGGCACCCGAGGGCGCGAGCTTCGAATATACCGACAACTACACCCGGCGCATGGAAGATGTGGTCATGCGCTACATCGAGACTGGTGAGGTACGGCGCATGCTGGCCCGGGTGCCGGCCGGCTGGGCGGGTACCGGCGAGGTCAACAATTCGTTCGCCTGGCTGATGCTGCAGCACTGGAACGAGCGCGAGCGTGGCGTGGCGGAAATCGCCGACGAGATGGCCGCCGAGCTTGCCGACCTGCCGGGCGTGGTGATCCGCGTGTTTCGACCGCGCAGTCTTGGCATCCGCGGCAATGTCCGCCCCTTGAGCTTCGTGTTGAGTGGCGGCAACTACGAGGAAATCGCCCAGTGGCGGGATCTCGTCTTCGAACGGATCCAGGACAACCCCGGCATCCTCGGGCCAAACTCCGACTACGATGAAACCAAGCCACAGATCAGCGTCATGGTCGACCGCAATCGCGCCGCTGACCTCGGCGTCTCGCTTTCGGCCGTGGGGCGGACGCTGGAGACCGCACTCGGTTCGCGTGTGGTCACCACCTTTACCCGTGAAGGCCAGGAGTACAACGTGATCCTGCAGGCGCGCGAGGAAGACCGCGCCTCGCCCACGGATCTGTTCAATCTCTACGTGCGCTCGTCGCGCAGTGGCGAACTGGTGCCCCTGGCCAACCTGATACGCACCGAGGAGCGTGCGGGCGCCTCGCGGCTTAACCGGGTGGACCGACTGCGGTCGATCTCGATCAATGCAGGTCTGGCCGACGGCTATGCGCTGGGGGATGCAATCGCCTTCATTGAGCGCGTGGTGGCCGAAGAGCTGCCGTCTTCCGCGGTGCTGTCCTGGAGCGGTGTGTCGCTTGAGTTCAAGGAGAGTGGCCAGTCGCTGTACTTCACGTTCATGCTGACGCTGCTGATTGTCTTCCTGGTGCTGGCGGCACAGTTCGAGAGTTTCCGCCACCCGATGATCATCATGACCACCGTGCCGCTGGCGCTGACCGGCGGGCTGCTCGGCTTGTGGCTGGTCGGCGGCTCGCTCAATGTGTTCTCGCAGATCGGTGCGGTCATCCTGGTGGGCCTGGCGGCCAAGAACGGGGTGCTGATCGTCGAGTTCGCCAACCAGTTACGGGATCGGGGCATGACGTTCATCGACGCCATCGTCGAGGCGTCGGCCGTGCGGCTCCGCCCGGTGCTCATGACCAGCATGTGTACCGCCTTCGGCGCGGTGCCGCTGATCCTGGCCACGGGGGCGGGCACCGAGACCCGCCAGCCACTCGGCGTGGTCATCTTCTCCGGGGTGTTGCTGTCGATGGTGCTGACGCTGTTTGTGGTGCCGGCGTTCTACGCGCTGTTCGCGCGCAACACCAAGACCCCGGATCACGTCAGTCGCAAGATCCGCGCGCTGCAGGACGGGATGCAGCCGAGCGGCCAGGCCTGATGCCGGCACTGATGCAGGCGCCGTGACGCCGGCACACCTGGGGCTGCTGGTCGGCATCAACCTGATTTTCGGTTTCAACCTGATCGCCAGCAAGTTCGGCATGGGGCACTTGCCCCCGCTGTGGTTTACCGGCCTGCGCTTCGCCGTGGTGGCCGCCGTGCTCTGGCCGCTGCTCAGGCTGCCGCGGCCCCAGCTTGGGCTGATCCTGCAGGTGGCGCTGGCCGTGGGGGTGGTGCATTTCGGCCTCATCTATCTCGGTCTGGCACTCGCCGAGGATGTCTCGACGGTGGCGATCGCCCTGCAGATGGTCGTGCCGTTCACCACGCTGCTCAGCATTCTCATGCTGGGTGAGCGGGTCGGCTGGCGGCGGACGCTGGGCATGGCGCTGGCCTTCGCCGGGGTCATGCTCATTGCCTTCGACCCGCGGGTGCTGGGCTATCTTGGTGCCCTTGGCCTGGTGCTGCTCGGCGGGCTGGCCATGGCCTTCGGCACGATCCTGATGAAGCGACTCTCCGGGGTAAAGCCCCTGGAGCTGCAGGCCTGGATCGGCCTGGTCGGTGCGCCGTGTCTGTTGGCGTTGTCGTTCGTCTTCGAAGAAGGCCAGCTGGAGGCCGCGGCGGCGGCGACGCCACTGGTCTGGGTGGCGGTCGTGTTCTCCGCGCTGGGGGCGAGCGTGGTGGCCCACGGCGGCCTGTACTGGCTGATTCAGCGCTATGAGGTCTCGTTGATCTCGCCACTGATGCTGCTCTCGACGCTGTTCTCGGTGCTGTTCGGCGTCTGGCTCATGGGCGATGTGCTCACCCCCGCGATCCTGCTCGGCGGGGCGGCCACGCTGGCCGGGGTGGCCGTGATCGCCGTGCGCAGCGGCGGCCGGACGCGCATCACACCCGTGCCGTAGCGCTTGCCGACCTGCCGGTCAAAACGTGATCCACTAGGCACTCCCTGACAGACGCTGCGTCTAGACTGGTTGTTCGCCGAGGGGTGGACGCTGCGGTCTGCCCTGGTCGCGTGCGCGTTTCGCGGGGGTTGCTGTCCGGATGATATTCCCCTCTCTCGAGAGTGATACCAACGGTTCGCCGTTCGGCCGTCAGTTGCGTGACGGGTTCACGACCTTGCGTTTCGATGCGACGCTCGAGAAGGATTTCCGCGACTACTACCTGGAGTTCTCGCGCACCCGGGTGCAGGCGGCCGTCGGCGCGGTGCTGGCGCTGCTGCTGGTGCTGGTTGGCTTTGACTACGTGATCGCCAGCGATGGCGCCCAGGGCGGCGGGCACAATGTCGTGCGTCTGGCCTTCCTGCTGCCGCTGGTCGGCATGGGGATTCTGACCCTGATCCACCCGGATCTGCGCAGTCACCAGCAGGCCCTGTTCGGCTTCGGTGCAACGGCCTTCGGCTGTGCGTCGAGCTACATCGCCGTTACCGGCGGCGTCGCGGGGGCGACCCACCTGTTCGGCGCCGTCGTGCTGCTGGTGATGTTCATCAATCTGTTTCTCGGGTTGTTGTTCCACACCGCGCTGATGGCCAGCGGGACGGTCGCGCTGGTGTACATCGCCATGGGCGCGCTGCTCGGCCTGCCTGGCGAGGTGCTGTTCTACCAGACGGTGATCCTGATCGCGGCCGTGGGGATTGGCGGGGTGGGGGTGTACACGTTCGAGTACGCCGTGCGCCGCGGTTACCTGGAATCGCGGCTGCTGTCTGAACTGGCGCAGCGGGATGGTCTCACCGGGCTTTACAATCGCCGCCTGTTCGACGACCAGATGAGCCGGATCTGGCGTCAGGCGCGGCGCGAGCGCCTGCCGGTGCAGATCATTCTGATCGACATCGATTACTTCAAGGTCTTCAACGACCTCTACGGGCACCAGGCGGGCGATGACTGCCTGCGCAAGGTTGCCGAGACCCTGAATGCCGCGGCCAAGCGGCCGCTGGATCTCTGCGCCCGTTACGGTGGCGAGGAGTTCGTGCTGGTGCTGAGCGATCCGCCGCGTGACTATGCCGAGACGCTGCCCGAACGCCTGCGCCGACAGGTGGCTGCACTCGGGGTGCCGCACGAAGGCTCGCCGGTGGCCAATGTGGTGACCGTGAGTGTCGGCGTGGCGATGGTGACGCCGGGCGAAGGCCGCAGCCTCACCGGGGCAGTGCAGATGGCCGACGAGGCGCTCTACCAGGCCAAGGAAGAGGGCCGCAATCGGGTGATCTTCCGCGAGTCGTTCTCCAGCATCACCACTGGTTCGTTCCGCGCCGGCCGCGGCAGTCGCAGCCGCGCGAGTGACGCCGCCTGAGGCGAACCCGCCCGCGGGGATGGCCTCAGATGCTCAGGCCCTGCGGCAGCTCGCCGGTGAACGGGCTGACCCCGTCGATCAGCCAGCAGTCCTCGCAGCCCGGCGCCGTCTGACGCCGCAACAGGTACAGATAGCTCACCCGCCGGCCATCCGCTGCGGTGATCTCCACCGGAATCCCGACATGACCGGGCAGCGGCTCTTCACGGCCGATGCTGGCTTCACGGTGGCCGAGCAGCGGGCGATACAGCGGTCCCTGCAGCAGGCTGCGAAAGCCCTCGGCTTCGCCGATGCCTGCCCGGTTGCCGGGCGAGGCGAAGCGCAGGGCGACCGTCAGCGCCGCCTCGTCGCCGCGGCTCAGCGCGGCGAGCTGCAGGCTGACCACATCGCGCGCGCTGAGCTCTGGGCTGGGCCCGGGGTCGTGCTCGCGCGGCTGGTCGGCGCAGCCGCTCGCCCCGGCGAGCATCAGGAGCACCGCGATGACCGGCGCCAGGGCCCGCACCGGCTGCCGCCACCCGGTGGCCATCACCAGTGTCCGGTGTTGGGCATGGAGGCCCACGGTTCACGCACCGGCAGTGCCTCGCCGGCCTGGAGCAGTTCGATGGAAATGTTGTCCGGCGAACGGATGAAGGCCATGCGGCCATCGCGTGGCGGACGATTGAGGGTCACCCCGGCATCCAGCAGCCGCTGGCAGGTGGCGTAGATGTCTTCGACCGCATAGGCGACATGGCCGAAATTCCGGCCCTCGTCATACCCGGACTCGTCCCAGTTCCAGGTGAGCTCGAGCGGGCAGTCCTCGTTTCCCGGCGGCGCCACGAACACCAGCGTGAAGCGACCCTGGTCGCTGTCATGGCGGCGCAGTTCGCGCATGCCGAGCTTGCCGCAGAAGAAGTCCAGGGACTCCTCGAGGTCGCTGACGCGGACCATGGTGTGCAGGTATTTCATCGTCCCTCCCTGGCCATGCGGCCGACGGTTGCTTGCCTGCGATAAACTCTAGCGTATCCCCACAGGAGCCACCATGTTCCGGCGACCGACCGATCCCGCCAGCCTGCGAGTGCTCTCGCTCGATCTTGACGACACCCTCTGGGATGTCGCGCCGGTGATCGAGGGCGCCGAACGGGCGCTGCGCGAGTGGCTGGGGCGTTATTGTCCGCGGGTGACGGCCCGCTATTCGCCGCACGGGCTCCGGGCGCTGCGCGATCGGATCAGCCAGGCGCATCCCGACCGCACCCACGATCTCAGCTGGATGCGCCTGCAGACGCTCGAGCAGGCACTGGGTGACTGCGGCTACCCCACGCACCTGGCGGGCGATGCCTTCGAGGTCTTTCTTGACGCGCGCAATCGCGTCTCGCTGCATGCCGACGTGCTGCCGGCACTCGAGGCCCTGCATCGACGCTACACGCTGGTCGCGCTGACCAACGGCAACGCGGACCTGGAGCGGGTCGGCCTGGGCCGGTATTTCGACCACTACCTGTGCGCCCGTGGCGTGGGTGCCGCCAAGCCCGATCCGCGCATGTTCCAGGCGGTGGCCGAGGCCACGGGGCATGCTCCGGCCGAGGTGCTGCATATTGGCGATGATCCCGAGCGCGATGTCGTGGGGGCCGCGCGGGCGGGCATGGTCACGGCCTGGGTCAACCGGCGCGGTGACCCATGGCCGGTCGATCACCCGCCCCCTGACACCCGGATCAGCGAGCTGCTGACACTCTCCGACTGGCTGCTCAGGGCGGCGCCCCCGGCGCGCTGAACGTCACGTCGATGCGTCGGTTACGCGCGCGGCCCTCGGCCGTCTCATCGGTGGCGATCGGCCGGGCCGAGCCCAGGCCGACGCCGCGCAGCCTGGCGCGCGGGAGGCCATGGCTGTCCGTCAGGTAATCGACCACCGCATCCGCGCGTTCCTGCGACAGCCGCAGGTTGAGCTGCGCGCTGCCGCGCGAATCGGTATGGCCCTCGACGGTAAACCGGGCCTGGGGAAAGATGTTGGCGGCCTCGGCGAGGCGCGCGAGCAGCGAGCGGCCCGCGCCGTCGATGGCGGCACTGCCGGTGGCGAAGTTAAGTCCGACCAGGCGGATGATGACCTGCTCGCCCTCGCGCAGGATCACCGCCTCCTCGCGCTCGAACAAAGCCTCGAGCCGCGCGAACTGCGCCCGCACCTGCGCCTGGGCCTCCAGCGCCATCACCAGCTCGGAGCGTTCCCGCGCCACGCCGCCGAGCTGGCGGTCGAGCTCGCGCAGCTCCTCGTCCATCGCCAGCACCCGCTGGTTGGCGGCGGCGAGCTCCGATTCGCTGCGTTGCAGGCGGGATTCCAGCGTGTCGAGATGGGCGATCACGGCCTCTCCGAGTGTCTCGGGACGCCCCGCCTCGGCGTCGGGCAGCCCCGCTTCCAGGGCCACCGCGCGCAGCGGGGCCTCCCGGGCCAGCAGCGCCTCTTCGATGCTGCCGCCGCGGCTGCGGGCCTGCTGTACCGTCGCGGCCAGCGCCCGCGCATGGCGTGCCAGCGCCTCGGCCCGGTTGGCGAGACTGGTGGCCGCGTCGACCGCCCGCCGGTCCTCCGCCAGCGCGGCTTCGGCCTGGGCCAGCAGCGTCTGGGCGCGGGCCAGCGTCATGGGTGCATGGCGCTCTACCCGCTCGGCGCGGGCCTCGGCGAGTTCCGCGCGGGCACGGCTGAGCAGTCGACCCTCGATGGCGAGGAGTTCCACGGCGAGGAATTCGGCGGTGGCGGCCTCGGTGAGTTCCGCGGCGCGCTCGTCCCGGCCGCGCTCGCGCGCCACGGCGGCGGCGGCCAGCGCCTGCTCGGCCGCTTGCCAGGCGGCCGG
>RECU01000086.1 GCA_007693855.1 Gammaproteobacteria bacterium | reverse complement strand
GTCGCGTCATTGGGATCGAACCGAACCATCGAACCGGCCGGCCCGTCCTGGCGCTGACGCAGGTAGTCGGCACGGAAGATGATGTCCAGATCATCCGACGGCTGAAACCGCAGCGCGCCGCGGGTCGTGAGTTCATCAGTGTTGCCAAGATCCTGACCGATGAAATTGGTACCGAGACCGTCTCGCTTGCGCACGGCGCCACCAATCTTGCCCGACACCGTGTCACTGATCGGAAAGTCCAGGTGGCCGAAGATGTCGCGCCGGTTATAGCTACCGACGGTCGCGCCGAGACGTCCCCCGAGTTCACCCGTCGGCGCCGCGGTGATGACCTTGACCGCTCAGCCAATCGTGTTGCGTCCGTATAGCGTGCCCTGCGGACCGCGCAGCACTTCGATTCGATCGATGTCGAGGAATCCGAAGTCCCCAGCGGCGCTGCGTGAGATGTATACCCCGTCTATGTACAGGCCAACACCAGGCTCGTTGGGGAACGAATAGTCATCCTGACCGACGCCACGGATGAAGATCTGCGTGGCACTGCCGCCACCGTTGGGAATGCCCCCGCTGATATCCAGGTTGGGCGCGAAATTAGACAGGTCACTGAAACTGTCTATATTGCGCGCCTCGATCCCCTCGCCGCTGAAGGCGGTCATCGAGACCGGAGTGTTCTGGATGGTCTCCTCGCGCTTGCGGGCGGTGACGACGATTTCCTCGACACCGGTGAATCCCCGCTCCGTCTGCTGCGCGACCGCATGAGACGTCCCTCCCAGCAACGCGAGCGCAACCGCTGCGCCAACGCCATTTTTTCGCCCAAGGCCACTGATCACCGACATGGTTTCTCCCCCAAAGCTGAAAAGCTTCCTGCAGAACCCTTCGCCAAACTCGATCGCGATTCGCCGATCTGGCAAGGACATTCCGCCGTCGTTGGTGTAGCGATTGCGCAACTCCCGAACGCTTTCGCTGACCACGATCGATACTAGCACCGCCGTTTCCGTTTACCAAGCGATTGTTTGTTTGTCTCCTGAGGCGAACGGCGGCCACCCGAAACGGCACCGCCCAGACCTTACAACTGTTGTAGCAGATGCCCCCCGTCGACCACCAGCGTCGACCCTGTCATGTACCGCGAGGCATCCGAGGCGAGCAGCAGCAACGGCCCGGTGAGATCGTCGTACTCGCCGATGCGCCGCTGCGGAATACGCTTGACCATGGCAGTGCCCGCCTGGGTCGCGAAGAAGTCCCGGTTGATGTCCGTGAGAAAATAGCCAGGCGCCAGCGCGTTGGCACGGATGCGGAATTTCGCCCATTCCAGCGCCTGGGCGCGGGTGAGCTGGATCACCCCGGCCTTGGCGGCCATGTAGGCCCCGAGGGTTTTCTCCACGCCGATGCCAAGCACCGAAGCGACGTTGATGATGCTGCCCGGCTGCCCGGCTGCCGCCAGGCGCCGCGCCGCCTCGGCGGCGACCAGGTGCACGCCCTTGAGGTTGGTGTCGATGACCCCATCCCAGTCGTCCTCACTGGCCTCGATCAGCAGCGCATCGCGACTGATGCCTGCGTTGTTGACCACGATTCCGGGCACACCGATCTCCGCCGTGCAGCGCTCGAACAGCGCGGTCACGGACGCCGCATCGCTGACGTCCACGGGCAGGCAATGGGCCTCCCCGCCCGCGTCACGGATACACTCGGCGGTCTCCGCCAGCTTGTTCTCCCGGCGCGCAGCCAGCACCACGCGGGCGCCCGCCTGGGCCAGCACCTTGGAAAAATGCGCGCCCAGGCCGGTCCCTGCCCCGGTGACCAGGGCCAAATGCCCGTCCAGCGCAAAATAATCCTGTGACATGTCCACTCCCGTGTTTTCAGGTGATCGCGGCCAATGCTACCTTGAACGCGGCACAGGCGAGCCGTCGGTCGCCGGAACGACTCTGCAACCGCGCGGTCTCAGCCCACAGGGACCGGGACAACGGCCGCCCGCCGGAGGACACAGGACATGGATAGCTGGCAGAACGGAATACTCGCGGGACTCGCCGCGATCGGGCTGATGCTGGTCACCGGCCCGGCCACCGCGGGCGTGAGCAAGGAAACCGCCACGCAGGCCGACGACATCAACGCCGAGGCGGAGATCTTCACCCTGCGCCCGTTCCGGGCGGTCTACCGCGTCAGCGCCGGCGTCCTGAGCGGCAGCCTGACACTGGAGCTCGAGCACCGCACGGGGGAGGACTGGGTGCTGACCTCGGTGGCCACCACCCGCGGCATGGCGCGCCTGTTCCGCCGCGGTGATCTGCTTGAACGCAGCGTCTTCCGCTTCACCCCGGACGGCATCAAGCCCATGGAGTATTTCCGCGACGACGGCATCAGCGGACCAGAGCGCAACGCCGCGCTGATCTTCTCCCATGCTGACGGGCGCGTGTACGGCACCGATCGCGAGCACGAGGTCGATCTGCCAATGAACGGCGAGGTCATTGACCGGCTGGCCATGCAGATCCGCCTGATGCACGACCTCACGCGCGGCCTGCGCCCTGACGAGTACGCGGTCATCGATCGCGGCGAGATCCGCGAAATGGATATCCGTTACGCCGGCGAAGAACGCATCGACATCGGCGAGCACAGCTTCGATACCCTGCGGCTGGATCACCAGTCGCGCAACTCCAGCCGCAACACCCGCCTGTGGACCTCGGCCGAACACGAGTTCCTGCCGGTACGCATAGAGCAGCAGCGCCGTGGCAGCACCGAATGGCTTGGGGTCCTGCAGGAGGTGCGCTGGGGTGAGACGCTGAATTCCGACGCGCGCTAGCTTCACTGTCAGAACACCCATCGCCCCTGAGCCGGGGCCCCGTCGGCATATGCCTTTCGCGAAGAGGCATATGCGCACCGGATCGTTCACATTCGCCTGTCCTGCCTGCCTACTTGCGCCCCTGATGCCAAGCGGCGCCAACACCAGGGACGGACAGGATGACGACAGCCACGCGCGCAAGCCTGGCGATCACGGCACTGCTGCTGCCGCTGAGCGCGCAGGCGACCAATGGTTACTTCGCCCATGGGTATGGCGTGGTCAACCAGGGCCTCGCGGGCGCCGGCACCGCACTGTCGCAGGACAGCCTGGCCGCCGCCACCAACCCCGCCGGTATGGCCTTTGTGGGCGATCGCATGGATGCAGCGCTGGAACTGTTTGCGCCGACGCGCGAGTATCGGGTCATCGGCAACGCCGCCCCCGGCAGCTTCGGGCTGCGCGAGGGCACGACGCGAAGCGGCCGCTCGCTGTTCGCGATCCCGAATATCGCCGCCAACTGGACGCTCACCGAGCAGCAGACCCTGGGGGTGACGGTGTACGCCAACGGCGGCATCAATACCGACTACCCGGGTAACGACGGCGGGCCCTTCGGCGCCGGCCGCGCCGGTGTCAATCTCGAACAGGTGTTTGTCAGCCCGAGCTGGACCTGGCAGCCGGTGCCTGGTCAGGCCCTCGGCATCGCACCGGTCCTGGCCTATCAGCGCTTCTCGGCCCGCGGGCTCGACAGCTTCGCCGGCTTTTCGCAAGCGCCCGAAGCCGTCTCCAACGCCGGCACCGACAGCAGTGTCGGCTTCGGTCTCCATCTGGGCTGGCAGGGCAGCCTCAGCGATGACTGGCGCGCCGGCATCGCCTGGCGCAGCCGCCTGCGCATGGGCCGCTTCGACCGCTATCGCGGCCTGTTCGCCGATTCGGGTAACTTCGATATCCCGGCCACATTCAATGCCGGCCTCGCCTGGCGACCCGCCGAAGACCACTGGCTGCTGCTGGACGTTCAGCACACCCGCTTTGCCGGCATCCCGGCGGTCGGCAACCCGCTGCTGCCCAACCTGTTCGCCGCGCCGCTGGGGGCTGCGGAGGGCCCCGGCTTTGGCTGGCGCAACATGACTGTCGTGAAACTCGGCTGGCAATGGCAGGCCGATGCCCGACACACCTGGCGACTCGGCGCGAGCTATGGGCGCCAGCCCATCCCGGACAGCGAGGTGCTGTTCAACATCGTTGCGCCCGGCGTGCAGGAGTGGCATCTCAGTGGCGGCTTCACCCGCGCCCTGGGGCCGCGGGTGAGCGTATCAGGCGTCGTGTTCCACTCGCCGAAGAAGACCGTCTCCGGCGACAACCCATTGGGGCCGGGTCAGACTATCGAGCTTGGCATGTACCAGTTCGGCGTTGCCGCCGGCTTCGGCGTGCGGTTCTGACGACGCTTACATGTTGCGGCGGTACTCCCCACCCACATCGTAGAGCGCATGCGACATCTGCCCGAGGGTGCAGGTGCGCGAAGCCTCCATCAGGGTCTCGAAGATGTTGCCCCGCGCGCGGGCAACATCCTGCAGCTGCTCCAGCGCAGCGTCGGCTTCCTCGGCATGCAGCACCTTGAAGGCCTCGACGTTGACGATCTGGTCCTCTTTCTCGGACTCGGTCGAACGCATCAGCTCCAGCGTATCCACCTGCTCTTCCTGGCCGGCTTTCGGCAGATAGGTGTTCACACCGATCAGCGGCAGGCTGCCATCGTGCTTCTTCGCCTCGTAGTACAGGCTCTCGTCCTGGATCTTTCCGCGCTGGTACATCGTATCCATCGCACCGAGCACCCCACCGCGCTCGGAGATCCGCTCGAACTCCTCGAACACGGCCTCTTCGACCAGCCGCGTGAGTTCCTCGACGATGAACGAGCCCTGCCAGGGGTTCTCGTTGTAGTTCAGCCCCAGCTCGCGGTTGATGATGAGCTGGATGGCCACGGCCCGGCGCACCGACGCCTCGGTCGGCGTGGTGATGGCTTCGTCATAGGCGTTGGTATGCAGGCTGTTGCAGTTGTCAAACAGCGCATAGAGCGCCTGCAGCGTGGTACGGATGTCGTTGAAGCTGATCTCCTGGGCATGCAGCGAACGCCCGGAGGTCTGGATGTGGTACTTCATCATCTGGCTGCGGGCAGAGGCACCATAGCGCTCGCGCATGGCGCGTGCCCAGATCCGCCGCGCCACCCGGCCGATCACCGTGTACTCCGGGTCCATGCCGTTGGAGAAGAAGAACGACAGGTTGGGCGCGAAATCGTCGATGTTCATCCCGCGGGCAAGATAGTACTCGACGATGGTCAGGCCGTTGGCCAGGGTGAAGGCCAGCTGTGAGACCGGATTCGCACCGGCCTCGGCGATGTGATAGCCGCTGATCGACACCGAGTAGTAGTTGCGCACCTTGTGATCGATGAAGTACTGCTGGACATCGCCCATCATCTTCATCGCGAACTCGGTGGAGAAAATGCAGGTGTTCTGCGCCTGGTCTTCCTTGAGGATGTCGGCCTGGACGGTGCCCCGCACCTGCGTGAGCGTCTTGGCGGCGATGCGCGCGTAGGTCTCGGCGTCGACCACCTTCGCCCCGGAGATGCCGAGCAGGCCGAGTCCCAGCCCGTCATTGCCCTCGGGCAGATCACCGGCATACACCGGGCGCTGCTTGCCCTCGAAGTAGGCGTCGATCACCTTCTGGGCCTCATCCCACCTGCCCTCGGCCGTGAGATATTTCTCGATCTGCTGGTCGATCGCGGTGTTCATGAAGAACGCCAGGATCATCGGTGCGGGACCGTTGATGGTCATCGAGACCGACGTGCTCGGCGCGCACAGGTCAAAGCCCGAGTAGAGCTTTTTCATGTCATCGACGGTGGCGATCGAGACCCCGGAATTGCCGACCTTGCCGTAGATGTCCGGGCGATGGTGCGGATCCTCGCCGTAGAGGGTCACCGAATCGAAGGCCGTGGAGAGCCGCGCGGCCGGCTGGCCGAGCGACAGATAATGGAAGCGCCGGTTGGTGCGCTCAGGCGTGCCCTCGCCGGCGAACATGCGCGTGGGGTCCTCACCGGCGCGCCGGTAGGGATAGACCCCGCCGGTGTAGGGATAGGCGCCCGGCAGGTTCTCCATCTTCAGGAACTTGAGCAGATCCCCCCAGTCGCGGAAGCGCGGCGGGGCGATCTTCGGAATCTTCAGGTGGCTGAGCGATTCGCGGTAGTTGTCTCCGGTGATGGACTTCCCGCGCACCTCATAGCTGTACTGCTCGGCGGTGACACCCTCCAGGCGCCCCGGCCACTCGCGCAGCAGTGTCAGCCCTTCGGCCGTCAGCGACTGCAGGGTCTCCTGATAGCGGCTGCGCAGCGTGCGCAGCGTGGCATCCACCGCATCGTCCCCCAGCGCGTCGGTCGCATAGGGCGCCAGCGGCGCGGGCAGCGCCGGATCCTCGAGTTCCTTCAGGGTTTCGTAGAAGTCCTGCAGCCGGCTGGCCTGCTCGGCTTCCGCGGCAATCGCACCATTGATCGACCGGCCCTGCTCGGCAATCTCGGCGAGATAGCGGATGCGGCTGCCGGGGATCATGGCCGTCGAGCGCGGCTCCTTCACCGACACATCCACGTCAGGGGTCCAGCGCTCCGCCTCCAGCCCGAGGCGGTCGATCAGGCGCAGGCAGAGGTTGCGGAACATCCAGGTCACGCCCGGGTCGTTGAACTGGCTGGCAATGGTCGGATAGACCGGGATCTCCTCCTCGGTGGCGTTCCACGCCAGGTGGTTGCGCTTCCACTGCTTGCGTACATCGCGCAGCGCATCCTCCGAACCCTTGCGGTCATACTTGTTCAGCACCACCAGCTCGGCGAAATCCAGCATGTCGATCTTCTCGAGCTGGCTGGCCGCACCGTAATCGCTGGTCATGACGTACATCGGGAAATCGACGAGATCGACGATCTCGGAATCCGACTGGCCGATGCCGGCGGTCTCGACGATCACCAGGTCGAAGCCCTGGGCCTTCAGAAAGGCGATGCAGTGTCCCAGCATCTCGCTGGTGGCCAGATGCTGGCGGCGGGTGGCCATGGAGCGCATGAACACGCGCTCGGAGCGCAGGCTGTTCATGCGGATACGGTCGCCCAGCAGGGCGCCCCCGGTGCGCCGGCGCGTCGGGTCGACCGCCAGCACCGCGATGCGCATCTCCGGGAAGGCCCCGAGGAAACGGTTCAGCAGCTCGTCGGTGACCGAGCTCTTGCCCGCGCCGCCCGTGCCGGTGATGCCGATGACCGGCACCTTGCCGGCGCGCACCTGCCAGGTCTTGCGCAGCTGCCGGAGCTCGGCCTCGTCGAGCACCCCCTCCTCGATAGCGGAGATCATGCCCGCGATACTGCGGGTGTCTTCCAGCGTGATCTGCTCCGGAATCGAGGTACCGACCCGGTGCGCTACCGTACGCTCGACCAGGTCCTCGATCATCTGGGTGAGGCCCATCTTCATCCCGTCGTTCGGGTGATAGACGCGCTCCACCCCGTACGCATGCAGCTCGCGGATCTCTTCCGGCGTAATGGTGCCGCCGCCGCCGCCGAAGACCCTGATATGCTCGGCCCCATGCTCGCGCAGCATGTCGACCATGTATTTGAAATACTCCATGTGACCGCCCTGATACGAGGACAGCGCGATGCCGTCGGCATCTTCCTGGAGGGCGGCACGCACGACGTCGGCGACACTGCGGTTGTGGCCGAGATGAATGACTTCGGTCCCCTGGGCCTGGATCAGGCGGCGCATGATGTTGATCGCCGCGTCATGCCCGTCGAACAGGGAGGCGGCGGTGACGAAACGCAGGGGGGCCTGGCTGGCATCGCGCTCGCTGCGCGGCAGATCGCTGGCTGCAGTGCTCATGGGCACACCTCGGAAACTCGAATGAATTTTAATGTTGATTAAAATAGGCCAGCGCTGATAAGAATACAAGCACTTGGGTGCCGTCCGGCCGCGCCGGCCAGGCGCCGACCACGACCTCGGGGGAGACCATGACCGCCATCCAGTCCGTCGCAGACTTCAGCCGCACCCACGCCAGGGAGCGCCCGAACCACCCCGCCCTGCTGTGTCGCGGTGAGACCACGACGTATGGCGAACTCGACGCCCGCGCCAGCCAGGTGGCCCAGGGGCTTCGTGGCCTGGGGCTGGCGGTCCAGTCGCGGGTCGGCTTTCTGGCAAAAAACGATGCGCGCTACTTCGAGATCATTCTCGGCTGCGCGAAGGCGCGCATGACCATCGTCGGCGTCAACACCCGGCTCGCGCCACCGGAGATGCGCTACGTGCTCGACGATGCGCGCGCCGAAGTGCTGATCGTGGGGCGCGAGTTCTATGACACCGTCGAAGCCCTGGAGGCGGAGTTCGCCACGGTCAGGACCGTCATCGCGCTGGATGGCGGCCACCCCCGCTGGCCGGCCTACGCCGAGTGGCGGACGGCGCAGTCGGCCGAGGATCCACAGCTGGCCGTCGAGCCCGAGGACGACATCCAGCAGCTCTACACCAGCGGCACCACCGGCCACCCGAAAGGCGTACAGATCACCCAGGGTCAGTGGGTGCGCTTCGCTGAAGCCGTGCTGGCGGCCGGCTGGGCGCGCTACAGCCCAGACGACACCATCATGGTCTGCATGCCGGTGTTCCACGTGGCCGGCGCGAACGGCGGTCTGCTTGCACTCATGCAGGGGGCGCGCGTGCTGGTGGTCGCCGACATCGTGCCGGAGGAGATCTTCCGGCTCATTCCGGAGCATCGCGTCAACTACACGCTGTTCGTGCCGGCGGTGATTCTCATGCTGGTCTCCCAACCCGGTGTCGAAGACGTCGATTTCAGCAGCCTGCGCTGTATCACCTACGGGGCCTCGCCCATCGCCGAGAGCCTGCTCGAGCGGGCCCGGGAGATTTTCGGCTGCGATTTCATCCAGCTCTACGGGCTGACCGAAAACCTCGGTGGTGCCACCTACCTGCCGGCCGAGGACCACGGCGCCGAGCGCAACAAGCTGCGGTCCTGCGGCAAACCCTACCCCGGCGCCGAGATCCGGATCGTCGATGGCGAGGGCCGCGACCTGCCGACGGGCGAGGTGGGCGAGATCGCCATCCACTGCGGCTGGCTGATGAAAGGCTACTGGCAGAACCCCGAAGCGACGGCCGCAGCCCTGCGCGAGGGCTGGTTTCTCAGCGGCGACGCGGGCTACGTCGATGAGGAGGGCTACGTCTACATCCACGACCGGATCAAGGACATGATCGTCAGCGGCGGCGAGAACGTCTATCCGGCGGAGGTGGAGAATGCCCTGTTCTCGCACCCGGATGTGGCGGATGTGGCGGTCATCGGCGTCCCGGACGAGCGCTGGGGCGAGGCGGTCAAGGCCATTGTCGTGCCGCGCACCGACAGCGGCCTGACGGCCGAGGCGCTGATCGCCCATGCCCGCGAGCGCATCGCCGGCTACAAGCTGCCCAAGAGCGTCGATTTTGTCGCCGCGCTGCCGCGCAACCCCAGCGGCAAGGTGCTGCGGCGCGAACTGCGCCGGGACTACTGGGAAGGCCACGACCGCCAGGTCAGCTGAACATGGCGCAAGGTGTCCTGGCGTGAGCGAGATCAAGCAGTGGCATGCCGACAAGGGCCCGCAATACCGGCTCAAGCATGACCGCCTGCTGCGCGTCGCCGCGGCCTGCTTCAATCAGAAAGGCTACAGCGGCACGTCGCTGAAGGATGTCGCGCGCCAGCTGGATCTCACCGATGCGGCCCTTTACTACTACGTCCGCAGCAAGGAAGAGCTGGTCTACCAGTGCTACCGGCGTGCCGCCGACCTCGGCGCCCGCGCCATGGCCCGCGGCCAGGCAGCCGGGGGCAGCGGCCTGGAGCGCGCGCTGGCCTACCTCGACCATCACCTCGACGCGCTCTGCGGCGAGGAAGGCCCGGTGGCGATCATGAGCGAGATCCCCTCGCTCAAGCCCGGTCACAAGGCCGACATCCTCGAGCGGTCGCGTGAGCACAGTCTCGCCTTCGAGGTGCTGATCGCCGAGGGCATCGCCGACGGCAGCATCGCCCCCTGCGATGTGCGCATGACCGGCAACGCGATCATGGGCGCGCTCAACTGGATTCCGAAATGGTTCCGCCCGGGTGGCCCGGTCAGCGCCGCGCAGGTCCGCGGGCAATTCACCGAGTTCTGCCGCCGCGCGCTCGGCGCCTGAACGACCCTCCGCGTGAAATCCCTCGGGTGCGGGGGTATGATGCGCCGCACAATCCGTGCGGTCGGGCCACAGGTCCGCCGGCGGCGCGCCCCGGCGCGACAACAACATCCCATCAACCGCAAGCCGAAGGACCTGAGATGGATATCAAGGATAAAGTCATCGTGATCACGGGCGCCGCCCGTGGCCTGGGCGCCGCCATGGCGCGTGCGCTCGCCCCCCGCGGCGCAAAACTGGCACTGGTCGACGTCGATGCCGCCGCGCTCGAAGGCATCGTCGGCGAGTGCCGCGAGGCCGGCGTCGAGGCCCGCGGCTACAGTGCCAACGTGGCCAAGGAAGACGACGTCGTGAAACTCTTCGACGATGTCGCGGGCGACTTCGGCGCCCTCGATGCCGTGGTGAACAACGCCGGCATCCTCCGCGATGGCCTGCTGATCAAGGCCAGGGACGGCGAGATCACCGGCAAGATGAGCCTTGCCCAATGGCAGTCGGTCATCGACGTGAACCTCACCGGCGTGTTCCTCTGCGGCCGCGAAGCCGCCGAGCGCATGATCAAGCTGGGGTCCAAGGGTGTGATCATCAACATCTCGAGCATCTCGCGGGCCGGCAATATGGGCCAGACGAACTACTCGGCGGCCAAGGCCGGCGTGGCCGCCATGGCGGTGGTCTGGGCCAAGGAACTGGCGCGCTACGGCATCCGCGCCAACGCCATCGCCCCGGGCTTCGTCAACACCGAGATGGTGGCCAGCATGAAGCCCGAAGCGCTGGACAAGATGAAGGCGATGATTCCGCTGCGGCGCATGGCCGAACCCGAGGAGATCGCCCACACGGTGGTCTACCTGATCGAGAACGACTACGTCAGTGGTCGTGTGGTCGAGGTCGACGGCGCACTGCGCCTGTAAGCCGCCAGCGCCTTACGGCCGATCCGGCGCCGCGCCTCACTCGAGGCGCGGCGCGTGGCCTGCCCGATCCTGGACGATGTGGCCGTCCACCATCTCGATCACCCGGTCACAGCCCTCGGCAAGCTTCGGATCGTGGGTCACGATGATGAAGGCGCAGCCGAACTCGCGGTTGAACCGTCGCAGCAGCGAGAACGCCTGGGCGGAAGTCTCGGTGTCGAGATTCCCCGTGGGCTCGTCGGCCAGCACCACGGGCGGGCGGTGAATCAATGCACGGCAGATGGCCACACGCTGCTGCTGACCGCCGGAGAGTTCCTTCGGCCGACGCTGCGCGAAGGCTTTCATGCCAACGGCATCGAGCAGTTCCAGCGCCCGCGCACGCACCTCGTCATCCTCACGGCCCATGGCCGCCCAGCGCGGCAACTGGATGTTGTCCAGCGCCGTGAACGCCGTCAGCAGATGATGGAACTGGAAGACGAAGCCGAGCACCTGGCCGCGCAGCCGCGAACGGGCGACATCGCCGAGCTGGCGGGTGGCATGACCGGCGATCCAGACCTCACCGTCGGTGGGACGGTCCAGCAGCCCGAGAATGTTCAGCAGCGTGCTCTTGCCTGACCCGGAGGGCCCGACCAGCGCGACGAACTCACCCGGGCCGACCTCGAGGTCGATGCCGTGCAGCACCTCGACCTCGATCGGCGTGCCGACGTTGTAGCACTTGCGCACGCGCTCGAGCCGCAGCACCGGTTCCCCAGTGTCGGCTGGCTGCGCCACGTCCATCGGCTCAGCCATCACGGATCGCCGCCACCGGATCGAGCAGTGCCGCGCGGCGCGCCGGGAAGTGCGCCGAGACGATGCCCGTGAGCGTGGCCAGCAGCGTCGCCCCGAGCACCAGGCCGGCACCCGCGGTGATATCGAACAGGGCCTCCTCGGTCGGCCGCGGCCCCAGCGTGGTGAACAGGTGGACCATGCCGAGGCCTGCCGAAGACCCGAATGCCGAGCCGATCAGGCCGACCAGCCCACCCTGGATCAGGAACACCGCCATGACCTGGTTGGAGGTCGAACCCATGGCGCGCAGAATGCCGATCTCGCGACGGCGCTGTACCACCGACACCGCCAGCACACTGGCAATCCCAAACGCCACCGATATCCCGACGAAGCTCTGGATGACCGTGGTCGACTCGCTCTGCGACCGCAGCGCATTCAGCAGCTGCTCACTGGTCTCCATCCAGCTCTCCGCGGTCACGCCATAGCGCAGGTCAAGCTCGCGGGCCAGGCCCTCGGCGGCAAAGATGTCGTCGATGGTGAGGTCGATATTGGTGATCCCGCCCGGCAGATCGAGCAGCGTCTGCGCGGGCCGGATCGGCAGGAATACAAACCGCTCGTCGAGGTCACGCACCCCCAATCGGAACACCCCGGCCACCTGGAAGGTCCCGGCCCGCGCGTCGGTGCCCTCGAGGCGTACGCGATCGCCCACGCCCACCCCGAGCTCGTCGGCCAGCACGACACCGATGACGATCTCCGTGGCCGTGGGCCGAAACACCCCGCTGACCATGCGTTCGGGCACCGGCACGATCTGGGCGTAGCGGGCCGGATCGACCCCGAGAATGGCCACCGACTTGAAGGCCTCGCCGCGGCGGGCGAAGGCCGGGCCGGTGACCACCGGCGAGACCGCGGTGATCTGTGGGTAGTCTTCCAGGGCCTCGGCGATGGCCTGCCAGTTCTGCACCGAGCGCAGCCGCTGGGCCCGCTCATTACGCCGCTGCGAGGCCACGGCAAGCGTGTCGATCGGGCGCAGCTCACGCACCACCTCATCGGGCGCCCGCAGCTTGATGTGCGCCTGGGTGCCCAGGGTGCGCTCGACCAGGTTGTCCTGGAGCCCCGAGATCAGCGCGAGCACGAACACGATCACCGCCACACCCAGCGCCACCCCGAGGATGATCAGCAGACTCTGGCTCCTGCCCTCGCGCAGGAACTCGATGGCCAGGCGCGTCTCATACCACAGCGGCACGCGCATCATGGCGTCCTCGGGCGTACCCGCTGACCGGCCTCGACAGGCGCATTCGCAGACAGCACGCGATCGCCCTCGGCCAGCCCCGAGAGCACCTCGCTGCTGGCCAGGCCCCGCAACCCGAGGGTGACTTCACGATCCTCGACCCGCTTGCCCTCCAGCCGCCAGACGCGGGCGCGATCCCCGGCGAGATCGCGCAGCGCCTCGTTCGGCACGGCGAGCACCGCGTCGCGCTCACCGATGCGGATATCCACCGAGACGGTCATGTCCTGGCGCAGGAATGCGGGCGGCTCGTCCACCACCAGCCGCAACTCGAGATTGCCGCGCTCGGCATCGACCTGTGGCGAGATGAAGCTGAGCGCAGCCTCGAACGTGCGCCCCGGATAGGCATCGGCCTCGACCAGTGCAGGCTGACCGATGGCCAGCCCCTCGAGGCTGACCTCGTCGACCGGCGCCTCGATCTCGAGCCGCCCGTCCGGCGAGATCACCAGCAGCGGCGTGCCCGGCTGGACCGTATCGCCCGGCTCGACCCGACGGCGCAGGACCACGCCGGCCACCGGGCTGTCGATGCGGGTGCGGGCGAGTTCTGCCGCGGCAAGCTCAACGGCATGGCGGGCGTCGGCGACGGCCTGCTCGGCCAGCTGCCATTCATTGCCGCCGCGCACCAGGGTCTCGTTGCGCAGTTCGGCGCGCTCCAGCACGGCCTGCGCCCGCTCGAGCTCGAGCCGGCTGCGGTCGAGCTCCTCGGCACTGATGAGATTGCGGGCCAGCAGCTGTTCGCGACTGCCTGCCTCGCGCTCGGCCTGGGCCAGTGCGGCGCGGGCCTCGCGCAGCGCCGCCTGGGCATCCGGTCGGTCGAACTCGCCCAGGCGCTCGCGCCGCAGCTCCGCCTGGCGCAACGCGGCCTGCGCCCGCGACAGCCCGGCCCGCTGCAGGGCGTCATCGAGCACGACCAGTGGCTCACCGGCCAGCACCCGCTCGCCATCGTCGGTGGTCACCTCGCGCACGGTGCCGACGATCTCGCTGCCGACCTGCACGCGATGGCGGGTGATCACGCGGCCAGTGGTCACCACGTTCTGCAGCAGGCTGCCGCGCGCCACCTCGAGGGCGGGCACGGCAGGGCCGAGGATTCGGCCGACCAGCAGCGGCAAGGCAATCACCAGGGCCAGGACGGCCAGGATGATCCGGGGCAGCGTCAGGAGTTTTCTTTTCATGAGCTCGCAAGCTTATCTGAACTCGCCAGGCAACAGACTCCGGCCGTGGGCGTGACCATCTGGTGACTGTTGCGGCGAATGCTTATTCGTCTGAATGCCCTACGTCCGATAGCAGGATTCCGATTCAAGCCGCCCCACTGACCCGCGACCCGGGCGCGTTTCCCTTTTCCCACCCGCCTTGGGACAATACCGTGCTCACACCGAAGCGCAACAGGGAGTGGAGATGGCGCAGACGCTGGCGGACAAGATCTGGACGGCCCATGCCGTCGCCGAACTCGACGGCGGGGCGACGCTGCTCTATATCGACCGCATCTTCCTGCACGAGCGCACCGGCAGCATAGCGCTGAAAGGTCTCGAAGCCGCTGGACGCGCCGTGCGCGAGCCCGGCCTGGTGTTCTGCACCATGGACCACATCGTCGACACCTTCCCCGGCCGCGGCGACGACACCCGCATGCCGGGCGGCCGGGCGTTCATCACCACCACCCGCGAGGCCGCGCGCGCGGCGGGCATTCACCTGTTCGATATCGGCGATCCTGACCAGGGCATCGTCCATGTGGTCTCGCCCGAGCAGGGTATCGCCCTGCCCGGCACCACCCTGGTCTGCCCCGACAGCCACACCGGCACCGTGGGCGCGCTGGGCGCGCTGGCCTGGGGCATCGGCTCGACCGAGGCCGAACATGCGATGGCCACGCGGACGCTGGCGGTCACCCGGCCGAAGCAGATGCGCGTGAGCTTCGAGGGACAGCTGGCGTTTGGCGTCACCGCCAAGGACATGATCCTGGCACTGATCGGGGCCCACAGCGCCGCCGGCGGCGTCGGCTATGTGGTGGAGTTTGCCGGTGCCGCCGTGCGGGCGCTGGAGATGGAGGCGCGCTTCACGCTGTGCAACATGGCTGTCGAATTCGGCGCCTTCAGCGGCCTGATCGCGCCGGACGAGAAGACCTTTGCCTATCTCGAGGGCCGGCCCTTCGCACCCCAGGGCGCGCTATGGGCGCAGGCGCGGGCCCACTGGCAGACGCTGCACAGCGATGACGACGCCCGCTTCGACCGCGAGATCCGCATCGATGCCAGCTCGATCGCCCCCCAGGTCACCTGGGGCACCAGTCCCCAGCACGAAATCCCGATCGACGGCGAGGTGCCGGACCCGGCGGCAGAGACGGACGTCAACCGGCGCAAGGCCATGGAGCGGGCACTGGAGTACATGGGGCTCAGCCCGGGCCGCCCCCTGGCCGGCACGCCGATCGATGCCGCATTCATCGGCTCCTGCACCAACAGCCGGCTGAGCGACCTGCGCGCCGCCGCCGCCGTGCTGCGCGGCCGCCGGATCGCCGAGGGCGTGCGCGCGATCTGCGTCCCCGGCTCCAGCCGCGTCAAAGCCGCCGCCGAGGCCGAGGGCCTGGACCGCGTGTTCACCGAGGCGGGCTTCGAGTGGCGGGAGTCGGGCTGCTCGATGTGCTTTTTCGCCGGGGGCGAGAGCTTCGGGCGCGGCGAGCGCGTGATCACCAGCACCAACCGCAACTTCGAGAACCGGCAGGGGCCCGGCACCCGCTCGCATCTGGCAAGCCCCACCACGGTGGCAGCCTCCGCCCTTGCCGGGCGCATCGCCGACGTGCGTGAGTTCGCCGGGGAGGACACATGAGCATGCAACCGTTTCGCCGTCATCGCGGCATCGCCGCGCCGCTGGTGCGGATCAACATCGACACCGACGCCATCATCCCCAGCCGCGAGATGAAGCGTGTTTCGAAGGAAGGCCTGGGCGAGGGGCTGTTCGCCAACTGGCGCTACAGCGATGTCGCCACCCGCGAGGAGAACCCGGACTTCGTGCTCAACCAGGCCGGCTTCCGCGAGGCCAGCATTCTGCTCGGCGGGGTCAACTTCGGCTGCGGCTCCTCGCGTGAGCATGCCGTCTGGGCCCTGGCGGACTTCGGCATCCGTGCGGTGGTGGCGCCGAGCTTCGGCTCGATCTTCTACGGCAACTGCGTGCGCAACGGCATCCTGCCGGTGCGCCTCGAGGAGGCCGTGATCGCCGGGCTCGCCGAACACCTCGAGGCGGCGCCGGGCAGCGAACTGACCATCGACCTGCCCGAGCAGGTGCTGCTCACCGACGATGGCAGCCGGTACGGCTTCGAGATCGACCCGCCGGACAAGGAGATGCTGCTCGAGGGCCTCGACCAGATCGCCATGACGCTGCGCCATGACGAGGCCATCCGTGGCTTCATGGCGCGCGACCGCGAGGCCAGGCCCTGGATCTACGCGATACCCGCGCCGCGCGCCTCGGGGGCCTGACGGGACCCACGCGACCCCACGCGACGCAGTTCGGGCCGGCTGGGGCTCAGCCCTCGGCGGGTTCCCCGGCCACCTCGCAGGCCGCCACCATGGCGGCGATGTCGGCGTCGGAGTAGCCCAGCTCGGCGAGCACCTCATGGCTGTGCTGGCCCTGGCGCGGTACGTCATGGTGCAGACCGAAGCGCTGTTCGGCCATTTCCAGCGGCAGTGCCGGCAGCCGGGCCTTCTCGCCGGCATGCTCACCATTGGGCACGGTGATCTCCACCAGGCCGCCGCCGGCATTCAGGTGCGGATCGTCGAACATTTCTTCGGGTTTGGCGATCGGTGCGAACGGCAGCCCGGTCTGCTCCAGCTTGGCCATGAGCTCGGCCTTGGTGTAGCCCCGGAAGACCTCCTTGATGACCGGGATGATGCGCTCGCGCTGGCGCACCCGGTCGCCATTGGCCGCGAGCGTCTCGTCGGCGGCAAACTCGGCCAGGCCGAAGGCCTCGCAGAACAGCCGCCACTGGGTGTCGCTGACCACGCCAACAAACACCTGCTCCTCATCGCCGGTCTCGAACACCTCATACACCGCCCAGGCGGAAATCCGCGCCGGCATGGGCGCGGCGGCCTTGCCGGTGACGGCGTACTGCGCCATGTGCTGGCCAACCAGGAACACGGTGTTCTCGAACAGCGAGCTGACCACCTTCTGGCCGCGGCCCGTGCGGTGGCGCTGTTCCAGCGCCGCGAGCACGCCGAGGGCGCCGAACATCCCGCCCTGCACGTCGATCACGCTGGCGCCGGCGCGCAGCGGGCGCCCGGGCGGCCCGGTCATGTAGGCCAGACCACCCATCATCTGGGCGACCTCGTCGAGCGCCGTGCGATGCTCGTAGGGTCCACCGAGAAAGCCCTTCTCGGAGCAGTACACCAGGCCCGGATTGCGCTCGGCCAGGGTCTCGTAGCCGAAGCCGAGCTTGTCCATCGCCCCGGGGCGGAAGTTCTCGATCAGCACGTCGGCCCGGTCGATCAGCTTCAGCGCCACCGCCTGGCCGGCCTCGGACTTGAGGTCCAGGCAGATCGAGCGCTTGTTGCGGTTGTACATCGGAAAGTAGCCGGCACCGGAGCCGAGCAGGCGACGGGTGTTATCGCCGCGGATGGGCTCGACCTTGATCACGTCGGCACCGAGATCGGCGAGGATCAGGCCACAGGCCGGTCCCATCACCATGTGCGTGAACTCCACTACCCGGATGCCCGCCAGGGGCAGTTCGCTGCTGCTGGTCATCATCGTCCTCTTGTCGTCGGCCACCCTGTCCCATTGGGTGGGGGCCGCTATCCTAGGCTAAAATGGCTGCAAATGTCTGGCAGCCCCGGAGGGCGATACCCCTATGAGCGAACACTCCCCGCAGATCCTGGTCAGCGAAGTCGGCCCGCGCGACGGCCTGCAGAGCATCAAGTCGATCATGCCGACCGAGGCCAAGAAGGCCTGGATCGCCGCCGAGGCCGCTGCCGGGGTCCGCGAGATCGAAGTCGGCTCCTTCGTGCCGCCGAAACTGCTGCCGCAGCTGGCCGACACGGCCGAGATCGTCGCCTACGCCCGCACCATCCCGGGGCTGACGGTCGCCGCCCTGGTGCCAAACCTCAAGGGCGCCGAAAATGCCGTGGCCGCGGGCGCGCACAAGATCACCCTGCCGCTGTCGGTCAGCGAGACCCACAGCCTGAAGAACCTGCGCAAGACCCACGAGCAGGTCTTCGAGGAGGTCCGCGGGATCGTCGAACTGCTGCGCGGCCTGCCGAAAGACCAGCGCCCGCACTTCGAAGGCGGCCTGTCGACCGCCTTCGGCTGCACCCTCGAAGGCCCGGTGGCCGAGGACAAGGTGGTGGCGCTGGCCGCCAGGCTGATGGCACTCGGCTGTGACGAGGTCGGCCTGTCCGACACCACCGGCTACGCCAACCCCGCGCAGCTGCAGCGCCTCATCCGGCTGGTGCGCGCCGAGGTGGGCGAACAGGCGCTGACCGGCGTCCATCTGCACAACACCCGCGGACTCGGGCTGGCCAACGCGCTGGCCGCGCTGGAGGTCGGCATCACGACGCTGGACGCCTCGCTGGGCGGCCTCGGCGGCTGCCCGTTCGCCCCCGGCGCCAGCGGCAACATCGTCACCGAAGACCTGGTGTTCATGCTCGACAGCATGGGCTTCGACACCGGCATCGATGTCCAGCGGCTGCTCGGCGTGCGTCGGATCGTGATCGAGGCCCTGCCCGATGAGGAGATGTACGGGTTCACACCAGACGCCGGTCTGCCGAAGGGCTACCATGGGCCCTGGGGCATCCCCGCCCACGCCGCCTGAGCCCACACCGCCCTGAGGAGTTGCCATGGATTGTGTCTGGATTGTTGTCGCCGACGCCGCGCGGGCGCGCATCCTCGCCACCGAGGGCCGTCCCGGCAAGGTGCTGCAGGAGCTTGAAGTACTGGTCCACGGCGAATCCCGCCAGCATGACCAGGACCTCACCAGCGACCGTCCGGGACGCGGCTGGGCGAATGCCAGCGGCGATGCCCGGCATGCCATGAACCCGCCTACCGACCCTGCCGTGCACGAACGCGAACGCTTCGCCCAGGCACTGGCCGAGCGGCTGCGCACCGGCCGCAACGCCGGGCAGTATGACCACCTCTGCATCGTCGCCGCGCCAGCCTTCCTCGGCGTGCTGCGGGAGCAGCTCGATCCTGCGGTCTCCCAGGTCGTGACGGCCGAGGTCGCGAAGAACGTCACCCGCGAGGAAGATCTCGCCCGCCTTCGCGCGCACCTCCCCGACTTCCTCTACTGACAGGGCCGCCAGGCCGCGGCGGTGTCCTGATGGCGGAACAGTGGCTGGTAGTCTTCGTCCATGGGGTGCTGGCCCCGGTCACCGCCCTGCACGCGCTGCTCTACAAGCGCGACCCCCGCGCGGCCTTTGGCTGGATCGCCGTATGCATTCTGCTGCCGCTGGGGGGACCGGTGCTCTATGTGCTGTTCGGCATCAATCGGGTGCGCAGCCGTGCCGCGCGCCAGATCCCGCGCACGTTCTCGCCGGGCTTCGAGCGCGGCGATGCGGTGGCCCAGCCCCATCCGCTGCCGGACGACCTCTCACCGCTGTTCCTGCCGCTGGCCCGCGTTGGCGCCGGACTGAGTCGCCATCAACTGCTCACGGGCAACCGGGTCGAGGTGCTGCACAACGGCGAGGGTGCCTATCCACCGATGCTCGCCGCGATCCGCGGCGCCACACATCGGGTCTACCTGTCGAGCTACATCTTCGACAGCGACACCACCGGACGGGCGTTTGTCGATGCCCTGGCGGACGCGACCGCCCGCGGGGTGGACGTGCGCGTGCTGGTCGACGGCATGGGCGAGTGGTATTCGTGGCCACGGGTGCGTCGCCTGCTTGCCCGCCGAGGGGTCCCGGTCGCGCGCTTCATGCCGATCACGCTGCTGCCGCCGTCGATTCACATCAACATGCGCAAGCACCACAAACTGCTGGTGGTGGATACGGCCGTGGCCTTCACCGGCGGCATGAACCTCGGCGACCGCCACCTGGTCGAGGACACGCGTCGGCACGCCGGGGTGGCCGATGTGCAGTTCCGGCTCGAGGGCCCGAGCGTGGCGCAGCTCGAGGATGTGTTCCTGCAGCTCTGGAGCTTGACCACCGGCGACACCCGCACCGTCACCGGACCCGTCCCGGAGCCCTGCGGCGAGATGCGCTGCCGGGTCATCACCGACGGCCCCGATGAAGACCTCGACCGACTGACCATGCTGCTGGTGGCGGCGATCTCGCTGGCGCGCGAAGAGCTGCGCATCATGACGCCCTACTTCCTGCCGCCGCGTGAAATCATCGCGGCCCTGCAGTCTGCCGCGATCCGCGGTGTCGTGGTCACCCTGGTACTGCCGGCGAAGAACAATCTGCCCTACATGCACTGGGCGACGCAGAACATGCTCTGGGAACTGCTCAGCCGCGGGGTGCGGGTGATCTATCAGCCACCGCCGTTCGTGCACTCCAAGTTGCTGGTGGTCGACCGGCACTACTCGCTGGTGGGCTCGGCCAACTGGGATGCCCGCAGCCTGCGGCTGAATTTCGAGCTGATGGTGGAGATCTACGACGCCTCGCTCGCCGGCGAGCTGTCGGCCCATATCGACGCCGCGGCGGCGGCCGGCGAGACGGTGACCCTGGCCGACGTGGACGGTCGCAGCCTGCCCGTGCGCCTGCGTGACAGCGTCTGCTGGTTGTTTACCCCGTACCTGTAGACCCGGCGCGGCGCGCCAGCGCGTAGACCTGCGTGCCATGGTGGAGCACCCGGTCGTCGGGCGCCAGCGCATCCGGGGCCAGATCATCGAGCCGCGCCAGGCGCCTGTAGACCGGACCGAAATCGCGCTCGGCGGTCTCGCGCAGCAGCTGCCGGAAGTCATCGATCACGAAATAGGTCTGCTGGAAATCGTCGATGCGATAGTGCGTGCGCATCACCCGCTCGAGAGCGAAGGCGACGCGGTTTGGCGAGGCATCTTCCAGCGCGAATACCGACTCCGAGGCCGAGGACACGATGCCGGCGCCGTAGATCCGCAGCCCCTCAGGCGTGGCCAGCAGACCGAACTCGACCGTATACCAGTACAGTCGAGCCAGCTGGGGCAGCATGCCGAGCCCCCGGGCCCGGAGCCCGCCCTCGCCATAAGCCTGCAGGTAATCGGCGAACACCGGATGCGCGAGCATCGGCACGTGGCCGAACACATCGTGGAAGACGTCGGGCTCCTGCAGGTAGTCGAGCTGCTCGCGGCGACGGATGAAACGGCCGGCGGGAAACCGCCGGTTGGCCAGGTGCTCGAAGAAGACATCGTCGGGCACCAGGCCAGGCACGGCAACGATCTGCCAGCCGGTGCGTGCGCCCAGCACCTCGGAGAGCTGGGCGAAGTCCGGAATGCCCCCGGCCTGCAAGCCGAGCATGTCGAGCCCCGCCAGGAACTCGTCGCAGGCGCGCCCGGGCAGCAGAGCAGCCTGGCGCTCGCCCAGCAGGTTCCAGACGGCGTGTTCGTCGTCGCGGTACTGCGCCCAGCGCTGCGGCACGGTGTAGTCCGCGGCGATATCCGGATAGGCGTCCCGGTAGGTGTCGAGACTGATCGTGGCCATAGCTTTTCCCGTCTGTTTGCACTAGCCTATTAGTTTCAATTGTAACAAATAAGCTTGAGGGGGACATATGGCTGCCAGGGTCGAGTCGCAATCCGCGTCGTGGGACAATCCCGTCGGTACCGACGGCTTCGAGTTCGTCGAGTTCAGCGCCGAGGATCCTGCGCTGCTGGACGACGTGTTCACCCGCCTGGGCTTCCTGCGGGTGGCCAGACACCGGCGCAAGAACGCCTGGCTGTACCGCCAGGGCGATATCAACTTCATCGTCAATGCCGAGCCGACGGGGCATCCCGCGCGGTTTCGCCAGGAACACGGCCCTTCGGCAATCGCCATGGCCTTCCGGGTGCACGACGCGCGCGAGGCCTATCGTGTGCTGCTCGAACGTGGCGCCAAGCCCGGCCTGACCGACGTCGGCCCCATGGAACTGAATATCCCGGCCATCGAAGGCATTGGTGGCGCACTGATCTACCTGGTCGAGCACGGCCCGGTATCGATTTACGATGTCGACTTCGAGTGGCTGCCCGATGCCCCGCGCGAGGTGCCCGGGGTCGGCCTGGCAACCCTCGACCACCTGACGCACAACGTCTATCGCGGGCGCATGGATTACTGGGGCGAGTACTACGAGCGGCTGTTCAATTTCCGCGAGATCCGCTACTTCGACATCGAGGGCAAGCTCACGGGGCTGAAATCGCGGGCGATGACCGGGCCCTGCGGCAAGCTGCGTATTCCGATCAACGAATCCGCGGACGCCGACAGCCAGATCGAGGAATATCTGCTTGCCTATCGCGGCGAAGGCATCCAGCACATCGCACTGGCCACCGACGATATCTGTGCCGCGGTCGACGGGCTCACGAAGCTCGGCATGCAGTTCATGACCCCGCCACCGGCCAGCTACTACGAGATGCTCGATGAGCGCGTTCCCGGACACGGTCAGGACCTTGAGCAGCTTCGCCAGCGCGGGATCCTGCTCGACGGCTCGCCGGACGGTCGCATCCTGCTGCAGATCTTCACCGAGACCTGCATCGCACCGATCTTCTTCGAGATCATCTCGCGCAAGGGCGACGAGGGCTTTGGCGAGGGTAATTTCCGCGCCCTGTTCGAGTCCATGGAACGCGACCAGATTCGTCGCGGCGTCCTGCAAGAGCGCGACTGAGGAGCCCACCCTATGAGCACTCGACCGATCGCTTTTCCCCGTATCGAAGGCCAGGCCTCGCGCCAGGCCCATGCCGATCTGCCGCCGGGAAGCTACGAGCGTGAACTGGGCCGCGAGGGGTTTTTCGGGCCGGCCACGCACATGTATCACCGCCGTCCGCCTACGGCATGGAGCCACTTCGAGGGGCCGCTGCGACCGCGGGCCTTCGATCTCAGGGGCCTGGAGGCCCAGGGCTCGGACAGCTCACCCTGGCGGGCCACAGCCGTCCTGGGCAATGCGCACTGTGCGCTGCGCTGGTGGCGGCTGGCGCAGCCCATGGCCCGGCTGGCGCGCAACGCCGATGGCGATGAACTGGTATTCGTCCATGCCGGCACGGGTACGCTGTGGTGCGACTACGGCCGCCTCGAGCTTGAGGCCGGTGACTACCTGGTGCTGCCGCGGGGCACGATGTGGCGCATCGAGCCGCACTCGCCCATGACCTGCCTGCTGATCGAGGCCACCAACGGCGCCTACCAGCTGCCGGAAAAAGGCCTGGTCGGCCCGCACGCGATCTTCGATCCGGCCATGCTGGACACCCCGGTCATCGACGAGGCCTTCGCCCAGCAGGCCGAGGCGCCGGGCGAGTGGCAGGTGGAGATCAAGCGGCGCAACGCCCTCTCCGTCGCCACCTATCCGCACAACCCTCTCGATGCCCTGGGCTGGAAGGGCGATCTTGCACCGGTGCGCATCAACGTGCGCCATCTCCGGCCGCTGATGAGCCACCGCTACCACCTGCCGCCCTCGGCGCACACCACCTTCGTCGCACCGCGCTTCGTCGTCTGCACCTTCGCGCCGCGCCCCTTTGAGACCGACCCGGGGGCGCTGAAGGTACCGTTCTTCCACAACAACGACGACTACGATGAGGTGCTGTTCTACCACGCCGGCGATTTCTTCAGCCGCGACCATATCGAGCCCGGCATGCTCACGTTTCACCCGGCAGGCTTCACCCACGGGCCCCATCCCGGAGCACTGGCGGGCATGTTCGAACAGCGCCGCGCCGCCACCGATGAATACGCGGTGATGCTCGATGCACGTGATCCGCTCGAGGTGGCCGACGATATCGTCCCCGCCGAGCAGACCGCCTACGCCGACAGCTGGCAGGGCAAGTCCCCCAAGGAATCCGCATGAAACTGGCAACACTCGACAATGGCCGCCGCGACGGCACGCTGGTGGTGGTCAGCACCGATCTGGCCCACTGCGCCCCCGCCGGAGACATCGCCCCGACCCTGCAGGCCGCGCTGGATGACTGGCAGACCAACGAGCCTGCGCTGCGCGCGCGCGCCGAAGCACTGGCCGCGGGCACGGCCGAAGGCATCGGGCCGTTCACCCCCGCACGGGCCCGCTCGCCCCTGCCCCGCGCGTTCCAGTGGGCCGACGGCTCGGCCTATGTCACCCACGTGGAGCTGGTCCGCCGCGCACGCGGTGCCGAGCTGCCCGAGCGTTTCTGGACCGATCCGTTGATGTACCAGGGGGGCTCGGACACGTTCCTGGACCCCGGCGGCGACATCGTCGCGGTGAGCGAGGAGCACGGCATCGACTTCGAGGCCGAAATCGCGGTCATCACCGATGATGTCCCCATGGGCATCGATCCACTGGCCGCCCGCGATCTCATCCGGCTGGTCATGCTGGTCAATGACGTGAGCCTGCGCAATCTGATCCCCGGCGAACTGGAAAAGGGCTTCGGCTTCTTCCAGTCCAAGCCCTCGAGCGCCTTCTCACCGGTGGCGGTCACCCCCGATGCGCTCGGCGAGGCCTGGCGCGACGCGAAGCTGCATCTGCCGCTGGAGAGCATCCTCAACGGGGAGTGCTTCGGTCGGCCGAACGCAGGCATCGACATGACCTTCGACTTCGGTCAGCTCATCGCCCATGCCGCCCGCACGCGCCCCCTGTGTGCCGGGACCATCATCGGCTCGGGCACGGTCTCCAACCGCGAGGGCGAGGTGGGGTCGTCGTGTCTGGCGGAACGCCGCATGCTCGAGACGCTGGAACATGGCGCGCCACGCACGCCGTTCATGTGCTTTGGTGATGTCATCCGCATCGAGATGGCCGACGCCCAGGGCCGCTCGATCTTCGGCAGCATCGAGAACCGCGTGGTCCGCGCCGGCGCATGATCCTCTACGACTACTTCCGCTCATCCGCGGCCTGGCGCGTGCGCATCGCGCTGGCGCTGAAGCAGCTCGAAGTGACGCAGGTGGCAGTCTCGCTGGTGGACGGCGAACAGGGCGGCGCGGCCTACCGGGCGCTCAACCCGCAGGGTCTGGTGCCTGCCCTGGACACCGGCGAGGCGGTACTGAGCGGCTCGCTGGCAATCATCGAGTGGCTGGAAGAACGGCACCCGGAGCCGCCGCTGCTGCCGCGCGAACCGACGGCGCGGGCGCTCGCCCGCGGCATGGCGCAACTCATTGCCTGCGACATCCATCCGCTGAACAACCTGCGGGTGCTCAACTACCTGCGTGGCCCGCTGGGCCAGGACGACGCGGCGGTACGCACCTGGTATGCGCACTGGATCGGCGAAGGCTTCCGCGCGCTCGAGGCGCGCGTGCAGGCTGGGGCCGTGGGTCCCGCTGCCGCGCAGGGTCCGTTTCTGGGTGGGACACGGCCGGGGCTCGCCGATCTCTGCCTGGTGCCCCAGGTCTACAACGCCCGGCGCTTCGACGTGCCGCTGGAGGCCTATCCGCGACTGCTGGCGGCCGAGGCCGCCTGTCTGGCGCTGCCGGCGTTCAGCGCTACCGCGCCGCGAGGGTAGTCAGAAAAGGGGTCTCCGGCAACCTCACTACACTGCGTGGAACTTCGAC
>RECU01000038.1 GCA_007693855.1 Gammaproteobacteria bacterium | reverse complement strand
CTCGTAGAAGGCGTCAATGCCGTTTTTCCAGTTGGCCGCCCATTCGCTGGAGACATGGCGGACGGTGAACATCTGGTCGAGCTGGTAGTTCTCGAGGTAGCCTTCAGGCAGACCGATGTACTCCTTCAGCGGTGGTGCCTTGCCGTCCATGTTGAGCCAGATCAGGCCGGCGTGTTCTTCGCAGCGCACGCTGGAGAGCTGCGGACGGGGGCAGAGCACCTCCGGCCGGAAGCTGTCTTCGTCGGTGATCGCGTTCAGTTGACCGTCAAGCTCGAAGCTCCACGAATGAAACGAGCAGGTGAAGCGCGGCACGCTGCCGCGCTCATTCAGCACCAGCTGGTTGCCGCGGTGCGGACAGACATTGTAGTGCGCGCGTACGACGTGGTTGTCGTCCAGCGTGATGATGAAAGACTCCGGACCCACGTTGAACACGAAGTAGTCGCCGGGTTCGCGCAGATCGGTACGCGGGCCCGCGATCAGCCACACACGTGGCCACAGCTGCTGCCACTCCTTGTCCATGAACTCACGGCTGTAATAGCGGTCGGGTGAGACGACGTCGGTGCCGTTGTCGATGTAAGGCCGCTTGGCTTCCAGCGAATCTTCGGGGGCGCTCGGGTTGACGACGGGGCCATGCTCGTAGTTGTAGGCCATGACGGGTCTGCTCCTGTGACTGGCATGTGGCACAGGCATGCTGCCCGTGCATTCCATAGCGTAACAGCCTCAAGCATAGGCCGGCGCCAGCAAAAAACAAGCCTGACTGTTTATTCTGCAGTGCAATATTTTCTGCATGGGGGACAGAGTGTGGAGCGCCTGCGACGGCTGGGTTGCAAGCCCCTGAAATGAGGTCGTTTAGTCTGTCGCTGAAGTGACAAACAGTCGTGCTTGCTTTTTTTTGGGCGCGCCGATTAAATACCCCTATCCTGTCGCGGCATTCCGCCCGTCAGTGGACCCGCGGGTACTGGGGTGCCCGTGCAACTGGGGGAGAAGACATGCAAGCATCCTCGTATGCGGGCCGGCGTCGTCGCGCAGGCGTCGCCTCTTTAACCGGTGCGGCTCTGCTCGCCGCCAGCATCAGCACCGCCCTGGCACAGCAGCCGGAGGGTGAGCGTGCCCGGGCGCTTGATGAAATCCTGGTGACGGCCACCCGTCGCGTGGAGACTGCACTGCAGGACACCCCCGTCTCGGTCTCGGCGTTCAGTCCCGATGACATCGATCGCATGGTCGCGCGTGACATCTCCGGACTCGCCGCCGCCGTGCCTGGATTCTCGGCGGCACGGATCACCGCGTTCAACGCCGCGTCGTTCGCGATGCGTGGTGTTGGCCTGACCGACATCATCGTGTATCAGGATGCACCGGTCAGCGTCCAGATCGACGACTTCGTCATCCCCAGCGTGCAGACGCAGCTGCTCGACACCTTCGATATCGAGAGCATCGAATTCCTGCGTGGTCCCCAGGGGACCCTGTTTGGCAAGAACACCACCGGTGGCGCGGTCAACATTCGCAGCAAGCGTCCGAACATGAGTGAGTTCGGCGGCGATGCGCGGGTCGCCTATGGCAGTTTCAACGAACGTCGCATCATGGGTGCGCTGGATGTGCCGGTCGTCGAGGATGTCTTCGCCCTGCGTTTCGTCGGCGGCTACGTGAAGTCCGACGGTTACTATCGTTTGGGGGCCCCTTATGGGCCGATCAATACCCTGGACGTTTTCCTGGGCTCCTTCGAGCCCTTCGTGATCGATGGTCTGACCGGGCAGGAGGGGCGCGGTACGGGCGAGCGTTCCGGTGGCGAGGATGTGCTGAACGGGCGCATCAAGGCCCAGTGGGACGTCAACGAGGATATGACCCTGCTGCTGCAGTACGAGATTCTGCGCGATCGCTCGGATGCCGTACCGTCGTTCAACGACACGCCGCCGGATGGGCCGTACCTGTGGAACGTGCTTGGGTTTACCCGGCCCGATGGTGATCCCATCAAGAACATGGGCTCCACCCAGCGTAACGACTCGCTGCTCGGCATGGGTCGTGGTCAGCGCATCGACGTCGACGGCTTCTACCTGAACTTCGACTGGGCGTTCAGCCCGGATTACACCTTCATCGCGTCAGCCGGTCGTCGCGACCAGGATGAGATCCTGCCGAACACCTACACGGGCGCGGCGCCGATCAATACCGAAACCGGACAAGTCCTCTCGTTGTTCGATGCCAACCGCAGTACCACCCGCACCACCACCCAGTTCGAGGCGCGGATCGCCTCCGATCTGGACGGGCCGCTGAACTTCGTGACTGGTGCCTTTTATCAGGAGAACGACGCGGCCTTCTGCGTGGTCCAGGTGCTGGGTTTCATCGATCTTGCCTTGCCCTGGGAGGCCCTGGGTCTGCCCGCCCAGCTGGAGAACAACACGCCCTCCGTGCTTTGCAACAGCCAGGATTCCGATTCACTGGCCGGCTACGCGGATGTGACGTACGAGTTCAACGATCGCTTCACACTCGGCGCGGGCCTGCGCTATACCCGTGACAAGCGCAGCTGGGCGGGGCGCACCCAGGTGGCGTTCGGTGAGCTCGATCCGAACAATCCGGGGCTGACGGCTGACGACCTCAACGAGCCCCTGGATGCCGGTGATTTTGTCCGCTTCCCGGGTGGCACGATCGTCGATGCCTCGACGCCGGGCTTCGAGAACCTCCGGCAGACCTGGAATGAGCCCAGCTGGCGAGTGACCGGTGCGTACCGGATCAACGATGACCTGCTGTCCTACCTCACTGTGTCACGAGGCTACAAGGCCGGCGGCTACAATGACCAGACGGGCACCAGCGGACTGCTGGTCCCGGCCCTGACCCGGCCGGTCGATCCGGAGTTCGCGACCAACTACGAGCTTGGCTTCAAGTTCGAGACTGCCGATGGTCGCCTGCGCTTCAACCCGACGGTATTCCTCGCGCGTTACTCCGATGCGCAGCGTGCCGCCAACGTGATCACCGAACGTGGTGGCGTGGAGTTCCAGGAGACGGTGTTCTATAACGCCGCAAAGGTCGAGGCCAAGGGTGTCGAGCTCGAGTTCCAGGCCCTGCTGACCGACAACTTCCGGATCCGCGCCCAGGCGTCATGGCTGGATGCCAGCTACAAGAACTTCTTCCTGGAACAGGAAGAGCTGGTGGATCCGCTGACCGGTGGCCGTATCCTGCCGATCTCCGAGGACCTGAGCGGACTGCCGGTGCCGCGCTCGCCGAAGAAGAGCGGTGCCATTTCGGGCACCTACGAGATCGAACTGGCGGGCGGTTTCATCGACATTTCCGGCGAGGTGTACTATGAGGACCGCAACCTGTTCTATATCGCCGTGGCTGGCCGCGAGTTCGATGCCTACCTCGACTCCAAGGCGCTGTTCAACGCCTCGGTGACCTACAGCGATCGCGACGGCCGTTACTACGTCCGTGCCTACGGCAAGAACCTCGGTGACAAGCGTTACCGGATCGCCAGTCAGTCGGTGGCGACGCTGTGGACGCACACCCAGTGGGGCGCGCCGCGTAATTTCGGCGTTGAGGTTGGCTTCAACTTCTGACCCGCCTGGACGAGTCCAGCATGCGGTTCCGGCGGGGGGGTAGACCCCGCCCGGAACCGCTGTTTTCTTGACCTGGTGCCGCCGTGTCTGTTATTTTATAACTCTCCACCGGACGGTATTGCGGGGTCGAGCATGAGCGAGCGCAAGCGTCCCTCGGACGCGCCCCGCAGTCCGCCCCCCCCGCCGGATGATGCTTCGGCAGCCATCAGCTCAGTCAGCGACAGCGATGCCGGCAAGGTGACGTTTCGTCATGGCGCCGCCGTGTGGGAGTGGAACACGCGCACCGGCGCGTTCGATCTCGAAGAGACCACCATGCTGTTGCGTCGGCTTGAGAATCCGGCACTCAGTCTGGACGAGCCCTTGGCCGAGCGCGATCTTGTCGTGAGTGGTGAGGTGGATCTTCAGCAGCAGGTCCAGTCCTCTGACCGCGCCTCCAAAGTCCAGGATGGGGCTCAGGGTCACGGTGGTGAGCCTGCCGTGACGCAGATGCCGGCACCGGAAGACTGGGCGCTGCAGACCCTGTCTCTGGATGGGCCGGTCGCGGAGGGCGGAAACCCCTACGACAGCCTCTCGACGGGATCGCGAAAACGCGACCGCCTGCCACACGGAGAGCCCGATGCCTGGTCGTGGGCGCTGCGCAGCGGGCCGAGCAAGGCGCGCTCCGACAGGCACGAGACCGCTGACAGGCGCGAGCGTGGTTACAACCCTTACGGCGATGACCCGCCGCCCGGGCGTCGGCGCCGCTAGCGGTCGCGTTCAGCGGTCCGGGACGCGGAAATACTCCGGGATACCGGCCGGCCAGACGTCGCCCCACTGTTGTCCGCCACCGTCCACGGTCAGGACCTCACCGGTCACGAATTTGCCCGAGGGTGCGAGCAGATAAACCACGGCTTCGGCGATATCGTAGGCGTCACCGAGACGCTGCAAGGGGTTCGAGTAACGGAACGCCTCGGCTGCTGCTGGCGGGTAGACGTTGAAGCCCTCGGTCTCGACCGAGCCCGGTGCCACGCAGTTGACCCGGATGTCCAGCGGCGCCCATTCCACCGCGAGTGTCTTGGAAAGATACACGACGCCCGCCCGGGCCGCACAGGTGTGGGCGACCTGCGGCATGCCCCGCTGCACCAGTGCGACGATGTTCACGATGCTTCCCGGCCGGCCCTCGTCGCGCCAGCGTCGGGCCGCCGACTGCATCATGTACCAGGTGCCGTTCAGGTTGGTGTCGACGACCGCATTCCAGCCTTTCACGCTGAAGTCGATCGCCGCCTGGGGATACTGACCGCCACCGTTGTTGACGATGCCGTCGAGGCGGCCGAACTCACTCCAGGTGCGCTCGACCAGGGCCTCGACCTGCTCCGGGTCGCGGATGGTCATCGCCGTGGTGGCAACCTGGCTGCCCGGCACCCGCTGGCTGACCGCCTCGCGACAGTTCTCGAGTTTCTCGCTGCGCCGGCCGCAGATCATCACCCGGGCACCCAGCCGTGCCAGCAGGAACGTCATGGCACGGCCGAGCCCGCTGCCCCCACCGGAGACGATGTACACCTGATCGGCGAGCAGGTCATCGCGGTAGACCGTGGGTCGCTCGGCGAGCTCCTCGTCGGTGAAGCCCCAGCGACGCGTCGGCTCTTCTTTGATGGGCGTGGCCTTGGTGCTGGTCATCGCGTGTGTCCCCTGGTCAAGCGTACGGAGTCAGGCACCGTGCAGGCCGATCACGGAGATCGCTGCTACGTTGCGGATAGGGATGCCGCCGAGGTTGTGCGTCAGTCCCAGTGTCGGATTTGACAGCTGCCGTGAGCCTGCGCGGCCGAGCAGCTGGAGATAGATCTCGTAGATCATGCGCAGTCCCGAGGCGCCGATCGGGTGGCCGAAGCATTTAAGCCCACCGTCGATCTGGCAGGGGACTTGGCCGTCAGCGTCGTAGACACCGTCGAGGACATCACCGATGGCGCCACCGCGCGGCGACAGGCCGAGGTCCTCCATGATCACCAGCTCGGTGATCGAGAAGCAGTCATGCACCTCGATCAGATCGAGCTCGCGACGCGGGTCGCGGATACCGGCTTCAGCGTAGGCGCGCTGCGCGGCCAGCGGCGTCGTGAGGGTATAGCTGCCGTCCCAGGAATCGTGGCCCATTTCCACCCCGTTTGACGGCGCCAGCTGCAAGGCCTTGACCGTCACCAGATCGTCTCGACGCCCGAGGCTGCGCGCGATTTCAGGGGTGGTCACGATGGCGCAGGCCGCCCCGTCGCTCACGCCGCAGCAGTCATATGTGCCTAGGGGATGCGACACCATCGGTGCGTTCAGGATATCGTCGATCGAGGGGGTGTTGCGCAGGTGCGCCTTGGGATTGTTCCGCGCGTTCTGGTGGCTCTTCCAGGAGATATGGGCCATGGCGCGTTTGAGCTCGCGCATGTCGATGCCATGGCGGTTGGCATAGGCGCTGGCGAGTTGCGCGAAGGCGCCTGGGGCCGTGCTGTTCGGGAGGTAGAGATCCTCGAAGGTCCCCTTGGTCCGTTCGGGCAGGCCCGAATAGCCGGTATCCTTGAGTTTCTCGACACCCATGGCCAGTGCGATGTCGCAGGCGCCGGCGGCGACCGCGTAGGCGGCGCCACGCAGCGCCTCCGTGCCGGTCGCGCAGAGATTCTCCACGCGGGTGACCGGGATATTCGGCAGGCGCAGCGCCATCGACAGCGGCAGGGCGGACTTGCCGGTGTTCTGCTCGTCGAAGAATACCCCCAGCCACGCGGCATCGAGATCGGCCTTGTCGACGCCGGCGTCGTCCATCGCCTCGGTGAAGGCCTCGACCATCAGGTCTTCATGGCCGCAGTCCCAGCGCTCGCCGAAGCGCGAGCAGCCCATGCCGATGATCGCCACCTTGTCCCGAATGCCGCTCGCCATCTCAGGCGTTCCGCGCCGGTGCCGGCTTCCAGAAATAGCGGGTAAAGCCCCGCTTGTCGTCGACGTCCTTGATCCGGAAGACCATGCGCAGCGGGGTGCCGACACTCAGCTCGCCGGGTGCAAAGTCTGTGAACTCCATCATCAGGCTGCCCCCCTCGGCGAAGCCCACGCTGCCATACATCAGCGGTGGCGATGGTGAATGGGCCTGCCAGTCCTCGGTGTAGGACTTCACGCGTGCGGTGCTGTCGGCGAAGCGGTGTTCTTCCTGCGTGTCGATCGCGCCGCAGTGTACGCATGCGCGGGTGCGGGGGAACTGGGCGGTGCCGCAGGCGCTGCAGCGTCCGCCGACGAAGGCGGTGATCGCGCGGCGCTTGCGGAAATGCACTGACTGCGCGGTGCGCTTGTCGTGTTCGGCCCGTGCGCCCCACTCGATATCGACCTGGCCGGTGAACGACAGGTAACGCAGGTATTCGGTTTCCTCGCGACGCAACGCCAGGTGTCCGGCGACCCCCAGGTTTTGCCGTGGTCGGGTGATGGCGTCCGTGACCCGGAACAGCAGCGCATCGGCCCCCTGGCCGAAGCCGAGCACCAGCATCACCTGGCCCGGGCAAGCCTCCTCGAGGACATGCGCGAGCATCAGCAGCGGCTGGGCGCTGCCGGCATGACCGCAGCCCGCGGCGAGATCATCCGCCAGTCGTGCGGGATCAATGCCAAGCTTGCGGCACAGGGCCTGGCCGACGCGCGCAGGCCCTGGGAAAATCAGCGAATCCACCGCGTCGGCCGCGAGCCCGGCATCGCGGAATGCCTGCTCGCACACCTCCGGGACGATTTTCAGATACCCCTCGTCGCGGATCCAGCGTTCCTCGAGCGGGTAGTCATGGCGTTCGCCGCTGGCACGGTAGTGGTCCACCAGGTCGCGCGCCAGGCTGGCGCCGCCCAGGAACCGGGCGACCACTGCTTCGCCGCTCCCCAGATGCAGCGCTGCCGCCGCGTCGCCATAGCGCAGCTCGCCCGCACTGCCCGCGCGCGCGAGACGGTGCTCGGCAGCGACCAGCAGGCCTTCGCTTGCGCTGCTGCGCAGACTGGCCAGCAGTGCCGTGGTGGCGCAGCGCAGACTGCCACCGCCATCCCGGGTCATGACCGATTCGTCGAGATCGAGGGCAGCCGCCGCCAGACCCGCATTGCTGCGGTCTGCGAAGGGCAGGGTGGTGGAGGCGAGCTGGAAGTCGGTGAGGGGGGGGCGCTCACCCTGCAGGCAGTCGCGTGCGGCCTCGACCGCCATGGTCAGCGCGTCCTCGTCCCAGTTGCAGATGGCGCGTTCGCCGCGGGCCTGGTGCCGGAGTGCCGGGTTCAGCCAGGCGGTGTGTTCGACGATGCGTGCGCGCGGCAGACGCAGCCGGGGCACGTAGGCGCCCCATCCGAGAATGCCGGCGGTCATCGGTTCAACCCTCGACGAAATCGTGCAGCACGGGGGTGACCCGCAGCGGCTCGGGCACCTGCTCGCGGCCAATGCGTCGGTCGAGTTCCTCGTGCCAGTGGTAGATCCGCCGCTCCTGGTAGTTCAGCGGCATGCCTTTGAAGCCTGGCGACTCCACGGACTTCTGGATCTGCGGCGCGAACTGCGTGTCCTCCTCGAGGATCCGATCGAAGTTCGCGATACGCGTCTCCCACAGTGCCGGGGGCTCACCGTCGCCCCAGTCGGGCGCGAACCAGTGGCACTCGATGCGCATGCTCCGCGGGCCCGTGGGCCAGAACAGCAGAAACGGCATGCCCGAGTCGGCCATCGGCGTGACCAGGTTGGGGTAGAGATTGAACGACGGGTTGTTCTTCGCGAACAGGTCCTCGACCGAGGGAATCTGCGTCATGCCCACCGTGCCGGGATCCACCCAGTCGGGCCGGCGATTCGGCGTGAGCATCAGCGAGTGGCCATTTTTCCACAGCACGATCTTCGAGCCCCGGTGGTCGAGGAAGCGGTCGACGGTGTTCTGGTGGATGGACTTCAGGTGATAGACCTCGAGAAACGCATCCATCAGCACCTTTACATTGCATGCCACATCGACACCGTCTTTCTTCACGAAGCGGATGTTGTCGATGTCGTACTGCTCGAAGTACTTGGGGATGGGCCCGAGGTGTTGCAGGAGGGGCTCGGCGTCGGGATCCTCGTTGATGAAAATCCAGTTGCCCAGCTGTTCACAGCGCACCTCGATCAGCCCTCTGCTGGCCATGTCGAGACCCACGAAATCGCGCTTGTCGCGCAGGTTCACGAGCTTGCCTTCGAAGTCGTAGGTCCAGCCGTGATAACCGCAGACCAGTCCTCGAGTGTGGCCGCAGGCCTCTTTCACCAGCGGTCCGCCGCGGTGGCGGCAGGTGTTGTAGAACGCGCGGACCTGCATGTCCTTGCCGCGGATCAGGAAGATCGGACTCCCGGTCTTCGTGAACATCAGGAAGCTGCCGGGTTCCGGCAGCTCGTCACGGTGCCCCGCGTACAGCCAGGAACGCTTCCAGAGCTGCGCGTCTTCCAGCGCGAGGAACTCGGGGTCGACATAACGGCCGCCGGGGATGTCCGGCAGCTGCGGGAAATCTTCCGGGGGGCCGGAGCGGCTGCGCTCGTAGTCCATGCCCTCGCGGAGGTAATCGATGATGGCTGCGTCCATGGCGGTCTGCGTCCCGGGGTCTGAGTGATGACGAGTGGCCGCACGCGGCGGAATCGGGACATCCCTGTCCCCATCGTGGCGGCACCTGGCGGGGCGGGCCACGACGTGCTGCCGTCGAGCGTCACTGGGGATCGGCACGGGCAACACCTCAAGTATAGGCATTCGACACGCCAAAAGAAACAAGCCTGACTGTTTTTTTGGGTGTCAGCGTGCGATACTCACGCGACCCCGCAGTCGGCCGGCTGTCGAGGTGAACCGGACCGGGGGAGTCTGCATGCCGACGCCGATACTGCACCAGTTCGATCTCTCGCCCTTTGCCGAAAAGGCCCGCCTGGCACTCGGCCTGAAAGGGCTGGCATGGCGTGCTGTCGATATCCCCATGATCATGCCCAAGCCCATGCTCACCGGGCTGACCGGCGGCTACCGCAAAACACCGGTGATGCAGCTGGGCGCCGACATCTTCTGCGACACCCGCCGGATCGCCCTGGCGCTCGAACATCTTCAGCCGGACCCGACGCTGTTCCCCGCCGGCGATATCGGGCTGGGCCTGGCCCTGTCGCACTGGAGTGACACGGCATTCTTCGAGCCTGGGGCGGGGCTGTCGATGGGCACCAACGACGAGCTTCCCGAGCCGCTGCTCGCCGATCGCAAGGCGTTCTTCGAGTTCATGGATTTCGACCGGCTGGGCGAGGAGATTCCGCATCTGCTCACCCAGTTACGGGCACAGGCGCGCCTGGTCGATCGGCAGCTGGCCGACGGTCGACGGTTCATGTCCGGGGAGGCGCCTGGATGGGTCGACATCTGCGCCTACTTTCCACTGTGGATGGCCCGCGGTTTCCTGGCCAACGCCACGGCCATTCTCGCGCCGCTGACGCGTCTGCCAGCCTGGGAGGCCCGCGTCGCCGCGCTCGGTCATGGTCATCGCGAAAACATCGACGCCGAGGCCGCCTGGGCCGAGGCGCACGCGGCCGAGCCGCAGGTGAACGTCCACGTGGATGCCGACGATCCGCTGGGGCTGACGGCGGGTCAGCGCGTCCGTGTCGCCGCCGATGACTATGGGCGCGATCCGGTGGAGGGGACACTGCTGGTGCTCGATCTCGACGAGGTGGTGGTGCTGCGCGAGACCCGCGAACTCGGACGTATCGCTGTGCACTTTCCGCGCATGGGCTATCGCGTCAGCCCCGCCTGAGCGGGCGTCGAAGACGCAGGCTTGGCGATGCATCAGAGGTCAGACCACGCGCGCAGCCCGCAGCGCGGCGATTTCCGCCTCGCCGTAGCCGAGCTCGTCAAGAATGGCCTCAGTATGTTCGCCGAGTCGCGGCGGCGCCTGGCGGATGCCGGCGGTCAGCGACGAGAACTTCACCGGCAGATCAGCGACCGGTGCCGGGCGCGGCAGGCCGGGGAACGCCACGCCCTGCAGCCAGCCCATGGCGGCCACCTGCGGATTGTCCAGCGCCTGCTGCAGGTCGAGCACCGGGCCGCAGGGAATCCCGGCGCGTCCCAGCGCGTCCAGGGCTTCGCTGCTGCTGCGCTCTGCACACCACTGTGCCATGCGCCCGCAGATGACATCGCGGTGGTCGCCGCGGCCCTGGTCGGTGGTGAACCGCGGGTCGGTGATCCAGTCCGGCTCGCCTACGAGTTCGCACCAGCGGCGAAACAGGCCGCTGCCGACCGTATGGGTGAGGATGTGTCCGTCGCGCGTGGCGAACACGTCGGAGGGCGCGGAGGTCTGGACACGGTTACCGGTGGGGATGCGGTTGGGCCCGGCCACGCCCTGCTCGATCAGGTGCGAGTTGAACACCGCAAGCGCCGTGCCCAGCAGCGAGGCCTCGACATGCTGGCCTTCACCGGTGCGCTCGCGGTGCACCAGCGCCGCCAGGGTGCCGAAGGCCGAGAGCACGGCGGTGGCGTAATCCACGTAGGGCGCTGCGGCCTTGACCGGCTGATCCGGCGTGCCGGTCATGAACATCGCACCCGACATGGCTTGGCCGACGCCGTCGAAGCCGCCGCGCTCGGCGTCCGGTCCTTCGGCGCCAAAGGCGGTCTGGGTGGTCAGGATGATGTCGCTGCGGATGGCCTTGAGGCTGGCGTAGTCCAGACCCATCCGGGTCAGCCCCGCCGGCGTGAGGTTCGCCACCACCACATCGGCGGTGGCGACCAGGCGCGCCAGGATCTCACGGCCCTCGGGCTTCAACGGATTGAGCGTCATACCGCGCTTGTTGCAGGCGGTCTGCAGATACACCCCGCCCTCGCCGGACTCGGCCAGCGGCGCGATGTAGCGGTCCTCGCCGCCGTCGAGTTTCTCGATACGGATGACTTCCGCGCCGAGATAGCCGAGCAGCGTGGCGCAGTAGGGGCCGGCCACATACCGACCGAAATCGAGCACTCTGAGATGCGAGAAATCCAGGCTCATGCGAGTGTTCCCGGCTCAGTGTCTCGCCAGCCAGGGCAGCAGGATCTCGCAGAAGGCGATCTTCTCCTGCTTGCCGGCCACGACGTGCGCGACCTCCTCCATCAGCACGCCCTCGGCGCCCGGGATCAGCTCTTCGATCGGGCGCGTGGTGCGCGGGCTCGTCACCAGGTCCTGGCCGGCGTGGATCACCAGCGTCGGACACTTCACCTGCCCCAGCCGGTCACGCACATCGTGCTCGATGCAGGCGGCGACGAAGCGTTCATGAGCCTGCAGCCGCCCGTTGAGTTCCTTCCAGCCGCCGTTCGGGCCGAGCAGCTTGTCCCTGTTGGCGTTGTAGTACTCCGGCTTGAACGACATCACCGTGACGAAACGCTGGAAGGCCTCGAACCCGGAGTCGCGGTGCACCGTGGCGAAGAGCTCCAGCTGGTCGCGGAGGAAATCATCGCAGTGCGTCCAGGCGCCCATGTTGATCATCGAGCGCACCAGGTCGGGACGCTGGATGGCGACCTCCTGGGAGATGCACGCGCCGATGCCGACCAGGCCGATGAAGTGCACATGGCTCCAGCCGAGGTGGTCGAGCAGGCCGATGACGTCCTGGGCGTGGAGGTTCATGGTGGGCGCGATGGAGAGGTCGTCCGTCGATTCACCGATGCCCCTGTAGTCGATCAGCAGCACGGTATACCGGTCCGTCAGCCCGCGGGCGAGGTTGCGTTCGCCACCGTGGCAGAACGTGCCCCAGCCACCCATGCAGATCGCGGGGTCGCCGCTGCCATGCAGTTCGTAATACATGTCGTGGCCGTTGATGTGTGCAATGGGCATGATGTCGGGGCTCCGCGAATGTCCGATCAGGGAGCAGGCAAGCTACACACCCCGTGGGGGGCTTGCAATAACGAGAGGAGAAGCTAGATGGATTTCCAGTTGTCCGAGGAGCAGAAGGAACTGCAGCAGGCGGCGCGCAAATACGCCCGTGAGCGGCTGCCGAAGATCGCCGAGGAGATCGAGCGCACCGGGGCGCCGCCGTCGCATGCGCTGGTGCGCGAGTTCGCCGAACTGGGCTTTCTCGGTATCAATATTCCAGAACAGTACGGCGGCATGGGGCTCGGTAATCTCGAGGCGCTGATCATCCTCGAGGAGTTCGCGCAGATTTCCTCGGCGGTCGCCTTCCCGGTGTTCGAATCCTGCGTGGGGCCGGTACGGGCGATCGAGCGCTTTGGCAGCGAAGCGCTGCGCCAGCGGGTGGTGCCGGGGGTCTGCCGTGGCGAGCTGATCGTGGCGGTGTCGATGTCCGAGCCGCAGGCCGGCTCGGCACTGACGGACCTCAAGACCACCGCCGAGATTCGCGGAGACACCGTGGTGGTCAACGGGACCAAGCGCTGGTGTTCCGGGGGGGGGCATGCGGATGGCTACGTCGTCTACTGTCGGATGTCCGATGATCCGGGTGCGCGCGGCATCGGTGCGGTCTATATCGAGAAGGACCGTGCCGGGCTGACCTTCGGCGCACAGGAAGAGCTGATGGGCTTTCGCGGTGTACCGTCCTCGGACCTCTACCTGGATGGTGTCGAGGTGCCGGCGGACAACGTCATCGTGCCGGCGGGTGGCTTCCGCAAGCTGATGGAAGCCTTCGACCTGGAGCGCTGCGGCAATGCCACCATGGCGCTCGGTCAGGCCTCCGGCGCGCTGGAGGACGTGCTGACCTATGTGCAGGAGCGTGAGCAGTTCGGCAAGCCGATCGTCGACTTCCAGGCCGTCCAGCTGAAGCTTGCGGAGATGAAGATGCGGGTCGATGCGGCGCGGCTGCTCATCTGGCGGGCGGCGAGTAACGCCCAGGATGGGCTGCCGAGCGTGCTGGAGTCTTCGGTGGCGAAGTGCTTCGCCAACGAGATCGCCCGCACGGTGACCGGCGATGCCGTGCAGCTCATGGGCGGTTATGGCTATTCAAAGGACTACCCGATGGAGCGGCGGTTACGCGATGCCTGGGGCTGGGGCATTGCCGGCGGGGCGGTGGATATTCAGAAAACCAACATCGCCTCGGCGCTGGTGGGCCGGCGTTTCGATCAGCGCCGTTAGCCCCGCGATGGGCCGCTGCGCGGGCCGCGGCCGTCAGTCGAGGGCGACTTCGACGCGGCCGTCGATCACGCGCAGCGGATAACTGCGAATGCCCTCATAGGCCGGCGGACCCTTGACGCTGCCGTCACGCACGTCGAAAGAGGCGCCGTGCAGCGGGCAGATCACCCGCGTGCCGCGTAACCGACCTTCGTCCAGCCGTGCATAGGCGTGCGAGCAGATGTTGTGCACCGCAAAGAAGCCTTCCTTGGTATGGCAGAGCAGGATGGGGTGCTCACCGATTTCGAAACAGCGGGTCTTGCCGACCGGCAGTTCGTCGGCCTGGATCAGCAGGTGGTACTGGGGCTCGCTCATGATGCTCTCATCCCTGTCGGCCTGTGCGGCGCAATCCTGCACCGCCTTCGGGCGGCGGCGATGATAGCATAGCGCCCTGGAGTCACCGGGCGTGCATGCGAGGGTGGGGTGGACAAGAAAGTCTGTGCGATCGCCGGCGTCGGCCCCGGCATGGGATTGGCCCTGTGCCGTCGGTTCGGGCGCGAGGGTTTCCACGTGGCGATGCTCGGGCGCACGGCGGCGCGCCTGAGCGAGATCCAGGAGCAGCTCCGCGAAGAGGGGATCGAGTGTTCCGCCTACGTCGCCGACGTGACGGATCGCAAGGCGGTGGCAACCGCCTTCCAGCGGATCGGACAGGACCATGGCGCGCCGGAAGTGCTCATCTTCAACGCCTTTCTGCGCCGCACCAGCGCCCCCAGCCTGCTGACCGAACTCGATGTTCTGGACAGTGTGCGCGTCAACGTCGTCGGTGCGCTGCACTGCGTCCGCCAGGTCGTCGCCGACATGCGCTACAAGCGCCGCGGCACTATTCTGTTCACCGGGGGGGGATCCGCCATAGATCCTCCGGTGCAGGTAGCGGCCCTGGGGATCGGCAAGGCCGGGCTGCGGAACCTCTGTTTCAGCCTGGCCCGCGAGTTGGCGTATCACGACGTGCACGTGGCCACGGTGACCATCTTTGACCACATCAATCCCGGCACCCGCTTCGACCCGGACACGATCGCCGAGGAGTACTGGAAGCTGCACGTGCAGCCGCGCGACCAGTGGCAGCTGGAAGTCGAGTACCGCTAGGGGCTGGCCGCAAGGAGCGCATGCGGACGCCAAAATAAACAGTCATGACTGTTTCTTCGGCGGGCAGCGCGGTGCTATGATCGGCACACTCTTGGGGGAGGGCGTGATGGCGGCGGACTGGCCGGGTCACGATCGCGGCACGCGCTCCGCAATTCGGCGAGACCTTTGACCGAGGAGCCAGGCCGTGAGCGAGCAGACCGCACGCATGTCTTTCATTTCCCGCATGACCGTCAAGTCCGAGAAGGAAGCGGAGTTCATCCGCCTGGCCAAGGCGCTCACGGAAAAGGTGCACGCGCACGAGCCCGACACACTGATCTACCAGTTCTATCGTCTGCGCGAGCCCCACCGCTTTGCCGTGGTGGAATCGTTCACCAGTGAGCAGGCCGAGCACGAGCACCAGAACACCGAGCACTTCAAGGCGCTGGCGCCCGGTCTGGTCGATTGCCTGGACGGACCCTACGTGCGCGAGTACCTGGACCCCCTCGAGCCGTGACGGGCCAGCACACGATGTCGAAGACGCCCTGGATCAACGTCACCACGCTGGGTGACCTGCTGCTGCAGGCTGCGGAACACTACCCGGCCACCGACGCCATCGTTTTTCCGGAGGAACGGGTCAACTATCGCGATCTCGCCGAGCGTGCGCTGGCCCACGCGCGCTCGCTGCGCGCGCTGGGGGTGGCACCGGGTGATCATGTCGGCCTGTTGATGCCCACCTGCATGGATTTCCCGGAACTGTTTTTCGGGATCTCGCTGTGTGGTGCGGTGGCGGTGCCGATCAACGCCCGCTACCAGTCGGCCGAGCTGGCCTATGTCATCGGCAACGCCGATCTCGTCGCAGTGATCACCACCTCGCGGGTGAACGATCATGTGAATTTCGTCGAGCGCCTGACCGGTGCCTTCCCCGAGCTCGCCGATGGGCCGGATCCCGTGGCACTGGCACTCGCCACGGCCCCGCAACTGCGGCGGTTGGTACTGCTGGGGCCCGACCAGGCGCCGGGCTTCCTGCCGGAGGACGACTTCCGTGCCCGCGCCGAGACCATCGCGCATGAGGAGATCATGGAGATCCGCTCGCGCGTTCGCCTGCGCGACCCGGCACTGATGCTCTATACCTCCGGGACCACGGCCAATCCGAAGGGCTGCCCCATCACCCACGAGGCGATGGTGCGCAACTCCATCGCACTCGGCCGGCACCGTTATCAGCTCACCGCTGAAGACCGTTTCTGGTCGCCGCTGCCGATGTTCCATATCGCCGCCATCCTGCCGATGGTGTCGATCTTCGACGTGGGCGGCACCTACCTCACCATGGCGCATTTCGATGCCGGGGTTGCGCTGGGGATGCTCGAGGGCGAGCAGGTCACCGCGACCTATCCCTGTTTCGTCACCATCATGGCGGATCTGATCAAGCACCCTGACTTCGAGAAGACCGACCTGTCGCGCATCCGGCTGATGAATTCGAATTTCGCCGTGCAACCGGACTGGATTCGGGAGGCGATGCTGAAGGCGATGCCCGATACCGTCTATGTCGGCACCTTCGGCATGACCGAAACGGCCGGTACCGTCTGTACCAGTCGCCTGGACGATCCGCTGGCGGCGCGCACCAGCCGGCTCGGCGTGCCACTGCCCGGTCTGGAAGTGCGGATCATCGATCCGGCCAGCGGTGACGAGATGCCGACCGGCGCGCGCGGGGAAATCCTGGTGCGCGGTTACAGCCTCTTCGAGGGCTATTACAAGGATCCGGCGAAGACGGCCGAGGCGCTGGATGCCGAGGGCTGGTATCACACCGGCGATATCGGCTCGCTGGATCGTGAAGGCCAGATCATGTTCTACGGTCGTCTCAAGGACATGCTGAAGGTCGGCGGGGAAAACGTTGCCGCGGCAGAGATCGAGGCCTTCCTGGCCGGCCACCCGGCGGTGAAGCTGGCCCAGGTGGTCGGCGTGCCGGATGAGCGCCTGCAGGAAGTGGCCGCGGCCTTCATCGAACTCGAAACCGGCGAAGAAGTCACCGAGCAGGCCCTCATCGACTACTGCAAGGGCCAGATTGCCGGCTTCAAGGTGCCGCGCCATGTGCGTTTCGTGCGCGAATGGCCGATGTCCACCAGCAAGATCCAGAAATTCCGGTTGCGCGACGGGCTCATCGAGGAGCTCGGTCTGAAGCAGGCCGGCTGAACCCCCGAGGAGACGCTCCCCATGATGGCATTCATCGCGAAACTGGTGGTCAAGCCCGAGAAGGCGGCCGAATTCGAGGCGCTGCAGATCAAGCTCAAGCAGCTCACGCATGCGCACGAGCCCGATACGCTGGTCTATGACCTCATCCGCCACCGGGACGCGCCGAACACCTACGTGGTGTATTCGAGTTTCAAGGACCAGGCGGCCTTCGATGCGCACATGGCCTCGTCTTTCCATGACGAGCTCGTGCCGCCGATCCTCGACTGCCTGGCCGAGGAGATGGATCTGCAGTTCTTCGACGTCCTGGGCGCCTGAGCGGGGACAGGCGCTGAGCCGACGCGCGTGTCTGTGCGCGTGCGGCGGCTCAGGCCAGCAGGTTGACCGCGAACACCAGGATCACCACGCAGGGCACGACCCAGCGTACCAGCAGCCGCCAGCCGCGATACGCCCACTCACGGCGCATGCCCAGTTCTTCCGCGGAGCTGCGCCTGGCAATGATCCAGCCGGCGAGGACCGCTAGCAGGATGCCGCCGGCGGGCATCAGCACGTTCGCCACGGCCAGTCCCTTGAGGTCATAGATCGTGCGACCTTCCAGCGCCGTGATGAATCCCAGTGGGTAGACATCCGCCCAGAGGTTGAACGAGAACACCGTCCCCAGGCCGACCAGCCAGAGCGCCAGCCCCGTGAGCAGCGCCAGCGGGATGCGCGTAAGCCCCGTGTAGTCCTCCAGGGTCGCGATGATGCTCTCCAGCAGCGTGATCGAGGAGGACAGCGCGGCGAAGGCCATCAGCAGAAAGAACATCGGCCCGAGGATCGCGCCACCGGTCATCTGGCCGAAGGCCACGGGCAGGGTCGCGAAGATCAACCCGGGGCCCTGCGCGGGGGACAGGCCCTGGGCGAAGACGATCGGGAACATCACCATGGCCGCGATCAGCGCGACTGCGCCGTCGGCCGCCGCGATCACGATGCCGGAGGGCACGATCGGGATGTTGCGGTCCATGTAGGCGCCGATCGTCATGATGACGCCGACACCGACGCCAAGTGAGAAGAACGCCTGGCCCACCGCGAACAGCACCACCGCTGGCGTCAGCTCACTCCAGTTCGGTCGGAACAGAAACGTCAGTCCCGCGGCGGCATCGCCGGCGATCATCGCGTAGCCCAGCATGATCAGGAGGATCAGGAACAGCCCGGGGGTCAGCAGTTTCAGCGCGCGCTCGAGGCCGGCATGGATGCCCGCGGCGACGATCCAGACGGTCAGGCCGATGAACAGCGTCTGGAACAGGATCATCCGCAGCGGGCTGGCATGCATGGCCGCGAGCGCAGCACCGGAGCTCGTGGCGTTCATGTCGCGGAACGCCCCGGACAGGGCGACGCGGAAATAGTCGATGGTCCAGCCCGCCACTACGCAGTAAAACGACAGGGCGATGAACACCGTGGTCACCGCCATGACGCCATAGGCCTTCCAGCCGCGGCCGATGCCTTCGCGCTGGCGCAGCACCGCCATGGTGCCGACCACGCTGCGCCCGCCACGGCGCCCGATCATCAGCTCCGCGACCAGCGCCGGCAGGGCCACACCGAACAGTGCCAGCACGTAGATCAGCACGAACGCACCGCCGCCGTTGCCGCCGGCCACGTAGGTGAACTTCCAGATGTTGGCGATGCCCACGGCGCTGCCGATGGCCGCCGCGAGGAACATCAGGCCCGAGGACCACTGTCTGTCGCCCTGTACTGTCACACGTGCATCCCCGCTGCTGTCTCCGGACCGCGGCGCAGTGTAGAGGATGCCGGCGACGGCAGCCAGGCGCCGGCTCGCGCCGGTGTCACTGCGCCACCTGTTGCGCCTCCAACCACTGCGCGATGGCCTGTTCTATCGCCCATAACGGAACGTTGCCGTGGGCCAGAATCTCGTCGTGGAACGCCCGGATGTCGAAGTCCTCGCCCAGTGTCTGGCGGGCCTGTGCGCGCAGTTCCAGCAGCCGCTGCATGCCGATCTTGAAGGCCGTGGCCTGGCCGGGCACGGCCAGATAACGATCGACCTCGCGCGCGTTCGCCTCTGCGGTCGCGGGCAGGGTGTCGGCCATGTAGTCGAGCGCCTGTTCGCGGGTCCAGCCGCGACTGTGCAGACCGCTGTCGACCACCAGGCGCACCGCGCGCCAGAGCTCCGCGGACAGCCGCCCGAACTCGGCGTAGTCATCGCGGTACAGCCCCATCTCCGAGGCCAGCAGTTCTGCATACAGTGCCCAGCCCTCGATGAACGCGGTATTCAACCACCAGACATAGACCTTGCGCAGCTGCGGGATCGCCGGGTCGGCGAGCATGCTGGCGATCTGCAGATGATGTCCGGGCGGGCCTTCGTGGTAGATCAGTGCGTCGAGGGCATACAGCGGGTTGGAGGCCATGTTGGCGAGATTGAGCTCGATGATGCCAGGGCGCGAACCGTCCTCGGCGGGTGCCGAGTAAAAGCCTCCCGGCGCACCGGCTTCGCGGTAGGCCGGGAAGCGCCGAACCACCACGTCGCTGTCGGGCGGCACGGTGACCACCTCGTCGAGGCGGGCCATCGCGCCGGCGACCAGCTCGCGGGCGAGGGCCAGATAGGCCTCGCGACCCTCATCGTCATCCGGCAGCAGGAACCGCTCGTCTTCCCGCAACTGTGTGAAGAACTCCGCGAGTTCCCCCTCGAAGCCGACTTCACGCATGAGCGCCCGCATCTCCTCGCGGATGCGGGCAACTTCCGCCAGGCCCAGCGCGTGCACCTCCTCCGGGCTGATGTCGGTGGTGGTGAACAGCCGGAGCAGGAACCGGTAATAGGCGTCGCCGTCAGGGAGCTGGCCCACACCGCCGTCGATTGGGGTGCGCGCGGCTTCGTCCTCGAGACGTGCCAGCAAGGCGCCATAGCCGGCGCGGAATTCGCCGCGAAGGGCGGCCTCGGCGTCGGCCATGAGCGCCTGTTCGCGCGCGGGCGGGAGTTCCAGCGCGGCCAGTTTGCGCTGGAAGTCGCGCCACAGCGGGTGGGCCTCACCCGCCTCGAGCGGTGCGCCGCCGAGCAGCGAGCGCGTCGCCTCGATCAGTCGCGGGTAGACCGCCCGTGGCATCAGCACACCGGCCTCCTCGCGCAGCGCCATGTCGGCCACGAACTCCCGGAGCAGGGGGCCGACCCCCTCGAGGCGCTGGATGTAGGCTCGCGCATCGGCTTCGTTGCTGATGGGATGGTGGTTGATCAGCAGGTTCGGAATCTCGACATGCAGGCCGACGATCTGGTTGAGCGGGTAGCTCTGGGCCCACCAGTCGAGCCGTTCGAGCCTGAGCGCCAGTTCCTCGAGGGCGACGTCGAGCTGCAGCGCGGCACGCGGCGAGAGTGTGCTGCGGTCGACCTCAGCCTGCAGTCGGGCCTGCCAGCGCTGCAGGCGCTCGGCCTCGGCGGCACGGGCCGCGGCGGAGAACCCGTCCCATTCGCCGCGGGGGACGCCGCGGTCGAGGCGGGCCGCCAGCATGGGGCTGGCTTCCAGCAACTCCTCGAACAGGGCCTCCAGCAGCCAGAGCAGATGGGCATCGGCCCCGCGATCATGCCCGAGCGCCGGCGGGGGCACCCCTTCGATTGGCAGGTTGATGAAATCGATCAGCGCGATGCGTCCGTTGCGGACCAGCGCATAGCCCATGACGCGGGAGTACCGCGTCTCACCGTCGACCTCGGCACGCGTGTAGTGATAGGTAAAACTGCGCGCGCCCTCATCGAAGCCCTCGCGGAACGGCAGGAGGATTTCGACCTCGTCGACGGCGGCCTGAATGGCACGGAAATGCCGGGCGATGGCCACCGGCCCCGGACCACGGGCGTTGCCGTTGATGACCATCACCGCGTCGTCATCGAAAAACCGCGCGAAGGCCTCCGGGGTGAAGCCTTCAGGATCCTGATAGGCCTCGTTCCACCATTCGAACATGCCCACCAGCACGTCTCCCGGGCGAGGCGGCTCCGCCGCGGCAAATACGGGCGTGACCAGCAGCCAGGCCCCCAGCACCAGTGTCCGCCGCATCATGATGTCCTCCGTGAGTGTTGTTCACGCGCCACGCGGAATCGCTGCTGCGTCCTCCTCGTGGAGCGGATGGGTCTCCCTCGCCGAGATTCTCGCGATCCGGATTGCGTAATGCCAGCTTTTGTTGTTTGCTAGCGCACTGTTGGCAGGCTGCGACAGCCCCTGGCGGCAGGGGACGCAGCCGGAATTCTCGGCAGGGAGTGGGATTCATGGATGGAAAACTCGCATGGCGGGCAGTGTGGCTGGTGCTGCTGCTGTCGCTGCTGTCGCTGCTGTCGCTCGGTAGTGCGCGCGCCGAGGAAGACCCGGGCCGGGTGCTCGAGGCGATGTTCGAGTGGTGGAACGAGGCCTATCAGGATCCTGAAGGCTTCACCCCGGAGGCCTTTGCCCGCTATTACACCGAAGACGCGGTGATGATCATCAACGGTAACCTGCGCGGCGTGGGCCCCGTTGCGCTTGCCCGCCATTTCCGCAATATCCAGGCGGCCACCGAGGCGGTGGAAATCGAACTGCCGTTCGACCAGGGGTTTTCCGCAGGCTCCCGGACCTTCACCTCGCACCTGGTGCACTCGCGTCGTGACGGCGTGGAACACCGGGAGCGCGTGGTCGGCTACGCGCTGATCACCGACGGGCGGATCGCCCTGATCAATTTCGTCGGCACGCCGGCACCTTAAGCAAGCTTCGCGCTGCCCGGGCAGCCCTATCGCATCCCATCATGCTTCAGTTGGAGAGAGAAACCGTGAGCAACATCCAGGAGTCCACCCCGCCCGCCGTCAGCGACGGCCGTCGTCACCTCAGACGCCAGGTCGCCGCACTCTGCGGCGTCACGCTGCTGGCTGCCGGCTGGCAGGTGCCCGCGAACGCCCAGCAGGGCGCGCGGGTGCTCGACGAGGTGGTGGTCACCGCCCAGCGGCGCGAAGACGTGGCGCAGGACGTGCCGATCAGCCTCACGGCCTTCACGGCCGAAGACATCACGCTCTCGAACATCCAGGGCGTGGATGATTTCTTCTTCCGGACACCCAACGTGAGCTTCATCCAGGAAGGTTCGCGCGACCGCCGTGAGCTCAGTATCCGCGGGGTGACCAACCAGGTCTCGCGCGATATCGATGTGCGCCCCCAGTCCTTCGGCTTCTATGTCGACGAGTTCAACGTGGTCCAGGCGACCGTCAACCCACCGATCCTGGACATGGAGCGCATCGAGGTGCTGCGGGGTCCGCAGGGCACCGGCTTCGGCCGCAATGCGGTCGGTGGCGCGATCAACCTGGTGACCCGCAAGCCTGACAACGAGCTGTTCATGGAGAACTCGGTAGGCTACGCGCGGTTCAATTCCATCGATGTCGAGTCGGTGCTCAACGTGCCGATCATCGAAGACACGCTGGCCGTGCGCTTCGCCGGCAAGTTCGCCCAGACCGATGGCCACATCCGCAATATCAACCCCATCGGTGGCGGCAACGATTCCAAGTACCAGTATCTGCGCGGCACGGTACGCTGGACGCCCAGCGAGCGCTTCACCCTGGATGTCAGCGGCACCTATGTCGACGAGGAAGTCGGCATGCGCGAAGGCGTCCCCTCGGGCGTGATGTCCACCTTCGGTGCCTTCCTGTTCGGGCCGGAGGCCAATCCCGACGGCGTGGGCTTTTTCCCCGAGAACCGCAATCGGGTGAACTTCAACCGCGGCCAGAGCGTCGGCAACAAGTTCTATTACCTGATGGCGCGCGCCCAGTACGACTGGGATGATCTCTCGCTGATCAGCATCACCGGCTACATCGACAAGGACGAGTTCCTGCGCGGTGATATCGATGGCGGCAGCGTCGATGCTTTCTTTGAAACCAAGCCGCTGTTCCGTGACTCCTTCACCCAGGAGTTCCGCCTGGTCTCGGCGCTCGACGGCCCGCTGAACTGGACGGCCGGCGTGATCTACGCGCGCGATCGCGGCAGCCAGGACCAGTTCACCTTCGCCGGCAACGCCTTCGATCCGAACGATCCGGGCAATGAGTTCGTGAGCAGGCTGCCGTTTTTCCCCGGACAGCAGGTGACCTCTTCGGGGTCAAACGGCGAGTTCGAAAGCTATGCCGTTTTCGGCGAGCTGTTCTACGACATCACCGATCAGCTGTCGCTGAAGCTCGGCGCCCGCGTGACCCGCGACGAGATCGACTCGCTGACCTTCCGCACCTCCGGTGATCCTCCCGTAATCACCGCCTTTGCCGAGGGCTCGACCCGCTACACGGACTTCTCGCCCTCGGCGGCGTTGACCTTCGCGCTGAGCGACGACATCAACGTCTATGGCAGCGTGGCGCGGGGCTACAAGAGCGGCGGTATCCAGACGAACATCGCGCTGGCGGGCGCAGGCGAGCGTGAGGATTTCGACGAGGAGACGGTCTGGAGCTACGAGATCGGTGTCAAGTCGGAGCTGTTCGATCGGCGCCTGCGCCTGAACGCTGCAGCCTTCTACATGGACTGGAAAGACATGCAGGTGAACACTGCCGTTGGTGTGCAGCGTCCGGACGGCAACATCGCCTTCATTGCCGCGATTCTCAATGCGGCCGAAGCACGCAACTACGGCGTCGAGGTCGATGCCCTGGCACTGGTGACCGACAACCTGGTGGTGGGTCTCGGCGTGGGCTATCTGAGCGCCAAGTTCGACAGCTTCGATGGCGCGTTCATCGACGGCCAGTTCGTCGACCTCACCGACCGTCGGATCCCGAACGCCCCGCGGCTGACCGCCAACGCCGATGCCCAGTACAACTTCGAGCTTGGCAACGGCAACGACGCCTACGTGCGTGGCGAGTGGTTTGCGCGCAGCCGCAACGTGGCCAACATCAACTCGTTGGTCCGTGAAGGCTTCCCCTGGGAGGTGCCGGGCTTCAACCAGGTGAACCTGCGCGCAGGGATCCGTACCGAGCGCTGGGATGTGAGCGCCTACGTGGAGAACGTGTTCGACAACAATTTCTTCACCAACTCCTACCAGAAAGCCTTCTTTGGCGGACTGCATGTCGTGCCGTCTTTCCGCAACTACGGGGTACGCCTGACGGTGCGGCTGTAACGGAGGCTCGGGTATGAGAATACTGCTGCTGCTCGCGGCGTGTCTGGTCTGTCAGCCGCTGCTCGCTGGCGAGACCCGCGCCATTGTCGGTGCGGCGCTGGTCGATGTCATCGAGGGTCAGGTGATCCCCGATGCCGTGGTGGTGATCCGTGACGGACGGATCACCGCCGCGGGGCCGGCGGCCGAGACACCGGTGCCGGAAGATGCCGAGCGTATCGATCTCGAGGGCAAATGGCTGATTCCAGGCCTGATGAACATGCATGTCCATCTTGGCCTGATCCTGCCCGGGCTCATGGCCGCGGAGCATGCTACCGAGAGCGATGCGCAGCTGGTGCTGCGCATGGCCGACAACGCGCGCCAGAGCCTCTACGCCGGGGTGACCACGATCCGCCAGCCCGGTGACCGGCGTCATGCCGACATCGCGCTGGCGCGGGCGATCGATCGTGGGGTCCTGCCAGGGCCGCGCATCGTCTCCTCCGGCGAGATGCTCAACATCACCGGGGGCCACGGGGCGAGCATGGGTACGCACTACGACGGGCCCTACGAGATGCGCAAGGCTGCGCGCCTGCAGGTTCGCGCAGGGGCGCAGTGGCTGAAGATCGCCATCTCCGGGGGGATCGCCACGCCGGTGGGCGGTATCGGCCAGGGCCTGATGACGCCAGACGAGATCTCGGCGGTGGTGGACATCGCCGAGCGCCATGGCATCAAGGTCACGGCACACTCGGGTTCGGATCATGCCACCCGCGAGGCCGTCGAGCTGGGGGTGCACGGGGTCGAGCACGGCTATTTCCTGCAGCGTCCGACCCTGCAGCTGATGGCCGAGCGCGGGACGTGGTACGTGCCCACCATCGTGGTCAGCCAGCCGGCCAGTTTCGATTTCTTCGAGCGCATCGGTTCACCGCCGTGGTACATGGCCCGCGTCTATGAAGTGGGGCAGGACCACTGGCGTGCCCTGGAGATGGCCGTCGAGGAGGGTGTGAACATCGCGCTCGGCACCGACCAGTTTCCCTATGAGCCCAATGATGGCACCACCGCCACCGTGCGCGAGGCGGAGTACTACGTCGAGGCGGGAATGACACCGCTGCAGGCGTTGCGCTCGGCGACGCTGGCATCGGCCCGTATGCTCGGCATGGACGACAGTATCGGTTCGCTGTCTCCGGGCAAGCATGCCGACATCGTGGCCATCGAAGGCGATCCGCTTGCGGACATCTCGGCGCTGCGCAGCATAGGCTTCGTGATGAAGGGCGGCCAGGTCTACCGCCACGACTGGGAATAGTCCCGCAGTGGGCGATCCGCTCGATCTGCTCGATGTCCGTGGGCAGCTCAGCGATGAAGAGCGCGCGGTGGAAGACAGCGTTGCACGCTTCGTCTCCGCCGAAGTCCTGCCGATCATCGGCGAGGCCTTCGATGCCGGACGGTTTCCGCGGGAACTCGTCAGGCCCATGGCGGAACTCGGGCTGCTCGGCAGCAGCCTGGCGGGCTGGGGCTGCCCGGGTCTCGGTCCCGTCGCCTATGGGCTGATCTGCCAGGAAATCGAGCGCGGCGACTCGGCATTGCGAAGCTTCGTGTCGGTGCAGTCCAGCCTGGTCATGTGGCCGATCCATGCGTACGGGTCGGAGGCGCAGAAGGCGCGCTGGCTGCCGGCCCTGGCGCGTGGCGAGGCGATCGGCTGTTTTGGTCTGAGCGAGGCCGAGGGCGGTTCGGACCCGGCGAACATGCGCACGCGGGCGCGCCGCGATGGCAGCGACTGGATCCTCGACGGCAGCAAGACCTGGATCAGCAACGGCTCGATTGCCGACTGCGCACTGGTGTGGGCGAGGAGCGAAGAGGGTGTCCGGGGCTTTCTGGTGGAGCGGGGCACCCCCGGGTTCACCGCCACGGACATCGGCCGCAAGTACAGCCTGCGGGCGGCGGTGACCTCGACACTGCATCTCGACGCCGTGCGCGTGCCGGAAGAGCAGCGGCTGCCGGGCGCGCTGGGGCTTCGCGCCGCGCTCAGCTGCCTCACCGAGGCGCGTTACGGAATCTGCTGGGGCGCGACCGGTGCAGCGGCGGCCTGCCTGACCGAAAGTCTGGCCTATACCGGCGATCGTCAACTGTTCGGCCGCCCGCTGGCGCACACCCAGTCCGTGCAGCAGCGGCTGGCCGACATGGCGCGACAGCTCGCGACCGCAAGGCTGCTGGCCCTGCACCTCGGCCGGCTGAAGCAGGCCGGCGAACTGTCCCCCGTGCAGGTGTCGCTCGCCAAGTGGAACAACGTGCGCATGGCGCTGGCGGTGGCACGCGAGTGTCGCGACCTGCTCGGCGCGGCCGGCATCACCAGCTGCCACCAGGCCATCCGGCACATGTTGAACCTTGAGAGCGTGATCACCTATGAAGGCACGGAGACCGTCCACCAGCTCGTGGTGGGTCAGGCACTGACCGGAAAATCAGCTTTTTAAGCTTCTGGCGCAGGATTCCACTCAATTTACGTCATTTCATGGTTGATCTTGCAGGGTTCCTGCCAGGCGTAGCTGCTAGAGTGCTGTCTCGCCTACAGACGGCGCCTGCCTATCGGCGGCGCACCCGGATGACCTATGCACATGACACCCAATGCCCGCGCGTTCGACGACTGGATCCGTGACCGCTTCGTTGATATCAATTCCGAGCTCGAGGAACTGTATTTCGCCCAGGCGGACCGCAACGTGATTCCTGCCGAAGGGGAGGCGCTGCGTCAGGAGCTGCTGGAGAGCGGCCATGTCCACGTGTCCCGGCTGCTCGCCGAGGGCAATACCGATGAAGGCTTCGAAGCGGCCTTCGACCTGCTGGGGAATCTGGGCATGTTCATGGCGGCCTGTCGCCGGCATGGGTTGAGCGACCCGGCGCAGGCGCAAAACTCGCCGCTGCAGGCCGCCTCGGCACTGGCGCTGCACCTCGGCGCCTCGCTGGGCGTGACGCCGCGCTTCGCCACCAGCCACCTCACCACCCACAATCCAGCCCGGGACGGCATCTACAAGCGCTTCACGCGGCTGGAGGCTGAGCGGGTCTTTTTCGACTACAACACCCGCGGCATTCTGGCCTACAAGCGGGCAGCCGATGCGCTGGTCCGCATCCTGCCGATGGGCATCTCCCATCCCGCGGTGCTGCAGCTGCTCGACGACACCGCCGCGGCGCTCGTTGATGTCCAGCGTAGCAATGAGGCGCTGTTCGCCGCGCTGGACGTCGACCGGTTCTTCTACTGCGTACGGCCTTACCTCAAGCCCTACCGGGTCGGCCCGCACGTCTATCGTGGCGCCAACGCTGGCGACTTCGCCGGGATCAACGAGATCGACCTGCTGCTCGGCCTGTGTCGTGCCGACCATCCCGAGTACTCGCAGCTGCTGGTCGACAAGTTTCTCTACATGCTGCCCGAGGACCAGCAGCGGCTGCGGGATTGCATGCGCCGTCGCAGCCTGCTCGACGCCCTGCTGGACGCGGCACCCGAGGCGGCCGATCGACCCTGGTTCCAGGCGGTGGTCGCGCGCTACCTCGAGGTCTGTGCCCGGCATGGCGAGACCGCGACCCAGCACCACGATCAGCTGGTGCGCCGGTTCATCGAGCTGCCGGCCCAGACGCTGCCCGAGGACGCACAGGGGGATGTCACCGCCAGCGGGCCGCCGCTGTCCGTGCTGCTGCCGGCACTGGAGCGGCTGCGCGATCTGCGCCGGGCGGCGCCGCGGGACGACATCCCGACCCGTCACCGCGAGCTCGCGCAGTTGCGCGCTACCCTGCAGCCGCCCGCGCAGGTCGGCTGAGGTGGGACACGAGACCTGGCCGTCACGCAGCGCCTGGCCGGCACCCGCCGATTGGGCAGGCTGGCGGGCGCAGTTCCCCGTGCTCGGGCGGCGGACCTATCTGAACTCAGGTTCCTGCGGTGCCCTGTCGCTGCCGGTGCGCGCGGCCATCGAGGACTACCTCGAACTGCGCATGCACGAAGGGGCGGACTGGGGACTGTGGCTCGGCCGACTCGAAGCCCTGCGGGCCTCGCTGGCCGGGCTGCTGGGTGTGAAGCCCGGTGAGCTTGCGCTGACCGCCTCGGCCTCGGCCGGGCTCAACAGTCTGGCCAGTGCGCTCGACTTCGTCGGCGACCGGCGTCGGGTGGTGGTCAGCGATTTCGAATTTCCGACCAGCGCCCAGATCTGGCATGCCCAGGCCCGTCGCGGCGTCGAAGTGGTGCATGTGCCGACCACGGCGGCGGGCGACGAGGTGCCGCTTGCGCATTTCGAACGCCTGATCGATGAGCACACAGCGTTGGTGGCCGTGACCCACGTCTGCTATCGCAACGGCGCACGCCTCGATATCCCGGCGATCGCCGAGCTGGCCCATGCCCGCGGCGCGCGCGTGCTGCTGGACTGTTATCAGTCGGTGGGTGCGGAACCGCTGGATCTCGCCGCGCTGGGTGTCGATTTTGCCGTGGGCGGGATGATGAAGTACCTGCTCGGCACCTCGGGTACGGGCTTCATGTTCGTGCGTCATGCGCTGGTGCCTGGGCTCGAGCCGCTGGCGACCGGTTGGCTGGCGCAGGCGGATGTGGCGGCGATGGACATCACGCGGCATGCGCCGGCGCCTGATGCCCGCCGTTTCGAGGCCGGTACCCCGGGCGTCGCAGCCTTCCAGGCGGCCGCCGCCGGGGCGGCGATCCTCGATCACATCGGGCTCGCGGCGATCGGTGCCAGGGTCGAGGCGCTGGTGACCCGATGCCTGGCGGCGCTGGCCGACCAGGGGGTGGCGGTGGCCACGCCGGCGGCGCCCGCGCGGCGCGGCGCGACGGTGGCGATCCGGGCCCGTGACGATGCGGCACTGGTGGCGGCGCTGGCGCGCCACGGGATCGTGACCTCCTGCCGCGATGGCAACGTGCGCGCTTCGTTTCACTTCTATAACAACGACGAGGACATCGCGCGCCTGCTCGACGCGCTGGCCTGCGAGCGGGCCCTGTTGCAGTGAGTCACCCACAATAGGACGCATAAAAAAAGCGGCCCGCAGGCCGCTTTTTGGAGGCGCTCAGGGCGGCCCGGATCAGACGGCGGCAGGGCCCTTGCTGACCTTGGCCAGACGATCGCCCACGTCCTGCCAGTTGACGATGTTCCAATAGCCCTTCACCCAGTCCGCCTTGACGTTGCGGTACTGCAGATAGAAGGCGTGCTCCCACATGTCCAGCACCAGGATCGGCGTGGTGCCCTGGCCGAAGTTGGTCTGGTGGTCATAGACCTGGTGGACCAGCAGGTGGCCGGCAATCGGCTCCCAGGACAGTGCGGCCCAGCCCGAGCCCTGGATCCCCATGGCCGCGGCGGTGAACTGCTCGCGGAAGCCGTCGAGTGAGCCGAAGTCGCGGTTGATCTGCTCGGCCAGCGCGCCGGTCGGATCGCCGCCGCCATTCGGGCCGAGGTTCTTCCAGAACAGCGCGTGCAGCACGTGGCCGGAGAGGTGGAAGGCCAGGTCCTTGGAGAGCTGGTTGATCTTGCCAAAATCCTTGGCCTTGCGGGCCTCGGCCAGCTTCTCGAGCGTGGTGTTGGCACCGGCCACGTAGGCGGCATGATGCTTGCCGTGGTGCAGCTCGAGGATTTCGCTGGAGAGATGCGGCTCGAGGGCCTTCAGATCATAGTCAAGCGCGGGTAGCTGGTAGCTCATGGTGTCTCCTGTTCGACCGCGGGAGGCTCCGACATGGTGCCTTGCCCTTCCGTGTCATTCCATCGACGATGACGAAGCCCGATATACTACGCGCTTGTCGCCGCCGACCCCTTAAGCCTTCTATATTAGCGCAGCCACAGGGGTCGCGTCAGTCCGTGCCCTGCGGCGCGGGCCGGGCACCACCGCCTTGCGGTCAGCCGCAAGCTGCGCCATCGGCCAGGGACGCGCCCATGACCAGAGCATCGAAGGAACTGCTCACACGCCTCTACGACCTCGCGACCGGCGATGAGGACGCGCGGGTCTGTCGCGACATTCCAGACGATGCCTGCCGCCACCAGCCCCGGAATTACTTCGCCCATATCGTCGCGCTGATCGCCACCAAGGCCGGCGATCTGCTGATGGACGTCAAGACGGTACTGGCCTGGATCCTCGCCACGCTGGGGGCGCCTGCGGTGATGATCGCGATGCTGGTGCCGATCCGCGAGTCCCTGTCGCTGCTGCCGCAGCTGGCCGTGGCCGGGGTGATGCGTCGGTACCGGCTGCGCAAGTGGTTCTGGGTGGCTGGCAGCGTGGTGCAGGGTGTGGCGGTGCTGGCGATGGTGCCGGTGGTACTGGCCTTCGAAGGGGCTGTGGCTGGCGGGCTGATCCTCGCGCTGCTCGTGGTGTTCGCGCTGGCGCGCGGCGTGTGTTCGGTCTCGCTCAAGGACGTCGAGGGCAAGACCGTCTCCAAGACCCGGCGTGGCTCGGTCAGCGGCTATGCCTCGTCCGCCGCCGGTGTGGTCTCGCTGCTGGTCGGCGGCTGGCTGCACTTCGGCGGGACGGAGAGCCAGTCGCTGGCGGTGTTCGCGTGGCTGTTGATCGGGGCAGGCGTGCTGTGGCTGTTCGCAGCGGTCGTCTACGCCCAGGTACTCGAGCCCGAAGGGGCTACCGAGGGCGGGGCGAGCGCGTTGGCGGAGGCCTGGCGCAGCCTGCGCCTGTTGCGCGAGGATGCCAGGCTGCGTCACTTTCTCTACGTGCGTACCCTGCTGCTGTCGACCGCGTTGACGGCGCCGTTTTACGTCGTACTGACCCGCGAGCTCACCGACAGCAGTATCGGTGCCCTGGGCCTGATGATCATCGCCACCGGCTTGGCCTCGCTCCTGTCCTCGGCGGTGTGGGGGCGTCTGGCTGATCGTTCCAGCCGGTGGGTGCTGGTGGCTGCGGCGGTGATCGCCGGCACCGCCGGCATCCTTGCTTTCGGCTACGGCCGGGTGGACACGACGCATTCCGCCGCGGTGTTTGCCATGCTGTTTTTCGTGCTTGGGGTGGCACACAGTGGTGTGAGGATTGGACGCAAGACCTACCTCGTCGACATGGCCGACCAGTCGACCCGCGCAGCCTACGTGGCGCTCAGCAATACGCTGATCGGCATCGCCTTGTTGCTCGCGAGCACGGTCGGTCTGCTCGGTGGGCCGCTGGGCGCTGGCGGCCTGATCCTGCTGTTGGCGCTGGTTTCGCTCGCCGCCGCCGCGCTCGCGGTGCGTCTACCCGAGGTGCAGTAGACTTGCAGACCTTTGGGAGGCGATTCCATGGGCCTGTTGAAAAACGGCGAGTGGCATACCGACTGGTACGACACCGATGCAAGCGGCGGAGAATTCCAGCGCGAGGATGCCGGGTTCCGCGACTGGGTGGTGGCCCCGGGCGCCGCGGCGCCGCCCGGCCATGAGGCCTGGCCGGCCGCCTCCGGGCGTTACCATCTGATCGTGTCCTGGGCCTGTCCGTGGGCGCACCGCACGCTGATTTTCCGGCGACTCAAAGGCCTGGAGCAGCATGTCGGCGTGTCGGTCGTCGACGCGGAGATGCTCGAGCGTGGCTGGTGTTTTTCAGGCAGGTTCGCCGAGAACGTCGATCCCCTGCACGGCGTGGCCCATCTCTACGAGCTCTATCAGCGCGCCCGCAGCGACTATACCGGGCGGGTCACCGTGCCGGTGCTCTGGGACCGTGAGCGTGACACCATCGTCAGCAACGAGTCGGCCGACATCATCCGGATGTTCAACTCGGCGTTCGACGGTCTGACCGGCAATACCATCGATTTTTACCCGGCTCTGCTGCGCCGCGAGATCGATGAGATCAACGCGTTCGTCTACGAGAGCATCAACAATGGTGTGTATCGCAGCGGTTTCGCCACCACCCAGTCGGCCTACAAGGAGGCCTTCGATGCGCTGTTCGCCGCACTCGATCGCGTCGAGCAGCGGCTTTCCGGGCAGCGCTACCTGGTGGGCGATACCCTCACCGAGGCCGACTGGCGACTGTTCACCACCCTGGTGCGCTTCGATGCCGTCTACGTGGGCCACTTCAAGTGCAACCGCCAGCGCATCGAGGATTACCCGGCGCTCTCGAACTATCTGCGCGATCTCTACCAGCTGCCGGGCGTGGCCGACACGGTGGTCATGGACCACATCAAGACGCATTACTACTACAGCCATGACATGATCAATCCCACGCGGGTCGTGCCGCGGGGGCCGGTACTCGACCTCGATCGACCGCATGATCGCGCCCGGCTCGGGCCGGCGCCGGCCTGGGCTGTCTGAACCCGGTCTGCATCCGACTGTACCTCCCGCGCGTAGTGGTGGGTGACGTCAGTGGATGGCGTGCAGGATGACCCAACCCAATTTACACGGAGAGCACTATATGAAGATCATGACAGGTGTGATGGCGTTTGCTGCGGTGATGATGCTCGCCGGCAGCCCCGCCGTTAAGGCGCACGACGCGCACGATCACGGCCAGGACATCGTCGAGACGGCGGTTGCAGCCGGGGCCTTCGAGACGCTGGTGGCTGCGGTGCAGGCTGCCGGTCTGGTGGAAACGCTGCAGGGCGAGGGTCCGTTCACTGTCTTCGCGCCGACCGACGAGGCCTTCGCGGCGCTGCCCGAGGGCACGGTCGAGAGCCTGCTGCAGCCGGAAAACCGCGATCAGCTGGTCGCGATCCTGACCTATCATGTGGTGGCCGGTAAGGTGATGGCGGCGGACGTGGTGAATCTCACCTCGGCGGAGACCGTGAATGGCGCCAGCGTCACCATTGCGGTCGAAGATGGCGCGGTGAAAATCGACGGCGCAACGGTCATCCAGGCCGACGTCGAAGCCAGCAACGGCGTCATTCACGTCATCGACCAGGTGATTCTGCCGTAACGATGTGTGGCCAACGTGCCGCGGGCAGGAGAGTTTTTTGTCCGCAGGTCACCGGAAACATCAGGACGCTGCGCCTTTGAGCGCAGCGTCCTGTTTACGGTTTCCTTATCATGTGCACTAGCGCCGCTTGGGACCGAGCAGCAGCCAGAGGATCACACCGATCACCGGCAGAACGAGAATCAGGACGATCCAGAGAACCTTGGCACCGGTGGTGGCGCCACTGTCGACGGTCTTGACGATGGCGTAGATCACCAGGACCAGCCATAGCAGACCCAGAATGCCGCCGATTTCGAGACCCATGAGAACTCCCGGTCACCTGAACACGATGAGACCATAACAGAAGTCCGACGGAATGGTCACCCGGCCTGCGGGCAGGCCAGTCCACGCTGCCAATGAACAAGACGCTCGAGACAAAGGGGAACACCATGTACATCAGAGACCGGAAGGGGTGGTTGGCCGGAGGCATGCTTGCCCTGCTCGGCGGCGCGTTGACGGGCTGCGCCGGCCCCGGCGTGGGCAGCGCGGAGCTGATCGCCAGTTACGAGCAGGCGCTGGTCGCCAGCGAAGCGCAGGCCGTTGCTGATCTCGACCAGGACCCCGAGCGACTTGCTGCGTTCGTGGCGCGCGCCGAGGCGTATTTCAGGGACATCACCCAGGAGTCGGTACGCGACCTGACACGCGAGACCTACGCGCCTGATGGCTACCTGAACGACACCCTGAAGGTGATCACCGGCGCCGAGGCCATCGAAGAGTATTTTTATGAGACGGCCGGCAATACCGATGCCGTGCGCGTGGAGTTCCTGTCCTACGCGGCCACCGGGATGGATGTCTATGTCCGCTGGCGCATGACCATCGAGGCGCCGCGCCTGGCCGATGAGCCGCTGGTCTCCTATGGGGTGTCGCAGTTCCGTTTCGACGAGCAGGGGCGACTGCTGATCCACAAGGACTTCTGGGATTCGGGCGGCAATTTCTTCGAGCACCTGCCGTTCGTCGGTCGGGCGATCCGCAGCATACGTGGGCGCCTGTAAGCGCATGCCTTCGCCGTCCCTGGTCTGGGCGGGCATCGGCCTGCTGGCGGCGTCACTGCTGACCGCCGGTTGCAGCCCCACGCGGGTGGTCTCGACCCTCAGCCCGACCTCCCATCTCGAGCGCGCCCCGGCAATCGCCTACGGCACGCATCCTCGCCAGCAGCTCGACATCTACCGTCCCAACGAAGCGACCGCCGCAACGGGCTCGCCCGTGGTGGTGTTTTTCTATGGCGGCTCCTGGCAACGCGGTGATCGCGGCAAGTACGCGTTCGTGGGCAGCTACCTCGCGGATCTCGGCGTGGTGGCGGTGGTGCCGGATTACCGGGTGTATCCGGAGGTGCGGTTTCCCGGCTTTGTCGAAGATGGGGCTGCCGTGCTGGCCTGGGTCGAGCAGCATATCGAGGCGTTCGGCGGCGACCCGGACCAGGTACTGGTCATGGGCCACTCGGCCGGCGCGCACATCGCCGCGCTGCTGGCGCTGGACGAACGCTATCTCCTGGCCCAGGGGGTCACCCGTGCCATACCGCGTGGCCTGATCGGGCTGGCCGGCCCCTACCGGTTCGATACCGACAGCGGACGCCTGGCCGAGATCTTCGCTGCCGACGATGGCCAGGGCGACAGCCAGCCGATGAACTTCGCACGTGGCGATGCGCCCCCGGCCTTGCTGCTGCACGGTGAGAATGATCGCGTGGTCTCGGCCGAGAACAGTCGTCAGCTGTTCGACCGGTTGTGCGAGGCTGGTGGCACGGCCGAGGTGATTGTCTACCCCGGTGTGGGGCATATGCGGATTGCTGCGGCGCTGGCTCCGCCGCTGTCGTTCGCGGGTCGCAGTGACCAGGATGTCGCCGCCTTCATTGCACGGGTGACTGGCGAGTCTACGGATCGATCCGCGGAAGATGTTCTGGCGTGTGGTGAGCTGGTGAGCACCTCCGCGGCGATCGAGTCGAACAGGCTCAGCTGACGTGCGGATTGCCGCGCAGGGTGAAGCGCAGCGGCTTCAGTGCCCAGTCGCCGGCATAGGCGATGCCGATGCGTGGCCCTGCGAGGATGTCCTCGGCGCGCACGCGTCGGCCGCGCTCCAGGAATAGCCGGTCGCCGTCGACCAGGTCGGTGCCATCGAGGTGCCGATCCAGCGCCAGGGCCTGGGCCAGCTTGGCCGGGCCGGAGCACAGGTCGGTGTCGCGCAGCCGGGGGGGCGGGATACGTCCGGCACGGTGCCTGCGCATGCGCGCGATCCCCTCCAGCGGCTCCAGGGCCCGGATCAGCACCGCGGTCGGCTGTCCGGGGCCTTCGGCCACGACATTCATGCAGTGATGCATACCGTAGAGAAAATAGATGTAGGCATGGCCCGCCGGGCCCCACATCGACTCGGTACGGGGTGTGCGCCGCCCGCCATAGGTGTGGGCGGCGCGATCGATCACGCCGAGGTAGGCTTCGGTTTCGACGATGCGCCCGGCAAGCCGTTCACCGTCGTCGAGCACCCGCACCAGCACCTGGCCGAGCAGGGCCCGCGCCAGCGTCACCGGCTCACGGGCGTGAAACCGTCGCGTCAGGCGTCCCACGACCACTCCGGAGATAAAACCAGGCCTTGAGGCGATCGATATCCTCTGCCCGCCAGTCCGGCGGTGCGGTGACCTCGAGCCAGGCGTCGATGTAATGCTCGGGCGCGTAGCGGTGCCCGAAGCCCATGGGCGCCTCATCCGCCGCGGTGATGTCGATCGCGAGCTGCAGCATCGTGACCACCGGATACCATCGCAGCCGGTCGGACACATCGGGCCCGCGCGGCGACTGCATCCATTCCGGCTGCCGGAAGAACGCCTGGGGTTCGAAGAAGGTCACCGGATCGCTGGCGTATTGCAGATAGACGATGCGGATGGGCCCCCAGCGGGCTCCGGGCAGATCCAGGGCGTTGTGCTGGTGGGTGAAGCGGACGATCGAACCGTCACGAAAGCGTGGCAACCATGCCGGCGAGCCGGGTTCACGGCTGGCGGTGATGGTGCGCCAGGCCTGGCTGCGAAACGGCGGGCCGCTCCACAGCGCTCCGTGAAACGGATCGGCGATGACGTCGAAGAGATCGGCCGAGCGCTCGGAATTCAACGCGCCGAGACTCAGGCCGTGGAGGTACAGACGCGGCCGCGCCTCGCGGGGGAGCTGGGTCCAGTGGCCGTAGACCGCCTCGAACAGGGCGCGCGCGCTCTCTGCGCCATAGTTTTCCTCCGACAGCAGGGACAGCCAGCTCGGCAGGTAGGAATACTGCAGGGCCACCGTGGCCACGTCGCCGCGGTGCAGGTATTCCAGCGTATCGATCGCCGAGGGGTCGAGCCAGCCGGTGCCGGTGGGTGTGGCGATGACCAGCACTGCCCGCTCGAACGCCCCGGTGCGTTCGAGTTCCTCGGCCGCGAGCCGGGCCCGCGTCTGGATGTCGTCCGCCGAATTCAGGCCGATGTAGATACGGATGGGCTTGCGGACCGCCGCGCCATGGAACGCCCGCAGGTCCTCGAGACTCGGCCCGGAGGACACGAAGTTCCGGCCCGTCCGCCCCAGGGTGCTCCAGGCGACCGGCGAGGCGATGCTGCCGGTGCGGGTCGGGTCATCCGGTGCCGCGACTTCCGGTTCCATCAGCGCGTCGATCTGCTGGAAGGAGCTGTCGAGCCCGCGCATGAGCGCGGTCAGCAGTACGCCATCGATCACCGACCAGAACAGGGCGACGGCGAGCACCACCCCGAGCCCGTGGGAAATCCGGCGGGGCACATAGCGATGCAGGCGCGCGGAAATCAGCCGGAACGTGAACAGAAACGCGCGGGAGAACACCAGGATCAGCGCGAACAGCGGCAGTGCCAGCATGGCCACCCGGAACGGACGGGCCGTGTCGACCGTGTCCATTTCCATCAGCACCCGGATCGAGTTCTGCCACTCCGACGCCTGGCGCAGGAAAATCACCGCCACCACCAGGCAGACCAGGGCGGCCAGCGCCAGCAGCAGTCGCTGCACCGGCCGTGAAGGCACGGGCAGCTCCAGATAGGCCCAGCACCAGCGCAGCGCCACCCCGGTCGCATAGCCGGCGGCCAGCGACAGCCCGGAGAGCACACCCTGCATGCTCCAGGTCCTTGGAACCAGGCTTGGTGACAGCGAGGCGGCGAAAAACAGTGTGCCGACGATCAGGCCGATGGTGGAGAGGGCCACCGGCCCGCCACTGAGCCAGGCCGGCAGCAGACTGACCGGCGTTTCGCGAGCCTCCTTGCGCATGGCCCTATTGTGCCGGGCGCTGTCGGAGCTCGCCAGCGACCGACCCTGGCAGGGGCGGGACAGCGTTCGAATTGACGGCTCGGTCCGCGCTTCGCATCATTGACCGCGCGCGGCGCCCAGCCCCCGTGACAGGAGACTCCAGCATGATCCCGATTCGCCGGACCCTTGCCGTGCTCGCATGCTGCCTGAGCCTCGTGGCCTGCGGCAGTCCGGATGCGCCGGAGCGGCGTGCCGAGACCGTCCGCGTCTTCAACTGGTCGGATTACATCGCCGCCGATACCCTGGCACGCTTCAGTGCGGAGACCGGGTTGCGCACGGTCTATGACGTGTTCGACAGTCAGGAGGTGCTCGAGGCCCGGCTGCTGTCGGGTGCGAGCGGTTATGACGTGGTGGTGCCCAGCAGTGATGCGATCGCCAGACAGATCGGCGCTGAGGCGTTCCAGCCGCTGCAGCGCGAGCGGCTGAGTAACTACGTGAACCTGGATCCGGAGCTGCTCGGCTTCCTCGAGACGGTCGATCCGGGCAATGCCTACGGGGTGCCCTATCTGTGGGGCACGACCGGGATCGGGGTCAACGTCGCGATGCTCGAGGCGCGTTTCCCGGAAGGCGCGCCGGCGGACAGTCTCGATCTGCTGTTCGTGCCGGAAAACATCGAGCGCCTGGCCGATTGCGGCGTGGCCCTGCTGGATTCGGCGGCTGAGGTGTTTCCTCTGGTGCTGAACTATCTCGGTCTCGAGCCGAATTCCGCGGAACCCGCCGACTACCAGGGGCCGGTGCGCGACGCCTTCATGGCGATCCGGCCGCACATCCGCTACTTCCATTCATCGCAGTACATCAACGATCTGGCCAATGGTGAGATCTGCGTGGCGCTGGGGTGGTCGGGCGACATCCTGCAGGCCGCCGATCGTGCGGCCGAGGCCGGGCGGGGGGTGGAGATCGAGTACGCCGTGCCGGCCGAGGGCAGCAGTGTCTGGTTCGACCTGCTGGCCATCCCTCGCGACGCCGGTAATGTCGAGGGCGCGCATGCGTTCATCGATTTCCTGTTGCGACCGGAGGTGATCGCAGAGGTCAGCAATACGGTGTTCTACGCCAACCCCAACCTGCCAGCCACAGCGCTACTGGCGCCCGAGGTGCGCGAGCATCCGGGCATTTATCCGCCCCCCGAGGTCCGCGCCCGACTGTTCGCCGTCGAGGCGCGGGAGCCGGCGCTCGATCGCGTCATGACGCGGGTGTGGACCGAGATCAAGACCCGTCGATGACGCGCAGCCTTTCGCGCGCGGCCGCGCTGTCCGCTACGCCGTGAGCCCTGCACAGGGATTTCTCTCGCTGCGCGCGCTCGAGCGCCGCTTCGCTGGCGTCGCCGCCGTCGCGGCCGTCGATCTGGACATCCATCGCAGTGAGGTCTTCGCCCTGCTTGGACCCTCGGGCTGCGGCAAATCGACGCTGCTGCGCATGCTGGCCGGGCTGGAGGGCGTCGATGCCGGCAGCATCTGGCTGGACGGGGAGCTGCTCGACGGCCGGCCAGCGCATGCGCGGCCGGTCAACATGATGTTCCAGGCGTATGCGCTGTTTCCGCACCTGAGCGTGGCGGAGAACGTCGCCTTCGGGCTCCGGCAGATGGGCATGAAGGGCGCGCGTGCCCGCAGCCGCGTCCAGGAGATGCTCGAGCTCGTGCGGATGAGTGAGCACGCCGCCCGCCGCCCGCACCAGCTCTCCGGAGGGCAGCAGCAACGCGTGGCACTGGCACGCAGTCTTGCCCGCGCGCCCAAGCTGTTGCTGCTCGACGAGCCGATGGCCGCGCTGGACCGTCAACTGCGCGTGCAGATGCAGCGCGAGCTGCGGGAGATTCTCCGCGCCATTGAGATCACCTGTGTGCTGGTCACGCACGATCGCGACGAGGCGATGACCATGGCCGACCGCATCGGGCTGATGCAGCGCGGGCGGCTGGTGCAGGTCGGTACGCCCGAAGAGGTGTATGACCGTCCGCGCACGCGCTTCGCCGCCGAGTTCCTCGGCCAGGTGAACCTGCTGCAGGGCGTGGCCGACGCCGCGGAGCGGATCTGCGTAGCGGGACGCCTGTTGCCGACCCGCGGCGCTGCGGCGGGGACACTCACGACGATCGCCGTGCGCCCCGAGGACATCGATCTGCACCTGTCCTCGCCGACGCACGGCCAGGCCCTGGAAGGTACGGTCAGCGGGGTCGACTACATGGGTGCACACCGTGTGCTGGAGGTTGCTGTGGCCGGGCTGGCGCCGCTCGCGGTGATCATCGGCGGCAGTGCCCAGAAGAGTCCGCCGGTCGGCACCCGGGTGTGGCTGGACTGGTGTGCCGAGGACGCGGTCGCGCTGGACCCGGAGGCATGACGGGGCCGCGTGCCCGCTGGCCGTGGGGCCGTTGGCTGGTGATCGGCATTCCGGCGGTCTGGCTGACCCTGTTTTTCCTGCTGCCATTCGGCATCGTGCTGAAGATCAGTCTGTCGGAGGCTGCGGTGGCCATCCCGCCGTTCCAGCCCTGGTTTGGCATGGAGGACCGCTGGCTCAACGCCACCCTGGCCAATTTCCGTTTCCTGTTGACCGACAACCTGTATGTGGCCGCCTACCTCAGTTCGCTGAAGATCGCGGCGATTTCCACGGTCGTCTGTCTGCTGCTGGGCTTTCCGCTGGCGCTGGGCATCGCGCGGGCCTCGCCGCAGTGGCAGGCCGTGCTGCTGCTGCTGGTGATCGTGCCGTCCTGGACGTCGTTTCTCATCCGCGTGTATGCCTGGATGGGGATTCTCGGCAACACCGGCGTGATCAATACCCTGATGCTCGGGCTGGGCCTCATCGACCGGCCGCTGGTGATGCTGCGCACCGACTTCGCGGTGTACGTGGGCATCGTGTATGCCTATCTGCCGTTCATGGTGCTGCCGCTGTACGCGACGCTGGTGCGCATCGAGCCCGCGCTGCTCGAGGCGGCAGCCGATCTTGGCGCGGGGCCGGCGACGGTGTTCCTGCGTATCGTGTTGCCGCTGGCTGCGGGTGGCATCCTTGCCGGCTGCATGCTGGTGTTCGTTCCCGCGCTCGGCGAGTTCGTGATCCCCGAGCTCCTCGGCGGCGCCGATACGCTGATGATCGGCAAGGTGCTCTGGCAGGAGTTTTTCAACAACCGCGCCTGGCCGCTGGCCTCGGCGGTGGCGGTGGTGCTGCTGGCGCTGCTGCTGGCGCCGCTGTGGCTGTTCCACCACCAGCAGGCCCGCAGCATGGGGATGGGACGATGATCCGCGGGCCCTCGCCGGCGCTGCGTGCGGCGATGGTCGCCGTGCTCGTGTTCCTGTACGCCCCGATGCTGCTGCTGGTGATCTACTCGTTCAACGACTCCCGGCTGGTCACGGTCTGGGCAGGTTTTTCGACGCGCTGGTACGGCGAATTGTTTCGCGATCAGCAGATGATGTCGGCGCTGTGGGTGAGCCTGCGGGTGGCCGTCATGGCCGCCAGCGCGGCGGTGGTGCTCGGTACGCTCGCTGCGATCGCGCTTACCCGGCTGGGCGCGTTTCGGGGTCGCAGCGTACTGGGCATGCTGGTCACCGCGCCGCTGCTGATTCCCGAGGTGATCACGGGGTTGTCGCTGCTGCTTCTGTTCGTCGCCATGGGGCAGCTGGTGGGCTGGCCCGCGGAGCGTGGCATGCTGACGGTGTGGATCGCGCATGTCACCTTTGCCACGGCGTTTGTCACGGTGGTGGTCGCTGCACGGCTGGCCCAGTTCGATCGCGCACTCTACGAGGCAGCGCTGGATCTGGGGGCAACCCCCTTCAAAGCCTTTACCCAGGTGGTGCTGCCGGTGATCGCGCCCGCGCTGGTTGCCGGCTGGCTGCTCGCCTTCACGCTGTCACTGGATGATCTGGTGATCGCGAGCTTCACCTCCGGCCCGGGTGCCACGACCCTGCCGATGGTGGTGTTCTCCAGTGTGCGCCTGGGCGTGAGCCCGAAGGTCAATGCCCTGGCGACGCTGCTGATCGCGTTCGTGCTGCTGGCGGCGCTGGTGAGTTGGTGGCTGCTGCGCCGGCGCTCGGTGGCGTCCGCGCCGTCGTCCGCGGGAGACATGTCTCGTCGCTGATGTTCGGGTAGGCTTGATCCATCGAAAATGCAGCGTTGATCCGAAGGAGTCTCCCCATGCGATATTTCCGGGCCCTCTTGCCGTTGGCCGCGGCGTTGTTGCTTGCTGCCCCTGCACAGTCCGTCCACGGGTACGCGGTGGAGCGGCTTGCCGAAGGGCTGGATCGGCCCTGGGGGATGGCGTTTCTGCCTGATCGGGGAGACCTGATCATTACCCTGCGCGGCGGCACGCTGGTGCTGTGGGATGCGGAGAACGGTATCACCGAGATCGGGGGCGCACCGCGGGTGGTCAGTAGCGGTCAGGGTGGCCTGCTGGATGTCGCTGTGGGCCCGGACTTCGCCGAGCACGGCTTTGTCTATCTGGCCTGGGTGGATCGGGCCGAAGGCGGGACCACGACGCATGTCGGTCGCGCGCGGCTCGATCGCGCCGCAGGCGCACTGACCGATCTCGAGGTGCTGCATGCTGTGAGTCCGGGGATGGCCGGCGGGGGACATTTCGGCGCGCGCATCGTGTTCCATGACGGTTTTCTATTCGCCGGCTTCGGCGACCGCAACAGCAAGGATTTCTCGGCGAATCACATCTCGCAGGACCTGAGCAGCGAGAATGGCTCGGTGATCCGCATCACCCTCGAGGGCGACATTCCGGCGGACAACCCTTTCGTCGACCGTGACGGCGCGGCGGGGGCCATCTGGTCCTACGGTCATCGCAACATCCAGGCGATGACCGTGCATCCCGAGACGGGCGCGATCTGGCTCGCCGAGCACGGCGAAGCCGGTGGCGATGAAGTCAACAGGGTCGAGCGCGGCGGGAACTTCGGCTGGCCGCTGGCCAGCTTCGGCGTCAATTACCGCGACGGCAGCCGCTTCTCGCCGCCGCATACGCCGGGTGACGGTTTCATCGCGCCGGTGCACCACTGGCCTGCGGGACGCACGGCGCATTTCCCGCCCTCGGGCATGGTGTTCTATACCGGCGAGGCCTTTGCGGACTGGCGTGGCCACCTGCTGATCGGCAATCTCTATCATCGCTATCTCGGCCTGTTCGCGGAGAGCGACGGTGGTCTTCGCGAAGTCGCGCGGCTGCTGGACGGCGAGAATCTGCGGATCCGGGACGTCGCCATCGGCCCGGAGGACGGACTGATATACGTGCTGGCCGACGGCCCGGCAGCGCCGTTGCTGCGGTTGCGACCCGAGTAGCGACGCTTTCGATCGGGCATGGCCGTCCGATCAGCGGCGTGGTGTTCAGCCGGGCAGCTGGCCGAACCGTCCGCTGTTGAAGTCGGCGATCGCCTGACGGATCTCGTCGCGCGTGTTCATGACAAACGGGCCGTGACCGACGATCGGCTCGTCGATCGGCTCGCCGGCGAGCACCAGCACGGTGGCATCGGTGTCCGCCACGAGGTGTGCAGCCTGTCCGGCGGGGTCGAGCAGTGCGAACTGTGCCTCGCGCAGGGCGTGCTGGCCGTTGAGGCGCAGGGCGCCCTTGAGGACCACCAGCAGCGCGTTCCAGCCCTCTGGGAGGGGCAGCTCGAGGCTGTGCCCCTGGGTGAGCCGCAGATCCCATACGGCCATGGGCGTGCGCGTGGTCGCCGGGCCCTGAAGGCCCGCGTATTCCCCGGCAATCACCCGTAGCTTGCCGGCATCTGCCGGCAGGGCGACCACGGGAATGTCGGCTGCCAGCAGCGTCTGGTAGCCTGGCTCGGACATCTTGTCGCGTGCCGGCAGATTGACCCAGAGTTGGACCATCTCCAGCGTACCGCCCTGGCGCGTGAAGGCCTGGGAATGGAACTCGTGGTGCTGGATGCCCGCGGCAGCGGTCATCCACTGTACGTCGCCGGGTCCAATCAGTCCCCCTGCACCGGTGGTGTCGAGGTGTTCCACCTCGCCCTGATAGACGATGGTCACGGTCTCGAACCCGCGGTGCGGGTGTTCACCCACGCCGCGCGGGCGGGCCGCTGGCGCGAATTCCGCCGGCCCGGCGTAGTCGAGCAGCAGGAAGGGGCTCACATGCGCCCCATGGCTATGGTAGGAAAACAGCGAGCGTACCGGGAAGCCGTCGCCGACCCAGTGGCCCGGCGGGGCGCTGTAGACACCGAGTATTTTCTTCATGTGGGGACCCTCAGGTGAGCCGTGAGGCCATGGGTAGGTTGACGTTCGATTCAGTATTCCATTGTTGGTATTTCGCGGGTAGTCGGCTTAAATCGGACTCATCGTTCCAAATTTGAGACGATAAGCCCATGCAGGATCTGAATGACCTCTATTTCTTCGTGCAGGTGGTCGACCATGGCGGGTTCGCCGCGGCCGGCCGGGCGCTTGGCGTGCCGAAGTCCCGGCTCTCGCGGCGGGTCGCGGCGCTCGAGGCACGCCTGGGCGTCAGGCTGCTGCAGCGCACGACGCGGCGCCTTGCGGTCACGGAGCTCGGCTACGCCTACTACACCCACTGCAAGGCGATGCTGGTGCAGGCGGAGGCCGCGCAGGAGGCCATCGACCGCAGCCGTGCCGAGCCTTCCGGGGTGGTGCGGCTGACCTGTCCGGTCACGCTGCTCGAGGCCACCGTCGGTGACATGCTGGCGGACTTTCTGGCCCTGCATCCACAGGTGGAGCTGCATCTGGAGGCCACCAATCGGCGCGTCGACGTGGTGGGCGAGGGGGTCGATCTCGCCCTCCGGGTCCGCCCCCCGCCGCTGGAGGACAGCGACCTGGTGCTGCGCGTGCTCGGCGACCGCGCGCAGTGTCTGGTGGCCAGCCCCGGGCTGCTGGCGGCACTAGGTACGCCGCGGGTGCCGGCAGACCTCACGCGCTATCCCAGTCTCGAGCTCGGCACGCCGCAGCAGCGGGCGACATGGACCCTGGTCGGACCCGACGGCGCCGTGGCACGCATCGAGCACCAGCCGCGGCTGATTACCCGCGGCATGCTCGCGCTGCGTGCGGCGGCAGAGGCCGGCGTGGGCATCGTGCAGTTGCCGACGATGATCCTCGGCGAGCCTTTCGAGCGTGGTCAGCTGGTCAGAGTGCTGCCGGGTTGGGCCCCCCGCCCGGAAATCATCCACGCCGTGTTCCCCTCGCGCCGGGGGCTGCTGCCGTCGGTGCGCGCGCTGGTCGACCATCTCGCCCGGCGTTTCGATGCCCTCGAGGCGACCTGATGCCAGCCCGGTGTGCGCATGACGTCAGCGGCCGGCGGCCTGCGCGGCTGCGGTGACCTCCTCCGGACGGTCAGCGTCTGCCGGCGCGAACCTGAGGAACACGTTACCCGGCAGGTGGTAGTAGATCCCGTAGCCGGAGTTGACGTACAGCGCGCCATTGACGATCACCGGCCCCGGCCCGCCGAACGAACCGCCGCTGGCCGTCGCGCCCGACACGGTGGTGAATTCCCGCAGGGCATCGAACTGCCAGAGCACCTCGCCGGTGTCGCGCGCATGGATGCGCAGGGTGCCGTCCATCGCCCCCGCGGCCACGGCGCCGGGGAAGGCATAGATGGCCGCGGAGATGCCCGGGTCACAATAGGCCTTGCCGTCGCAGCGATCCTCGTAGGCGTAGTGCCAGCGCACCTCGCCACTGGCCACATCCACCGCGAACAGTCCGGGGCGATCGGGGTGTTCGTAGGTCAGCCCGTCGTCCATGTCCGAGATCGGCACATACAGCACATCGCCATCGTTGGCCATGCCGAAATGAATGCCGCCCTGGATGCCGCCGCGGCCGAGCTTGTGGAACCACTTCACGCGACCGGTATCGGGGTCCAGCGCCCACACATCTCCTGACTTCTGGCCGGCGAGCACGGTGCTGCCGTCGGCCGAGAGCAGCGTTCCGGCGCCGAAGTCGAGATCCGGGCCATTCTCCTCCGGGCAGTTCGGGCCCGGGTCGCCGCCGTAGTAGTCGTAGCAGCCCATGTTCCAGGCATCGCCGGCCAGCGCCTGGAAGACCCAGCGCTGCTCACCGGTCTCCAGGTCGAAGGCGATGATGGCATTGCTGTGGCCATCGGCGGGCGAGGAGTAGTTCTGGCCGGTCCCGATGTAGAGTTGCCCGCGCTCGGGGTCGAGGGTCGGGGCGTTCCAGACCGGCGCGCCGCTCGGCCCGTAGATGGTGGTGCCCACCGTGGTCACGCCGAATTCCGCGGGTGGCTCGGGAATGGTATAGCCCTTCCAGAGCGTGTCTCCGGTGGCGGCGTCCAGCGCCACCACCGAGCCGCGGAAGGTGCAGCAGGCATAGTCGGGGTCGGCGGCGGCGGTCACTTCGAGTGAGGAGACCGGCGCGTAGACCCGGCCCTCGTGATAGACCGGTGAGCCGGTCGAGGTGGCATTCGCGTGGTCATCCAGCCGGGTGACCCACAGCAGCTCGCCGCTCTGGAGATCCACGGCATACACCCGGGCCTGGAAGTCGCCGAAGAACCCGATCGGGCGCGCGGACTCATCGCCAGCCTCCCAGGGGGTGATGCTCACCGCAGTACGCACCTCTGCGCTGGCGCGGAAGCTCCAGCGCAGGCAGCCGGTCTGCTCTTCCAGTGCGTAGACCGTACCGTCCTGGCTGCCGAGGTACACCGCACCGCCGGCCACCGAAGGCTGGGAGCGCGCCCGGTTGGCGTTCGGCAGGGCGAACGCCCAGCTCAGCTCCAGGCGTGAGGCCTCCTCGGCGGTCAGGCCGGCATGGTCGGCAGGCGAGAAGCGGGAGTTGAAGGGATCGACGCCGCCCCAGCCACGCTGCATCGGCGGTTGGGAGAAATCGAAAGCCATGCGGTCCGTGTCACAGCGCGGCGGCGGCGGATAGCGCGACTCCGCGCCCAGCGGGATTTCCAGCGCCAGGTAATCGGTGACCGCGATCTTCTGCGCTTCGGAGAGCATCGCCGCCTGCTGGCGCATGACCCCGTCAGTCAACGAGGCGAGGATGACATCGCCCGCCATCAGGTTGAGAAACTCGCGATGCGGAGAGCGCGCGACCCCGCCCTCATGGCAGCTGGCACAGAACTGCTGGTAGATCCCGGCGCCGTCGATGTCGGTCACCGGCGCCGCGGCCAGAGCCTCTGTGCTCGCTGCCGTCCCGGGGGCCGATGAGGTGTCTGCCGGGCTGCCGCAGCCCCCGAGTGCCAATGTCGAGGTCAGCGTTACCGCTGCGATGCTGCTCAGGCTGGTGCGTTCCATGCGTTCTCCCCCAGAGAAAGCGTCGGGCGGCCGGCAGGCCGCCCGACTGTCATCAGAACTCCGAGTCGGCGGGTTTGCCTCCCGGCCCGAAAATATAGTCGTCGATGACCTTGTGGAAATGCCGGATGCGCAGTTCCTGCTTGCCCAGCCACAGGCCACGAAACCCTGCCGAGTGCATGCCCTGCTGCACGCCGGGCAGGTTGTGGGCATCCTGGTCAAGCACCAGGCCGATGGACTTGTCGCCGTGCGGATAGGTGGCGTGCTCCGGGCGCTCCGGCCACTCACCGCCCTCCGGAATCAGCTCGTAGGTCTGCACGTCGAAGAGCATCTTGTCGGGATCGGTGGGATGCGGTCGCTGCCGAAACAGCATCAGGTCGTCGGCGTGGATGTTCAGTGTGACGTTCGGAAAGATCATGTAGTGGTAGTCGTCGGTCAGCTGGTCATCGTTCAGCCGCGAATAGTCCTTGCCCTGTTCGGCGCCATGCTTGCGCTTGAATTTCTGGATGTTCACGCGCAGGTCCTTGATCTTGCCATCGTAGTCGGCTGGATCCATGCCGGCCTCGAGCATGATGTGCTTGATGGCGGGCGGAATGTCCGGTGGCAGCTTGACCCGCGGGCTGATGGTGGCGAAGGGGATGAGATAGCGGTTGTGACGCGCGTAGCAGTCGATCTGGATGTTGTAGTCGTCGAGGTACCAGAGCAGTTGCGGGTGGATGCCCTGCACATGGTAACTCTCGTTGAAGGCATCCACCGAGGCCTTCCAGTTGCAGTGCCACTCGATGGTGACGTCACGCGTCAGGGCCATGCGCGAGAAATTGTAGGCCTCGAGATGCTTCGGGATCGGGTCGAGGAATGCCAGCAGCGGCTCGACCGCCGGGTTCAGGCTGAACCAGACGAAGCTCCCCCAGGTGTCGCAGGGGATCTCGGTCAGGCCTTTGCAGGGCGCGCCCTGCGGGAAGGTGTCGACATCGGGAATGTTCTCGATGCTGCCATCGAGCCGGTATTCCCAGTGATGATACGAGCACTTGAAGGTGTTGGCACTGCCGTAGCCGGGCGAGCGCAGGCGGTTGCCGCGGTGCTGGCAGACGTTGTAGAAGGCGCGCACGCCGCCGTCGGGCTGGCGGACGATCAGCACCGACTCGCGGCCGATCTCGGTGCAGGCATAGTCGCCAGGCTCCGGGATGTCGTCTTCCCGGCAGCCGAGCAGCCAGACCTTGCTCCAGATGTGTTCCCATTCCAGGCGCATGAATTCGGCGCTGGTGTAACGGGACGCGGGGATGACCTCGGTGCCCAGTTCCGGGTCCGGAGCTTTCTCCGCTGGCGTCTCCGGGCTGTCCTCGGGGTCGACGCGGGGCACCTTGACCTCGCGAACCTTATCCAGCTTCGCGTAGGAACGGACGAAACTGGCCTCGACCTTGTCCAGCTTGTTCATGGGGTTCGGCCTCGCTTGACGGCGTTCGACGGTCGCGGACGGCTCAGTACTGCACGCGGTTGGTGAAGCCGAGGTCCGCCACGATGTTGGCGCCCTGCAGCACGCTGCCCGCCGGGCTGGCCGCAAAGGCGACTACCCGGGCGATTTCCTCGGGCGTGGCCATGCGCCCGGCGGGGATCTGCTTCAGGGTGGCCTTGTAGAAATCCGGCATCGTGCCCTCGATCATCTCCCAGGCGCCGCCTTCGAAGTACACGGGCCCTGGCGAGACCGCATTGACGCGGATGCCTTTCCTGGCGACGAACAGCGCAAGCTGCTTGCTGTAGTTCAGCAGCGCCGCTTTCATGGCGTTGTAGGCCATCGGACCGGCAAAGAATTCGACCGCGTTGGTGGAGCTGATGATCACCACCGCGGCGGCCTCGGACTGCTCGAGCTGCGGCATCAAGGTCTCCACGCCGCGCACGGTGCCGAGGATGTCGATCTCGAAGCACTTCCACCAGTTCTTCTCGGAATCCATGCCGCCGCCGCCGCTGACATTGGGCACGAAGATGTCGACCCCGCCCAGGGCTTCGGCCGTTGCGGTGAGCCAGGCCTTGTAGGCATCACCATCGCGCACGTTGACCGCGCCGCCCACGGCATTGACGCCCTTGGCCTTGAGCGCCGCAACCGTCTCGGCCACCTCGTCCTCGTCGCGCGAACACACGCCCACGTCGACGCCTTCGTCGGCCAGCAGGTCGACGATCCTGCGGCCGATGCCTTTTGTCGAGCCGGTGACGATGGCTTTCTTGCCCTTGAGTCCGAGATCCATGCGCGTGCTCCCCTGGTGGTTCCTGGCGGCAGCGCGCTGTCGGCCGCCGCGTGACACTGGTATCTTCCGGCCGACGCCGCGACCGTTCCGGGTCGAGTATACTCTGCCTGCGGAAGCGGACAAACAGTCTTGACTGTTTTTTCTGTTTCAAAAGGCCGCGTGCATACCCCGGGAGGCGAAGAGACGATGGCAAAGATGATCGTGACGGATCGCGAAGGCGCGACCCACGAGGTGGACGGCAAGGTTGGCCTGTCCATCATGGAAACCCTGCGTGAGCTCGAGAATGGCGTGGAAGCGTTGTGCGGTGGCATGTGCTCCTGCTGCACCTGCCACTGCTACATCGAGCCGGCCTGGTTTGCGCAGCTGCCGCGTCGCCAGGACGACGAGGAGGAGCTGCTCGCCGAGGGTGAGAGCTATCGCGCCGAGACATCCCGGCTCACCTGCCAGGTGGAGTTCACCGAAGCGCTCGACGGGATTCGCCTGACCATCGCACCCGAGGAGTGACCGGCGGGCACTCGCGCCAGCGAAGCGCGCCGGCGTGGTGCCCGCGGGGGGTTATTGCACCGTCAGCGCGTTGTCCAGCATGAGTTCCGCGCCGTTGACGAAGCGGGCTTCATCGGAGGCGAGATACACCACCATCCAGGCCACGTCTTCGGGCTTGCCCACGCCGACGTGGCCTGAGGCCGCCTTGGCGTCTTCATCGGAGACGCCAAGCGCGGCGTTGGCGGTGGCGATCATCGGCGTCTCGATAGCCCCGGCGTGGATCGAGTTCACGCGGATGTTGTAACCGTTCATCTGGCAGTGCACCGCCACCGACTTGGTCATGCTGCGCACCGCGCCCTTGGCTGCCGTATAGGCAAAAAATACCGGATAGCCCAGGTGCGAGGCGACTGACGACATGTTGATGATCGAGCCACCGCCGCGCTTTTTCATCGCCGGGAGGGCGGCCTGGATGCCCAGGAACACACCCTCGTTCATCACCGCATTGGCGAAGCGGAACTGCTCGAGTGTGGTGTCTTCCGGGGTGGCGACGATCACTACTCCGGCGTTGTTGACCAGCACATCGAGCCCGCCGAAGCGGCTCTCGGCGGCGGCAACAGCGTCCGCCCATGCGCTCTGGTCACGCACGTCGAGTGCCAGCGCCAGCGCGCGGCCGCCCTCGCGGGCGTTGATCGCCTCGGCCACGGCTTCGGCGGCTTCGAGGTTGACGTCGGTCACCACCACATCGGCGCCCTCGGCGGCCAGCAGTTCTGCGTCCGCCTTGCCAAGACCGGAGGCGGCTCCGGTGATCAATGCGACCTTGCCTTGTACGCGACCCATGATTCTCCCCCTGACTGTGTGATGATGCAGCGGTATGCTGCGACCGGCGCTGACGCTAGCAGTCAGGCGTGCTGGTTTCAATCATCTTTGACTTTTCCTGGTCTCCGCGACACTCTTGTCACACCGCCCCACCTCAGACGGGCGTGCAGGGGAGAGACAGGTCATGAGCAAGCGCAACCAGCGCGTTGCGCGGCGCCAGGAAGAGGTCGTCAGCGGGGGCTGGCAGGCCCAGAAAAGCGCGTCAACGCGAGGGCTGATCATCGAGGCGGCCATCCGCTGTTTCGTCGAACTTGGTTATGCCCAGACCACCACGACACGGATCGCCGAGATGGCGGGACTGTCGCGGGGTGCGATGCTGCATCACTTTCCTTCCAAGATCGACATCGTGCGTGCCGCCGTCGACTATCTGCACGCCAAGCGCCTGAAGGCCTTTCGCCGGGCGGTGGCCGCCATCGGTCCCGACGAGGACCGCGTGCGCTTCAGCGTCGAGGCGTACTGGCAGCAGGTCAATCACCCCTGGTTCATGGCTTTTTTCGAGCTCTCAGTCGCCGCCCGCACGGACGCCGAGCTGCGCTCGATTCTGCAGCCGGCGCAGGCCGCCTTCGATGAGGCCTGGCACCAGACGGCCTGGGAGGTGTTTCCGGAGTGGAAGGATAATCCCGAGGCCTTCGATCTGGCCCTCGATCTCTCGCGCTGCCTCATGGAGGGGATGGCCGTGAGTTTCATGACCCACGATCCGACTGAGCGTGATCGGCGTCTGTTGGCCTACCTCGAGGAGAAGCTGCGCGAACTCGCCCCGTCGGCCCAGCCGGCGCGCAGCCGCGCCAGTCAGTGAATTTGAGCCTGCCGGGCGCCGATGGCCTGCGCCTTGCCGGCGAGTGTGTCGGCGACGGTCTGCCGGTGCTGCTGCTCCACGGGGGTGGCCAGACCCGCCATGCCTGGGGGCCGACCGCCGCCCGTCTGGCCACGGCCGGGTGGCAGGCCATCGCCATTGACCAGCGCGGTCATGGCGACAGCGACTGGGCACCGCCGGAGCAGGACTACCGGCTCGAATGCTACGGCGAGGATCTTGCCGCAGCGGTCCGCAGCCTTGCGCAACCGGTGGTGCTGGTGGGTGCCTCGCTCGGTGGACTGGCCGCGCTGATGGTGGCCGGCGAACTGGCCCCGGAATGCGTCGAGGCCCTGGTGCTGGTCGATATCGCGGTGCGGCCCGAGCCGCATGGTGTCGATCGCGTGCTGGCGTTCATGGAGGCGCATGACGACGGCTTCAGCAGTCTTGATGAGGCGGCTGCGGCGGTGGCGGCTTACCTGCCACACCGGCCGCGTCCCGCCCGCAGTGCGGGTCTGGCCCGGAACCTGCGTCGCCGCGAGGACGGACGTTGGTACTGGCACTGGGATCCGCGCTTTCTGCACGCCGCGCGCGCCGAGCCTCCCGAGGCCTGGGAGCCGCGGCTGCGCGCCGCAGCCGCGCGCCTGCACCAGCCGACCCTGCTGGTGCGGGGTGGCCTGAGCGACGTGCTGAGCGAGGCGGGCGCCCGGGATTTTCTCGCGCTGGTGCCCCACGCCCGCTACGCGTCGGTCAGCGATGCCGCGCACATGGTGGCCGGTGATCGTAATGACCGTTTCACTGCCGCGGTCCTCGAGTTTCTCGCCTCGTCGGCGCCGCCGACACGGGCTTCCCCAGTGACACAACGGAGTCTCCAGCGATGATCGATTTCGAACCGACAGCGGAGCAGTCGGCCCTGGTGGCGCAGGTGCGCGAGTTCATCCGGGAGCGGGTGATCCCCATGGAAGGCGACCCGCGGCGCACGGCGCATGGCCCCACCGAGGCGCTGCGCGGCGACCTGGTGGCGATGGCCCGGGAGGCCGGCCTGCTCAGCCTGCACGTCAGCGCCGAATACGGTGGCAAGGGTATCGATCATCGCACCGCTGCACTGGTGTTCGAGGAGGCCGGCTATTCGATGCTCGGTCCCGTGGCGATGAACATTGCCGCGCCCGACGAGGCGAACATGCACATGCTCGAGCGCATTGCCAGTGCTACGCAGAAAGAGCGGTACCTCCGCCCGCTGGCCGCCGGGGGCGGGCGCTCGTGTTTCTGCATGACCGAGCCTGCGCCTGGCGCGGGCTCCGACCCTGCGGCGCTGGCCACGACTGCCCGCCAGGAGGGCGACGAGTTCGTGATCGACGGTCTCAAGTGGATGATCACCGGTTTCGACGGTGCGGCGTTCGCGATCATCATGGCCCGCACGATCGATGCCGAGGGGCGAGACCTTGGTGCCTCGATGTTCCTCACGCCGATGGATGTGCCCGGTATCCGCCTGGTGCGCGTGCTCGACACCATGGACGCCAGTTTTACCGGGGGCCATGCGGAGCTTGCCTTCGAAGGCCTCAGGGTGCCGCGCGATGCCGTGCTCGGCGAGCTCGGTGAAGGCTTTCGGTATGCCCAGGTGCGTCTTGCGCCCGCCCGCCTCACCCATTGCATGCGCTGGCTGGGGGCGGCCCGGCGCGCGCACGACATCGCGGTCGACTACACCCGGCGGCGCGAGGCCTTCGGCCAGCGGCTGATCGATCACGAAGGCGTGGGCTTCCAGTTGGCCGATAACGAGATCGAATTGCGCCAGGCGCGTCTGGCGATCTGGCATACCGCCTGGCTGCTCGATCGTGGCGAGCGCGCCTCGCGGGAGTCGAGCATGGCCAAGGTATACTGCGCCGAGGCCATCTATCGGATCGCCGACCGGGCGATGCAGGTGATGGGGGGGCTGGGGCTGTCCGATGACACCGAGGTTGCGCGCATCTACCGTGACGTGCGCGCCTTCCGCGTCTACGACGGCCCGAGCGAAGTTCATCGCTGGTCGATCGCCCGGCGCCTGGGCCGCTGACGGAGCGCATGCACATGAGTCTCGCTGGCAAGACAGTCTTTATCACCGGTGGCAGTCGAGGCATCGGCCTGGCCATCGCCTGCCGCGCGGCCCGCGACGGCGCCAACGTGACGATCGCGGCCAAGACCGCCGAGCCGCATCCGAAACTCCCGGGCACCATCCATACCGCTGCCCGGGAGATCGAAGCGGCCGGGGGCAAGGCCCTGCCACTGGTCTGCGACATCCGCGACGAGGCTCAGGTCGAGGCGGCAGTCGCTGCCACCGTCGAGGCCTTCGGCGGGATCGATATCCTGGTGAACAACGCCAGCGCCATCTCGCTCACGCCGACGCTCAAGACCGACATGAAGCGTTTTGATCTGATGCATCAGATCAATCTGCGCGGCACCTTCCTGGTCTCGAAAACCTGCCTGCCGCACCTGCTCGCGGCGGACAACCCGCACGTGCTGAACCTGGCGCCGCCGCTGAACTTCGAGGCGAAGTGGTTTGCGCCGCACGTGGCCTACAGTATGGCCAAGTATGGCATGAGCCTGTGCGTGCTCGGCATGGCCGAGGAGTACCGCGGCCAGGGTGTCGCCTTCAATGCGCTGTGGCCGCGTACGGCCATCGCCACGGCGGCGATCCGCAACGTCATCGGCGGTGACGAGCTGGTTCGTCGCTCGCGCAAACCGGAGATCATGGCCGATGCGGCCCATGTGATCCTCACGCGTCCCGCGCGTGAGTTCACCGGCCATTTCTGCGTCGATGATGAAGTGCTGGAATCGGTGGGCATCACCGATCTCACGTCCTATGCCGTGGATCCCGACGCCGAGCTCGCCCCGGATTTCTTCGTCGAACCGCGCGGCTGAGGCCGTGCGGCGGCCATGGTCTTGCAAGGAGAACAGGCATGAAGCTGTATCACTGTGCCGGTTCGCGCTCGGTGCGCGTTCGTTGGCTGTTGGAGGAGCTGGGCGTCGAGTACCAGCTCGAAGAACTGCCCTTCGGCCCTCAGGCGCTGAAGTCCGCGGAGTTCCGTCGGGTCAATCCGCTGGGCCGCGTCCCGGCGCTGGTGGATGGCGAGCTCGTGATGCACGAGTCCGGCGCGATCGTTCAGTACATCCTCGAGACCTATGCCGAGGGGCGACTGCAGCCGGCCATCGGCACGCCTGAGCGCGGCGAGTTTCTCAACTGGATCCACTTTGCCGAGGCGTCGCTCATGGTGCCCGTGGGCATGTTGATCGGCCAGCTGGTGTTCACGCCGGAGGACCAGCGTAACGCCGGCATGATCGCCTACGGGCGCCAGAAGTATGCCGAGCAGATGAAGCTGGTGGACGACAGCCTGGCCGATCGCGAGTGGCTGCTTGGCGAGTTCTCGGCCGCCGACGTGATGCTGGGTTACACGGTGTTCCTGACGGCCTTTATCAAGATGCTCGACGAGAGCACGCCGAATGTGCAGGCCTACTTCGCCCGGGTACGCGCCCGCCCGGCCTGGCAGCGCGCCATGACCTCGACGCTGCCGGCGGCCGGCGAGGTCGGGGCATGAGCGAGGCCAGCCGGCAGGATCAGTTCAGCGGGGTCAAGCCCGTCAGTGAGGGCCACCGCTTCGATGAGGCGCGGCTGGAGGCCTACCTGGCGGCGCACATCCCGGGCTTCCGCGGGCCGCTCACCGTCGAGCAGTTCAAGGGCGGCCAGTCCAATCCGACTTACCGTCTGCGCTCGCCCTCCGGCGCCTGGGTGCTGCGGCGCAAGCCACCGGGCAAGCTGCTGCCCTCGGCGCACGCCGTGGATCGCGAATACCGCATCATCAAGGCGCTCGGAGAAGCCGGTTTTCCGGTGCCGGAAGCCGTGGTCCTGTGCGAGGACGAGAGCATCGTCGGTACCATGTTCTACGTCATGGGGTACGTGCCCGGGCGAATCGTCTGGGAGGCCTCGATGCCCGAGAGCACGCCTGCCGAGCGTGCTGCCATTTATGATGCGGTCAACGCGACGCTGGCGCGGCTGCATACGCTGGATTACGCCGCCATCGGGCTGGCCGACTACGGCAAGCCGGGGAACTACTTTGTCCGCCAGATCGGCCGCTGGTCACGCCAGTACGAGGCCTCGGAGACCGAGTCCATCCCCGAGATGAACCGGCTGATCGCCTGGCTGCCCGACAACATCCCCGACGACGAGGCCACCAGCATCGTCCACGGCGACTACCGCCTCGACAACCTCATCCTGCACCCCGAGCGCCCGGAGGTGCTGGCCGTGCTCGACTGGGAGCTCTCGACGCTGGGCCATCCGCTGGGCGATTTCACCTATCACCTGATGCAGTGGCGGCTGCCGAACATCGAGGGCTTCGGCATCAGCACCCTGGCCGGCGCCGATCTTGCCGCCCTCGGCATTCCCAGCGAGGACGACTACGTGGCGCGATACTGCGAGCGCACAGGGCGCGACGGTATCGAGAACCGCGACTTCTACTTCGCCTACAACTTCTTCCGCCTGGCCGCCATTCTCCAGGGCATTGCCGGGCGGGTACGCGATGGCACGGCGACCAGCGCGCATGCGAAAGTCATGGCCGCCCAGGTCCGGCCGCTGGCCGAGATGGCCTGGCGCTTCGCGCAGGACGCGGGCGCCGTCTGAAAAAAAGGCCCACCCCGGGGGTACCGGGGCGGGCCTTGGTCAACGGGGACGCCCGTCGAGACGGGCGCGTGGCGTCAGGCCGCCTCGTCGACCGCCTGGGTCTCGTCCACCACGATTGCGCTGGCCTCGAAGCAGCCGTCGAATGCCGGCAGACCGAAGGCCTCGATCGGGTCACCTTCCTCGAGGTCACCCAGTGAGATGACATCAGTGACCGTACCGTCGTCGTCACCTGGCACGATCCGCGTGATATCGGCGTCTTCGGCCACGCGCACGCAGCGGTCGCCCTCGAGTTCGACAGTGACCGTCAGCTCGCGCGCATCGACATCGACGCTTGCCAGGGTGCCTTCGAGCACCTGCTCAGCCTCGCCGTCGACATTGACCACCAGCAGTGAGGCGCGCAGCTCGCCGTCGCCCACGGAGAGGATGCCCTCGCTGATCACCTCGGCGCCCACGCCGATGTCACCGGCCAACAGGCGCTCGCCTTCACGGGTGATCAGTGCCGCGCCGGTCTGCAGGGCGACGTCCAGCGTGTCTTCCGCGAGGCCCTGGCCGGGCGGATCGAGCAGCAGGTTGAACCGGCCGCTGCCGTCGATGCTGGTATTGGTGAAGCCGCTGTAGCGGCTGGCCGAGCTGCCGCTGTCCAGCCGCGGGCCGTACTGGACGACCAGGGCATCGAGCACGCGCAGCTCGTCGATGCGCTCATCCACGAAGAAGCCGATGGCGGTGGCGGTTTCCCCGCTCTGCAGCGTGGAGAAGGCGATCGGCAGACCGTCGGCGCCGAACAGGCCGGTGTCATCGTCGGTGCGAATCACCACGCAACCGCGCCAGGCCGTGCCTTCGCCCTGGATGCGCTGCAGTTCGCAGAGTTCGAAGCGGGGTTCTGCATCGTCGATGTCACCGATCGTGCCGAACAGACGCACCAGCCGATCGCGCAGCTCGCCCTCGATGTCAACAAAGACCACCGGGCGGAAAATGTACTGGCCGGACGCGCCGGCCCGGATCACCAGGAAGGACTTCTCTGCATCGAGATCGAGGCGGACCAGCAGGGTCTCGCCACCCTCCAGGCTGATCGGACCCCCACTGCGCGGGTTCAGGTCCAGCTTGCCGTTGCCGGTCAGGCGAGGATTGACCACGCGCTCGACCTCGCCGTCGGCGTCCAGCGCGACCAGATCGATGTTGGAGATGCGCATGCGGACCTTGCGGTAGTCGCCAGCCGGCACCTCTTCGGCGACCGCGAAAAAGTCGGTGAAGTCGCGCAGCTCGAGCAGGTCGAAGGTCTCTTCGCCGCTGAAGATCTCAATCGGATCGGCATCCCGGTCGGCTGGCAGCAGGCTCACTTCATTGACGGTAATCAGAATCCGGTCGAATTCGTCGGTGGGACCGTCGGTGAACAGGATGCCCACGGTGCCGGTGGTCGGGGGCGGCGCCGACGTGTCGGGGGGCGTACCGAGCGTGTCACCTGGCGACGACGAGCCGCCGCAGGCGGTGAGCAGCACTGCCATCGCGGCAATGCCCAGGGTGGCTGCTGTTCTTAACATAATGATTCACCGTTGATTTCAAATGGGGCCCGACCCAGGTCAGCGCTCTTCCATGGTCAGCACCCTAACAGAACGCACCAGCCGACCGCGGGTTGACAGGCGCGCCTCGACGGCAGGTGCATGCGGTTCAGGGCAGCTGACAGATCGGTGCGATGGGTCGCGCGCGCTCGCGCGCCAGCGCCTCGCGGGCATCGGCGACCAGCGGCGCCAGGCCCGGGAGGGCGTCGAGAGCGTCTTCGGCTGCTGCCAGGTGGGTTTTCGCCTGGTCGAGACAGCCGTGCTCAAGGTGAATCCTGGCGAGGTTGTAGTGCGAGGCTGCATGGGTTGGCGCTACCGCCACGGCGCGCTGGAAAGCCGCCAGCGCAGCCGCTATGTCGTCCTGCCGGTAGGCGGTATTGCCCAGGCCAAACCACATGGCCGGGGCGTCGGGCCAGCGGGTGACGCCGGCCGCCCAGGCGGCCCTTGCTGCCGCCGGGCTGCCGGTGGCTTCGAGATCGGCGGCGGCATGCTGGTAGCGTGCGGCGTCCGCAGAGGCCGGAAGCGTCCCCGGGGGCAGGACCACCAGCGCCCAGGTGCCACCGCGGATCCAGCTCGTCAGAAAACGTCGGCTGGACACGCGAAGTCTAGACTCAGTCCCGGAGCGCAGCAGAAACGCCTCCGCAACCGCGTCATAGCCGATGACGACGGCATAGTGCCAGCCCGGCCATGGGCCGACGCCGAGTTTCTGCAATACCAGCACCGGATGGCCGGCGTCGAGTTCGGCCAGCAGCGCGGCGAGTCTGGGTTCCGGCTCATAGGCCAGTCGGTTGAAAGCGCGCGCGGTCGCGCGGATCTCCGGCTGCAAAGACCCCTGTCGGCCCGGCAGATAGACCCGCGGCACGAGTGCCTCGGGCGTGGTCTGCACGCCGCTCCAGCCGAGTACCGTCGCCAGCGCCGCCGGGCCGCACTGGTAGTCGGCCTGGGGATGGAAGGGCACGGCCGTGATCTCCTGCTGCAGACGCCCGGCACTGCGCGCCGCTTCCGGCAGGTGCTCGATCAATGGAGGCGGTCCGGTGGCGCAGCCCGCCAGCAGCAGGACACTCAGCGGCGCGGCGCGCCGCCATACCCGGCCGCTGCCGGGTAGACGGCGCACGGTCTCAGATCGCCTTGAAGATGTCGGTGACACCCACGAGCTCGAGGATCAGCAGCACGACGAAGACGATGCCGATGATTTCCAGCAGTCCGGCACCGGCCGGCAGCTGATCCAGTCGCTCGGCGAGCAGCTGCAATTCCTCGTCGGTGAGCTGGCCAAGCCGGGCGCTCACCGCCGCCGCGTCCACGCCCATGGCCGCGAGCCGTGCGGCCAGCGCCTCCTGTGCGAGCGCCTGTTCCACGCTGGCCAGATGCTGGGTCCGTTGCTCGAAAGCCAGCAGGCCGCTGCTGTCGAGCAGCGCGCCATGAGCCACGCTGGCTGTGCCCCCGGTGATGAGCGCGAGGCTGATGAGCAGGCCGGAGAGCAGGTTGAAAGGCGTTCTCATCGGGATTCTCCTATGGTGTCAAGACCGCCAGCACGAGATCCCAGGGCCTTGCACGACAAGGCGGCCACGACTCCGGACCCGAGCGGCCTCGCAAGGGTAGGCAGCCGAGCGATCGTGCGCAAGCAGCCACGAGGTTTGGTCGCTACACTGGCCAGCTATCGCATGACGGGTCGGCGTGGCGCCTGCAGGGTCCGTCGCCCCGCTGACCCTGGAGAATTCAGTATGCATACCCAGCCTTTCCCTGGCCTGCTCCTGGCCTGCCTGCTGCTGTGCGCCGGCTGTAGTCAGGCGCCCACAGAGGGTGTCGTCACGGAGGATGCCACGGGGTCGGTGGACGTCATGTCGGCGACGGCTGGCGGCGCCGCTCTGGAGGTTGCCCTGGAGACCTTTTTCGAGCGCGTCGCCGAGGAGCGGCGGGCCTTCAGCCCCCAGGCCATGGCTGCGGCCACGGCCGGGACGCCGCGCGAGGCGGACTTCCTCGGCCTGCTGGACGTCCCCTCAGTGGCCCGGACCAAGGCCGAGCTCGAACTGGCCCGTCGGCACCGCGAGGCGCTCGCGGATTTCGATCAGCCCGGCCTTTCAGCGCAGGCACAGCTGTCGCTGGACATCCTCGCCTGGATCCTGGATCAGCAGATCGCCGGCGCGCCCTGGCTGTGGCACGACTACCCGGTCAACCAGCTGATGGCGATCCACAACCTGCTGCCGGGCTTCATGACCGCCCAGCACCCGCTGCGCGACGAGCGGGATCTCGACTTCTACCTCGAGCGGCTGGCGCAGTTTCCCGCGGCGTTCGCCGGTACCGTCGAGGTGGTGGAGCATCGCGCAGGCCTGGGCCTGCTGCCGCCGCGCTTCGCGCTGGAGAAGACGCTGCGTGACAGCCGGGCGTTCATCGACGGGCCTGCAGCCGCGAATCCGCTGGTCACCGAACTGATCGCCCGCGCCGAGCGCACGGGCGTGCTGTCGGCCGAGCGCCTCGCGGGGCTCGAGGCCGAACTGGCTGCAGCGGTGCGCGCGCATGTGGTGCCGGCCTATGGTCTGTTGATCGAGTCGCTGGACGGGCTGCTCGAGCAGGCTGAGGACAACCACGGCGTGTGGGCGTTGCCGGAGGGCGAAGCCTATTACCGTTGGCTGCTGCGCGGCCACACCACCACCGAGCTCACCGCGGAGGAGATCCACGCGCTGGGGCGGGCCGAGGTGGCCCGGATCGAAGCCGAAATGGACGCCATTCTCTGCGCCGAAGGCTACTGCGAAGGGGAAGTCGGTGCGCGCATGATGGCCCTGAATGCCGAGTCGCGGTTCCTGTTCGAGGACAGTGATGCGGGACGCGAGGCCATCCTCGCCGCGTACCGCGAGATCGTCGAGGAAGCCGCCGGTGCCCTGGAGGGCTGGTTTCACCGTGGGCCGGTCGGCGAGGTCGAGGTGCATCGGGTGCCCGTATACCGTGAGCCCACGGCTTTTCTCGCCTACTACTCGCGCCCGGCCATCGACGGCTCGCGCCCGGGCATGTTCTTCGTCAATCTTCGCTCGGTCGAAGAGCACCCGCGCTTCGGTCTGCGCACGCTGGCCTACCACGAGGCCATTCCCGGGCATCATCTGCAGATCAGCCGCATGCAGGCCATCCCCGACATCCCGGACTTCCGCCGTACTCTCAGCCTGCACGCCCATGCCGAGGGCTGGGCGCTATACGCCGAAAAGCTGGCCTGGGAGATGGGCCTGCACGACGACCCGTTCGACAACCTCGGGCGCCTGCAGGCCGAGCTGTTTCGCGCCGTGCGGCTGGTGGTGGACACCGGCATGCATCAGCTGCGCTGGACCCGCGAGGAGGGGATCGACTACATGCACCGGGTGACCGGCATGCCGATGAGCGATGTCGTCGCCGAGATCGAGCGCTATCTGGTCATTCCCGGCCAGGCCTGCGCCTTCAAGGTGGGCATGCAGCGGATGGAGGCGATGCGCTCGCGCGCGGCCGAGACCCTCGGTGAGGCCTTCGATATCCGCGATTTCCATCGGGTGGCGCTCGATGCCGGCGCCATGCCGCTCGCGCTGCTCGATGGCGTGGTCGACGACTGGATCGAGGCCGGCGGCGGCTGAGCGCCGCCGGCGCGAATCGAGACTCCCCGGCGGCCGACTCGCTGGGCGGCTGACTCACTCGGCGGCCGACTCACTGGGCGGGTTCGGCCTCGGCTGTTTCCATCGCCTCTTCCGGCGACTCCAGCAGCCAGCGTGCCAGCCAGTCGGTGACCTCGCCGTAGAAATGCCGGCTGTTGTGGCCGTTCAGAATCCAGTGATTTTCCTTCGGGTAGACCAGCAGACGGCTCTCGATCTGCTGGCGCTGCAGTGCTGACCAGTACTCGAGCACGTTGGCCAGGGGTACGCGGTAATCCAGCTTGCCGATGGTCACCAGCACCGGCGTCTGCCAGTTCTCGGCAAAGCGGATCGGATTCTGCTCCAGCCAGACGGGGAATTCCTCGTCCAGCCACGGTGGGCCGCCGAGGTTCACTTCACGGCTGTAGATCACGTCGCTGGTGGCCCACTGGGTGGCGAGGTTGACCAGGCCCGCGTGGCTGACCAGGCAGCGGTAGCGGTCGGTGGCCGACTGCATCCAGTTGGCCAGATGGCCGCCGTAGCTCGCGCCGCCCGCGCACTGGCGCTCGCCATCGATGAAGTCGAAGCGGGCGATGGCTTCGTCGGCGGCCTGGTTGATGTCCTCGGCCGGGCCGGCCAGGGGGTCGCCCTGGATGGCCTGGGCGAAGGCCTCGCCGAAGCCGGTGGAGCCGGTGTAGTTGGTCATCAGCACCACGACGTCGGTACCGGCCAGCAGGTGGTAGTTCCAGCGCAGGAAGAAGTAGTCGCGGGAATTGAGGTGTGGCCCACCGCGCATCATGACGAACAGCGGATAGCGACGCTCGGGATCGAAGTTTGCCGGGCGGACCAGCATGCTGTGCACCTGCGCGCCGGCCGCGTTCTCGAACCAGAAATTCTCCACCGGCTGGAGATCGAGTTCGGCCACCCGCTCGGCGGTGAAGCGGGTGAGTGCCTGGTGGCCCCCGCGGCGCAGGTCGAGACGCACCACCTCGGGTGGACTGACTGCGCTCTGGAAACTCGCCAGCAGCAGCGGCCGGTTGCCCAGGCGCGCGCCGGAGAGCCCGGTGTAGATCCCGCTGTCCATGTCGAAGGCCAGGCGGATATCCCGGCCGCGGCTGTCGGCGCGGAACAGCTTCACGTGGGCCGCATCGTCGGCGAGCATGAAGACCTCGCGGCTGTCCGGGGAGATGCTGTATTCCAGCACGGCCCGCGCCTCGGGCAGCTCGATCTCGACGCGCGGCTCGGCGCTCGGCCAGTCCAGCCGCACCAGGCGGGCGGCGTTGTAGACGCGGTCGGTTCGCGGCACGCGCAGGGCATACAGGCTGGCGCCATCCGGGCTGAACGCGGGTGCCCCCCAGCTGTCGCCGCCCTCGGCGCTGTCGTGGCCGGTGAGGCGCTGCGGTTCGCCGCCCGTGGCCGGCACCTGCCAGAGCTCGGTGTTGGTGAAGTCGAAGGCGGCACGGTCGCGGTTGCGGGTGGCCACGAACACCAGCGACTCGCCATCCGGCGCCCAGACCGCATCGAGTTCGCTGCCGCCCGGCGTGCTGCGCCCGCCGTAGCCGGGCAGGGTGACGAGCTCGCTGCCGGCGAGCAGGTCGATGGCGGCGTCCTCGCCCAGGGTCTGGACCAGCAGTCGCGGCTGACGCTCGGGCAGCCAGCGGTCCCAGTTGCGGATCGGGAAGCCGGTGTAGGTGTAGACCTCATGCTTGCGCGCTGATTCCTCCTCGAGGAGGCGGGCACTGTCCTCGTCATCCATGGCTCCCGGAGGCACATCGCTGGTGAAGGCGATGCGGTTGCCATCCGGCGAGAACCGCGGCGCGCGTGCACCCGTGCTGACCGAGGTTACGCGCTCGGCCTCACCCCCGGCGACCAGGTCCAGCACATAGACCTGGCTGGCCTTGTCACCGTCGCGGCGCGTTGTGAAGGCGATTCGTCGGCTGTCCGGGCTCCAGGTCACGCCGCTCTCGCGGCTGCGCGCAAAGGTCAACTGGCGGGGCGGACCGGACCCGTCGGTGGTCACCAGCCACAGGTGCGAGGCCTGCTCGTCGCTGTCGTAGGCAGGTTGGGTCACCTCGACGATGGCCTGTCGGCCGTCGGGGCTGATTTCCGGCTGGCCGACCCGCGGCATCAGCCACAGGTCCTCATGGGTGATCGGTCGTGGGCCATCACCGGCCAGGGCCGGCAGGCCGAGCAGCAGCGCCAGCAGCGCGAGGGACCGTACAAGCATGGGGCAGTCTCCGGGGCGTTGAGTTACCCCGGAGTCTGCCAAACCTGGGCGGGCGCGGCCACCAGTGCCGCCGCGAGGCTGTCCGCCAGCTGTTGGCGAAGTCCTGCCCAGGCGGCCTCGGGCTGGGCGGTGATGGCCTGGTTGATCTCGAGTTCGATGCCGATGTAGGTGCTCGGCGGGTGCCGCCGGCGCAGCGCCGTGGTGAGGCCGTCGGCACGGCCGAGATAGGGGTAGTTGCGGCGTACCGAGAGCGCTGGCGCGCTGTGCCGCAGGGTCTGCTGCCACTGCTCGCAGAACGCGCGCTCGGGCGCGCGCCGGGGGTCGTAGAGCAGCCCGATGTCGGCCGTGCGGCGCACCCCGTCGAGGACCGCGGCAAAAGTGTGCACCGACACATGCACCACCCGCCCATGCTGCGCCAGCAGGCGCGCGAGGCTGGCGTCGACCTGCCCGCGGTAGGGTGCCCAGTAGTGCTGGACCAGCGTCTCGCGCGCCGCCGCCGGCAGCCCGCGGGTGATCTCCGAATACCGTCGACCGCGTCCCGGCGAGCGGTTCAGGTCCACCAGCAGCCGGGTCACGGTGGCCTCGACCAGTGGCGCCTCCAGGCGGTGGGCGAGCTGTCGGGCGATGACCAGGCTGCCGATGTCCAGCCCGCGGTGAGACTCGAGCAGCGCCTGCTGCCCGGCGAACAGTGCCGCATACCGCGCAGGCACGCGGTTGCCGCCATGTTCGCAGGTGATCAGCAGCCCTGGCGCGTGCGCGGGCATCGGGGCTCAGCCCTCCGGGTTGAACAGCTCACCGCGCTGCAGACACTGGCAGAGTTCACGGTAGATGGCGCGCAGGCGGGTTGGTGTGGGCGTGTCTCCGGCGGCGGTCAGCAGGCGGCGGGCCAGCGGCCCCTGTTCGAGGATCAGTTCAAGCGGCGCCGCCCAGTCCCCGGGGGGCAGGGTGAGCTGCTGTGCCAGCAGTGCCCGCCACACCGCCTGCAGCGTCAGCGGGCTGGGTGGCAGGCCAAGACAGCCCAACAAGGCGCGGTCGTCGACGATCGCGCGCTCACCGTCGCGGATGGCCGCGAGCAGGATGCGGGCCAGCGCGTCGGTGGTGACCGCGTCCTGGGCGGCGGTGTCGGCGAGCGGGCCGTCGTAGAGCGCCCGGACCAGGCCGACCACCGCCGCGACCACCGCAAGATCCGCCTGCGGCGCTTCCTGGACATCGAGCAGGCGGATCTCTATGGCGTTGCGGTCGAAACGCGCGATGGCTCCGCGGGAGTTCAGCCATTCGTGCTGCAGCACGCCATCCGGATCGAATGCGGCGATATCGCGATACATGGGCCCGAGGATCCGCGCCTCGTAAGCGGCGCGCGAGCCGACCACGTCGGGGATGACCGCGCCGGTGATGCTGGGGATGCGCTGGGCGTTGTGGCGGTAGGCCTCCAGGCGGGCGTCCAGCAGACCGGTGAAGCGACCCTCCAGGAACGGTGAACTCGCCGCCAGGCCCGGCAGCAGGGGCAGCACCAGGCGCACGGCCGAATGCAGCCGCGCAAATTCCGTGTCGTCGGCGAACGGCAGGTTGATATGGACACTCTGCAGGTTCGACCAGCCATGCCCCCGACACCCGAAGATACGGTCGTAGGCTTCATAGACGATATCGTACTCGTGCGGCCAGAGACGGGTCTGCGTCAGCGGTGCCATCCAGGGGTGGGCGCCCCCTGGCATCAGGCGCGCGTCATGTGCCGCCAGCATGCGGTTGATGCGTGTGACCTCGTCCTGGAAGAGTGCAGGCAGCGCGTCGAGCCGCGGTGCCGGGCCGTTGGTCTTGAGTTCGAGCACGTGCAGCACCAGCTCGTTCGACCAGGCCAGCGGCCCTCTGTCGACTTCGCTCAGGTAGGCGCCGGCGACCTCGTGGATCAGCCGATCGCTGAGGGGGGCGACATCGAGACTGCGCCGCTCGACGAGCATGTACTCGATCTCGATGCCGTAGCCGGCAAAGGCCTGCAGGGGAGAGGAATCGGTGTTCACGTGTGTTCCGGTGGGCGCTTGCGCGCCTCGATGCGATTGAGAAAAACGCCCATGATTTCGCGATACAGCGCGCCCTTGAGCACGGCGTCCTCGACGCCGGCATCGATGCTCGGGTTGTCGTTCACCTCGATCACATGGCAGCGTCGGCCGATCTGCTTGAGATCCACGCCATAGAGGCCATTGCCAATGAGGTTGGCGGCGCGCAGCGCCGTCCGCACCACTTCCGGCGGCGCCTCGCCCACGGCCATCGTCTGCGCATTGCCCGCATGTGCGCGGCCACTGCTGTCGCGGCGGATGATCTGCCAGTGCCGCCGTGCCATGAAATACTTGCAGACGTACAGCGGTCGGCCGTCGAGAATGCCGACGCGCCAGTCGAAGGCGGTCGGCAGGAATTCCTGGGCGACCACCAGATCCGACTGCTCCAGCATGTTGCGGACGGTCTCGGCGAGCGCCGTCTCGTCGTCCACCTTGATCACCCCGCGTGAGAAGGCGCTGTCCGGCTGCTTCAGCACCACCGGCAGGCCGAGCGTGGCGGCGATCTCGCCGGCGTTGTCACGGTGGACGATCAGCGTACGTGGCGCGGGAATCTCGTGCTGCTCGAGCAGTTCCGCCAGGTAGACCTTGTTGGTGCACTTGAGAATCGAATCCGGGTCATCGATCACCACGATGCCCTCGGCCTCGGCGCGCCGCGCGATGCGGTAGGTGTGATGATTGACTGCGGTGGTCTCGCGAATGAACAGGCCGTCGAACTCGGCCAGCCTGCCGGCCTCTTCACGGGTGATCAGCGTGGCACTCATGCCGACACTCTCTGCGGCCCGCACGAACTGCGCCAGCGCGCGGGCATCGGAGGGGGGCTCCGGATCCTCGGGGTCGTGCAGGATGGCCAGATCGTAGCGGGTGGCAGTGCGCCGGCGGTAGCGGCGCTGACGCCCGGCAAAATACCGTGTCGCCGCCTCGACGACGAAGTCGCGATGATGCTCCGGGATGTCGGCCGCGGCGATCGGGCGCACGCCACGCAGCTGCCATTCCCCCTCGCGGCGTTCGAACTCGGCGCGCAGCAGGGGGGCTTCGAACAGGCCGAACAGGCTGCCGGCCAGGGCGTTGTAGCGGGCCGTGATGTTGCGACCGAAATAAATGCTGAGGATGAACCGCTCCGACTGCAGGTGACCGAGCGCGCGGCGCACCTGCTCATCGATCTCCGCCGACAGCAGCCGGACCACGCGCTGCGAGCGCATGTCCTGGATCGCTGTGATGCTCGGGCGCGGACGATGACCGCGTGCGGCGGCGAGCAGTGACACGTAGTAGCCGACGCTCTGGTAGCGGTAGGATTTGCACAGGTTGAAGACCCGCGCCGTGCGCTCACGGCTGAAGGCCGGGTCGGTGAGATAGGCGCGCGCGGGCACGACCTCGACGCCGGGGACATCGAGCGGCCAGTCCTCGGGGCGGGTGACGACGAACAGAATGTTCACGGGGGTCTGCCGGTCAGTGGCGGGGATGGGGTGGGGGACGGATCACCAGAAGGTTGGCATCGTAGGTGAGGATGCCCAGGAGAATGCTGCAGATCAGCCGCTCGATGCCGACCTCGTAGCGGTGGGCGGGCGACAGCGGATTCGGGTGCATCGGATCGGCAACCAGCACACTGCGCTGCTCGCTGCGATACCCGACCAGCAGCACGAAGTGCCCGGCGGGTTCGCCGCGGAGGTCGTCGGGATCGTCGTTCGGGCCGAACTCGCGGGCCTCGCGGTACAGGTAGGTCGATGACAGCCCGGTGAGCACGGGCAGGCGTTGGCGCAGCAGGCGTCGCAGCAGCTTGGCCGTCAGGTCTTCAAAGCGCAGTTCGCCACCGAGGGCGAGAAATTCCAGGTAGCCGCGGGTTGCCGTGGCGAGCTTGCGGTCTTTCTTGACCTCGGCCTGGGCGAGCAGCCGCCTGGCGACGTGGCCGTCACCGATGCCAAACCAGGTCGGATCGAAGACCCGCAGATTGTAGGTGTAGATGGTCGCCTCGTAGCCGCGACGCAGGGCGTGGTTGGCGAGGAACACGTCCAGCGTGCCACCGGTGTCGAGGCGCCGCGTCTCCGCCAGCACCTGCTCCAGGGGGATGTCTTCGCCGTGATAGCCGTACAGGCCATGCAGGCAGGTCGGACCGCAGGTCGAATCGTCAGGCTGGGCGAGCAGGGGGACCTGCAGCTCGACGTCCAGCGGAGGGCGGGTCATGAGGGTGCCACCGGCAATACGGCAACAGCGCGCGTGCGCGGATCATACGCCCGGCGCTGCACAAAGCAAGGGCTGCAGGGGTCAGCCCGCGGCTTGCGCGCGGGCCGATACCGGCCGCCTGGCCTGGGCAATGCGGAAGCGCCCGGCGACGAACGACCAGTCGGCGAGACTGGCATTGCCTGCCGGGTTCAAGCCGCTGACGTGCAGGTCGCTGTAGGCGGCCGCGAAGTTCAGGGGCATGGCGCCGGTGAGGTTCTCGGTCAGTGCGGCGCCGGCTTCGGCGAACGCGGCCTCCGCGCGTTCCAGCCAGGCCTCGTTGGCCGAGTAGGCAAACGCCGTGATGGCACCGTGCTCGCGGGCGTCACGCGTGGCCTGGGCGAGTGCCTGGTCGGCGTCGGCTGCCTCGATGATGAAGGCGATCGGCCCGAACACCTCATCGGAATACAGTTCGTGGCGATCGATGCCCAGGCCGATGACCAGCGGCGTCGCCGTCCAGGCCTGCGGATGCTCCGGATGCAGGTAGGCCGCCGAGCGCCTGAGCACCGTGCCCGCCTCGGCGCCGCGCTGCTGCCAGTGCTCGATGAGCCGCAGGGTGTCGCGGGACTGGATCGTGCCCATCACGCTGGCCGCCCGCGCCGGGGCCTCGGCGATCGCGTCGATGGCGGCGACGATGGCGGCGCGCACCTCGTCGGCCGAATGGTGTCCGGCGGCGCTGTCGATGCCACCGGCAGGCACGTAGATGTTCTGCGGGCTGGTGCACATCTGCGAGGAGAACAGGCAGACGGAGCCGGCGATGGCCGCCGCCATGGCCGGCAGCGAATCGCAGGACTCGATGACCACCGAGTTCACGCCCGAGGTTTCGGTGTAGCAGGGCCGCCCCCCGGCATGCGCCTCGACCCAGCTGCCGAACCGCGCACTGCCGGTGAAGTCGATGATGGCCGCTTGGGGATGCTCGACCAGCACCTTGCCCAGTGGCGCGGTGGTGGAGTCGACGCACAGCTGTACGAGGTTCGGGTCGTGGCCATTGTCTGCAAGGACTTTTCGCAGCGTCTCGACCGTGATCGCCATCGGCAGCACACAGCCGGGATGTGGCTTGACCAGCACGGGATTGCCGGTGGCGAGGTTGGCAAAGATCGCGGGATGGGCGTTCCAGGTCGGGAAGGTGGCGCAGCAGAACACCACGGCAGGGCCCAGCGGCATGATCCGGTAGCGTTTTTCCAGCACCACCTCATCCTTGCCGAAGCGCTTCTGCCAGCGGGCCTCGCCGGGCACCTGCTGCTGCGCCTGCCAGGCGAGCGCCAGGGCCTCGAGCCCGCGGTCGAGCGCGTTCGGCCCGGAGCCCGCATAGGCCATGGCGTAGCTCTGTCCGGCCGTGTGCATCACGGCATGGGCATTCTCGAACGCCCGGTCCGCCAGCTGCGCCAGCATCTCCAGGCACAGGCCCACCCGCGCGCGCGGGCCGGCGTCACGCCAGGCCGGCATGGCCGCGCGGGCCGCACCGAACAGCGTATCGACGTCACAGCGCGGGTAGCTGATGCCCAGGGCCTCCCCGGTATAGGGCGAGATTTCCTCGCCGATCCAGTCGATGGTGCCGGGTTGATCGATCGCGAAGCGCTGCCCCAGCCGGGCCTCGAAGGCAGCTTTGCCGGCGCGTGGTGCTTCCTCACCATGCACCCGGGTGCTGGGGGATTCACGAAACGCCGTGTGGGCGCTGCGCGTGGCCAGCGCGGCCTGTGCGTCTTCAAGGCGCTTGCGGTGGGTATCGAAGTGATCGGTGCTCATGGTTCGGGGTCCCTTGCAACGGGTTGGATGTGGCCGCGCTGTGCGTCGGCGTCAGCTGCCGGCGCGGCGCCAGCGCAGCCGGTGGGTGCGCGTGCGGCCGCCGCCGAGGGGTTCGGCAGCGGAGAGCTCCAGCACATTGTCCTGCAGTTGCGCGCGCCGGCGCTGTTCGGTGCCGAGCATCGCGGGATTCAAGGCCAGCGTCAGGTGATGGATCAGCGTATCGCCCTCGAGCGTCCAGTGGCCTGCATAACAGAAGAAACTGGTATAGGCCTCGCGGCATTCCTCGGCCGGCGCCTGACGCGGTGAGGCGGTGCTGAGCGGCCGGCGCCCCGCCCGCTGGATCACCGCGCTCATCCGCGCGTCTGCGGTGTAGCTGATCTGGCCGCTGGCGTCTTGGCCGAAGGGGTGGGTTGGCGGTCGACCATCGTCGTAGTCGATCCGCCAGTCCACCAGGTCCCAGGCACCGATCAGCTGGTCGGCGCGCATGCTCAACCGTCCAGTTGCGCCCGCAACTCGCCACGCACGACCTTGCCGAGCGCGTTGCGCGGCAGCACGTCGGTGATTTCCAGGCGCTCGGGCAGCTTGAACTTCGCCAGGCCCTGGGCGGCGAGAAAGCCGGTGATGTCCTCGAGGGTGACCGTCTCGCCCGCCTTCGGCACCGCGAACACGCAGACCCGCTCGCCAAGCGTGTCGTCGGGATAGCCGACCGTGGCCGCCTCGGTGAGCTTGGGATGGGCGGCGAGCAGGCTGTCGAGTTCGTCCGGCGAGATGTTGTAGCCGCCACGCAGGATGATTTCCTTGCGTCGCCCGACGAAACGATAGTGGCGCGGCGGGTCTTCGTCATCGGCGATCTCGAACAGGTCGCCGGTGTGGAAGTAACCGTCATCGGTGAAGGTGGTGCTGCCGGCGGCATCGCCGAGGTAACCGTCGAAAATGGTGGCGCCGGCAATCTGCAGTTCACCCACCTGTCCGGGCGCGGTAATGATCTCGCCGCTGTCCGGATCGACGAGGCGGGTCTGCACCATCGCCGCCACGCGGTTGTCCCACTCGATGCCCGCGACGCCAAAGCGCGGGAACAGCACGGCTCGCGCCTCCGGATCAGGGATCTCGCGCGGCCCGCTGACCAGCGAGATGCCTTCATTGGAACCGAAGAGATTGATGATGTGGACGTTGTGCTGTTCCGCGAAGCCCTTGACCATCCAGGGTGACAGCGGTGCGGAGCCTGAGCCGATCGCGCGCAGCCGGGAGAGATCGATCTTGGCAAGCACTTCCTGCTTGAGCAGCATGTTCAGCAGTGCCGGCGGTGCGATGGTGAAGGTAGTGCCCTCCGCGGCGATCTGCTGCAGGAACACGGGCAGGTCCAGCGGATGGTGCAGCACCATCTTGGCGCCGCAGCGCAGCCAGTTGAACAGGAAGCCGCCGATGCTCGCCATGTTCACGAACGGGAAAGGGTTGAGCAGCACATCGCCGTCGCGCAGCTCGGCGGCATCATAGGTCGCCCAGCCGATGGCCAGCCACTGGTTGTAGGTGCGCGGCACGCCCTTGGGCGTGCCCGTGGTGCCGGAGGTCCAGCAGATGGTGTAGACGTCGTTTGCATCGACCTCGGCGGCCGGCGCGCTGCCGCCCTCGGCCAGTGCCGCCGCGAGTTCGGCGTCCAGACCCTCGCCGCCCTCGGGCACGTCGCGGCCCAGGAACAGTCTCGCGCCAAGCGCTACGCCGTCGGCAAAGGCCTGCGCGCCGTAGGGCTGGTCCTTGAGGCGGGTGACGGTGATGTAGGCCCGCGCGGTGACCGTCCGCGAGGCCATGCGCAGCTCGTGGGCCCCGTACTGCACGGGCAGGGGGCTGATCACGGCGCCCTGCCGCGCGATCGCCAGATACAGAATCACGAACTCGGCGATGTTCGGCAGTTGCGCCACCACGATGTCGCCCTTGCCGATGCCGCGCTTCGCGAGCACCCGTGTCCACGCCGAGACGTGGCGCTCGAGTTCGGCATACGTCAGTCGCAGCGCCTCGCCGTCGCAGAGCTCACTGCGATTGGGCTGATCGACCAGTGCTTCGCGCTCGCCATGTTGCTCGACCGCGGCGCGGAAGAGTGTGTCCAGTGTGTCGGTGCCCCACCAGCCGCGGCCGGTGAACTCCTGGATTCGTGCTTCCCTGGAAGGCGTCATGTGGTTCTCCCCCATTGGTGGATTTGCGTTCAGGCGGCGCGGCCGCTGGCCGGCAGCGCACTGGCGTCGTGGTATTCGGCTGTCAGGCGGTCGACAAGTTCGGCCACGCCCATGACTTCATGCACCATGCCCACGCCCTGGCCGGCCGACCAGACGTTCTTCCAGGCCTTGTTGCCTTCCTGTGGATCGCCGAAGTTGACCGGCTTGGCGGTGGCGAGCGCGTCGGCATCGTAGCCCGCCCGCTCGAGGCTCGGGCGCAGCCAGTTCGCCGGCACCCCGGAGATCGCCGCCGAGCAGACGATGTCGCGGGCGGTGCAGTCGACCAGCATCTGGCGGTAGTCGTCGCTGGCCATGCTCTCGCGCGTGGCGATGAAGCGGGTGCCCAGGTAGGCGAGGTCGGCGCCCAGCACCTCGGCGGCGCGCACGCCACGCCCGGTGCTGATGCCCCCGCCGAGCACGATGATGCCGTCCCAGAACTCGCGCACCGCCTCGACGAAGGCAAAGCCGGTGACCTGGCCGGTATGCCCCCCCGCGCCGGCGGCCACCAGCACCAGGCCGTCGACGCCGGTCTCGGCCGCCTTGGCGGCGAAATCGATGCTGTTGACATCGGCAAAGACCAGCCCGCCGTAGCTGTGGACGGCCTCGACTGCATCGCGCGGGCTGCCCAGCGCGGTAATCACCACGGGCGCGCGATGGCGCACCACGAGTTCCAGGTCCTGGTCCCGCCGCGCGTAAGATTTGTGCATGACCAGGTTGGCGGCCCAGGGGGCGTCGTCCGCGCCAATCTCGCCGGCAATGCGCGCGAGCCACGCCTCGAGGATCTCTGGCGTGCGTGCGTTGGGTGCCGGAAAACACCCGATGATCCCGGCGCGGCAGGCGGCGATCACCAGCTCGGGCCCGGAGATCAGGAACATGGGCGCCGCAATGGCGGGCAGGCGCAGGCGCTGTTTCAGGTGTTCGGCTGGAGTGGACATAGGTTCCCTGACGTGTCACTTTCGTAAAGAGACTGGAAGCTAGCAATGCGCCCCGGGGTTTGCAAGTTTGGCTGTGAAGCGAGAGACGACGTGGTGACATCAGGGGACCGCATGTTCGACAGTGCCTACATCAGGGCAAGCTCGGTCAACCGGGCTCTCGACGTGATCGGCGATCGCTGGCTGATCATGATCCTGCAGCAGGCCTGGTTCGGGGTCCGCCGCTTCGATGACTTCCAGGCCCGGCTGGAGCTGGCCCGCAGCACGCTGACCAACCGGCTGAAGCACCTGCTGGACCACGAGGTGCTGGTACGCGAAGCCTACAGTGACCGCCCGCGCCGCTACGAGTATCGGCTGAGTGTCAAGGGGCGCGATCTTTACCCTGCGGCGATGATGTCGCTGGCCTGGCAGCAGCGCTGGGCGCCGCCCACAGGGCAGGCGCTGGTGCAGCTGCGGCATCTCGACTGCGGCAAGCTCACCACGCCGCGCATGAGCTGCGCCCACTGTGCTGGCGAAGTGGATCCGCGCGAGGTCGACTATGCGCTGGGCCCGGGTGCCCGGGAGATCGCCTCGCGTGCGCCTCGCCGGCGGCGCAGCACCGTCGAAGGCCAGCCGGCCACCCGCACCCTCGTCTCCCACGAACTGCTCGAAATGCTGGGAGATCGCTGGACGCCGCAGGTCGCGGCGACCGCGTTTTTCGGGCTGCGGCGCTTCGAGGACATGCGCGAGGCGCTCGAGCTGGCGCCGAACATCCTGGCCGACCGGCTGCGGCGCCTGGTCGAACTCGGCATCTTCCGCACCGAGGTCTACCAGGCGCGCCCGCAACGCCTCCACTACCGGCTGACCGACAAGGGCAGGGCGTTCTATCCGATTCTGCTGGCGCTGATGCAGTGGGGCGATCGCTGGTATGCGCCTGCAGCGGGCGTGCCGGTGATTCTGAGTCACCGATCCTGCGGCGCGGTGCTGCGCCCGCAGGTGGTGTGCAGCGCCTGCGGCGGCTTGCTCGACAGTCACAACATCGCTCCTGTTGCTGCGGCGCCCAGCGTGGCGCGCTCGCAACAGCGCTGAGGCCGGTTGGGTGCCAGGTGGCCATGCGGCAGCGCGTCTTGACAGCCCAGTGAGCGCGATTCCATACTTCAGCCGTTCATTGCATAACGAGACTAGCCGGGGCTGTCGCGGCGCGTCGATGCAACGAACGAGGTGCAGCAGGTCACGCCTGCAGTCGCCTTGGGGGAGAGTCCACTGCGCCGCACGGGCCTGGATGCCTGTTGCCGTGCAAGCCTGCCGCGTCGCTGTGGCGCCAGGCCCTCCCGCCATGTTTTACGGATCCGGGCCGCTCCCGGTGACAGGTCACACATCCGTCGCGGCGCTTGTCGGCGACCGCAGTTGGGGAGAGAACCATGAAGACCCATGCCTCGCTTATCGCCGCCGCAGTCGCCACCGCACTGGGGGGCTCGGCGCTTGCGCAGGAGCGCACGCTGGCCCTCGACGAGATCGTCGTCACCGCGCAGAAGCGCGTACAGGATCTGCAGGACGTCCCGATCGCGATTTCCGCCTTCGATGCCGGCTTCCTGGAGGCCTCCGGCGTCGGCACGCTGGACGAGATCGCCTTCCGTACGCCAGGCCTGACCATGGGCCGCTTCAACGCCGTCCAGCCGGAAATCTTCATTCGCGGCATCGGCTCCACGGATCAGTCCGCCGCCGGTGATGCCTCGGTGGGCGTGTTCGTCGACGGGGTCTACCTCGGGCGCCTGGGCACGCTCGATTTCGATTTCTTCGATCTCCAGCGCATCGAGGTGCTGCGCGGCCCGCAGGGCACGCTGTATGGCAAGAACGTCGTGGGTGGCGCGGTGAACATCGTCACCGCCCCGCCGACGCCGGAATTCGAGGCCCGCGCTGAAGCCGGTCTCGGCAACTATGACCGCAGAAGCCTGCGTGCCTACGTCAATGGCGGGCTCACCGACCAGCTCGCCGGCAAGATGACCGCCTCCTGGCTCGAGCGTGACGGTTACGCCACCAACGCGACCACCGGCACCAAGCTCTCCGACGAGGACAACATCACCCTGCGCGGTCAGCTGCTCTGGACGCCGACGGACACGCTCGACATCACCATGGCGGCGGACTGGTCGCGCGACCGGCTCGCCGGGCCGAACCGCAACAGCGTCGGCGAGCAGTTCGTGTTCTTCCCGTGGTTCGCGCTGGACTTCCCCGGGGCACCCCTGCTGCCCTTCACGGTGTCGCCCAGCAGCCCCGACCCCTTTACCAACGAGCTGACCATCGACGGCTACCAGGACCGTGACGTCTGGGGCGTCTCGTGGAACGTGCGCTGGGATTCACCGCTGGGTGAACTCACCTCGATCACTGCCTTCCGGAACGGCGAGTACGACATCCTGCAGGATTTCTCCAGCTCGGATGCCCCGCTGGTGGTGCGCAACGCCATCGACAAGATCGACCAGTATTCGCAGGAGCTCCGCCTCGGTGGTCTGGCGATGGACGACCGGCTCGACTGGCTGGTCGGCGCCTACGGCTACCGCGCCGACATCCGGCGCCTGGAGAACAACGACTTCTCCGGCAACGACATCCCCATCGCGCTGTTCATCGCGGGCGTTCCGCCCGGCACGCTGCCGAGCTTCAACACCTTCTATTTCCAGGACAACCGCACGACCAGCTATGCGCTGTTCTCGCAGGCCACCTATGCCATGACCGATGCGGTCAACCTGACGCTCGGTGCACGCTACACCTACGAGAAGAAGGACTCGTCGGTGCAGGGTGCGGGCTTCGACCCGATCGGCACCTTCCTCGAGGCGCCGTATGACGTGCGCGCCAAGGAAAGCTGGAACGCCTTCACCCCCAAGATCGCGCTGGACTGGCGCATCAACGAAGAGGTGATGGTCTACGCCAGCTATGCCGAGGGCTTCAAGTCGGGCGGCTTCAACGGCACCTCGCCGAGCGGCGCAGGCGCCTCGACGCCCTTCGACCAGGAGCAGGCCAAGAACTACGAGGTCGGCATCAAGTCCGAGCTGTTCGACCGCCGCCTGCGCGCCAACCTCACCGCGTTCTATATCGACTACACCGACCTGCAGGTCTTCCAGCTGGTCGATGGTGCACGGTTGATCGTCGACAACGCGGCCGACGCCGAGAGCAAGGGCTTCGAGCTGGAACTCCAGGCGATTCTTGCCGATGGCCTGACGGCGTTCGCGAGCTACGCGAACCTCGATGCCACCTACAAGGATTTCATCAACGAAGCCGGCGCCGACTTCAGCGATAACAGCCTGACCCGTTCGCCGCGCGACAGCTACAACGTCGGCTTCACCTGGACCCGGCCGATCGGCGGCGACCGCAGCCTGACGCTGCACAGCGAGTACTCCTACCGCAGCCGCATCTTCTTCACGGCAGACAACTACCGCGTGGCCTCGGACGAGTCGCTCGGCCTGCTGGATGCCCGGGTGACACTCGGCTTCGACCGCCACAACCTGGACCTGACCTTCTGGGGCAAGAACCTCACCAACGAGGTCTATATCACCCAGGCGATCGATGGTCGCGGGCCGTTCAACCTGTCGCAGAACGCCGCAGCCGCGATGGGGATCCCGCGGACCTATGGGGTTACGCTCAACTGGTATTTCGACTGAGCATGACTGAGGTCTATATCTACGAGGCCCTGCGTACCCCCAGGGGCAAGGCCCGCGAAGCGGGGACGCTTGCAGACGTCGCGCCGGTCGAGCTGGTCCGCCAGCTCGTCGGTGCCCTGCGCGAGCGCCATGGCGAGGCGGCCTGCGAGGTCGAGCACCTGACACTCGGCTGCGTCGGCCAGGTGGGCGCCCAGGGCGGGCATATCGCACTGGTCAGCAAGCTCTACGCCAACCTTCCGGAGCAGGCCAGCGCCTGGTCGCTGAACAACTACTGCACCTCGGGCCTGACGGCCGTGGCCGCCACCGCGGATCGCATCGCCGCGGGCTCAGTCGGTCTCGCCCTGGCCGGCGGTGTGGAAAACATGTCGCAGGTGCCCTTCATGGGCGACAAGGCGAGTTACTACAGCGATCCGGCGTTCTCCGCGTCGCTGCATTACCTGCCACCGGCGCTGTCGGCCGACCTGCTGGCCGACCGCGAGGGCCTCGACCGCGCAGCACTCGATGCCATCACGCTGGCCTCGCATGCCCGTGCGGTGAGTGCCGAGACCGAAGGCCATCAGGGCCGCCGCATCCCGGTGACCGGGGCCGAGGGCACGGTGGTGCTCGCGCGCGACGAATACGTGCGCGATGGCCTGAGTGCCGAGGCGCTGGCCGGCTTCGAGCCGGCCTTCGGCGGGCTGATCAAGGCCTATGCACCGGTGCTCAAATCGGCGCTGGGCCTGGAGGCCCTGGCCGCGCGCCACGCCGTGGTGCATTGCCCGGGGATGGCTGACGGCGCGGGGCTTGCGCTGCTCGGATCGGCGGAGGCGGGTCGCCGCGCCGGTCTGCGGCCGGCCTTCAGGGTGCGCGCCCATGCCGAGGCGGGCGGCGATCCGGTGCTGGGCCTGACAGCAGGGCGGACAGCGATGGAACGCGTGCTGGCGGCCGCCGGCCTCACACTGGGTGAGATCGACGTCATCGAATACATGGAAGCCTTCGCCGTCGTGCCCGCGCTGTTTCTGCGTGACTGCGACGTCGACCCGGCCCGGGTCAACGTCCTCGGTGGCCATGTCGCCAAGGGCCATCCGCTGGGGGCCAGTGGTGCGATCCTGCTGTCGACGCTGCTGGATGCAATGGACGCGCGCGAGGCGCGCACCGGTCTGGTGGTGGCAGCAGCGGCGTCCGGGATCGGTTCGGCGATCGTGCTCGAGCGCGTCGACGCCTGATCGGTATCTAGCCGGGGCGCGGAAACCAGCAGTTCGCCGCGACCGTGATGCGCAGGTCCTCGCCGACGAAGGTGGCGACTTCGTGCATCAGGTAGGCCGGGAAGATCACCAGTTGTCCGGCCTGCAGGCGCAGGGCGAAATGCCCGAAGCTGTACGGCTGGCGCAGCCGCGCATTGCCGGCATCCAGATACATGTTCGCCCCCGGACGCTGGTCGAGAAAGCGCAGCATGCCGCTGTCGCGGCGGACCGCCGAGGGTTCGCCCGCGCGCACGCAGTACACCGCCGACCACGAGGCCATCGGGTGGTTGTGGGCCACGAACGAGCCGCCCGGGCGGGTGACGTGGAACCAGGCCTGGGCCTGCAGTGACAGCTGCGCCA
>RECU01000113.1 GCA_007693855.1 Gammaproteobacteria bacterium | reverse complement strand
CTCGACCACGTGCAGGCCGGCGTCGTAGGCCGGCGCGCGGTAGCGCACCTCGCCCGAGCGGTCGACCACCGCGCTGCCGCCGTCGAACACCAGCTCGTCCTGGCCGCCGACCATGTTCACATAGACCATCGGCCGCCCGGTCTCGGCCACGCGCTGGCGCATCACCTGCTCACGGATGCCCTGCGCGCCGATGCGAAACGGCGAGCCATTGATGGCCAGCAGCACCTCGGCGCCGGCCCGGGCCGCGCGCGCACATGGCCCCGGCTCCCAGATGTCCTCGCAGACGTGCAGACCGATGCGCACGTCGTTCAGCGTCACCAGGCCGACCGCATCGCCGGCGACGAAATAGCGCTTCTCGTCGAACACGCCATAGTTCGGCAGGATCTGCTTGCGATAGACGTGGCGGAGCTCACCGTCGGCGATCCAGCCGCAGGCGTTGTAGATCCGCTCCTCGTCATACTCGGGGAAGCCCACGGCCACGGCGATCCCGTGCGACGCCGCGCACAGCCGTTCCAGTGCCTGGCCGATGCGCAGGCGCATGCCCTTGTGGAACAGCAGGTCCTCAGGCGGATAACCGCAGAGCGCGAGCTCGGGCAGGACCAGCAGGTCGCAGCCGAGCTCGTCGCGGGCACGGGCGACGGCGGCGATCGCCTGCTCGGTGTTGGCGTCGATGGCGCCGACGTGCAGGTTGAGCTGGGCCAGCGCGATCTTCAGCCGACGGGTCATGCCGCCCCCTGGGGGTGGAGTGTCTCGGATCAGGCGCCCAGACGCGCGGCGATCGCGCTGCCGAGCTCGGCCGGCGAGCGCACGGTGGTCACGCCAGCGGCCTCGAGGGCGGCGAACTTTTCATCGGCCGTGCCCTTGCCGCCGGAGATGATCGCCCCGGCATGACCCATGCGCTTGCCCGGCGGCGCGGTCACCCCGGCAATGTAGGCCACCACCGGCGTGCGCATCTCATGCTTGATGAACTCCGCCGCGGCCTCCTCGTCCGAGCCGCCGATCTCGCCGACCATGATCACGCCCTCGGTGGCCGGATCGGCCTCGAACTCGGCCAGCACGTCGATGAAGTTCATGCCCCGGACGGGATCGCCGCCGATGCCGACACAGGTGGTCTGGCCCAGGCCGTTGGAGGTGGTCTGGTAGACCGCCTCGTAGGTCAGCGTGCCGGAGCGCGAGACGATGCCGATGCGCCCGGGCTGGTGAATGAAGCCCGGCATGATGCCGATCTTGCACTCGCCCGGCGTGATCACGCCCGGGCAGTTCGGCCCGACCAGACGCGCGTCGTAGTCGGCCATGGCGGCCTTTACGCGCACCATGTCGAGCACCGGGATGCCCTCGGTGATGCAGACGACCAGGCGGATGCCGGCGTCGGCGGCCTCGAGGATGGCATCGGCGGCAAAGGCGGCCGGCACGTAGATCATGCTGACCTCGGCGCCGGTGGCGGCCACGGCCTCGTGCACGGTGTCGAACACCGGACGGTCGAGATGCGTCGAGCCACCACGGCCCGGCGTGACACCGCCGACCAGCTGCGTGCCATAGGCGATGCACTGTTCGGAGTGGAAGGTGCCCTGTTTGCCGGTGAAGCCCTGGCAGATCACGCGGGTGTCTTTATTGACGAGAATGCTCATTGGATGTCCTGCTCCAGCGAACCGCGGCTCAGGCCGCGGCGGCGACCGCCTTCTGGGCGGCGTCGGTGAGATCGGCGGCGGCGGTGATGGCCAGCCCGGAGTCGGCGAGAAGCTTGCGCCCCTGCTCGACGTTGGTGCCCTCGAGGCGCACCACCACCGGCAGCGACACGCCGACCTCTTTGACGGCGACGATGATGCCCTCAGCGATCAGGTCGCAGCGCACGATCCCCCCGAAAATGTTGACCAGGATGGCCTCGACCTTGTCGTTGGCGAGAATCAGCTTGAACGCCGCGGTCACCCGCTCGGCAGTCGCGCCCCCGCCCACGTCCAGGAAGTTCGCCGGATTGCCGCCGTGCAGCTTGATCAGGTCCATGGTGGCCATGGCCAGGCCCGCGCCGTTGACCATGCAGGCGATGTTGCCGTCGAGCGAGACGTAGTTCAGGTCATGCTCGCTGGCCTGCAGCTCGGCCGGGTCTTCCTGGCTGGTGTCGCGGTAGTCGGCCAGCGCCGCCTGGCGGAACACGGCACTCCCATCGACGTTGATCTTGCCGTCCAGCGCCTTGATGTCGCCGTCCTTGGTGACGATCAGCGGGTTGATCTCCACCAGGCTGAGATCCCGCTCGACGAACATGCGGTAGAGCCCGTCGAGCACCTTGGCGAACTTCTTCACCTGGTCGGCCGTGAGCTCGAGGCCGAAGCCCAGCTTGCGCGCCTGCCAGGGGAACAGCCCCGCCGCCGGGTTCACGCTGATCTGCAGGATCTTCTCGGGGGTCTTCTCGGCGACCTCCTCGATGTCCATGCCGCCCTCGGAGGAGGCCATGATGGCCACCCGCTGGCTGGCGCGATCGACCAGCAGCGACAGATAGAGCTCGCGCTCGATCTGCGAGCCGGTCTCGACGTAGACCAGGTTGATCGGCAGGCCTTCCTCGCCGGTCTGCTGGGTGACCAGTCGGCCGCCAAGCATGCCCTTGGCCGCCTCGGCCGCCTCGGCCGCCGAGCGGACCAGCTTCACCCCGCCGGCCTTGCCGCGGCCGCCGGCATGCACCTGGGCCTTGACCACCCAGAGCTCGCCGCCGAGCGCATCGACCGCCGCAGCGGCCTCCTCCGGCGTACGGGCGACCCGTCCGTCCGGCACCGGTACGCCATAGCTGGCGAACACTTCCTTGGCTTGATATTCGTGCAGATTCACGCGTTTGTCCTGGCAGGGGTGGGCTTTGGTCGTTGTTGTCCGGCTGTCCCGGTGCCGGAGCGCCGCGTATTGTCTCGCAACGGCGGTGGCATGGCAAAACGCGACCTGCGTGCGTGGCCGCCCCACCGGCAAGCGCTTACACTGGCCGGGCGATGAGTGAGCATGAGCGTTATCCGGCCTTTGAAGTCACCCCGGGCAGCCCGGAGGCCTCCTGGCGGATCCTGCGCGGGCTGAACGTTTACCGGATCAGTATCGCCGCCGTGCTGCTCGGGCTGTTCCTGGCGACCGAACAGCTGCGCTTCATCGGCGCTCACGATCCGGCGGGCTTCGTGCAGTGGTCGGTCGGGTATCTCGCCGCCGGCGTGGTGTTCGTGCTGACCCTGTGGCGGCGCTGGCCAGGGCCCTTCGCGCAGCTCAGCGTGCAGGTGGCCACCGATATCGTCGCGCTCACCCTGCTGGTGTACGCCAGCGGCGGGGTCGCCAGCGGTCTGGGCCTGCTGCTGATCGTCCCCGTGGCGGTCGGCGCACTGGTGGTGCGCACCCGGCTGGCGCTGCTGTTCGCCGCAGTGGCGGCGATCGCCGTGCTGCTCGAGCAGACGGTCTCCAGCCTCGAAGGCCAGAGCAGCGCGGCGGCCTTCACCGCCGCCGGCCTGCTCGGGGTGATCCTGTTCGGCGTCGCCGTGGCGGTGTATCCCTTTGCCCGACGGCTGGCCGAGAGCGAGGCGTTGGCCGCACAGCGCGGGCTTGACCTGCGCAATCTCTCGGCGCTCAGCACGCATATCCTTCAGCAGCTGCGCGAGAGCATCGTGGTGGTGGATGAGGCCAGCGTGATCCGGCTGGTCAACGAGGCCGGCGCCCGCCACCTCGGCCGCAGTGCGCGCCTGACCGGCCGGAAACTCCGCGAGGTCCACCCCGAGCTCGCCGAGTATCTCGCCACCTGGCGGGCCGGCGCAGTGGTCGCCCGCGACCAGCCCCCGGTGCTCTCGGCCGACGGCGCCACCGAGATCCTCCCCCAGGTCGCCCCCATGAGCCGCGACCGCGCAGGCCCCCTGCTGGTGTTCCTGGAAGACCCCGCGCAACTTGGCGAGCGCGTCCAGCAGCTCAAGCTCGCCTCGCTGGGGCGACTGTCGGCCAGCATCGCCCACGAGATCAGAAACCCCGTCGGCGCCATGAGCCATGCCGCCCAGCTGCTGGCCGAGTCGCCAGGCTTGGGCGAGGACGAGCGCCGGCTCACCGAGATCATCAAGGGCAACGGCAAGCGCGTCAGCGCCATCATCGACAACGTGATGTCCATGTCCCGCCGCGAGGCCTCGCAGCCGCGCAGCGTGCCGATCGCCGACTGGCTGGCGGACTTTGCCCGGGAATACCGTGAGAGCCACGAGCTGCCCGAGGAAGCGGTGACGCTCCAGTGCCAGGACCCGGCGCTGGAGGTGCGTATGGACCCGCTGCAGCTCCACCAGGTGCTCTGGAACCTGTGCGACAACGCCGTGCGCTACGCCAGCGAGCATGCGGGCGTGATCCACGTGGAGCTGCGCGCCGGGGTGATTCCGACCAGCGGGCGGGCCTACGTGGAGGTCGCCGACCGCGGCCCGGGCATCCCGCCCGCCGTGGCCGAGCGGCTGTTCGAGCCGTTTGTGACCGGCACACGGGGCGGCACGGGGCTTGGGCTGTATCTTGCGCGGGAACTCTGCCAGAGCAACGGCGCCACGCTGCGCCACGTGCCGCGCGAGGGCGGCGGGAGCCTGTTCCGCATCGTCTTCGCCGACCCGGAGCGCTGGGAGCTGAACGCCCAGCCGGAACAGGCCGCCGCCACGCCATGACACCGACTGCCCTGATCGTCGACGATGAACCCGACCTCTGCGAGCTGCTGTCGCTGACGCTCCGGCGCATGGACGTGCGCACCGAGACCGCGCACGACCTGGCCTCCGCCCGCGAGAAGCTGGAGACCGGCAGCTTCGATCTCTGCCTGACCGACATGCGCCTGCCCGACGGCGACGGCCTGGACCTGGTGGCCTGGATCGCCCGCGAACGCCCGGCGCTGCCCGTGGCCATGATCACCGCCCACGGCCACGTCGAGGCCGCCGTGCAGGCGCTCAAGCTGGGCGCCTTCGACTTCGTCGCCAAGCCCATCGACCTCGAGCGCCTGCGCAAGATGCTGCACACCGCGCTGCAGCTCAACGCCGAGCGCAACGGCCGCGCGCGCGCCACGGACAGCGACGGCGCCCGGACCCCGGGCGATGCCGGCACGCGGCTGATCGGCGCATCCCCGGCGATGCAGCGGCTGCGCGAGATGATCGCCCGGGTGGCCCGCAGCCAGGCGCCGGTACACATCTGCGGCGAGTCCGGCACCGGCAAGGAACTGGTCGCGCGGATGATCCACGAGGCCAGCCCGCGCCGCGACGGCGCCTTCGTGCCGATCAACTGCGGCGCGATCCCCGCGGAGCTGATGGAAAGCGAGTTCTTCGGGCACCGGAAGGGCAGTTTCACCGGGGCCGTGGCCGACAAACCCGGCCTGTTCCAGAGCGCCGAGGGCGGCACGCTGTTTCTCGACGAGGTGGCCGAGCTGCCGCTGCACATGCAGGTGAAGCTGCTGCGGGTGATCCAGGAGAAGGCCGTGCGGCCGGTGGGCGAGAACCGCGAGGTGCCGGTCGACGTGCGGATTCTCTCGGCCACGCACTGCCAGCTGGCCGAGCTGGTGGCGGCCGGGCGCTTTCGCGAGGATCTGTTCTACCGGATCAACGTGATCGAGCTGCGCGTGCCGCCGCTGCGCGAGCGCGGCGAGGACGTGCTGCTGCTGGCCCGCCATGTGCTGGCGCGGCTGGCCGCGGAGATGGGCCTCGAGAAGCCCCCCGCGCTCTCAGCGGCCGCCGAGGCCCGCCTGCGCGCCCACCCCTTCCCGGGGAATGTGCGCGAACTGGAGAACACGCTGGAGCGGGCCATCACCCTGGTCGCCGGCGAGACCATCGAGGCCGGCGACATCCAGTTGCTGGCGGGCGCCGGTGAGGCGACGGGCGCAGAGGGCGAGACCGGCGGCGCGATGCGCCTCGGCAGCGCGCTGGAAGAGGTGGAACGCCAGGCCATCCGGGAGGCCCTGGAGCAGACCCGCTACAACAAGACGGCGGCGGCCAAGCGCCTGGGCATGACCTTCCGGCAGCTGCGCTACCGGATCAAGAAGCTGGGGATCGAATAGGCGGTTGACCCGCTCATCCCCGAGGCGAAGTGACAAAAAGTGTCACTTCTGGACATTCAGCGCGCAGGGTGTGTCAGAGACGGCCCAGCCATAGCGTGACGGCGGTCACACGGCCTCCCGGCGCCGCAAGACAGGAATAGAAATACAATCAATCACTTGGATTCTTCCATCGAAAGTTGGCACGGCCATTGCTTACTCTCAGGGCAGCGGGGCACTACGCCACCGTCTGTTGATCCACAAATTTTGGAGTGAACCAAATGAAGACTGCACAGAAGGGTTTCACGCTGATCGAGCTGATGATCGTCGTGGCGATCATCGG
>RECU01000064.1 GCA_007693855.1 Gammaproteobacteria bacterium | reverse complement strand
GTGCAGGACCTCCCGGCCCCCGAGGGTGACCGCCACGTCGCGTGCTTCCAGCAGGTTCACCACGTTTGCCTGCGACTGCGAACGATGAGAAACAGGAAAAACGGTGCGCCGAGCATGGCCGTGACCACGCCCAGCTTGAGCTCGGGCCCCGGCGGCAGGCTGCGAACCAGCACGTCGGCGGCCAGCAGGAGCACCGCGCCGGCCAGTGCCGAGGGCAGCAGCAGCCGCGCCGGACGGTAACCGACCAGCGGGCGGAGCAGGTGCGGCACCACCAGCCCCACGAAGCCGACCACCCCGGTGACCGCCACCGCCGCCCCGACCGCCAGCGCAGTGCCTGCAATCACCCGGAGTTGGACTGCACCCGGCGAGAACCCCAGACTCCGCGCTGCATCCGACCCCAGGGTCAGCGCATCGAGACCACGGGCTGCCGTGGCGATCAGCAGGCCGCCGGCCAGCATCAGGGGCAACGCGAGCTGCACCTGCAGCATGCTGCGATCGGCCAGTGAGCCGAGCATCCAGAAGATGATCTCCATGATGGCGTAGGGGCTGGGGGCGAAGTTCAGCGCCAGCGAGGTCATCGCGCCGGCGAAGGCGTTGATCGCCACGCCTGCGAGGATGATGGTCAGCAGCTCGGGATTCCGTCCGGCCAGCAGATACAGCACGCCGAGTGCGACCGCGCTGCCGACCACGCCCCCGACCGGGACCAGCCACGCCCCGGCGCTGGCCAGCCCGAAATAAAACACCACCACCGCCCCGAGCGCGGCACCGCTGGAGGCGCCGAGAATGCCAGGTTCGGCCAGCGGGTTGCGCAGCAGGCCCTGCAGGGCTGCGCCGCAGAGCCCGAGCGTAGCGCCCACCAGCAGCCCCAGCAGTGTTCTTGGCAGCCGCACCTCCTGCAGAATGAGTCGGGCGGTGTCCGGGTCGCTCTGCCAGAGGGCCGGCAGGTCCCACAGCGCGCCGCCCGCACCCCGTCCGAGCAGCAGCGAGACCGCGGTCGCCACCACCAGCAGGACCCCCAGCCCACCGCAGAGCAGCGCCAGTGACAGCCTGCCGCCGTCCCGGCTCACGGCTGACTTCCCGGGCGACTCGCGCGCGCCGCCTCACCGAAAGCCTCGGCCACGTCGAGCAGCGCCGGCGTCTCGCAGCCGAGCTGCGCCGAACTCGGTTCGACCAGAGTGCGTGTGTCGGCAAAGTCCGCCAGCGCCGGATGGGCAAGCAGGCTGTTGGCAAGCGACGGCGCGTTGCGACGGTACCTCGGAATGATCAGTACCTCCGGGCGGGTCCGCAGCAGCGTTTCGACCGACAGGCTGCCCCAGCGGTCAAGCCCAAGCCGGGTCGCGACATTGTCCAGACCCGCCAGCGTCATCAACTCATGGGTGAGCCCCTCCCCGGCGGTGAAGCCCCCGGCCCGCACGACCAGGGCCGGCGTCGGCGTCGTCGGGGCCGCAGCAGCGATGGCCGCACGGCGGGACTGCAGCTCGGCCACCAGCTGCTCGCCCCGAGGGGCCTGATCCAGCGCTGCAGCCACCGTCAGGATATGGGTCTCGAGCATGTCGAGGCTGGTGGCCGGTGGCAGGGTGAGCACCCGCAACCCCAAACGCTCCAGCAGCGCGACGGTGAACGGTGCCGTGTAACTGCCTGCGAGCACCAGGTCAGGCGCCAGCGGCAGAATCTGCTCGACCTGACCGTAATTGACTGGCAGGTGCTCGGCGAGGTGGGCATACGCCGATTCCTCCGGATCCGCACCGAGCCAGCTGATGGACACGATCTGCTCGCGGTCAGCCAGCAGCAGCAGCAGTTGATCGGTGCACAGGTTAAGCGACACCACCCGCTCGGCGGCCAGGCCCTGCGGCGGGGAGGCGAGCAGGGCTGTGAGTGCGATCGCCACGCCTGTGGCGACCCATCGTCCAGCCCTTGCCGGAGCCTGGGGCCACGCCAGCCGTGCGCGCCGCCTGCAGCCCCATGCTTGTCCGTGCGCTTTGCCTCCAGGCACGCCACATCCCCCGTTCCAGGTGGTCGGAAGCTGTCGCCGCGACGGATTTCCGCCTGCCCGTGCTGCCCCGGCACCGGCAAGGGACGACCTGGATGGCAGGTTTCCTGGCTTGCAGCCCCAACGGAGTTCACCCTGGCCTTCCCGGAATGCTCCAGTGGCCGCTCTCGCGCGGGTATACCCTCGGCTGCTCACAGTTGCGGGGACAGCCACAGCTTGCGGGAGGCACGCCTCCCCTGTGTTCCCTTTTAACCCTCTGCGGGCACCATCCGGGGGCAACATAGGCTGCGGCTCGGGCCATTGCAAGGCCCGTGAGCTGCCCGCGGGACTGCACGGATGTGAAATCCGTCACGTCCACGGTGAATCCGGGGACTGCCGGGCGGCGAAACTGCCAATGATGAAACTCACGGCTGACATTTTCCCGAGCGCCCGGCAGCGGTTTGACTGGGCGCCCGCGGGCGGGGGTGATACCCTAATGGCCCGACTGCCTGGGGCGGCGGTGCGCACGCGCGAGCGGCTCGCAACGCGTACCCCCGCAGTGGCCCGCGATCACGGAACAGCTTCCCCGCACATGACAGCCAGCGTCTTGGAACGGATCGCCGCGGGTGAAGCCGCAGCGGTAAACGAGTGCATGCGTACCTATGGTGGCCTGGTGTGGTCGCTGGCGCTGCGGATGTCTCCCGGGCGCGCGGACGCCGAAGACGCCGTCCAGGAGGTCTTCATGGATCTCTGGCGAAATGCCCGCGCCTACGATCCCGCCAAGAGCCCGGAAAAAGTCTACATCGCGATGATCGCCCGGCGCCGGCTGATCGATCGCTGGCGCAGCCGTTCGCGTCGGCTCGAGACCGAACCGCTGGAAGACAATGAGGCGACGCTGGAGCAAATCGCCGAGGCCTCGCCTGGCGTGAATGCCGAGCTCGCAGAAGCGATGGCAGTCATCGAGGAACTCGATCCGGAGCAGCGTGAAGTCATCCACATGGGTGTCGTGCAGGGCATGACGCACAGTGAGATCGCGCGCGAGACCGGCAAGCCGCTTGGGACGGTGAAAACCCAGATCCGCCGGGGGCTGATCAAGATCCGCGCGCGCCTTGCGCCGGACGGTGAGGGCGGGGAACACGCCCAGGGAGCTGAGTCGTGAACCCGCATCCGGATCGCGAAGAACGCCTGCTTGAGCTGCTCTCGCAGCGGGCCATCGAGGGGCTGAGTCCAGGAGAATCCGCCGAGTTGCGCGAGCAGCTGTCGGACTACCCCGAGATCGATGCAGACATGTTCGACGAGGCCGCCGCGTGGGTTGCGCTGGCCACCCTCGAGCAGGTTGAGCCGATGCCTGAGGCCCTGTGCCAGAAGGTGGCGGCGAGCTTCAGCATGCGCAAGCCCACCCTGTCTGTGGTGCCGGCGGGCCCTGCGGCGGCCACCGCTGATCCGTCGCCTGCGGCGCAGCCGACGCAGGTCGCCACCGCGCCACTCTGGCGCCGGCCCGCGCCCGCCTGGTTCGCGGCAGCGGCCAGCGTGCTGATCGCCCTCGGGCTGTGGTTGCAGGGTCCGGAAATCGTCGAGCTCGAGGTCGAGCGCGTCGTCGAGGTGTCGCCCGCGGTGCCGACGCCGGAGTTTCGTCGGGCAGATCTGCTGTCTGTCGAGGATCAACTGATTCGCCGGCCGTGGCAGCTCACCGAAGGCTACGCGCACCTCGACGTGCATGGTGATGTCGTGTGGAGTCCGACCCGTCAGGAAGGCTACATGCGATTTGCCGGCCTGCCGGCGAATGACCCTGGCGAGGCCCAGTACCAGCTCTGGATCTTCGACGCCACGCGTGATGACAGTTTCCCCGTTGATGGCGGGGTGTTCGACGTGCCCGCCAGCGCCGATGAGGTCATCGTGCCGATCCGCGCGAATATTCCTGTGCGAGAGGCCGCGCTGTTCGCGCTGACGCGCGAGCCGGCCGGGGGAGTCATGGTCTCCAGCCGCGAAGAGTTGTTGCTCATCGCCCAGCCAGACTGAGCATGCAGGCGGCATCCGCCGCGGTGTCGTGCGTCTCGCTTTGACGGTTCTGTCAAGCCTCGATGAATCCGATTCGCCGCCCTCACCGTATGGTGGTCGTGTCGTTCACTCATGGAGGATTGAAAATGCAGACTCGCCTGATGGCCACCCTGCTCGCGACTGCCGCGCTCGCCGTTGCGGGTTGCAACAGTGGCTCACCATCCAGTTCCGGAACCTTTCCCCCGGCGCCGCCACCCCCGCCGCCGCCCCCGCCGGAAACCTCGACAGTGCGTATCGTGCACGCCTCGGCCGATGCGCCGAATGTCGACATCCTGGTCGAGGGTGACGTCGCGTTCGGGGATGTGCCATTTCTGGCAGCTACGCCGATCACCGAACTCGACAGCGGTGATTACGAAATCCAGGTCGATGCGCGCCTGCCCGGCGACGAGCGCCTGGCGGTCATCGGACCGGTGACGCTCTCGCTGGAAGCTGACATTCAGTACAACGTGCTCGCCATCGGCAATGTCGCCGCCGATGCAGACAGCCCTGAGGCCTTCGGCCCGCTGATTCTCGAGCAGCCGCAGGAACAGATCGATGCCGGTGACGTGCGTGTGCGCGTGGTGCACGGTGCGCCCAACGCGCCCGAAGTGAACGTGTTCGTGACCGAGCCCGGCGACCTGCCGGCAGGTGAAATGCCCCTGGGTACCTTTGCCTTTGGTGAGGATCTCGACCCGGTAACCGTCCCCGAAGGCGATTACCAGATCCGCGTCGCGGTTGAGGACAGCGGCGAGCAGATCGTGGTGTTCGATTCTGGCGCGGTGACCTTGCCCGGAGGTGCGGATCTGCTGGTGACCGCGGTGCCGAACACCGGCGCCGGCGATGCGCCGGTGAAACTGCTGGTCTCCGACGGCCAGTCGGCCTTCACCCTGCGCGATGTGAATACGCCGTCGAACGTCCGCGTGGTGCACGCCTCGCCGGATGCTCCGGCGGTTGACGTGATCGTCAACGACAACTTCGAGGCGCCGTTCCTGGCGGGTGTGCCGTTCCCGGTGGCCTCCGACTTCGTGTCGGTCGAGGCGGGCGAGTACAACGTCAAGGTGACTGCTGCGGGCAACGCGGGTGCGATCGTGATCGATGCTGACGTGGAACTGCCGGCCGGCGCCGAGACCACGGTGGTCGCGGTGGGTCTGCTGGCAGACATCGATGCGCTCCTGCTGGCCGACGATCGTCGCGGCATCGCCACCGAGTCGCGCGTCCGTATCGTCCACGGAGCGCCCAGCGCGGGCGAGGTCGATGTCTACGTGACCGCGGTCGGTGCGGGCATCGAGGGTGTCGATCCCGCGATCCCCGCGTTCGATTTCCTCGACGACACCGGCTATCTCAGCCTCGATCCGGGCAGCTACGACGTCACGGTCACGCTGGCCGGGACCGACACCGTCGCCATCGGCCCGCTGACCATCGAGATCTCGGCCGGAGGCGTGTACAGCGCCATCGCGCGCGATCCGCTGCCGGGCACGGATGACTTCGGACTGATCCTGCTCGACGATTTCCTCGTTGAGGATGAGGGGGTCACCGAGCTGTAAGACAGGCATTCGTCGGTACCACTGACCGACGAGGGCTGGTTTCTGCAGACCGACAAGGCCCCGCCTGGCGGGGCCTTGTCTTTTCTGCAGCGGGGCCCTGCCGCCCATGCGGCCGTCGCAGCGGCTACACTGGTGTCATCGAATCCAGTCAAGGTCCTGCCGCGTGTCCACTTCGCATCGCATCCTCATGTGCCCCCCGGATCATTTCCGCGTGGATTACGTCATCAACCCCTGGATGGCGGGCCACGAAGGGGGTCTGGATCTGGCCCTTGCTCGTGAACAGTGGGAGGGCTTGCGTGCATTGATCGCGAGTTTTGCCGAGGTGGTGACGCTGGAGGCGCGGCCGAATCTGCCGGACATGGTGTTCACCGCCAACGCCGGGGTGGTGTACGGCGACATCGCCGTGCCCAGTCACTTCATGCCGATGGAGCGCCGGCCCGAGGAGACGCACTACCGAGAGTGGTTTCGTGCCCAAGGGTTCGACGTTCGCCGCTTGCCCGACAGCGTCGGCTTCGAAGGTGCCGGTGACTGTCTGCTCGATCGCGGCGGCCCCTGGCTGTGGACGGGGTACGGCTTCCGCACCGAGATCGAGGCGCATCCGTATCTTGCCGAGTGGTTTCCCGACCGGGAGCTGGTCTCCGTGCGCCTGACCGATGCCCGCTTCTATCACATCGATACCTGCATGTGTCCGTTGAGCGGCGGCTACCTGCTCTACCATCCGCCCGCCTTCGATTACGACTCGCGCGTGGCCATCGAAACCCGCGTCCCCCCGGAACGCCGCATCGTCGTCGATACCCTGGATGCCGGCAGTTTTGCCTGTAACGCGGTGAACATCGACGAGCACGTGATTCTCAATCGCGCCTCGCCGGCGCTGCAGCAGGCTCTGGCGGCGGCCGGTTTCGTCGTGCACGAAGTGGGGCTGTCGGAGTTCCTCAAGGCCGGCGGCTCGGCCAAGTGCCTGACGCTCAGGCTGAGCGAACCACGCGCCGCGCCCGCGTCCTGAGTGGACGTCAGGCCGCCCGGTCTGTCGCCACGGCAATCGTCAGGTTGCCACGCGCCTCCCGCGCGGCCAGATGTTCAGCCCAGCGCAGGATTTCGAGACGGCCATCGCTGTGTTCGACCAGCGCGCTGCAGGTTTCGACCCAGTCGCCATCGTTGCAGTAGGTGATGCCATCGATGGTCGAAATTTCTGCATGGTGGATATGGCCGCAGACCAGGCCATCCACGCCTCGTTGACGGGCGGCTGTCGTCACCGCCCGCTCGAACTCTCCCATGTACTGCACCGCGTTCTTGACCCGGTGCTTGAGGTATTTGGCCAGTGACCAGTGGGGCGCACCAAACCAGCGTCGGCACCGATTGACCCAGGCGTTAAGGCGGATCAGGCGCTCATAGGCGTGGGCCCCGAGACTGGCCAGCCACGGGCTGAACTGCACCACCTGATCGAACTCGTCTCCGTGGAGCACCAGCAAACGACGCCCGTCGGCCGTTTGGTGAATGCTGTCGCGACGGATCTCGACACCGCCCACGTTGAGGCCGACATGGTCGCGGAACAGCTCGTCGTGGTTACCGGGAATGTAGATCACACGGGTGCCGTTGCGCGCCGCCTTCAGGATCCGGCGCACCACCTCGTTGTGTGACGCTGGCCAGTAGAACTGTTTCTTGAGGCTCCACACATCGATGATGTCGCCAACAAGATAGAGCGTCTCACAGTCGACCGTCCCGAGAAAATCCAGCAGTAGATCGGCGGCACATGCGCTCGAGCCGAGATGGATGTCCGAGACGAAGACGGTACGGTAGCGCAACGAGTCTTCATGTCCTGCAGCCCGCATCCGGCGTCCTCCGACTGGCCGTGACTGCGGCAAGCATCGGTGCCGAACATCAACCTGGCGTTGCAGTCCGGTGAAGTCTCGATGACAACCTCCAGGTCGGTGTAACAAAACCACAATATTCCTGTAAGCCTGCTGTAAACCCCGCGGGGTTGACTAGAGCTCAGTGCGGCGGGCTCGGGCAGTTCTGCCCGACGGCCCCGGGGAAGATCACGATGTCCACCATTCTTATCGTCGACAGTGAACGTGCCTCGCGCGAGCCGGTGGTCCGGCAGCTGCGCGGCGAGGGCTATCGCGTCCGCGAGGCGCAGGACTGCCAGACGGCCGATCGCCTGCTCGGTGAGCATTGTCCCGAACTGTTGATGCTCGACTGGACGCTGCCGGACATGGCGGGTCTAGAGTATGTGGAGCGCCTGCGCAGGCGCGAAGGCCTGCGTCCTCCTCGGGTGATCATGGTGTCGCGACGCTATGACGTGCGCAACGTGGTGCGGGCGCTGGACAGCGGTATCGACGATTTCATCGCGCGGCCCTATCGTGCGGCCGAACTGCTGGCGCGGGTCCGCGCGACCCTGCGTCGGCCGCCCATCTTGCCGGTCACGGGCCTGCTGCAGGTCGGCGCGGTGGCGATGGATCGGATCGCCCACCGGGTGCAGATCAATGGACAGGAGACCAGCCTGGCGCCAGCGGAATACCGTCTGCTCGAATTCCTGCTGGCTCATCCCGGTCGCGTCCACAGCCGGGCCCAGCTGCTGGCGCGGGTGTGGGGCCGCGAGCACGGCGTGAGCCCGCGCACCGTGGATGTGCACGTGCGCCGGCTTCGCCAGGTGCTTGAGCCGCACGCCCTGGAAGGGATGATCGAGACCATTCGAGGTTTCGGCTATCGACTTCAGGTCAATGCGGAGACCGTTGCCAACGCAGGCTGATCGCCGCGTGCCCGCTGCGCTACCATGCGCGGCATGCACACCCTGTCACCGCGCCTGAGCCTCCCGGTCGGCTGATGTTCGGCCCGCGCCATGCCGTGCTGCGCCTGGTGGCGGGCGCCGTGATGATCAGCTTCTCGCCGGTGTGGGTCTCGTTCACCAGCGCGGATCCCACCACCAGTGCCTTCTACCGGCTGGCCATTGGCGGCGCGCTGCTGCTGGCGTTCGTGCGCTGGCGGGGCGAGCGGATCTGGATCCGTCCGTCACTCATCGGCGCTGTGGTCATCGCCGGCACCTGTTTCGCCTTCGATCTGTTCTTCTGGCATCGAAGCATTCTGTTCGTCGGTGCCGGCATCTCGACGCTGCTGGCGAACTTCCAGGTGTTCATCCTGACCGCGGTGGCCTTTGTCCTGTACCGCCAGCGCCCCGGGGCGGGACAGTTGATTGCCATCCCGCTGGCGCTGTTGGGGCTGATGCTCATCGTTGGCATCGACTGGTCGGTGCTGACCCCGGAGTATCGGCTTGGGGTGGTGTTCGGGCTGCTGACGGCCGTGAGCTATGCCGGCTATATCCTCGGGCTACAGCTGGCGCGGGTGCGCGGTGGCGGTGCCGGCTCGCCCATGCGCGACGTGGCGCTGGCCTCACTGGCCGGCGCCGTCGTGCTCGCCGTGCTCACCCTGTTCACCGGTGAGTCGCTGCGCATCCCCAGCGTGCGCGATGCCTTTCTGCTGACCGGCTATTCGATTTCCGCCACCGTGCTGGGCTGGGTGCTGATTTCGAGCAGCCTGGCACACGTCAGCACCACGCGCGTCGGCCTGATCCTGCTGCTCCAGCCGACGCTGGCGTTTGCCTGGGATGTGCTGCTGCTCGGTCGCGGATTCACCGCCATCGAGGCCCTGGGCGCCGCGATTGCGCTGGTCGCGATCTATCTCGGATCACGGCGCGATACCCGCGCCGCAGATACCCCGGGGAGCCTGCCCGGGCCGGGGGCCCCCGAGCGCCCGCCACGCTGACACGCATCGGCCCCGGGAGCGATGTGCCGGGTCGCTGCCCGGCCGCTCGGGGCACGGGTACAATCACAGGCTGTTTGCCCAGAGTGCCGCCATGCTGGAACTCGGTCTCAAGGTCTTGCTTGCCTATCTCCTCGGCTCGGTGATGGGCAGCCTGTTGCTCGGTCGGCTGCGCGGCGGCATCGATATCCGCAGCCTGGGCAGCGGCAACGCGGGCGGCACGAACGCCCTGCGCACCCAAGGCGGCGCCTTCGCCGCGGGCGTACTGGTCATCGACATCGGCAAAGGGGTGCTGGCCGCGCTGGTGCTGCCCGGTCTGGCTTTGCCGGGGGTTCCGCTGGATCCGGCGATGCCCCGCGAGGTGGTTGTGTATGGCTGCGCGCTGGCCGCCGTGACCGGGCACGTCTGGCCCCTGTGGCATGAGTTCCGGGGCGGCAAGGGGGCCGCCACGGCGGTGGGGCTCATCGCCGTGCTCGCGCCCGCGCTGGTGGTGCCGATGCTCCTGGTCTGGCTGGGGATCGTGACCACGACCGGCATTGTCGGGCTGGCGACCATCACGGTCGCCGCGCTGGCGCCGCTGCTGGTGGCACTGGGCTGGCCGGTTGGCCACGAGGGGTTTTTCTGGTTTGCGCTGGCGGTGGCCACGCTGATCCTCTACACCCACCGCAGCAACATGGCGCGGCTGCGTGCGGGCACCGAGAACCGGGTCGAGCGGCTGATGCTGTTCCGACGCAAGCGCTGATGACCCTCTCACCCACGGCGGCCGTCGCGACCATCCGCGAGGCGGCGGGCGAGAGTCCGCTTGGCACACTCGAGGTCTTAGCGCAGATCGATTCCACCAACAGCTGGCTGCTGGCCCGGCCGGCCCCGTCGCCCGGCCAGCTCGATGCCTGCCTGGCGTATGCGCAGACGGCGGGCCGGGGACGCCACGGGCGGGTCTGGAGTGCGCCCGCCGGTGCCGGTCTGTCTCTCTCCATGGCCTGGACCTTCTCCCGGCGCCCCGCCACGCTGCCGGCGCTGGCCCTGGCGGCTGGCGTGGCCGTGCGCCGTGCGCTCGCGGATCTCGACATCACCGGCGTGAGCCTGAAGTGGCCGAATGACCTGGTGGCGGCGGATGGGAAGCTTGGGGGGATTCTTGCCGAACTGCGCGGGGAGCGCGGTGGTCAACCCAGTGTGGTGATCGGTGTGGGGATCAATCTGGCGCTGCCAGAGGCGGCGCGCGCGGCCATCGTGCCGAGTTGGGGCCGGGGCCCGGTCGACCTGCTGACGCTGACCGGGCGGACGCCGGCGCTGGAGCCGCTGGCCGGGCGGGTCCTGGCACGGGCTGCGGAAATGCTGGCGGTGTTCGGTGCGCAGGGGTTTTCGGCGTTCCGTGACGAGTTCGCCGCGGCCGACTATCTCTTCGGGCGCACACTGACCTGCCCTGGGCCGGCGGCCACGCTGTCCGGCGAAGGCGCCGGCATCGATCCCGACGGAGCGCTGAGACTCTCGTGCGCGGGTGAGATTCAGCGGGTCGTCTCGGGTGAGGTCAGCGTGAGGCTTGAGTCATGAAGCTCCTCGTGGACGCCGGCAACAGCCGCCTGAAATGGGCCCTGTGGGATGGCCAGCGCCTGTCCTCGCCCGGGCGCTGCCCCGCCCGCAGTGACCCCGCCGGCGCCGTCCGTGCGCTGGTGTCGGCGGCGCCGGAGCAGCTCGACGGTGTACTGGTGGCGAACGTCGCCGGCCCGTGGATGGCCGATGCGCTGCGCCGCGGCCTGGCGCGGGCCTGCGCGCGCCCGCCGGTGTTCGTGGCGTCGACCGCCACCGCCCTGGGGGTGCGCTGCGCCTATGCAAACCCCGCCCGGCTGGGCGTGGACCGTTGGGTGGCGGTCATCGCCGCTTTCCATCATGTCGCCGGCGCAGCGCTGGTGGTGGATGCCGGCACGGCGGTGACCATCGATGCCGTGGCCGCCGACGGTCGGCACCTCGGCGGGCTCATCCTGGCCGGTCGCGAGCTGATGGCGCGGGCCTTGTACCGTGACACCAGCGATATCGGACGCGCCCACCTGCAGGCGCTGCCGGGAGAGGCCGAGGCGGCCTTTGGCCGGTCGACCGACGAGGCCGTGAGTTTCGGGGCCGCGTGGGCGCTGGTCGGTGCCGTGGAGCGGGCCCGGTCGGCGGCCGCCGGGGCGTTGGGCGAGCGCCCGCCGCTGCTGGTGACCGGCGGCGGGGCGCCGGAGTTGCTGCCCTATCTCGATGGCGCGGTGGAGCATCGGCCGCAGTTGCTGCTCGAGGGGCTGGCGCGGTTCGCCGGTGAGCACGCCTGATGCGTCGGCTGCTGCTGGTGCTGCTGCTCGCCAACCTCGCCATGCTGGCCTGGCGCTACTGGGTACTGGTGCCCGAACCCGGCGAACCGCCGCCGTCCGGACAGGACAGCGTACTGGCCCTGGTCGACGAACCGCGGCTCGACGCGCGGCCCATGGATGAGGTCCCGGTGGCTGATGTGCCGGTGGCTGATGTGCCGGTGGTGGCTGTACGCTGCGTGTCGATTGGGCCGTTCGCGAGCCCGGAGGTGTCGGCGAGGTTTGCGGAAGAGCTCAGGGGCGAGGGGCTGTCGCCCATCCAGCAGGCCGAAGAGGGACAGCTCTGGGCGGGCTACTGGCTGGTGGCCTCCTTCGACAGCCGTGACGGGGCCCGCGCCGCCGCCGAGCGGCTGCGCGAGGGCGGGGTGCCGGACGCCTATGTCATCCCTGGCGAGGAGACCTTCACGGTGTCGCTGGGCCTGTTCACTCAGCGTCAGCGGGCCGAGCGTCTGCGCGACCAGGCCGAGGCCTTTGCGGTGCAGGCGGAGCTGCGCGACCGCTATCGCAGCGCCACGGTCTATCGGCTCCAGCTCGAGGTGCCGGAGGGTGTCGAGCTGCCGCCGCTGCCCGAGGGCGCGGCTGCACGGGATGCGCGCATTCAGCCGGTGAGCTGTCCGCCGCGCTGAGCCGCGTTGCCCGATGCTTCCCTGCGCGCCTACAATCGTGATTGTCCATGCCGCCGTAGCTCAGTTGGTAGAGCGTCCGCCTTGTAAGCGGAGGGTCGGGAGTTCGAGTCTCTCCGGCGGCACCATTCCGGCGTCTCGGGCTCGCTCGACGCCCAGGCCGATGGGACTGCCGTTCTGAATCACCCGATTCTCGTTGTGCTGTCGTTGGGGCTCGGGCGGGTACTTCTACCGCCCAGCCGGTATCGTGCACGGCGGGCCGCAGTCGGGCAGTGACGAGATGATCATGATGCTGCTGCGCACACCCTCGACACTGACTGTCGAGTTCGTGGACGGCTGCCCCGCGGACTGATCGATCCGGCCGGATCATAGACACACGGGAGCAGGCGATGCATTACTGGTTCATCGGTGTCAGCGCAGCCGTCCTGCTGCTGATCGGCGGGATCGCCACTGTCTGGCCGCCGGTGTGGTGGGCGTTGCTGCTGGTGGGCCCGCTGCTGCTGGTCGGCCTGTACGACATGCTCCAGCGTGAGCATTCGGTGCGGCGCAATTACCCGCTGGTGGGCCGGGGTCGCTGGCTCATGGAGGGGCTGCGGCCCTACGTCCGCCAGTACCTGCTGGAGTCCGACACCGACGGGACGCCGATCAACCGCATGTTCCGCGCGGTGGTCTACCAGCGCGCGAAGCTCGCGCTCGACACCGTGCCCTTCGGCACCCGGGTCGATACCTACCGTCCCGGCTACGAGTGGATCGGCCATTCGATATCAGCCATCCCGGTGTCCGAGGTCGAGGAGGATGCGCTGCGGGTCCGGATCGGTGGCCCGGACTGCACGCAGCCCTACTCGGCGAGCGTGCTCAACATCTCCGCGATGAGCTTCGGCTCGCTCAGCGCCAATGCCCTGCGGGCACTCAACCGCGGCGCCGCCCGCGGTGGCTTCTGCCACAACACCGGCGAGGGCGGGCTGAGCCCGCATCATCTCGAGGGCGGCGACCTGGTGTGGCAGATCGGCACCGGGTATTTCGGCTGTCGCGATGCCGACGGCCGCTTCGAGCCGGGGGCCTTCCGCGAGAAGGCGGGCCTGCCGTCGGTGAAGCTCATCGAACTCAAGCTTTCGCAGGGCGCCAAGCCGGGACACGGCGGCATCCTGCCGGCGGCCAAGAACACCCCGGAAATCGCCCGGATCCGCGGGGTGTCGCCCTGGACCCAGGTGGACTCACCCGCGGCGCACTCGGCGTTCGATTCGCCGCTGGGCTTGATGCGGTTCATCGCGAGGCTCCGCGAGCTTTCCGGCGGCAAGCCGGTCGGCTTCAAGCTGGCCATTGGCCGACGCAGCGAATTCATCGGCATCTGCAAGGCGATGCTCGAGACCGGTATCACGCCGGACTTCATCACCGTCGATGGTGGCGAGGGCGGTACCGGTGCCGCGCCGCTGGAATACGCCAACTCCATCGGCATGCCTTTGCGAGAAGCGCTGGCTTTCGTCGACGATTGCCTGATCGGCTATGGGCTGCGCGAGCAGGTGCGGGTGATCGCGGCGGGCAAGATCCTCAGCGGCTTTCACATGGTCCAGAATCTCGCGCTTGGCGCGGACCTCTGCAACAGTGCGCGCGGCATGATGCTGGCGCTTGGCTGCGTGCAGTCGCTGACCTGCAACACCAACCGCTGCCCCACCGGGGTGGCGACCCAGGACCCGCGGCTGGTGCGTGGCCTGGTGGTCGCCGACAAGGCCGAGCGGGTGGCCAACTATCACGCCCGCACTGTGCATGCAGTGGCCGAAATCATTGCCTCGGCCGGCCTGCGCCACACCGATGAGCTGGACCGCACGCACGTGTTCCGCCGCGTCAGCCCGGCCGAGATCCGGCGCTACGACCAGCTCTTCCCGGTGATGCCCCCGGGGGCGCTGCTGGGCGACGAGCTGCCGGAGTCCTACGCCCTCGATGTCGCAGAGGCCACCGTGGACAGTTTCCTGCCACGCCAGCACCTGGCCGAGCGCGAACGGCGGGCGTCCGCTGCGGGCGCGCGCACGCGCAGCGAAGACGTCAAGGAGCCGCCGCTTGAAACGCCTTAAGGCGGTCCCCGCCGCTGTCCGTGCCGCCACTGTGCGGCACTTGCCGGACGCCTCGGTCGCCCGCGCGCTGTCATGCTGAGGCGCATCGGGTTCTGGCTGGGCCTGGGGGCGTTCCTGCTGCTGCAGGCCCTGCCGGTGCCGGACGGACTGACGGTTGCCGCCTGGCAGACGGCGTCGGTGGCGGTATTGATGGGCACCTGGTGGTTTACCGAGGCGGTACCCATCCCGATCACGGGCGCCCTGCCGTTCGTGCTGCTGCCGCTGCTGGGTGTGCAGGACGCCGCGACGGTCAGCAGCAACTACATGGCGCCGGTGCTGTTCCTGGTGCTCGGTGGCGCCATCCTGGGGCTTGCGACGGAGAAATGGGGGCTGCACCGGCGCCTGGCGCTGCTGCTGGTCAAGCGCAGCAGTCCGGCACCGCATCATCTGGTGCTCGCGCTGATGCTGGCGACGGCGGTGATGTCGATGATCGTCAACAACACCGCCACCACGGTGATGATGCTGCCCATCGCCGCGGCCATCGCCGCCGCCGTGACGGCGCCGGCAAGCGGGATCGACGAGTCTGCCCGTCGGCATTTTTTCTGCGCGATTTTCCTTGCCATCGCGCTGGCCTCGAACATGGGAGGGTTCATCACGCCAGTGGGGACGCCGGTCAACCCGGTGGTGATGGAGCTCTTGAGCCGGCAGTTCGATGTGGAACTGAGTTTCCTGCAGTGGATGGGGTTCGGCCTGCCGCTGGTGGCCCTGGCCCTGCCGGTGGCGTGGTGGTTCATTACCCGTGACGTGCGCCGCGCCCACTACCCGCTGCTCTCGCGCGCCGGGATCGCCGCGGCGGTAGGGGAGCAGGGGCCGCTGACCCGGCCCGAGTGGCGCGTGATCGCGGTGCTCGCGGTGACCAGCAGCGCCTGGATCGCCCTGCCCTGGTTGCGCACCCTGGTGCCTGCGCTGTCAGCGCCGACGGTGGCCATGCTCGCGGCGCTGGCGCTGTGCCTGCTGCCGAGCGGCGCACCGCGCGCCGAGGTCGGCGGCCGCGACGAGCGGCTGCTGGAATGGGCGGATTGTCAGAAAGCACCCTGGTTTCTGGTGTTTCTGCTGGGCGGCGGCCTGGCCCTGGCCGATGCCATCGTCAGCACCGGGCTCAGCGACTGGATCGGCGCGGCGCTCGGTGGCGTGTCGGCGCTGCCCTATCTGCTGCTGCTGGTCGTGGTGGCGCTGATCTGCATCGCGGTCACCGAGTGTTCCTCGCAGGTGGGCACTGCGGTGACCTTCATGCCGATCGTCGCCGCGCTGGCGATTGCCGGTGGCTACGACCCGGTGCCCGTGGCGCTGGCCGCCGGGCTGGCGGCGAGCTGGGGGGTGGCCAACCCGGCAGGCACGTCGTCCAACGCCATGGTGATCGCCACCGGGCATGTGCCGGTGGCGCGCTTCATCCGCACCGGTCTGTTCGTGGATCTGGTGGGCGCGCTGCTGATCGCGCTGGTCTGCGCGACGGTGGTGAGGGTCATTCTGTAAGCGCGGGTGTCGTGGTGCGCGGGCCGCGGGTGTCCAGCGGCAGTTGCGTGCGGTAGACCACCTGCTTCAGCGCGAGTCCGGACTGGATGTTCGCCACGCCCGGGATGCGTGTCAGCGTGTCGGCGAGAAAGCGTTCATAGCTTTCGAGGTCCGGCACCACGATGCGCAGCAGGTAATCGCTGTTGCCGGTCATCAGGTAACACTCCATGACCTCCGGGCAGCGTTCGATCTGGCGCTCGAACTCCACGAGCGCGGCGCGTTCCTGCGAACGCAGCGACACGTTCACCACCACACTGATGGGCAGCCCCACGGCGCGAGGGTCGACCAGGGCCACGTAGCGCTTGAGGATGCCGGCCTGCTCGAGTGCCCGTACCCGCCTCAGGCACGGCGAGGGCGACAGCCCGACACGCTCGGCCAGCTCGGTGTTGCTGATGCGGGCGTCGTTCTGCAGCTGCTGCAGGATGCGGTAGTCGATACGGTCCAGGGCGGGATTTGGCATTTTATTGCGTTTTGGATTGGATTAAAGGCGGATCATGCCATCAATACCCCTATGAGAGCCATGGTTCGCAATCGCCGGTCGCGGCGGCGGCGTACACTATCCGGCTGGACCCGGCGCCCGGCGCGCCCGCAGCGGAGAGCCCCATGGCCGCACAACTGATCGACGCCCTGGCGGAAGACCGCCAGGAATGGCTGGACTCCCTCGACTACATCCGCCGCGAGTACGGCGAGGATGGTGTGCGGGCCATTCTGCGCGCGGTGCAGGATCACGCCATCGCCCGCGGCGTGGTGCTGAGCGAGGCCACGCTCAACACGCCTTACATCAACACCATCGCCCCGAGTGACCAGCCGGCCTACCCGGGTGATCTCGAGCTCGAGAAACGCATCGAGAACTGGCTGCGCTGGAACGCCATGGCCATGGTGCTGCAGGCGCAGGATGCCGGCGCCGGCGTCGGCGGCCACATCGCCACCTACGCCTCGGCGGCCACCCAGCTCGAGGTGGGGTTCAATCACTGTTTCCGTGCACGCAGCGCCGACTACGGCGGCGACCTGGTGATGCCCCAGCCGCATGCCTCGCCGGGGATTTATGCGCGCGCCTTTCTGGAAGGCCGCCTCAGTGCCACCGCGCTTGGCAACTTCCGCCGCGAGCTTGGCGAGGGGGGCGGTCTGCCGTCGTATCCCCACCCACGCGCGCTACCCGACTTCTGGCAGGTGCCCAACGCCTCGATGGGCCTGTCGACGCCGGCCGCCATCTACCAGGCACGTTTCGCCAAGTATCTCGAGAACCGCGGGCTCAAGCCGGCCAATGGCGGGCGGGTCTGGTGTTTCATCGGCGATGGCGAGGCCGATGAACCCGAAGTGCTCGGCACCATCAACATCGCCGCGCGCGAGAAGCTCGACAACCTCGTGCTCGTGATCAACTGCAACCTGCAACGGCTCGACGGGCCGGTGCGGGGCAACGGCAAGATCATCCAGGAGCTCGAGCGCAGCTTCCGCGGGGCCGATTGGAACGTACTGAAGGTCATCTGGGGCAGCGGCTGGGATGCGCTGCTCGCCCAGGACCACGAGGGGGTGCTGCGCCGGCGCATGGAGGAGGCCGTCGACGGCGACTACCAGTACTACTCGGTGCTGCCCGGCAACGTGCAGCGCGAGCACTGGGTGGAGGGCAATCCCGCGCTCGAGCGCATGATGAACACCCTCACCGACGAGGAGATCCGGCGCATCCGCCGCGGCGGCCAGGATCCCAAGAAGGTGTTTGCCGCGTATCAACGCGCCATGGCCGCCAATGGCCGTCCCACGGTCATCCTGGTCAAGACCGTGAAAGGCGATGGCCTGGGTGCCTCGGCGCAGGGCCGCAACACCGCTCATCAGAAAAAGAACTTCAGCGCCGAGGAACGCCTGGCGGTGGCCCGGGACCTGGGCATCCCGCTGTCGGACGAGGCGGTGATGCGCGCCGAGTTCTATCGCCCCGACGAAGACAGTGCCGAGCTTCGCTATCTGCGTGAGCGCCGTGAGGCACTGGGCGGCTACCTGCCCGAGCGCCGGGTCGAGTGTCCCGAGCTGACCGCGCCGACACTCGAGGAGTTCGCCGAGTTCCTGCAGGGCAGCGGTGAGCGTGAGGCCTCGACCACGGCCGTGGTCGTGCGCATGCTCGCCCGGCTGCTGCGCCACGAGCGCCTCGGCCGCTACGTCGTGCCCATCGTGCCCGACGAGGCGCGCACCTTCGGCATGGACGGTCTGTTCAAGGTGGCCGGCATCTACTCACCGGAAGGCCAGCGCTACACGCCGGTGGACGCCGACACCCTGCTGCCCTATCGCGAGGCCCGCGACGGCCAGATCCTCCAGGAAGGCATCTGCGAGACCGGTGCCATGGCCTCGTTTCTCGCCGCCGGCACGGCGTATGCCGTGCACGGCGTGCCGACCATCCCGTTCTATATTTTCTATTCGATCTTCGGCTTCCAGCGTGTCGGCGACATGATCTGGTCGGCGGCCGACATGCTCTGCCGCGGCTTCCTGCTCGGCGGTACGGCGGGTCGCACCACGCTCAACGGCGAGGGGCTGCAGCACCAGGATGGCCACTCGCATGTGCTGGCGAGCACGGTGCCGAACCTGCGGAGCTACGACCCGGCATTCGCCTATGAACTCGCCATCATCGTGCGCGAGGGCATCGAGGCGATGTATGCGCGCCAGGAAAAGGTCTTTTATTACCTGACGGTGTACAACGAGACCCATCCGATGCCACCCATGCCGGCGCACGTCAGTCCCGAAGACGTACTGTCGGGCGCCTACCTGTTCCGCCAGGGCGAGGGCGATGGCCTGCCGGTGGCGCTGCTGGCCAGTGGCAGCATCATGCAGCAGGCGCTGGCTGCCGTACCGCTGCTTGAGGCGCGGGGCTGCCGGGTGAGTGTCTACAGCGTCACCAGCTATGTCGAGCTTGCGCGCGAGGCGGAGGCCTGCGAGCGCGCCCATCGACTGACGCCCGAGGCGCCGCGTCGGCGCTCGCGACTCGAGGCACTGTTCGGTGAACACCCCGGTGCGCTGGTGGCCGTCAGCGATTACATGAAAGCCCTGCCCAACGGGGTTGCCCGCTGGATGCCGCAGGGTTTCACGGCGCTCGGGACCGACGGCTTCGGCCTGAGCGAGAGCCGCGAGCGCCTGCGCGAGTACTTCGAGATCGACCCCCGGCACATCGCCCGGGCGGCACTCGTGAGCCTCGCCGACCGGGACATGCTGTCCGCCGAGGCGCTGGACCAGGCCCTGGAGGGGCTGGCCGTGGCCAGCGATGCACCCGATCCCACCGCCCGCTGAGGAGACCGAGTGATGTCCGAGACCTGGCAGATTCCAGCCCTGGGTGACGGTGTGAGCGAAGGCGTGGTGGCGCGACTGGTGGTCAGCGCGGGCACGCGGGTGGCCGAGGGCGACCCGCTGCTCGAGATCGAGACCGACAAGGTCGTCATGGAAGTGCCAGCGCCGGCCGATGGTGTCGTCGAGGCCTGGCTGGTCGCCGAAGGCGACACGCTGACCGAGGGCACGGCGTACGCGCGCATCGCGGCGGGCACGGGTGGCTCGGCTCCTGTGTCAGTGGCCCCGGAGGCGTCGGACCCTGCGCCGGAACCCGTGGCAGACCCTGAACCTGCGCCCAAGCCCGCGTCAGCACCCGAACCCGAGCGCGCCGTGGCGCCTGCGTCTGAACTGACGCCGCCTGCGCCTGAAGTGCCGCCCGCGCCCGCAACCGATCCCGCCGGCGCCCCGGATGGCGAGGCGGCACCCGCCGGCCCGGCCGCGCGGCGCCTGGCCCGGGAGCTGGGGGTGGATATCGCAGAGGTGTCCGGCAGTGGTCGTCGTGGGCGGATCAGCAAGCAGGATGTGAAGCGCCATGTCCGTGAGCGCCAGCAGGCCGAGGCCACTGGAGCGTCGGTAGCCGGCAGCGCACCGGCAGGCTCCGCTGCCGCGTTGCCCGATCTGGCGGCGTTTGGTGCGGTATCGGTTCAGCCCCTCGATGGCCTGGGCCGGGCGGTCGCCGCCAACATGCAGCGCGCCTGGCGCGAGGTGCCGCATGCATGGGTCACGCGCGAGGTGGTCATCGATGCCCTGGCTGCGGCGCGCGCCCGGCTGCGCGCCCGTCATCCGGATGTGCCCCTGACCATGACTGCGCTGCTCGCCGCCGCCCTCGCGCGCGTCCTGCGGGAGTTCCCGGCGATCAACGCCGCCTACGATGCCCGGGCACAGGCCCGGATACTGCGCGAGAATGTCCATCTGGGCGTCGCCGTGGACACCCCACGCGGGCTGGTCGTGCCGGTACTGCGCGATGCCGATCGCCTCGGCCTCGCCGAACTGGCCACCCGCCTCGCCGAGCTGGCCGACGCGGCGCGTGCGGGCCGGCTGTCCCCCGCCGACCTGCGCGGCGGCAGCATCACCCTCTCCAATCTTGGCGGGCTGGGGGCAACCTCACTGCTGCCCATGGTGAACTGGCCTGAAGTGGCCATTCTTGGCGTCGGCGCCAGCGAGCAGCGCTTGCGTCTGGTGGATGGTGAAGTGGTGACCGAAACGCGCCTACCGCTCACGCTCGGTTTCGATCACCGGGTGATCAATGGCGCCGATGCGGCGCGACTGCTGGCGCGGCTGGCGGAACGTCTGGAGGAGCCGCTGGCGCTGGCGCTTTAGTTTGGCGAGTTAACAGATGCCGACTCAGCGCCGCGCACGGCTGCGCAGCATGAAGTAATAGACGATCCCGGTCAGCGCCCCGCCCAGGTGGGCGCCATGGCCGATCGGCAGCCCGCCGCCCTCGAACTGCGCGAACAGTCCCCAGAGGTCGATGGCGATGAACGCCAGTGCCGCCACCATGGCCGGTGCCGGCAGCACGCCGAAGATCAGGATGCGGTGGCGCGGGAACATCAGCGAGAACAGCAGCAGCAGCCCGGCCACCGCGCCCGAGGCGCCGAGAGCCGCGGAGTCCGGCGGGCGACCGAGCAGCCAGGTCGAGGTGACCACGTGGGACACGCTGGCGACGATGCCGGCGGTCAGGTAGAAGCCGAGAAAGCGCTTTCCGCCCAGCAGGTTCTCCAGCACGCCACCGAAGCTCCACAGCACGAACATGTTGATCGCGATGTGCAGCAGCATGTTGTGCGAGAACACCGAGGTGATCAGTACCCAGTAATGGCCGGCCTGGAGATGGGCCCGGCTGACCAGGAAGTGCTCGACCATCGTCTGCAATGGCAGCGTGTACCAGCCGACGAAGACGACGATGTTGATGGCGATGATCGCCAGGGTGACGTTGGGCGTGCGGGGCATGACTCTGTCCTGTCGGCTCAGGCTGTATTGTCGCATGCCCCGAGACGCGCGAGCGCCTCGCCCAGTGCCGTGGCGATCCGCTCGGCCTCGGCCTCGCCCTCGCCGGACTCGGCAAGCTTCTTCGGGTCCAGGGGCTCGCCGAAACGCACGCTCACCGGTCCGCGCCGCGGCCACAGCCGCCCGGCCGGCAGCACCTCGCGCGTGCCCTCCAGCCACACCGGAATCACCGGCACGGGCTGCGCGGCCAGCAGCAACCCCACCCCTGAGCGCAGGGGCTGCAGGCTGCCATCCGGGGAGCGCCGGCCCTCCGGGAACCACACCAGAGGATAGTTGCGCGCCAGGGTGGCTGCGCCGAGGGCCAGGCTGGTGCGCGGCGCGGTCGCCGGATCGATCGGCAGCACGCCTGCCAGCCGGCTGGCCCCGCGGCGCAGCCGGCCACGGAACAGGATGCCGGTCCACCCCGCCCAGCGCAGTGCCAGGGCATCCTCCCGCGACAGCGCGGCGGCCACCACCAGTGGATCGAGCGCACTGAGGTGGCGCGGGGCGAGCAGGTACGGGCCGGTGCCGGGGAGGTTGGCGGCACCCTCGACCCGCAGCGTGAACCGCCAGCGGCAGAACGCCTGGAGCAGCCGATGGGCGACGCCGAGCAGGCCGCGGCGGAAGCCACCTGAGGGTGCCAGCCAGCGCCGGCTGTCTGCATCGAGCAGGGATTCCGGCTCCCGCAGCAGCGTCACCAGGTCGCCTCCCGCCTCGGCGGGTGAGGCGTCGGCGGCATCCCGCAGCAGATCCCGGACGCTCTCCCAACCGCTCGCCGAGGTCTCCGGCAGATCGACGCCGGCCTCCTCGCGCAGGGCCAGTGTCAGGCTCACCCAGCCGAGCGAGTCCAGGCCAAGATCGAGCTGTGGGCTGCTGTCAGGGGTCAGGCGCCGGTCGGAGAAGCGCTCGCACAGGCTGTCCCAGACGGCGCGCGCCGTGGGAATCTGCAGCAGCTGCTGGTCCTCCGGGCTCATACGCTCGATCGCAATGGGTTCCGCCGCGACATCGGTGTCGTCGCGACCGGTCTGCTGGTACGTCGCTTCGGCCTCGTGGCGTCGCAGCTTGCCGAGCCGGGTGCGGGGCAACGGATCGGGGGTGATCCGGAAGTCATCCAGCCGATGATGGCTCGGCAGCTCGCGGCCGGCCGCGGTGACCGCGCGGCGCAGCTGCTCGCGCAGACCGTCGGCGTCTTCGTGCTCCCGCAGCGCCGTCATGGCAGGCTGCAGCAGGGCGAGCAGCCGGCCCTCGGCCTCGAACACGCAGGCATCCTCGATGTCCTGCTGAGCCTTGAGCGCGTCTTCGATTTTCTCGGGGTCGACGTTCTCACCGCCGGGCATCACGATCATGTCCGAGGCCCGTCCGGCGAGGTGCAGATAGCCGTGGTCGTCGATCCAGCCGATGTCACCGGTGCGGAACCAGCCGTCGTCGCTGAAGGCCTCCTCGCTGCGCTCCGGCAGGTTCAGATAGCCGGCAAACACGTTCGGTCCGCTGGCCTCGACCTCGGCGGGATGTTCCGGGTTGGCAGGCTCGCGGGTGCGCAGCGACACCCCGGGCAGCGCCCGACCGGCGGAGGCGAGATCGCCCTCGCCAGGCGCATTGAAGGTGAGGATGGGCGAGGTCTCCGTCAGCCCGTAGCCCGTGGCGACCTCCCAGCCGAGATCGAGCAGGCGGTTCGCCAGCGCCGCCGGCAGGGCGGCCCCGCCGGACACCACCAGGCGCAGCTGCGGGGCCATGCGGCGGTGCAGGCTGCCCAGCAGCCAGCGCCCGGGCCGGCGCAGCCCCAGCCGGCGGAGCCCTCGCGACAGGCCGAGCAGGCCCCGGAACAGCCCCGCGGCGATGCGCCCGCGGCCGGCGGCCCGCTGCTCGATGGCCTGGACCAGCGAGTCATACAGCCGCGGCACGCCGAGCAGCACGCTGGCCTCGCCCTCGCGCAGGGCGCGGACCAGTTGCGGGCCGACCAGGGAGTAGGGGAGGACGATGGCCGCGCCCTGCTGCAGCGTGGCCAGCAGTCCCGCGGTGAACGGGTAGACGTGGTGGAAGGGCAGCGGCACGAGCGCGCGGTCGCGCGCATGAATGATGCCCTGGGCGAGAATGGCGTTGACGTTGGCGGTGAGGTTGCGATGGGTGAGGGGGACGCCTTTCGGCTTGCCTGTGGTTCCCGAGGTGTAGAAGATCACCGCGCGCGCGTCGCGGTCGATGTCGCCGCTGGCGTCGGCTGCCCGCCCGTTCCCGTTCCCGTCTACGTTCCCGTCGGCGTTCGTGTCTGCCTCCGCGTCGGGCACTTCGGCGGCTTCGGCGCCGGCCAGCGCGTCCAGGTCAAGCACCTCCGGGGCCGGTTCCAGGTCGAGGCTCGCCAGCGCCTCGGCGCGCGCGGCGTCCGCCAGCACCTGGCGCGCGCCGCAGTCGCCCAGCACATGCGCCAGCGGCTCGCCGGCGAGCTGGGCATCCAGGGGCACGAGCACGGCGCCCCGGCGCATCAACGCGAGGGCGGCAATCACCCAGGCGGCGCTGTTCGCCGCGAACAGCGCCACCGGCTCGCCCGGGGAGACGCCGCGCGCCGCCAGTGCCCCGGCCGTGGCCTTGACGCGGCCAGCCAGCGCCTGGGCGTCCAGCGCCTCGGCGTCGTGTGCCCCGAACGCGGTCAGTGCCGGGGCGCTGCCGCCCTCGTGCAGCGCGACTGCCAGCGCCTGCAAGGTCTCGAATTCGCGTGTGTCCATAGCGTGTTCACTCCCGGTTGTCCTGATCCACCGCAGCGGTGTTCCGGCCAATCACCTCGGTGAGATGGAGCAGCATGAGGCTGAGCGCGATGACCAGGCTCAGCAGCAGCTCGAAGCGGTGCCGGGCCAGCGCCAGCAGGTCGAAGATCGAGGCCGGGCCGGGTTCGAGCTGTTGCCAGAGGCGCTGCCGCAGGCGGGCGTCGCCGGCGGTGTGGGGTGCGGCGTCCATCTATCGATTGTGCCATGGCGAATTGCGCCGATCGCGGCAGTTTCGACGCTGGCATGGAATGTGTATAATGTCCGGTTATATCGGCAGGACGCCTTCTCCTTCGGGCACCGCATTCGCGGCTGCTCTTGCCCTGACGGGTTGATGCGCCGGTATTTCGTAGCCACCGAGGATGAGACCGCATGAGTGCAGCACAGGACGCCGTACGCAAATCTTCTTCGGCCGCCAGCGCCGATTACCGCCTGACCTCAGTCACCAAAAGCGAGCCCCCGGACGGCGCTGAAGGCGGTAACTGGCACCGCTACGAGCTGGCCCGCGGCGGCGCCGTGATCACCGGCTACCGCCAGGGCACCATGAAAGAAGTCACACGGGTTGCCGAGGAAATCGTGCGCGGCCTGAACGAGCGTCGCTTCCCGCGCAAGGGCCGGGTGCAGTTGACCCGCAGCCGCCGCAGCAACTGAGTCGAGTCGCCGCAGGGAGACCTGCGGCCGGCTTCACGCGCAGGCCCGCATCAGCTGCGGGCCCGCAGGCTCACTTCGGTTGTTCCCGCCGCACGATGATCCGGAACAGCGCCGGCCAGTGTCTGCCCAGCCACCGGCCGAAGCGCTCGTAAGGCCGCGAGACAATCACCTCCGCCCGGCCCCGCGCGATGGCCTCGGCCATGCGCCTGGCACAGTACTCGGCCGGCAATCCGCCGGCCTGGTTGCGATCCATGCGGCCATGGCGCCGTCCGTCCGGGCACAGCGCATTCAGTGAGATGTCGGTGTTGATGTAGCCGGGAAGCACCAGCGTCACCCGAATCCCCTGGTCATGCACTTCCGCGCGCAGGGCGTCGAACCAGCCATGCAGTGCGTGCTTCGAGGCCGCATAGGCCGAGCGCATGGGCGTGCTGATGTGACCGACGATGCTGCTGACCACCACCACCTGGCCGCGGCCGCGGGCCAGCATGCCGGGCAGCAGCGCTTTGGTCAGGCCGATGCTGCCGAAGTAATTGACCTCCATGATGCGCCGGTCCACGGCAATGTCGGTCTCTGCAATCCGCCCGCGCAGGCTGAGGCCGGCGTTGTTGACCAGGATGTCGATGGGTCCGGCGAGGCGCTCGGCCTCGGCGGCCCGTGCCGGCAGCGCGTCGGCGTCCTCGAGGTCCAGCGCCAGCAGGTGATGCCGGGCCGGTGTGCTGCAGGCCGCGCGCACCGCCTCCAGCGCCTCGAGCCTGCGCGCCGCCAGCACCAGCCGCGCGCCGCGGCGATCGAGTTCCAGCGCAAGCGCCCGGCCGATGCCCGAGGAGGCGCCGGTGATCAGTACCGTCTGCCGTGACCAGTCCATGCGCGCCAGTATAGCCTTGGGGTCTGCACGCCGCCGGCGGACGCGGTAGAGTGACAGGCCTGCGCCGGCGGTCCGCTCGGCGCGCCCGACCTGCTGCGGAGAACGCCGGATGTCCGCCTTGAAACTCAAGCGAATCCTCGTGCACCTGGACGGCCGCGGGCGCGCGGCCACGGCCGCGCTGTCGCAGGCGGCTGCGCTGGCCCAGGTCTGTGGGGCCCGGCTGAAGATCATCGATGTGGTGCGTGAGCCGCCGCGTCGACTGGCCAAGCTCGGCGGGCGCAGCTATCGCAAACTGCTGGTCGACGGCAGGCGCGAGCAGCTCGAGACGCTGTGCGCCGATCTGACGGCGCGGGGCCAGGCCCATGCCATCGAGGTTCGCAGCGGCGTGCCCTTCGTCGAGGTGATCCGGGTGGTGCAGGCCGAGGGCGTGGACCTGCTGGTGAAGGCCAGCGAGCGGCGCGGCAGTCCCGGCATTTTCGGCAGCACGGACATGAGCCTGCTGCGCAAGTGCCCCTGCCCGGTGCTGCTGCTCAAGGGCGGCGGCGGGCGGCTGCGCCGCCTGCTCGCCGCGGTGGATCCCGACCCGGAAGACCCGGTGCGCGACTCGTTGAATCCCCGGATCATGGCCTTCGCGGGGCTGATGCGCGAGTTGACGGATGCCTCACTCGACGTGGCCCATGCCTGGACGCTGGTGGGCGAGGATCTGCTGGGCGGCGGCGCCCTGAAGCTGAGCGACGAGGAGTTCCGGGCGCTCGCCAGACGCGAGCGCCAGGCCCGCCTGGAGGCGCTCGAGCAGATGCTCGAACCCTACGGGATGGTGATCCGCAGCCCGCATGTCCACCTGTTGAAAGGCCATCCCGAGAACGTGCTGCCGGAGGTCGCCCGCAAGCTCTCCGCCGACCTGTTGATCATGGGGACGGTGGGGCGCGTGGGGCTGGCCGGCGTGTTCATGGGCAACACCGCCGAGTCGATCCTCTCGCGGGTCGACTGCTCGGTGCTGGCGCTCAAACCTGAGGG
>RECU01000014.1 GCA_007693855.1 Gammaproteobacteria bacterium | reverse complement strand
ACTCATGCAGGTCAATATCCTGGATGCCAAGAACCGGCTCTCGGAACTGCTCCGCCGGGCGCAGGCCGGCGAGGAAGTCACCATCGCCAACCGCGGCAGACCGGTGGCGCGTCTGGTCCCGGTCACTGACGCGGCGCCCGCCTCGGGCGGGCGCGACATGCTCGACTGGCTCGCGGCCCACCCCCTGGCTGACCATCAGCGACGGGCGACCGCCGACATCGACGCGGCGATCACGGCCGAGCGTGAGGCATGGGACTGATCTATCTGGATACCTGCCTGGTCGTCTACGCGGTCGAGGAGCATCCTGGATACGCCGACCGGGTCAGGGCGGCCATGCGCGACGGCGCCGGACGCCTGGCCATCTCGGATCTGGTCCGGCTGGAATGCCTGGTCGGGCCGGAGCGGCGCGGAGACCTGGCGCTGGTCGAGCGCTACAGCCGGGTGCTGGATGACCTGATCAGCCTCAACCTGACCAGCGAGGTCTACGCGCGCGCCACCCTGCTGCGGGCCCGCTTCGACCTGCGCACGCCGGACGCACTGCACCTGGCCTGCGCCCAGCACCATGGTTGCGAGGCCCTGTGGACCAACGACAACCGGCTGGCAGCGGCCGCACACGGTCTGGCCAGAAGCATCATCGCCGCGCCGCCCACGCCGTATTCGCCCGCTCGATGAGCCGGTAGATCTCCGCCGCGCGCGGCCCGCTGCGCTCGATCAGCGGCTGATTCCGTCCGGTCTGCCCGGTTTTGGGCCGGGCAACGGGGGCGCCGGCGCGCCGATACTGCGGGTCATGCGCCGACAGCACTCCGCGCCCGCGAGGGGCGCCCACACCGGCGAGGCCACCGGGTTCACGGTCGCCGAGGCGGTCGAAGCCTATCTGGACGACCTCGCGCTGCGGGGCCGGCCGACGCGCGAGACGGCCCGGGTGCTGCGCTGCCATGTGCTGCCGGCATTCGGTGCGCGGGGCGTAGACAGCCTGACGCTCGCCGAGCTTCGCGCCTGGCACCGGGACCTTGCGCGCGGGGCGCCCCTGCGGGGACACCGGCGCGGCGTCGTCCAGCGCTCGCGGGCCACGGCCAACCGCATCCTCACCTGTCTCAAAGCCGTCCTGAACCATGCCTGGCAGGACGGCGCGGTCGCCAGCGACCAGGCCTGGCGGGCACTCAAGCCCTTCCGCGACGCCGAGCAGCCGCGCCGGGAACTGCTGGACCCGGCTGCGGCCCGGCGGCTGATCGCCGTCTGCGAGCCCGACTTTGCAAGCCTGGTGCGCCTGGCGCTGGCCACCGGTTGCCGCTATGGGGAACTGACGCGCCTCGAAGTCAGGGACTGGGACGCCGGTGCCGGCACGCTGTGGGTGGCCGCGGACAAATCAGGGCGCGGTCGGCATGTCGCCGTCACCCCGGAAGGCCAGCATCTGGTCACGACGTTGGCGGAAGGACGACCCGCTAACGCGCGACTGCTGCTGCGGGCCGATGGCGCCCCCTGGGGCCCCTCCCAGCAGCATCGGCGGATGCGCCGGGCCTGTGAGGCCGCGGGCATCTCCCCGCCGGTGGGCTTCCACGCGCTGCGGCGCAGTTTCGGCTCCTGGCTGGCGCGGGCCGGCGTGCCGCTGCAGGTGATCGCCGCGGCCCTCGGCCATGCCGATACCCGGATCACCGAGCGCCACTACGCGCATCTGCAGGGGGGCGAGGTGGCGCGGCAGCTGGGCCGGCACATCCCGGATTTGCGGCTACCACCCAATCAGTAAATGCTGCCGCGGTGCCGCAGCGTACTGACCACGGAGCGCCCACTCAATCCTCCAGCTCACGCCAGAGTGCCTCGTGGCTCACGGTCCCCTCCTCGCCGGTTCGAATCCGTTCAAGGACATGTTCCGCCAGGTAGGCGTCTTCCAGGTCGGACAGGTGGTCCTCGATCAGGCGACGCAGATAGAACGCCTTGGATCTCCCAGTGACCGCGGCCAGCCGATCCAGCCGTTGTTCAGTCTCGCGGTCCAATCTGACTGTGGTGGGCACGCGCACTCTCCGGCGTAGTTGATGTATTCATTGTGTCCGAGAGCCGCAGTCAACGCTCCAGGCTATTCCGCCCATGCCGCGTTCGCCTGCTCGATGAGCCGGTAGATCTCCGCCGCGCGCGGCCCGCTGCGCTCGATCAGCGCCGGATGGGTGGCCAGCCCAAGGGCGCGCCACTCGGCGAGCACCTCCCCGGTGGGCTGTGTGACGGTCAGCCGCGGGTCGGCCAGCGCCTCCTCTTCCAGTCGCAGCAGGTGCTCGCGAATGGCCTCGCGGCCCTCGGCCTGGCTGCCCAGCGACCGCCGGATGGCCTCTCGCGTCTCCTCCGGGAGCGTGAGCCACCAGCTGCGGTTGGCCACCGTGATGCCGGTGTCATAGATGTGGCCGGTGAGATGCAGATGTGGCGCTTCGCGACCCAGCCCCGTCATCACGTACATGCCGATGCCGCTCTGGCCACTGACCACCATGCCGGTCTGCAGCGCGGTGTGGAGCTCCGCGAAGGTGACGTTGATGCTGCGCGCGCCGAGCGCCTCGGCGAACAGCCGCGGCGCCTCGGCGTTCGAGGCCCGCATGGCCTGGCCGCGCAGACTCTCGGGACCTGCGATCGGGCGGGTGGCGTAGACATGGTTCCAGCCCACCTCCGACCAGGCCAGCAGCTCGATGCCCCGCTCGGCCAGCAGCTCGGCATAGACCTCGGTGAGGTAGCCGTCGACCACGAAGTCGGCATGCGCCTGGCTCTCGAAGAGATACGGCGCGAGCAGCAGCGAGAGCTCCGGCACCACCGTGGCCAGCCCATGCAGCGAGAACCCGCCCATCTGCACCCGGTTGCGGCGCAGCCCCGAGAGCACCGCCTCCTCGGCACCAAGCTGACCCGAGAGATAGAACTCCGGCGCAAGATCATGATTTTCTTCTGATAGCCGTTCCTCGAAACGACGCCAGGTGTCGTACCAGGGGGTGTCCGGAACGGTGAGCGACGCCACCCTGAGCGGGGTGGCGTCGCTGGTCGCGGGCCGCTCGGTCTCGGCGGGGCCGCAGCCGGCGAGCAGCGCCACGGTAGCCAGACACAGCGTCACTCGACGCATCACGGCAGGATGACCTGCTCACCCAGGCCACTGGCGCGCGCCAGGCGCTCGTCGCGCGTGATCAGCGTGGCGTCCAACAGCCGGGCCAAGGCCACATAGACCGCATCGTAGGCCGTGAGGTGCCCGCGCAGCGACCAGATACCGGCGAGCAGGCTGGCATGGCGGTAGCGACGGATCGGCAGGGCCGAGAGCTGATCGCTCAGCTGCGCGCGTGAGGCAGGAACGCGCCCTTCGCGCTCCAGGCGCCGGAGCACATGCAGCACCTCGACATCCAGCATCTCAGGGGCCGCCAGCAGCGTATCGGGCGCCCAAAGGAGCTGCTCGATCGACTCTGGCAGGAATCGCGCCATGAGATCGATGACCACGGAGGCGTCGACAACCAGGATGCGTCTCATGCCGCATCGCGCTCCTTCCGAACCAGGGCTGCCGACGACTCCTCCATGACGAAGGGTTCGGCCTCCTGCAGCTGCCTGCGCAGCTCCTGCTCCGAGGGCAAGGCCAGCCAGGCCTCCATGAGCTCGAGGAGCAGCTCGCTCATGCTCTTGCCCTCCGTGGCCGCGCGCGCCTTGAGGGCCCGGTGCAGCGGCGCCGGGACATTACGGATCTGAATCATGCTGCTCATGGCGCTCTCCCATTTCATGTGCCACACATGATATCAGGCTGAGCACATGCAAAGCCTGTCTAGGTCTTGCCCGGACCGGCTCGGGGGCCGGCAGCGGCCGCAAACCCGCCAAGCCAGGTCGCAGGTGAAATGACCGAGCCTTGCTTCGGCGCATTCTGCAGCAGCAATCGATCGCCGGTGACCAGAAGGCTTCCCGGGTAGGCCCTCAACAAGGCCCAGAGGTGATCGTCACCGGGATCGGGGGCCGGAGAGGCAGGACCAGGCTCCCGCCAGATGGCATTGGCCGTCAACTCGACGAGCAGCTGATCGATCTCCGCTTCTGTCAGCGCATGCAGCTTCGCCAGTGTCGGCCGCAGCAGCACGGCACGATACTCGTCCAGCAGTGCCGGCGACATCAGAAAAATCAGTGTGCCGGCCAGCATCGCATCCAACGCCTGCGCCACCGGGCTTTGCCTCGAGTCCGTGAGCATCCCGGCCACGACGACGCTGGTGTCGACGATGAAGACAGGAGGACTCATCGTTGACGCGCAGCGCGGGTCTCCTCGACAGCCAGTTCCACTGCCCGGTCCGGGTCAAGCTCGGCGCGCCGGCGTGCCTGTTCGACCAGGGCCCGGGCGCTGGCCTGGCCCTGGATGCCCCGCAGCCTCAGGCTCTCCTCGATGATCGAGGCAATGGAGCGCCCCTGTCGCGCCGCTGTTTCTTTCAACGCACGGTGCAGATCGTCATCGAGCGTGACGGTCAAACGGGTCATGCCATGTCTCCCCGGAATTATGGGATCATATTGGCATGGAGGCATTAAAGCACCAAAACATCAACACAGCAGGCGATGGTGGCTGGCGCGCCCCAACCATGGCAAGCTCCAGGTATGACTTCAGATGATCAACAGCCGATCGGACGCACCATCGGTCGGCGAAAGGCGCGCGACGGACACCCCTTGAGCAGTGCCGACCGGGCGGCCATGGACGCCATGGCGCAGTACCGGACGCGCGCGCCTAAAGGGGTCTTCATCTACCATTCCGCCGAGGAGATGGAGCGCGATCGACTGCGCTGGCGCGTCGACGCCATCGAGGAGCGGCACCGACAGTGGAATACACCCGTCCGGCCACGTGGGAAGACGTAAAGACGCTTGCGCGCTACCTCGAGGAGGCCGGCGTGCAGTACGCCCTCGTCGGCCTGCTGAAGACCAAACAGGGCGTGCGGCCGAAAGATCAATCGCCGCCGCCCTCCGCACCTCCGCCGAAGAAGTCGCGATCACGGTGGGGCTGGGCAAGGACGCTTTGCAGCGCGGGACCCGGATCGGCTCCGACAAGACGCAGCGTCGGTTAAGGGAAGCCGATGTGGCGCCGGTGTTCGATACCCGGAAGGTAGCGCAACTCGCCAAGTACGCCATGCGCCGTGAGGCGCTGGCCGATCCCGGCTGGCGCCTCGCCATGCTTGAGGGACGGCACGTGCCGGCACAGGACTTCGCATCCACCTTGATCGGCGAAGGTTACGCTGGCCTTCTGGTCCGAAGCTTTGCCAAGGGGGCGGTGGACGCCGACCTGAACCTTGTTCTCTGGCGCTGGGGCGACGAGCGCGGCTCACTAAAGGTGATCGACGATGAGGGCCGCTTGGGCGCCTAAGCGTTGCTCCAAATGAAGCCGTAAGCTTCCCCTTACCAAAATCGTGCTCTTTCCTGATAAGCCTGCCTCGTACTCTCTGCGCTCGGCTGGCTCTCGAAGAGATATGGGGCGAGCAGCGCCCAGGTGACGAAGACGCGCGCGAGCCGGCGCATCACGGCAGGATCACCGCCGACCGATGTGGTCTCGAATCCACGGCAACAGCTGCCCGAACTCGCATTCGTTCCTTTCCAGCAAGCCGATGAGAAACCCATGTGCTTCGTCCGGGTCGACCACCAGCCGCCAGCCATTGAGCCGCAGGAAGACATCGGTGGCGAAGAAGGCCACGCGCTTGTTGCCATCCACGAAAGGATGATTCATCAGCAGGGACTCGAACATGGCGGCGGCCATTTCGGCGACGTCTGCGTAGTAGCCGGTCCTCGGCCGATACAGCGCGCTCTCCAGGAGACCGCCATCGCGCAGGCCTTGCGCGCCACCGAAGGTGGCGATCAGCTGCGCATGGATGGCCATCACTTCGTCCGTGGAAAGATAGGCGACACTAGCGGGCAAGCAACTCACCGAGGCGCCGGTTCTGCTCGATGGAGTCCTCGAGGTGCGCCATGACGGCCGGGCGCACGCGCCGGCGCGCCAGGTACTCGCTGATCGCCTCGGTCAGCAGCCCGGAGACGTTCTGGTGATTCTCCTCGGCCATCGCCCGGAGTTCCTCCCAGACCTGCTGATCCACCTTCGAGCTGATCTTGATAGCCGCCATGGGGCAAGGGTATCTTGACGTTTCTTGATGAGTCAACCTTGCCAGCGTCACTGCCCTGCCAAACCGGCAGGCCTGCTTCGGGTCAATGATGAAATGGCGTCCCCACGGGGATTCGAACCCCGGTTACCGCCGTGAAAGGGCGGTGTCCTAGGCCTCTAGACGATGGGGACCCCGTAAAACTGTGCTGCCTGCCGGAGGCTCGGCGAAGGCGGCGGGATCTTTGGTGGAGCCAGGCGGGATCGAACCGCCGACCTCCTGCATGCCATGCAGGCGCTCTCCCAGCTGAGCTATGGCCCCGAAAACAAGCCGCGAA
>RECU01000092.1 GCA_007693855.1 Gammaproteobacteria bacterium | reverse complement strand
GGTGCGCCGTCGGGGCGCCCGACCCAGACCACGATCGCGTGGCCGTCCACCACGCCCGCCGCCCAGGCATCGCGAAATCCCCAGGACGTCCCGGTTTTCGCGGCGATCGCCGGGGCCTGGCTCAGCAGGCTTCCCGGCAGGCGCCCGGGCGGCGGCGGCGCGTCGCGCAGGATGTCGAGGACCTGCCCGGCAGCCGCTGCCGACACCAGCGGCGCCCCGAGACGGCGGCGATTCTGCGCGGCGGCGGTCTCGGTCCAGGCCAGCGGCTGGATGCGGCCGTCCGCGCCAAGCCCGGCATAGAGCGCGGCCACGTCGGCCACGGTGATCCCCAACCCGCCCAGGGCCAGCGCGAGTCCGGCCTCGTCCGCGCCCCCCGATGGCAGCTCGACGGGCGTGCCGGCCACGGCGAGTGCGGCGGCGTAACGCGCCGGCCCGACCGCCGCGAGCAGCTGCACGGCAGGCAGGTTGAGCGACTGCTGCAATGCCGTGGCGACGGTGATCTCGCCGCGGAAGCGACGGTCGAAATTGCCCGGGGCATAGCCTGCGAACTGCCGCGGCAGATCGTCGATCCGCGTGCCTGCGGTCACCCGGCCGTCTTCCATGGCCAGGGCGTAGATCAGCGGTTTCAGCACCGAGCCTGGCGAGCGGTGGCGCGCGGTGAGGTCCAGCCAGCCGCCGCTGCGGTCGCGACCTGCGGACCCCGCCGCCGCGACCACGGCCCGGCCGTCCAGCGCCACCACCAGCGCAGCGGCCTGCACCCCGGGACCCTCGGCCTGTGCCAGCGCGCGGACCTGCGACTCGATCGCGGCCTGCAGGCGCAGGTCCAGAGTGCTGCGGACGGTGGCGGCCTCACCGGCCTCGGCCAGGGCCCGCGCGCTGGCATGCCAGGCATGCGCCGGGAAAGCCTGGCGTGTCGGCACCGCTTCCGCCGATGCCTCGGCCGCGCGCTCGTGGTCCATCAGACCGGCCGCCACCAGACGCCGCAGAATCCTCGCGCGGGCCTGGGCGGCGGCATCGGGATGGCGGTCGGGCCGCCGCGCTTCAGGCGCCTGGGGCAGGGCGAGCAGCAGGGCGATGGCCTCGGGCGCCAGCGCCTCGGGCTCGCGGCCGAACCAGGCCCAGCTGCCGGCGCGCAGCCCTTCCAGATTACCGCCGTAGGGCGCCAGCGTCAGATACAGCGCGAGGATCTCCTGCTTGGACAGGCGGCGCTCGAGCTGCAGGGCACGAAGTATCTCGAGCAGCTTGGCGCCTGGTGTGCGCCGTGGCCGGGGCTCGAGCAGGCGCGCAGTCTGCATGGTGAGCGTCGAGGCACCGGAGCGGACCCGCCCAGCGGCCAGCGCATCACGCAACGCCCGCAGCATGGCCCACGCGTCGACGCCCGGATGGGAGAAAAAGCGTCGATCCTCGATCTCCAGCAGCGCGCGCAGGAACGCCGGGTCGACCTCGTTCGGATCGACCGGCAGTCGCCAGCGCCCGTCGGCCAGCGGAAAGGCCCGCAGGGGCCGCCCGGAGGTGTCGATGACCACCGGGGAGAGCGCGACGCCCGCGGCCGGCAACGGCGGCGGAAACAGCACATCCAGCGCGACCACGAGGCCGGCGAGTGCCAGGGCGATGGCCGTTGTCGCCAGTCCGCGCGGCACGGTCCGGCGACGCGGATTCACTGCGGACCCTTGATGACGTTGGCTCGCATCCTGCTGGCCTCAGGGCGAGATGGTCAGTTCACCGGTCGCCGAGCGGGCAAAGCGTGCCGGCCGGTACATGTCCTCGGCCACCGCTCCGGGCAGCGCAAAGCGCCCGGGGGTGACCGCCCTCACCAGATAGGCCACCCGGTAGGTCTCGCCCCCCCGGAGATCCAATGCGGCGATGAAACGGTCGTCGCGCGCCTCGGCGCTGCGGGTCGGCGCCAGCGTGCCCAGCCAGGCGAAGCGTCCCTGCTCGCCGGCATCAGCCGGGGTGAGTACGGCCTCGATTTCGAGGCCGGCCGGCAGCAGGTCGACCAACGCCACCTGCGACAGCGCCGCCTGCCGCGACGACACGTCCAGCGAGATCACCAGCCGGTCGCCCTGGCGCACTTCAGCCGTCGCCACCGGACGGCCGGCAAGATCGCGGAGCTGCTTGTCTACGGTGAGGCCCTCGGCTGCCGCGGGTGGGGCTTCGACGGCGCTGCCACGCGCGAGCAGCGTAGTCCACGCCGGGCCGCTGCCGCGGTTCACGAACACCGGCCCGGCCTCCAGGGCGTCGGCCGACAGCGTGAACACCGGTTCGAGCGCCGCCCCGGTCTGGTCCACCATGCTGAGGTCGGTCGCCCCGCCGGTCAGTGCGCGTGCGGCCAGCAGCACGAAGACCTGCTCCTGCACGTTGAGCCGGGTCGGTTCCGGCAGCCTCTCGCCCAGGCGCTCGAGCAGCGGCTCGATGTGATCGTCGACGCCGGCCTCGGCCGCCAGCGCCAGCACGCCGGCAAGATCACGCAACGGGCTCTGGTAGACGTCGCCCGGGTTGCGGTATTCCAGCGCCTCGACCGCGGCGGCAAAGGCGCTCACCGCCCGTGCGCGGTCGCCGAGACTGGCGAGCGCCGCACCGACATGGGCGCGGGCCAGCGGACTCTCGATTTTCGGCAGCAGCTCGTCATGCAGATAGCGCAGCCGCGAACGGTCCATGCGCCCGGCGCGGGCCAGCACGTAGCTGGCGTAGGCGGCGCTGCGGTGGGCGAGACGGTCGCGCGTATCGGCGGTCAGGCGTGCCTCCGGCACCTGTGTGTCGTAGCCCATGATGCGCCACCGGTCGCCCTGGGCGATCGGCTGCAGCGCCGCGTAAGCGCGCTCCAGGGCCGCGGCGGGCACGCTGTGGCCCGCCTCCGCCGCGCGCGCGAGGAAATCGGTGAGATAGGCGCCCAGCCACGGCGAGGCGCCGGCATCGCCGACCCGCCACAGCCCGAAGGCACCGTCGCGGTCCTGGCGGGCCAGCAGCGTCTCGATCGCCGCGCGGATCTCCTCCTCGGCCCGTGCCGGGGGGGTAACCGCGCCCAGGCCGGCCAGCTGGCCGGCATACAGCAGCGGCAGTACCCGGCTCACCCGCTGCTCCGAGCAGCCGTGGGGATAGTCGGCCAGTGCACGGTAAATGGCCGCCACGTCGATCGGGGTGGCGGTGAAGCTCACCTGCAGCGTCGCGGTCTCCGTCGGAAAGCCCGCCATCAGGGTGGCGGGGACGGCGAGCTGTTCCCCGGGAGCGAGTCGTGCCCGGTACACCCGACTGGCGGGCAGCCAGGCAGGCCGGACCTGCAGGGGCCAGCCCCGGGCGACGGCGAAGCCGTCCGGCCCCAGCACACCCAGCGAAACCTCGGCCACGCCCTCCTCGCGTGCGGTCAGCGGGATCGGTCGATCACCGCGCTCGCCGCGGTCCAGCGCCAGGCTGAGGGTCTCGACGCCAAGGGTCAGTGCCCTGTCGGCGCCGAGGCTGACCAGGTAGTCGCCGGCGGCCCCCTCGACGTTGTCCAGGCTGAGCGTGGCGCGGGCCTCGTCGCCCGGCGCCAGGAAACGCGGCAGCACCAGCGTCGCCGGTACGGCGTCGCGCACGGTGAGGCTGCGGCTCGTCGCGGCCAGTCCAGCCTGTGACCAGGCGACCGCCATCAGTCTGAGCTCGCCGTTGAAGTCGGGCAGTTCCAGGTTGAGCCTGCCCCGCCCGGCTGCATCCAGCGCCACGGGCCCGCTGAACAGCGCCACCGTGCGAAACGGCACCGCCACCAGCCCTTCGCCTCCAAGCTCGCCGTCGCCGCCGCTGCGGACCGCCGCCGCGCGGCCCTGGTTGGGATCGAGGAGGCGCCCGTAATCGTCGAGCAGCTCGACGCCAAGCGCGGTGCGGCCGAAGAACCACTCCACCGGGTCCGGCGAGGCGAAGCCGGTGAGTTGCAGGATACCCTCGTCCACCGCCGCCAGGGTCAGCCAGGCGCGTTCGTCCGACGGCAGGCCTTGCGCATGGACCTCCAGCGACAGCGGCTGGTTCGGACGCACGACCTCTCCCGGCGTGGACACGGCGAGTTCGAACGTGCGCCCGTCCGCGGCCAGGTCGACCGGGACATGGGCGACGCCGACGGCGCGGCGGGGTTGCGGCTGCCGCCGGGCCTCCCGGGGGGTGTAGACCGACACCATCACGTGTGCCCCGGCGCCCCAGTCGGCGGTCACCGGCACGCTCACGCGGGCGCCCTCCGCCGGCACATCCACGCTGAGGCTCTCGAGCACCCGGTCGGTAGCGACCACCACCTCCGCCGTGCCGGCATAGGGTGCCACGATGGTGAGCTCGGCCCGCTCGCCGACCCGCGGTGCCCGCGCAGGCCCGGCGATGCGCACCCGGTCGGGCGCCGTCACATCGCCGTCCGTCGCGCCCGCCCAACCGACCTGGAAGCCCGTGCTGGCGACCAGCTCACCGTCTGCGCGGAGCACCAGCGTGTAGTCGCCCCAGTCCAGCGCAGGCGTGCGCAGCTGGGCGCTGTCTGCGGCGAGCTCGAGCCGGCCGTCCTCGATCGGCACCACGCGCCGACTGCGTCGCCATTGCCATTCGCCCCACTCGCTGCGATACCAGTCGTACTGCCAGTCGTTGCGCAGCAGCTGCCAGTCGAGGCTGGCCTCGAGGGCCGTACCCGTGGTGTCGAGCGCCACCACCGCCACCTCGACCGGACGGTTGGCCTCGCCGCGACCCTCGGTGAGTGCCGGACGCAGGCCGACGTAGCGCCCGCGCGGCCGGTAGGGGAGTTCCAGAGCGCGGGTCACCGCCCGGCCGCCCGGCTCGGTTGCCGAGACCAGCACCCGCAGGCGCAGCGCCTGGGTCCAGGCGTCGGTCTCGGGATGGCCAGCAACCTCCACGACCGCCTGGCCGGCATCATCGGTCAACGTCGCAGGCAGCTCGTCGAGGCGTTCGCTGAACGCTTCGTCGTGGCGGCCGAACTGGAAACCCGGGTAGTCGGCGAAGGGCTGCGGGTCGAGCTGCAGGCGCGTGAGCGTGGTCACCGGCAGGGCACTGCCCGGGGCGCCATACAGGAAACGCGCATCGGCCTGCACGGCGCGGCGCTCGTCGCGGCCCAGCGGGCGCGAGGTGTCGGCGGCGAGCGCCAGTTCGATCCGCTGAGGTACGAAATCCTCGACCGCCAGGCCACGGCGGGCCACCTCGCCAACGCCGTCGACTTCCAGCGTGAGTCGCCACTGGCCGCGGGCGGCGTTGCCGGGCAGTTCGAAGGCGTGGAAGACGCCGCCGGCCTGCGCCGCGCGTTGGAACCGCACCCGCGAATACTCGAGCCCGCTCGGGGTGAACAGTACCAGCGCCGCAGGTCGCTCGGTGAGCGCCCTGCCGGTGGCATCGCGTAGCAGCGCCGAGGCCTGCACAGTCTCGCCCGGGCGATAGACGCCGCGGTCGAGGTACAGATAGCCGTCGACCGCGCCGCGGACCCGGCCGCTCACCGGGTGGTCGGACAGATCCACCGCTGAGCGGTCGAGGTCGAGCACGGCGAAGTCGCCATCGGCGCCGTAGGCGAGCAGCAGTCGCGGGGCGTTCGGGCCCTGGCCACGCAGCAGCGCGCCGGCGAAGCGGGTGCGCCCGTCGCGGCTGCTGGTGGTTTCGGCGAGGATCTCGTTGGAGCGGGCGACCAGCTGGACACGCGCATTGCGCACCGGCTGGGCGGTCTGCAGCGAGCGCAGCACCACGTCGAGACCGTCGCGGGCGCGATAGGCCGTGAAGGCCAGATCGGTGACCACCAGCCAGCGCTCCGCGCGGGCGACGGGGCGGTCGTGATCGGACTCGAGTTCGGCCAGGTTCTCCGCGCGGATCACGTAGGCGCCGGGCTCGAGTTCGCCGAGCACCTCGACCAGCGGGAACACGGTGGTGACAGCGGCATTGGCCGGGCCAGGCGTGTCCATCTCACCGCGCCAGAGCTCGCGGGCGACGTCATCGGCGCGGGTCTCCCGGGGCTGCCAGGCATACTCTCCTGAGACCGCCTCGAAGCCCCGGCTGATGCTGCGGAATGCCAGCGCACGGTCGTTGACCCGGCTCACGGTGATGCGCAGGGTCGCCACGTTCACGGTTTCCAGGGCCACCCCGTCGGCATCGATGCGCGGCAGGATCACCCCGCCGCCGGCGAAGCGCACCACCGCCGGGCGGTCGGCGAAGCTCAGCGTCTCGCGCACGTCGGCCGCGAGTCGCCGCCCGTCCGCGGCGGGCAGTCCTGCGCGCAGGGTCAGCGCATGGCTCTCGCCGAAACCGAGTCCGCCGAGACACAGCCGCTCACCCTCAACGGCCAGGGCCACCTGGGCATCGATCGCCACGTAGGCGCTGTAGTCGATCGTCGGGTCGAGTGGGGCGGAGAACGTCAGGCATTGCAGCGGGCGCTCGGCCGACAGCTCCGCGGCGTAGCGCAGGTATTGCAGCGGCGCATCGGGCGCGTCTGCCCGCGCGGACGCCGCGGTGTCCCCAGGTGGGCTGTCCGCCGATGTCGCGGCCGGCCTGTCGGCAGGGTGATCGGTGCAGGCGCCCAG
>RECU01000040.1 GCA_007693855.1 Gammaproteobacteria bacterium | reverse complement strand
TTCGGCGGTAACTTCGTCTATGTGGACGAAGAGCATGAACTGGTGATCGTGCTGCGCTGGATTCCGGATCTGGAAGGCGTGGTCACCCGCATCCTCGATGCGCTGCAGGACAGTGCGCCCTGATAGGCAAAGTGCATCACGGGCGCTAGCATGCGTCCACCGCCGATCTAAGGACGCAGATATGTTCGAATTTTCCGCGCGCAGCCTTGAATTCCAGGCCAGAGTGCAGGCCTTCATGGACGCACACATTTACCCGAATGAGCAGCGTCATTTCGAGGAGGCCGAACGCCTGGGCCCCTGGGAAGTGCTGCCGGTGGTCGAGGAACTCAAGCCCCTGGCGCGTGAGGCCGGGCTGTGGAATCTGTTCCTCTCCGATCCTGAGCGAGGGGCCGGGCTGGGGAATCTCGAGTACGCGCCGATCTGTGAGCTCATGGGTCGCTCGCCGCTTGCGCCCGAGGTATTCAACTGCTCGGCGCCGGATACCGGCAACATGGAAGTGCTGTGGAGGTACGGGACGCCGGCACAGCAGGCGCGCTGGTTGGTGCCGCTGCTCGCGGGTGAGATCCGTTCCTGCTTTGCCATGACCGAGCCCGGCGTCGCCTCGAGCGACGCCACCAATATCGAGAGTTCCATTGTCCGGGACGGCGACCACTACCTCATCAATGGCCACAAGTGGTACACCACCGGCGCGACCGACCCACGCTGTCGTGTGGCGATTTTCATGGGCAAGAGCGCACCCGATGACCCGGATCGCCACCGGCAGCAGTCCATGGTCCTCGTGCCGATGGATGCACCCGGTGTCCAGGTGCTGCGGCCACTGCCAGTGTTCGGTTATTACGGTGTGCCGGATCGAGCCTCTGAAGTCATGTTCGAGAATGTTCGGGTGCCTGCGCAGAACATGCTGCTCGGTGAGGGCCGGGGTTTCGAAATCGCCCAGGGTCGCCTCGGTCCGGGCCGCATGCACCACTGCATGCGCCTGATTGGACTCGCCGAGCGGTGTCTGGAAAAGATGTGCCGCCGCAGCCTGTCGCGGGTGGCTTTCGGCAAACGGATCTCGGAGCAGGGGGTGACCATGGAACGGATTGCCGAGGCGCGAATCCTCATCGAGCAGGCCCGCCTGCTGACCCTCAAGGCTGCCTGGATGATGGATACCGTCGGCAACAAGGCCGCCCGCGCAGAAATCGCCATGATCAAGGTCGCGGCACCGAATATGGCCCAGCAGGTGATCGACTGGGCGATCCAGGCGCATGGCGGCGGCGGGACCAGTAACGATTTTGGTCTGGCGGTAGCCTATGCCACTGCTCGGCTGCTGCGCCTTGCCGACGGTCCCGATGAGGTGCATCGCAACCAGATCGCGCGCCTGGAGTTGCGTCGCTACGCGGCCGACTGAGCTGTCTCGGTATTCCACGGCGTCATCGTAAAGGCCCCGCCCGTAACATGGCCGCAACACTGGCAAGTGAGGCCGCAGGATGGGGAACGGCAAGTCTGCAGGAAAGAAGCGTGGCCGCAAGCGCAGCGGCAGCGTCGCCGAGTCGTCCGGGATGGTGCAAGATCGGCTGGACATCCGGCGCGGCGATACCGCGCCCGGGCTCAGTGAGGCGCTGATTCGCGAGTATGTGTCCCGCGAGGGCGAAGAGGGTGCCCGCACGCAGCTTGAGTGCACCCTGCGTGAGATCTCGACGCGCGCGCTGGAGAGCCTGGAAGACGGGCCCAGTCGCGAAGAAGTCGTCCGGATGGCGGCCGGTCTCGCGGCGATCCTGGAGGGAGCATCGCCGGACGATCTTGCCCAGTTGCGTCATGCCCTGTTTCGTGAGGAACAGGCTGCGGTGTCCCCAGAGGCGGATGGGGTGCTCGCCGCCAACTGGCGAGATGGCGAGTATCCCTACCAGAGCAGGCTACGCCGGAAAGTCTACGAGCGGCGCAAGTACGACCTGCAGGTCGAGCTGCTCAAGCTCCAGCGCTGGGTCAAGGAGACGGGCGCGCGTGTCGTGATTCTCTTCGAGGGGCGTGACGCCGCTGGCAAGGGTGGGACGATCAAGCGGTTCATGGAACACCTGAACCCCCGCGGGGCCCGCGTCGTGGCGCTGGAGAAGCCTAACGAGATCGAGCGCGGTCAGTGGTATTTCCAACGCTACATCCAGCACCTGCCGACGGCAGGCGAGATCGTGCTGTTTGACCGCTCCTGGTACAACCGCGCCGGTGTCGAGCGGGTGATGGGGTTCTGCAGCGAGGAGGAGTACCACGACTTCATCGAGCAGGCACCGGTGTTCGAGCGCAATCTCATCTCCTCCGGTATCCATCTGTTCAAGTTCTGGTTTTCCGTCAGTAGGGAAGAGCAGTACCGGCGGTTCCGCGAGCGCGAGGCGCATCCCCTGAAGCAGTGGAAACTGAGCTCGGTCGATCAGGCCTCACTGGACAAGTGGGATGATTACACGCAAGCGAAGGAGGCGATGTTCGCGTATACCGATACGCCACATGCGCCCTGGATCGTGGTGAAGTCCGACTGCAAGAAGCGCGCGAGGTTGAATGCCATGCGCCATGTGTTGCACACACTGGCCTATGCGCGACGAGACGTACAGCGCGTCGGCGACATCGATCCCTTGATCGTCGGGCCGGCGAGCAGGATCCTCCTCCCAAGGCAGCCCTGAGAGGGGGGCGCTGTTCAGTCGGTGGCCGGTGCCGACGCCTCCGGCGAAGGTACAAGATCGCGATAGGCGTGCCAGCTTGCGTGCCCGAGCAGCGGCAGCACCAGGACCAGGCCGACATAGAACGTGAACATGCCTATGAGGATGAATACCGTCAGCACTGCGGCCCACAGCAACATGGGTCGGAAGTTGAGTGCGACGCAGCGCACACTGGCCTCGATGGCTTCGAGTACGCTGACTTCCCGGTCGAGGAGCAGCGGAATGGACACCACCGAGATGGTGAAGGCACCGAAGGCCAGCACCGCGCCGATGGCCGTGCCGACGGCGATCATGCCGAGCCCGTTGGGCGTGAGCAGCATGGAGCTGTAGAGGTCCTGGGGGTTCGGCGTCTCCATGCCGAAAAACAGCGCGAACAGGATTGTGGCGAGCCGCAGCCAGGCAATCATGAAAATCATCAGCGCGACGCCCATCAGCGCGATCTGCATGGTGTTCTCGCGCCAGGAGGCAAACGCCCGCCCGAGTGTCGGGGTTTCACCGGCAGCCAGATCCCGGCTGATCGCGTAGGTACCGACGGCGACCAGCGGGCCCAGGAACATGAAGCCCGCCGCCATCGGCAACAGCCAGTAAAACAGGCCTGCGGAATACAGGCCGGCGGACAGCACGAAGCTCAGCACCACCCAGATGGCCCCATAAGTCAGGCTGGCGCCGGCGGCGCGGCGTAAATCTGCCGCGCCGGCCGCAATCCAGCGCCATGGGCGATCGGAGCCGACCCGACTGACAGGAATCGGTGCGATGGCAACCCGGTCGTCCGGGTGCGGCGTGTCTGCGCTGGCCATGGTCGGTACTCCCCAGTGTTATTTGCTGCAGGGTACGCCAGGCGTGCCCGTATGCAAGTCGCTATTTTCCCGTATATCGCTGGCCGCCCCTGGTGAGCCTTGCCCGGTACCGCGAATTCTGTACCATCGCGCCCTGTTACGAAAATGTTACGTCTGGACCGGGGCCATGCTGCCGCGGAGGCGGTATCCATGGCAAAACCGACCCTCGACAAGGACCTCAAGAAGCTCGTCAAGCTTGAGCAGGTGACGCGCGATACGGGTCGCGGATTGGTGCCGTTGAGCCTGGCGGTAGTATTCCTGGTGCTGGTGGCGCTGGCGTCGGTTTCCGTGGTCGGATTCGGGGGTGGCTGGGCGCTGATCGTCGCCGCGAGTGTGATTGGCGCCTACATGGCGCTGAACATCGGCGCCAACGACGTCGCCAACAACATGTCGCCGGCGGTGGGCAGTCGGGCCCTGAAGATCGGGGTCGCCGTGGCGATCGCCGCCGTCTGCGAGGCTGCCGGTGCCTTGATCGCCGGCGGCGACGTTGTCGCAACTGTCTCCTCGGGCATCATCAATCCCGCAATGATGCCAAGTCCGGGCGCCTTCACCACGGCCATGCTTGCCGCGCTGTTTGCCGCCGCCCTCTGGATCAATCTCGCAACCTGGATCGGCGCTCCGGTCTCCACTACCCATTCCGTCGTGGGCGGCGTGCTGGGCGGGGGGATTGCCATGGCCGGGGTGGCTGCGGCCGACTGGAGCGTGGTCGGGCGGATTGTGGCGAGCTGGGTCGTGTCGCCGCTGCTGGGCGGCGGTATCGCCGCAGCCTTTCTGGCCTACATCAAGTTCACGATCACCGACGTGCCGGACAAGCTGGAACAGGCGAAGCGGCGTGTGCCGCTGCTGGTCGGGGTGATGGCAGGAGCCTTCGCCACCTATCTGCTGATGAAGGGGCTTTCCCGGGTCGTAGATGTGCCGGCGGTCACAGCCCTGATGCTGGGCGGTCTGGTGTTGCTGATGACCTGGTGGCTGGTTCGGCCAGCGGTCGCGCGGCGCGTGGCGGACATGCAGACTCGCCGACATTCGGTCGGCGAATTGTTCACGATTCCGGTCATCTTCGGGGCGGCGCTGCTGTCGTTTGCCCACGGGGCCAATGACGTGGCCAATGCCATCGGTCCGCTGGCGGCGATTTACACCACGGTCAGCCAGGGCGAACTGGTGGCGCAGGCCGAGATCCCGCTATGGATTCTGCTGATCGGCGGTTTCGGAATTGCTGCCGGTCTGGCGCTGTTCGGGCCCAAGCTGATTCGGACGGTGGGCTCCCAGATCACCAAACTCAATCGCGTCCGGGCCTTCTGCGTGACGCTGTCCGCGGCGATCACGGTGATTTTCGCCTCGGCGCTGGGACTGCCGGTAAGCTCAACCCACATCGCGATCGGCGCGTTGTTCGGTGTCGGTTTTCTGCGGGAGTTCCTCGCTAACCGCGACACGTCCCTGCTCGCGCGGCCGAGCGCAGATGACAACCTGCAGCTGGCGCCTGCATCAAGCGGTGATACGGGCAAGGCGGCGAAACAGCGCAGGCGCTATCTGGTGCGCAGGTCTCATTTCATTACTATCATCTCGGCCTGGCTGGTGACCGTGCCGGCGAGCGCGCTGCTCGCCGCCGGGCTGGCGCTTTTGCTTGCCAGACTGTCATTGCCGATGCCGGCCTGAGCTGCCAGCAGCGCCTGTCGGATCCGAGTGGTAAACTGCCAGTCGGTTACGAATGCACACAGCGCGAGAAGCCGATCACTGTCGCTGGAGTCCGAGAATGAGTCTCGCTGATGTCCTTGCCCGCCTTGGGCTGACACGTTTGCCCTTCGGCGGTGTGCCGCCAGCGGCGGCGTTGACCGGTGCCTATGCTACTCGGGTGTCAGAATGCCTGCGCGAGCTCAGGGCGGGGCAGGTCAGTACTGTGCTCGTCAGTGGTCCGCGGGATGCGGGTCATCGCGCCATTCTGGTGGCCTTGCTCGAACGCCTCGCGCGAGACGGGGATCTGTCGGTATGGTTTGATGATTACCCGGCCGACGGTCCGGCGTTTCTTCAGGCGCTGCTGAACGGCTGGGGCCTGGAGATCGAAGAGGGCATGCGCGATGATCTCAAGGCGCTGCTCGAGTTGTTCATCGGGCATCAGTCCGGTAAGGGGCACACGGCGTATGTTGCGCTGCCGGCGGACCGAGAGCCGGGTCGCGCGATCGGCGAATTGATCACCTGGCTGGCCGGTCTTCGCTTTGACGGCCGCCATACCGTGCGCTTTCTGCTGCATGGTGAGCCGGCGGGCCACCTTCCCGACTGTCTCCGAGGCGGTACGCCGGAGCTCGCCCAGGGGCGAGGGCTGGTCCACCATCGTGCGCCGGGATTGCTACCGTCGGAGAGTGAATACTATATCCACACCCGGCTGAAAATGGCCGGTGCCCGTCATCCTGCCGAACTGATTGGAATGGAGCTCTGTCGGCTGGTCGGTGCGTATGCCGAGGGTGAGGTTCCGCTGATCGACCGGTTGGTGCTCACGGCGTTGGATATGGCGGCGGCTGATGATCAGGCGGGCAGCCTGGTGGTGCGGCAGCGCCATGTTGAAGCAGCGGCTGCCCGGCTGGGCCTGGAGCTGCGTTCCGAGGCCGTTACCGCTGAGTCCGTCCCTTCGGATGCCAGCGCGGAGCCCGAGCGGGCCAGCCTGGTGTTTTCCGCCGGCGCCGAGGTAACGCATGAAGTTGAGCTGGTCCAGCCTCGTATGGTGATGGGGCGGGATGGTGATTGTGACATCTCCCTGGACAGCCGCTTTATCAGCCGGTTTCAGTGCCTGTTCATGCAGACGCGGCGGGGTTGGTATGTGCTTGATCTGGGGAGCACCAACGGCACTTTCGTCAATGGCCGACGGATCAGGGAGCACCTGTTGCGGCAGGGCGATGTCATTTCCATTGGCCGTCACCGGATTCGCTTCGTGGCCGACATCGCAGCCGCAGGAGAATCGCCGGCGGCTACGTCTGATGATTACCTGAGTACGGAGTTTCTAGTGAGCCGCGGTCGGGACATTGACGCGGGTGATGACGCAACCGCCATTCGGCGGCCGGATGCACCTCACGGCTGATGTCTCGGTCGGATTCGGCAGCTCGGGCTACGCGCGGTACCTGCTCTCAGCCGAGTTGTGGTTGGGCATCCAGTTCTACCCCCGGCGAGGACTCCAGATAGGCGGTTGCGGGGATCGGGGCCCGCAGGTGACTTGACTGGCTGGCCAGCGCACTTGTGGCGATGACGCGGTCTTCGAGCCCCAGCAGGATTGGTGCCGCTCTGCGTCGGTAGATGTTCACCTTCGCGTTGAATACGTTCCGAGAGAGTCCATGCTTGTCTGCAATGGTGAGCCGGCGAATATCGTATTCACCGTTGGCTGTCGGCGCACCGGTCAGATAACACTTGATTGCCTCGATACGCTCGCCGGCGAGTTCAAGACCGTTCAGTCGAGCGAGGTTCTGCTGTGCGAGACGCATGAAGCGCACGGCATCCAGCGTTTCCGGTCGTCCGTCGACGCCTTCGCTTGCGTGAAAGCGCGCATGAAATTCGCCGACCATGATCTGCCCTGGCAGGGCGCGGTCGATCATTCGCGCAAGCTCGATGGTGACATCGCCGACGATGTAGTTGTACAGGCTCGGGTTGAGCCCCTCAGCCTGGTGGAACTCGTAGCAATCCCCGATGTGAAACCCTGCGCGCAGCAGGGGTACGGAGTTGGAACGCGCCTTGCTACGCGCAATGGCGTTGTCTGCCAGCACCAGGTGCATGAAGTGGTAGAGGTTGGTGTTTGCCTCGAGGCCTTCCTCGCGGTTCCAGATATAAAAGCCGTCGCCGGTGCAGGAGCGGGCGAAGTCGATCCCGATCTGGCGCTCCAGCATCCTGCTGTGAGCGGCATTGATGGAATACGACAGGCTGTTGAGCTGGGTCATCTGCTCGAACGGTGAGAGCAGGCTGAAGCCCACGATGTCGAACAAGGCGACCGCGCGGGTCGCGACATAGCTGATGCTGTAGCGTTTGACCAGGCGCTCGATGATGTCGCGCTCGCGCGGCGAGCCGGTCAGGCGGTGGCCTATGGGGAGATGACGGGGTTCGATGTCGAGAAGCCGGGCCACTTTGACCAGCTGTGTGGCCGAGAGCTCGCGCCTGCCGCTGATCAGGGTGCGCAAAAAATTTGTCGACACCCCAGCCTGCCCGTTGGCCGTGCCATCCGCGAACTCGGCGACGGCATAATGCGGGACAATCAGGATGTCCACGCCTGCTTCGGCGAGTGTCCAGGACAGCACGACGTTGGCGCCAAGCCCCCAGGCGGAGTGCAACCGACGATCCAGCAGCATGAGATTGCTGCGCTCGACCAGTGGCATGTCGTCACTGAGCAGAGAAAACAGCTCTCCGGTGACCCCGTGCCAGCGTGGGCCAGCCGAGTCTGTTCCGTGTCCCTCGTGGAAGCTCATTCGCTGGGTCCCACCCCTTGGCCTGCGTCTGGCCAGTCCTTCGGGCGACCGATCACGTGGTCGCTCCAGCATGCAATACTAGCACGGCGTCAGACAGGTCCTGGCGCAGGCGAAATGTCGGCGGAAGGTTTTGCATGACCCGATTGACCCAGACCCTGATCAGCGAGGCTCGACAGCGCATCGCCCCGCATGTATTTCAGACCCCCGTCTGGCGCTGGCAGGATCCCGGGGTGACGGGCTGGCCCGACGCCGGCGAGGCCTGGGTCAAGCTCGAACTCTGGCAGCGCACCGGGACGTTCAAGGCGCGAGGCGCGCTGAACAGCGTGTTGGCGCTGCCGGAGATGCAGCGGGCCGCCGGGGTCGTGGCGGTGAGTGCCGGCAATCACGCGATTGCCACGGCATACGCCGCGCGGGTGGCCGGCTGCCACGCGCATGTTGTCATGCTGGCCCACTCGAGCCCCAGGCGCATCGAGGCCTGCCGGGCCCTGGGGGCGGAGGTGGAGTTGGCGCCCGACGTGCATGCCGCCTTTGCGCGCGTCGCGGACATCGAGCGCGAACAGGGCCGCGTGCTGATCCATCCGTTTGAAGGGCTGGCGGTGGCAGCCGGGACGGCCACACTCGGCGAAGAGTTCCTGGCGCAGGTCAAGGGGCTGGACGCGATCATCGTGCCGATCGGCGGAGGCGGCTTGTGCGCGGGGGTCGCCACCGCAGTGAAACTGCACGCGCCCGCTTGCCGGGTCATCGGTGTCGAGCCCGCCGGGGCGGATACCATGCACCGAAGCTTCGCGGCCGGCCGGCCCCAGGGCATCGACCGGGTCGAGACCATCGCTGACAGCCTGGGTGCGCCATTCGCGCTGCCGGTGACCTTTGCGCTTTGCCATGAACATGTGGATGAGCTCGTGAAGGTCAGCGATAAGCAACTTCGCGAGGCCATGCGCCTGATTCTGGCATCGCTGTCGCTGGCCGTGGAGCCCGCCTGTGCGGCCAGCACCGCGGCGATGGTGGGTCCGTTGGCCGGGCGCCTGGCGGGCCAGCGCGTTGGACTGATTTTCTGCGGGAGCAACATCGATCTCGAGGGCTACCGTAAGCTGCTGGCCGGGGGTGAGCCGGGTGACTGACCAGGACGCCGCGTTGGCGGCCATCCGCGAGCGGCTTGGTCCGGCCGGTGCCACCGACGACCCCGAGATCATCGCGCCGCGGCTGCGTGAGTGGCGCGACCGCTTCCACGGGCGCACGCCCCTGTGGGTGCGTCCAGCGTCGACGGTCGAGCTCGCGGAGGTGCTCGCGATCTGCCATCAGGCGAGGCTTCCGGTGGTACCGCAGGGGGGCAATACCGGCCTGTGTGGCGGCGCCATCCCCGACGCGAGCGGACAGCAGCTGCTGCTGGGCCTCGAGCGGATGGACCGGATTCTGGACCTCGATCCCGAGGGGGGCAGTATCACGGTGGAGGCAGGGTGTGTCCTCGCCAAGGTACAGGCGGCCGCGCGCAACGCGGGAAGGCTGTTTGCGCTGAGCCTGGCGTCGGAGGGCAGTGCCCAGATCGGCGGCTGTGTATCGACCAATGCCGGCGGCACCAATGTGCTGCGCTACGGCACCGCGCGCGAACAGGTGCTGGGCCTCGAGGTGGTGCTCGCCGATGGGCGGGTCCTCGACCTGTTGCGCAGTCTGCGCAAGGATACGGCGGGCTATGACCTTAAACAGTGGTTCATCGGCGCCGAGGGCACGTTGGGGGTCATCACCCGCGTCTGCGCCAGGCTCCACCCGCTGCCGCGGCAGCTGCAGACGGCCCTGGTGGCGCTGCGGGATCCGACCGCGGCGCTCGCCTTGCTCGGGAAGCTGCGTGAGCGTCTTGGTAATGCCCTGTCGGCCTTCGAGCTGCTGCCGCGACATGGCCTGGAACTGGTGCTTGATTACCGGCCCGGTGCGCGGGATCCGCTGGCTGAGCCGCATCCCTGGTATGTCCTGATGGAGGCTGAGGTGGCCCACAACATGCCAGGCGGCTGCGCACTGACCGAAACCCTCGCAGACGCGATGCACGCAGGTCTCGTGGCCGATGCTGCCGTGGCCGGGACACTGGCCCAGGCACGCGAGTTCTGGGCCTTGCGCGATGAGCTGTCGGCCGCGCAGAAGCATGCCGGCCCGAGCATCAAGCACGACGTTGCGGTGCCGCTGTCGGCCATGGCCGGGTTCATCGAAGAGGGCACGGCGCTGGCCGGTCGTCTGGTGCCGGGGTGTCGGGTGCTCGCTTTCGGGCATGTGGGCGACGGCAATGTGCATTTCAACGTGGGCTGTCCGCCGGAGATGGATCGCCAGGCCTTTCTCGCCGGTTGGGAAGAGGTGGCTCGGGCGGTGCATGATCTGGTTGTGGCGCATGGCGGCACGCCGAGCGCCGAGCATGGGATCGGTCAGCTGAAAGTGGACGAGCTTGCGCGACTGCGCGGTGGACTGGAACTCGAGCTTATGCGCGGGCTCAAGCAGCAGCTCGACCCCCGCGGGATCCTCAATCCCGGGAAGCTCTTCAGGGACTGACCGGTCGCGCCGGGGCGACGCCTGTCCTGCGGTGCCGGCAACGACGGCGCGCAGCGTTGGTGCACCGCGGCGAATGGGCTAGAATGCACCGCGGTCGCGCATTCGCGCCCCATCCGAGGATATTGAGCTTTCATGACGCGTTCCCAAAAGCAGGCCGCTGCCGTGGTGGCAGGGTTTGTCGTGTTCCATGCCGCCGCCTTGCTGGTGTTCTACACCGGGGCCAGCGCAGTCGCCGTGATGGTGGCTGTGCTCATGTACCTGGTCAGGGGGCTCGGGGTCACGGCAGGCTATCACCGCTATTTTGCGCACAAGTCCTTTCGGACCGGCCGGGTGATGCAGTTTCTGCTGGGCCTGGCCGGCAGTCTGGCCACGCAGGGTGGGGTGCTCTGGTGGGTCTCTCATCATCGCGACCATCATCGGTATACGGAGAGCGATCGCGACATGCACTCGCCGCGGGTCTTCGGGCTCTGGCATGCGCACATGGGCTGGATGATGAGCGCCAAGTGTTTCCAGACCACCGGGGCGAACGTCAAGGATCTCCACCGCTATCCCGAGATCAAGGCGCTGCAGCGCCACTACGCCTGGATCGTTGTGGGGCAGATCGTGTTTTTCTACGCGCTGGGCGCCATGCTGGCGGCGATATGGCCCGAACTCGGCACCAGTGGTCTGCAGATGCTGGTGTGGGGGTACTTCCTCAGCACCGTGCTCCTCTGGCATTCCACCTTCATGGTCAATTCCGTGTGTCACCGTTGGGGCCGCTCGCCTTATGATGCCGGTGACGACAGCACCAACAACTGGCTCGTGGCGATCCTCGCGCTGGGTGAGGGCTGGCATAACAATCATCATCGCTTTGCCGGTTCCGCGCGCCACGGCCTCCAGTGGTGGCAGTTCGACCTGACCTGGATCGTGCTGCGCCTGCTGGAAAAGCTCGGCCTGGTGTCGGACCTCAAGGTGCCCCGGCCGGCACAGATCGCGTCCGCCTGAGGGTGCGGCCCGGACGGCGAGGTCCAACCAGGGCAGGTCTGCCCGCAATCATTCAAGACGGCCGGTGACAGTCCCGGGGAGAGCACATGAGCAAGGATTCCGAGAACACACCCGATATGCGCCGTTACTCCCGGGTGGTCGTCGACGGGGTGGAGCATACGCCGAGTCGCGCGATGCTCCGCGCCGTGGGCTTTGGTGATGAGGATTTCCGCAAGCCGCAGGTGGGTATCGCGTCCACCTGGAGCATGGTCACACCATGCAATATGCACATCAACACGCTGGCCGAGGAGGCTGGACGTGGCGCCGACGAGGCCGGCGGCAAGAGCATCATCTTCAATACCATCACCATTTCCGACGGCATCTCCATGGGCACTCCCGGGATGCGCTACTCGCTGGTGTCGCGCGAGGTCATTGCCGATTCGATCGAAACGGTGGTTGCCGGACAGGGCTTCGACGGCTTTGTTGCCATCGGTGGTTGCGACAAGAACATGCCGGGCTGTGTCATGGCGATGGCGCGGCTCGACCGGCCGTCAGTGTTCGTATATGGCGGCACCATCAAGCCAGGCCCCAAACATCGCGATATCGTCGCCGTGTTCGAGGCCGTGGGCGGGCGCGCGGCGGGCACCGTCAGCGATGCCGAGCTGCTGGAGGTCGAGCGCACCGCGATCCCGGGCCCCGGCTCCTGTGCCGGCATGTACACGGCCAATACCATGGCCTCGGCGATCGAAGCGCTGGGCCTGAGTCTGGCCAACAGCTCGGCCCAGGAAGCGGTCTCAAGGAGCAAGGTAGAGGACTGCCGCCGGGCGGGACGGCAGGTTGTGGAACTGCTTCGCCGCGGTATCCGACCCTCAGATATTCTCTGCCGCGAGGCCTTCGAGAATGCGATCACGGTGGTCATTGCCCTCGGCGGCTCGACCAACGCCGTTCTGCATCTGCTGGCGATGGCTCACGAGGCTGGCGTCGAGCTGTCGCTGGATGATTTCACGCGTATAGGACGGCGCGTACCCGTGCTCGGAGACCTGCGGCCCAGCGGTCGCTACATGATGTCCGAGCTGATCCATATCGGCGGCATTCAGCCGCTGATGAAGACGCTGCTGGAGGCCGGGCTGCTGCACGGCGGCCTGCTGACCGTAACCGGGCGGACACTGGCGGAGAACCTCGCCGATGTCGCGCCTTACCCGGAGGGCCAGGACATCGTCCGGCCGCTGGACCGGCCCATCAAGAAAGACAGTCACCTCGCGATTCTGTACGGCAACCTCGCACCGGAAGGCGCTGTGGCGAAGATTTCCGGCAAGGAGGGGCTGTCGTTTACCGGTCCGGCACGGGTGTTTGGCTCGGAGGAAGACGCGTTGCGCGGCATTCTCGGAGACGAGGTCCAGCCCGGCGACGTGGTGGTCATCCGCTATGAAGGTCCGCGGGGCGGACCGGGGATGCGCGAGATGCTCAGCCCGACCGGCGCGATCATGGGCAAGGGCCTGGGGGACAAGGTGGCGTTGATCACCGATGGACGGTTCTCCGGGGGCAGCCACGGCTTTGTGGTGGGGCATGTGACACCCGAGGCTGCGGTCGGCGGTCCCATCGCCCTGCTCGAGAACGGCGATCGCATCACCATCGACGCCGAGACCCTGAGCATCGATGTCGCGCTGGAGGATGCCGAACTCGCCCGTCGGCGTGACGCCTGGCAGGCCCCCGAGCCTGCCGCCACCCGTGGGGTATTGGCCAAGTATGCCTATCTGGTGAGTTCGGCCTCGACCGGGGCCGTCACCGATCTCAACCTCCAGGATGGAGATTGACCGCGCCGATGAACGCCGCTGAAGCCGAGGCCTTCGAGCCGCGAATCTGTGCCTTCCCGGACTCGCCGTGGGTGGTGCTCAAGTTCGGCGGCACCAGCGTGTCCACTGCCGAGAACTGGCAGCGCATCGCCCGTCTGTTGGTAGCACGGCTGACCGAGGGGCGCCGGGTGCTGGTCGTGCATTCGGCGCTGTCGGGCATCTCCAATCGCCTGGAAGATCTGCTCGCAGTCGCCACGCAAGGCGGCCAGGCCGGCGTGATCGACGAGATCGTCGCGCGGCACCGGGCCCTGGCGACGGCCCTTGAGATCGATGTCGAACCGCGCCTCGAGGCCTATTTCGCCGAGCTTCGGCAGCTCGCGGCCGGGATTGAGCTGGTGGGTGAGGTGAGCCCACGCGTCCATGCGCGGGTGATGGCCACGGGCGAGCTGCTGGCGACGACGCTGGGTGCCGCCTGGCTGGAGTCGCGGGGGCTGGTGGTGAGCTGGGCCGATGCCCGCGAGCTGCTCGAGGTCCGCGATGAACCGGCCAGCCACGAACGCGCCCGCTTCCTGTCGGCGAGCTGTGAAGCCGGGGCGGATGCGGCGCTGGTGGCGCAGCTGGATCGTCTGCCGGGCATTGTGCTCACCCAGGGTTTCATCGCACGCAATCGTGATGGCGACACGGTGTTGCTGGGACGCGGGGGCTCGGATACCTCCGCCGCCTACCTCGCGGCCCGGCTGTCGGCGCGCCGTCTCGAGATCTGGACTGACGTGCCCGGGATGTTCTCGGCGAATCCGCGAGCCGTGCCGTCAGCGCGCCTGCTCAGAGCACTGCATTATTTCGAAGCCCAGGAGATTTCCTCCATGGGCAGCAAGGTGCTGCATCCGCGCTGTATTCCGCCAGTACGGCGCAGCGGTATTCCGCTCTATGTCTTCAGCACCGAGCATCCGGAATGGGGTGGCACGGTCATCTCCGCGGATCACGGCGAGGACAGCGCGCAGCTGAAGGCGATTTCCTCCCGGGCTGGGATCACGCTGATCTCGATGGAAACCCAGAGCATGTGGCAGGAGGTCGGTTTCCTGGCACGTGCCTTCGACCGGATTGCCACCGCCGGGCTGTCGGTCGACCTGGTTTCCACCTCCGAGGCCAACGTGACCGTCTCGGTCGACCACCAGGCGAACGTCCTCGATCCGGCGGTGCTGCAGGCGCTGGTGGCCGACCTGGAGCAGATCTGCCGTGTGCGTGTGATCAGCGACTGTGCGGCGGTGAGTCTGGTGGGTCGCAACATCCGCGGCATTCTGCATGAGCTCGGGCCCGCCCTGGCGGTATTCGACGAGCACCGCATCCATATGCTGACCCAGGCCGCCAATGATCTGAACCTCACGGTCGTGGTCGACGAGGACCAGGCCCATCGCCTGGTCCAGCAGCTGCATCACCTGTTGATGCGGCGGGTGGGAGAGGGTGCGGTATTCGGGCCGACCTGGGAGCAGCTGCAGGGCATCCGGCATGCGCCGGTGGTGGGCACGGAGCCGCCCTGGTGGGAACGGCGCCGTGAGGTGCTGATGGAGATCGCCAGGCGCGAATCCTCCGCGTATGTCTATGATCTCGGCCAGATCGCGCAGAACGCGCGGGGGCTTCGCGGGCTGCGGCACCTCGATGCGGTGTTCTTCGCGATGAAGGCGAACTCGAACCCGGAGGTACTGCGCTGTCTGTATGCCGAGGGCCTCAATTTCGAGTGCGTTTCGCCGGGTGAGATCGATCGCGTGCTCGAGCTGTTCCCCGATCTGGACCGCCGGCGGATCCTCTTTACCCCGAACTTCGCGCCGCGGGGCGAGTATGCACGCGCCCTCGAACAGGGCGTCTGGGTGACATTGGACAACCTGCACCCCCTGCGCGCCTGGCCGGAGCTGTTCGCCGACCACGAAGTATTCGTGCGGATCGATCCCGGCAAGGGTCGCGGACACCACGAGCACGTGCGCACGGCGGGCGCCCATTCGAAGTTCGGCGTGCCGCTGTTCGAGCTGGAGGAGCTGGCGTCGCTGGCCCAGTCGGCCGGGTGCCGTATCGTCGGTCTGCACGCCCACACCGGTAGCGGCATCCTGACCCCGGAGAACTGGCAGCAGACGGGAGCGCTGCTGAGCGAACTGGCCGGGCGGTTTCCCCATGTCCGTTACCTGGATCTTGGCGGTGGACTCGGGGTTCCGGAGCGGCCCGGTGAGCGCCCCCTCGACCTGGCCGCGCTGGATGAGTCGCTGGCCGCGATTCGTGAGGCGCATCCGCATTACGCACTCTGGCTGGAACCCGGGCGCTACCTCGTGGCGGCCGCTGGCGTGCTGGTCAGCGAGGTGACCCAGATCAAGGGCAAGGGCGACGTCCAGTACGTCGGCATTGCCACGGGCATGAATTCACTGATCCGACCAGCCCTCTACGGCGCTTTCCACGAGATCGTCAACCTGACTCGGCTCGGCGAGCCGGCAACCGAAATCGTCAGCATCGTCGGGCCAAACTGCGAGAGTGGCGACAAGCTGGGCACGGATCGACTGATGCCGCCGTCGCGCGAGGGCGACGTCGTGCTCATTGCCAATGCCGGTGCGTACGGCTACGTGATGAGTTCGCACTACAACCTGCGTCAGCCGGCGCGTGAGATCGCCCTGCCACCGGAGTCATGACGGCCAGCGCACCGGAGGGGACGTTCACCAACCCGGCGGTTGCGGCGGAGATGCTGCCTGATTTCCGCGCCGTGGCGCTTGTGCCCGTGGTACAGGCCTATGCTCCATATGCCGTGGTCGCCGCGGTGCTGGGCTGGCTGGCACCGCTGGGGGCGGCGCTGCTGGCCTGGAGCGCTGCAGCGGCGGGACTGTTGCCCGCGGCTCTCGGGGTCCTGGCGCCGTTCGTGCTCGGTGGTCTGCTGCTGATTGCGGCGATCAACGGCGTGTTTGCGGCCCTCGATGCGCGGCGTCGGGCCTGGGCGTTGCGTGAGCATGACCTGATCTACCGCTCCGGGGTGCTGTGGCGGCGCAGCGTGATTGTGCCGTTTGCGCGGATCCAGCATGTGGAGACGGTCTCCGGGCCCCTCGAGCGTCGTTTCGGCCTGACCCGCCTGAAGTGCTATACCGCCGGAGGCGCGGGTGGCGATCTCACGGTCGCGGGGCTGGACCGTGAGACGGCGCGGCGGGTCAGGCAGTTTCTGCTCGAGCGTATCCGCGATGGCGATGATGATCGACCGGCCGCCGTGTCCAGTTCACATGGGGCGCAGCGCGGTGACGAGGGCTGATCCCGGCGCAGGTGCGTGGCAGCGCCTCTCGCCCGTCGCCCTGGTGTTCCTCATCGTCCGGGCGCTGCAGAAGTTCATTCGCGAAAACCTCGTGGTGTTCCTCGGCGCCGGCGCCAGTGTTGCGTTCGTGGAACGACTGGGGATGCGCGAGTTGCTGTTGGGCGCGAGCGCGCTGTTCCTGATCATTGTGGTCACCACTGCGATCTACCATCGCAGGTTTCGTTTCCGCGTCGAGGAGGATGCGGTGCGTGTTCGCCGCGGGGTGCTCGAGCACAAGGAACTGCGGATACGCTTCAGCCGCGTCCAGAACGTCCAGCTCGGCGAACCGGTCTATTTCCGCCCGTTTGGGCTGGTGCAGTTCAGCCTGGAGACGCCGGGGGCTGCGGAGCGGGAAGTCGAGCTGCCAGGTATTCCGCGTCGTCTGGCCGAGGAGATTCGTGACCGGATCGTGGGTGCCCGGGCGGCGGTCGGCGCCGACAATGAGGTTGCCGATGAGCTGGCGGCGGATGAGGCCGGGCGCATGGAGCAGGGCGCTGACGCCGTCACGCCCGTGCTGCTGCATGCGCCCGGTGTCGGTCGGCTGTTCGTGCACGGGCTGAGCAGCAACCAGGTCTGGGTGGTCGCGGGCGTGGTGGTGTATGCGCTGGATCTGGTGTTCCGGCAGACGGCGGATTCGCTTGCCATGACCCAGCTGGTCGCCTGGCTCGAGACTCAGTTTTCGGCCGGTTGGTCGGCAGTTCTGCCGCTGCTGGCAGGTGTGCTGGCCGCGTTGCTCGCCGCCGGCGGGGCGGCCGCATTGCTCCGGTTCCACCCTTATCGCCTGCACGACTACGGCCAGCGGCTGGTGGGCAGTGGCGGTGTGCTCGAGCGCCGTGAACAGACCCTGCGACGCGACAAGCTCACCGGCGTGGTGCTCCAGCAGTCTCCCGTCGGTCGCCTGCTGGGCTGCTGGGTGCTGGCCGGCTTGCAGACCCGCAGCGATGGCCGCGGCAACGAGGTCAGTCAGCGCAGTTTCCTGGTGCCCGGGCTGCGTGCGGCCGATCGGCTGCTGGTCGGGCGGCTGTATCCGGGGGCTGTCGTGCCGGCAGCCTTTGAACCTATCCATATCCGGTATCGCAGCTGGTGGCTCGGGCGCGGGTTCCTTGTCGTGGCCGGCGTCCTTGGTGCGCTGCTGGTCACGCTGGGTCGCGAGCATGCTGCGATATTGCCGCTGACCGTCTTGCTGGTGCTGCTGCCGCCGTTGGTGTGGCTGCGCTGGCGCCAGTGGGGCTGGTGGCTGGATCGAACGGTGATCTGGGTGCGCCGGGGACTGTTCGGCCAACGGCTCGAAGCCTTCGAGCTTGCCCGGGTGCAGCAGGTTCAGCTGCGCAGCAGTCCCTATCTCCGTCGGCACGGACTGGTGACGCTGGTGCTGGTGTTGCCGCAGGGCCTGGTGCAGCTGCCGTTCATGGCTGAGGAGAGGGCCGCGGCGCTGGCGAACCAGGCACTGTTTGCCGCGGAGACCGCCCTGCGCCATCGCGTCTAGGGTGCGCGCTTGTCGTCATGCTCGAGGTGTGGGTGGATCAACCGTCCTCCCGGCATGCTGTATGGTGCGTGAAGCAGTGGGTGCTATGCTCGCCCCGTCAGCCGGATCAGGACGAGGTGTCGCTGGTCGGCAGGAAGCTGCTGACTGGCAGATGTCTCTCGCGGAGCAGCTGATGCTGAAACCTGACACCACTATCGAGTGGCTTCGCTGGCCAACGCGGCTGGCCTGGCTGGCGGCCTTTGCGCTGGTCATGGCGTGGCCCCAGTCTTCCAGTTCGGCACGCGAGCTGCGCTTCGGTGTGTCCGATATCCCTCGCAGTATGGGGAATCCCTATACCGAAAACGGTACCCCTTCCAGCTACACCTGGATGGCACTGTTCGATGCCCTGACGAGACTCGATACCGAGGGCAGACTCGAGCCCGGACTGGCGACAGTCTGGGAAGTGGTGGGCGAGCGTACGTGGCGTTTCCATTTGCGTGAAGGTGTGCGTTTCAGCAATGGGGAGCCGTTGGATGCGCAGGCCGTGGTCGCGACGATCGAATGGCTGGGTTCGCCGGCCGGGCTGCGCACCCTGATCGGTAACGAAGTTCGCGGGGTCGAGTCAGCGAAGGTCGTTGACACCCATGTCGTGGACGTCACCACTCGCATGCCCGATGCGATCCTGCCGCAGCGACTCTCGGCCGTGATGATCGTGGCTCCCGAGGCCTGGGCCACGCTGGGGCCGGAGGGCTTTGCGCGCCAGCCCGTCGGCACGGGGCCGTTCCGGCTTGTGCAATGGAATGATACGCGCCGGCGTGTGACGATGGTGGCGAACCATGACTCCTGGCGCAAGCCCGTCCTGTCTGGACTGGAGCTGATTGCCTTGCCTGACGATGCCGTGCGTGTACAGGCGTTGCGGTCGGGCGAAGTTGATCTCACGATCGTGGATATCGAGGACATCGAGTTCCTGGCGTCACGCGGCTTCGATATTCATCACAGGCCTTCAATGCAGGTCATGGCGCTGGCGTTCAATACCGAGCGAGATCCTCCGTCGCCGGTGCGCGATCAGCGCGTCCGGCAGGCGCTGAACTACGCTGTGAACCAGCAGGCCATTGCCGAGGTACTGCTGCAGGGACTGGTTCAACCCGCCGGTCAACCGGCATCACGTTCCACACCAGGATATAACCCCGAGGTGTTCGCGTATCCGCATGATCCCGCGCGCGCGCGGGCGCTGCTGGCCGAAGCAGGCTACGCCGATGGGCTCGATCTGTTGATCGAGGCCGTCGACGGGGGTATTCCCGGGGCGAACCAGATCTTCCAGGTGGTCGTACAGGATCTCGGCAGGGTAGGGGTGCGGGCCCGTTTGCAGCTGCGGCCCTTCTCCGCCTGGGTGCGTGACTACCTTGGCGGCACCACGCGCGCGGATATCTTCGGCTTGCCATGGAATGCCGCGCCCTACAATGACGTGCTGCGCCCGATCGAGTACTACTCCTGCGCCCAGCGAAACGCGTTTTTCTGCGAGCCGTCGATCATGCCGGTGATCCAGCAGGCTGCAGGCGAGCTCGATCCGGAAGCACGACTCATGCTGTTGAAAGATCTGGCGGTGAAGATCCATGCACTTGCACCATCATTGTTTCTGGTAGAGCAGATCACGCTGTTCGCAACCCACCCGGCGGTGACGCGGTTTGACATCGCCAATCGCGTCCCGGTGTACGAGACACTCGAGATGGAAGCGGTGAACTCCCGGCGCTGACTTGATCTCCTCTGCAGCAGGCGCCGCGTTTCGGCGCGGCCGGCGGAAGTGTTGCTATGCGGCGCGGCTGCATATCCCTTATGCCGAGGCTCTGCACCAAGCATGAATATCCCTTTGGCCTGGTCCGCGTACTGCGTTGGACCGCGGGCTCCGGCCCGGTCTTCAGGCGCCTGCCGGAGCCCGCGCGCGTGTTCATCGTGGAAGGCTCACTGCAAGCGTCCGACGCAGAAGGCGCGTTTACGCTTGTCCCGGGCGATGCTGCGATTCTGAGTTCGACTACGTTGCAAAACGATGCTCCCGTAGGCGATACCGTGATCCTGGAATTCGTCTTCGATAACGATCCGGCGGCCGCGGAGCACGCTGTGATGAAGGGTGAGTCAGTCGGCTGGGTGGAGATTGCCCAGTGGTACGACGCGGAGGGCCAGCCGGTGTCTACGCGTGACCAGGCGGGCAGCGTGACGATACCCGGGATTGCGCGCTCGGATGTCCTGCTCTACGTTGTACGCGGGCGCATGCGCCGCTTCGAAGACGAGCACGTGTTCGAAGTCTCGGCGGGAGATTCGATCCGCGAAGCGCAGGGTGGATCGGGCTACTGGGAGGTTTTCGAAGACGCCGAGGTGGTGGCGACCGACGCGCCGGCAGCCCGTTGAGGCGCTGCGAGCGCCAACGCAGGCAGTGAAACGAGGCCACCACCGGGGCGGCTTGGCGAGGTTGATCGCGACTATGCCAAGCGAGGCAGCCTGCGCCCGAAAATGTGCAGTGCGTGCACCCGGCCCGCGGTGTCCCGCTCGAAATATCCCGGGCAGCCCTTCAGCGGACCATCCGCGAACACGTATCGGTCTGCGTGTGTGCCGGAAAGTCCGGCATGCAGGACGGTCGCCTGTGGTTCTTGCAATTTTGCGTGCTCGAACAGCAGTGCCAGCAGTTCGGGATCATCATGCAGGGTAAATACGAGATGCCCCGCCTCGCCAATGGTGATCCTGCAGCGCATGCCGCGGGCGCCATACTGGCCCTCGTAGGCAGTGAGCATCTCACTGGCGGTTGCTACAGCTTGAAGTTGCTTTTCGACGATCCCGTGACACTCCGCAAGCACGCGTTGCCGGACCGTCTGGTTAAACGCCATGCCAGCGGGGCTTGAATTGGTCAGCAGCGCCAGCGCGCAGTCATGCTCAGGGAGTAACGACAGACTCGCCTCCTGGCCATTGGTACTGCCGCCATGCTCCACCAGCCACTGGCCGTCGCCGATGTTGTTGAGAAACCAGCCGATACCGAATGCATCGCCGAATGCGCAGCCTGGCATGTGGACCGTGGGCGTGCGCATCGCCTGTAGCCGAGAAGTGCTCAGCAGGGGCAGGTGACCTGCCTGCAGAGCATCGCCTGAATGGAACCTGCCCCAGGCCAGCAGGTCGGCGACGCTGGTGACAATGCCGCCGGCAGGTGCCCCGTTGCGCGGCAGCCCCCAGGGCCTTGCGACCTGCAATTCATCCGCTGCAGAAGGCTTGTGGCCCACGGCAAACCGGCGGGTCATGACTTCATCACGGTCGAAGAACGACGCCTGCAACCCGAGAGGCTCGAGCAGGCGGCGTCGAATCGCGGCCTCGTAGGTGTCACCGGTCACGTTCTCGATGACCCGCCCTGCCAGGCAGAAAGCGGCATTGTTATAGGAGAACGCTGCACCGGGCGCAGTCAATTGCTCAAGCTCGTTCAGGCGAGACACGAAACGCGCCAGCGCATCATCGCCTTCGCCGGTATCCGGGAAGAAATCGCCTTCCCAGCCTGCAGTATGGTTCAGGAGTTGCAGCAGGGTGACCTGAGTGGCCACCGTCGTGTCCTGCAGGCGCAACTCCGGGACGTAGTGCTGCACCGGCGCGTCCAGTGCCACGCGACCCTCGGCCTCCAGGAGCACCAGCGCGGTGGCCGTATAGGTCTTGCCGATCGAACCGGCCTGGAACAGCGTGTGCTTATCGACCGGTAACGGATTCTCGACGCTGGTGATGCCGTGACAGGCGTAAGTCGTTCTTCCTCTCGACCACAGTCCGGCGGCCACACCCGGTACGCCGAATTCGTTGGCGAGCTCGGAGACCAAACCCTGTAGTTCCCTGGCATTCATGAACGGCGTGAGTCCAGCAGTAGCGGCGGTTCAATCGTTCGCAGGCGACGTGCTGACCGCAGCGCCGGGCTGTCGGCTGTCGGTCGATTCAAAGATGCGATCGGCGCTGGCCGCCACGAAGCCCTCGTAGAGCTGGCCCCCGGCCGCAGGATAGCGCCGGGCGAATTCGTAGTAGCAGGTCGGGATGACGTGGTGCTCGCCGCCGGCGAACTCCACAGCGACGCGGTCGGCCAGGGTCGACGCCTGCTCCAGCAACACCTCAGGCCCACCCTTGATGCGTCCGCCAGCTTCGTTCAGGGCGAAACCGTGACCCTCGATGAACGTGAGCAATGCCGGCAGATCGCTGAAGCTCTGCAGGGCATTGACGCTGATGGTGAAGTGGTTGGGCCGCAGCCCGAGCGCGGCCACCCAGGCGGCGTATTCACTTTCCTCCCGGAGTGCTGCCCAGGTGGAATGGCTCACCGGCGCCCAGGGCCGGCCGGCCCAGAAGATCGCCGGCTCGTTTATCGCGGCGAGCGGGACCTGCGCACAGAGTCCGGCTACGATGTCCTGCAACGCGCGACTGAAATATCGCGTCTCGAGCTCGCTCAGGAAGATCCGCGGATGCCCTTGCGGATGCACGTAGCCCCAGGCCCGCAGGTGCTTGTCCGCAAAGCTGTAGGGTTCGAAGCGCTGATACCCGAGGCTCAGCAGCTGGGGTTCGAGGCGCTCCAGCCGAATGGGGTCGAGGTCGAAGGTCCGGAAGGCGACATGGTCGTTGACCAGGGTTTCTCCGCGCGCGGCGACCAGCGCGTGCAGCCGGCCGGCGGCGGGCGCGATGCGGATATAGTCGTCCCACAAGTGTTCGAAGAAGCGCTCGGGGGTCATGTCGAAGCTAGCCTCAGTGTGTCCGAAGCACGCATGGTGTATCGCACTCAGCGATCCTGATGCCGCTGCGCCAGTACCGCGACGACATCCGCCAGCCGCAGGTCCACCTGCCGCAGGGCCAGCATCAGGTGGAACAGTAGATCGGCCGCCTCCTCGCGGGCCTCGTCGCGATCGCCGGCGGCCACGGCCAGCGCACATTCGACCCCTTCCTCGCCGACTTTCTGTGCCACCCGGCGGGCGCCGCGCTCGCTGAGTCGGGTGACATAACTGGCTTCCGGGCGCTCACGCAGGCGTTGGTCCAGGAGGGCTTCGAGCTCGGCGAGAAAGGCGTGGTCATCAGCCATCGGCAGGGTCCTCCAGCAGCCTCATGGCGACACCCCGCTCGGCGAGCCAGCGTTTCAGGGCCAGGATGTCGATCAGCCCCTTGTGAAACACGCTGGCCGCCAAGGCGCCGTCCACGTTCGCCTGCTCGAAGACATCGAGAAAGTGCTGCTCGGTGCCCGCGCCGCCCGAGGCGATCAGCGGCACATCGCAACACTCGCGTACACGTGCGAGCTGTTCGATGTCGTAGCCTTGACGTACGCCATCGGAATTCATGCAGTTCAGCACGATCTCGCCGGCGCCGCGATCCTGGACTTCACGCACCCAGTCCAGGGTACGCCGGCGCGCGGCCTGGGTGCGATCCGGGTCACCGGTGTACTGGTAGACCTGCCAGTCCGCGTCTGCGGCCAGGCTGTCGATGCCGATGACCACGCACTGCGCACCGAAGCGACGCGAGAGTCGGTTGATGAGATCGGGATCCGCCAGGGCGGGGGAGTTGATGGAGATCTTGTCGGCGCCCAGGTTGAGCACTTCCTCGGCATCAGCGACCGAACGGATACCGCCGGCCACGCAGAAGGGCAGGTCGAGCACCTCGGCGACGCGGTTGACCCAGCTGCGGTCGACCTGGCGTCCCTCGGGGCTGGCCGTGATGTCATAGAACACCAGTTCGTCGGCGCCGCGTTCGCGGTAGCGGCGCGCGAGCTCCAGGATGCCGCCGACATCCTCATGATTGCGGAACTGCACACCCTTGACCACCCGGCCATCACGCACATCCAGGCAGGGAATGATGCGCCGGGTCAGCATGCAGGGTCGCCGGCGGCGTGCTGCGGGGCAGGGACGTGATCGGGCAGAAAGGCCTCGAGCCCTTCGAGGGGCAGGGCGCCCTCGAGCAGGGCGCGGCCGGAAATGGCCCCGGCGGCCCCGGTGCCGGCCAGCGCAGCCAGGTCCTCAGCGTCACGCACGCCGCCCGAAGCCTGGACCGCCAGGGTCGGATAGCGGTTACAGCATTCGCGGTACAGGGTCAGGTTCGGTCCCTGCATGGCGCCGTCGAGTTCGACATCGGTGCACAGCACATGCCGAAGCCCATGCGGCAGGAAGCCGTCGAGCACCTGCCACAGGCTGGACGCCGAGGCCTCGGTCCAGCCATGGGTGAGCGTCATGGGCACGCCGTCGACCAGGCGGACATCGAGTGCCAGAACGATGCGCTCGGGGCCCAGCCGTTCAAGCCAGGCGCCGACCGTCGCCGGCTCGCGCACGGCGAGACTGCCGATGACCACCCGCTCGGCCCCCGCCGCCAGCTGCGTTTCCACGGCTTCCAGGGTGCGCAAGCCGCCGCCGACCTGCACGCGGATGTCACTGGCCGCGAGGATCGCCGCGATGGTGGCGGTATTGGCGGGCGTGCCGTAGCGGGCGCCATCAAGGTCGACGACGTGCAGCCAGCGCGCGCCTGCGTCCCGGTAGCGACGCGCGAGCGCCGCCGGCGCGACAGGGTAGTGGGTGACCTCATCGAAGCGCCCCTGGTAGAGCCTGACGCATTGCCCTTCATTGAGATCTATTGCAGGTATCAGTTCCATCTATCTATAAATCCAGAAAATTCTTGAGTATGCGTTCACCCACCGGGCCGGAACGTTCCGGGTGGAACTGGGCGCCATGGAAATTCTCGCTGGCCACCAGGGCGGCGAATTCTTCGCCATAGTTGGCGCTGGCCACGGTGTGCCGGGATACCGGCAGCGCATAGCTGTGCACGAAGTAGACGTACGCCTCATCGGCCACGCCCTCGAGCAGTGGATGCTGCGCGCGCGGGACCAAGGCATTCCAGCCCATCTGCGGGACCGGCCGTCCGGGTGCGGGCGTGAAACGGTGGGCCTGGCCGGGGAGGATGCCGAGGCAGCGGGCATGGTCCTCGTCGGACCCCTCGAACAGGAGCTGCATCCCGAGGCAGATGCCGAGGATCGGCTGGCGCAGCTCCGGGATAAGCCGGTCGAGCCCGTTGGCCTGCAGCCGCGCCATGGCGTCGGCCGCCGCGCCGACGCCGGGGATGATGACATGCGAGGCACTGCGGATGGTCGCTTCGTCAGCCGTGAACAGGCTCTCGCGTCCCAGGCGGGCCAGGGCGAACTTCAGCGAGGCGATGTTGGCGCCGCCGGCGTCGACCAGCACCACGGGGCCCGCAGCCATCAGAGCACCCCCTTGGTGCTCGGCAGCTCGCGGCCCTCGCGGGTGAATGCCTGGCGCAGCGCGCGCCCGACGCCCTTGAACGAGGCCTCGACCATATGGTGGGTGTTCTCACCCCAGACGCGGACATGGATCGCCGCGCGCAGCGTCTCGGCCAGGGACCGGAAAAAATGCGGCACCATCTCGGTCGACAGTCCGCCGACCTCATTGCGTGGAAAGTCCCCTTCGAACACTGCATAAGGCCGTCCACCGAGATCGATGGCAATCTCGGCGCGGGTCTCGTCCATCGGCAGCAGGAAGCCGTAGCGGCCGATTCCGCGGCGCTCGCCCAGCGCGCGGTCCAGCGCGCTGCCCAGGGCGAGGGCGCAATCTTCGACGGTATGGTGCTCGTCGATGTGCAGATCGCCCTGACAGCTGAGCTTCAGGGCGAAGCCACCATGCTTGGCAATCTGCTCGAGCATGTGATCGTAAAATCCTATTCCCGTGGAGATTTCCTGAGGCCCTTCGGCATCGAGATCCACCTCCACCGAGATGGCGGTTTCCTTGGTCCTGCGGGTGACCCGGGCTCGGCGTGCCTGGCCGGTCAGCTCGCGGGCGAGCAGCGGCCAGGAGTGGTCGGCGTCGAGGGCCAGCCGCGGCAGGCCCAGGGTCCGGGCCACCTCGGCCAGTCTGTCGTCTGCAAGCAGCACCGAGTGTTCCCGGTCGAAACGCGTCCGGGCCACCGCGCCGGTCAACAGCGTGGCGGGCGGGTCGGCACCGTCGATCACCGGCAGGTCCGGCAGGCCGTGCGCGGCCAGCCACGCGTCGAACCACGCGCTTACCGCAGCCGGGAGTGTCTGGCCACCGCCGATCAGGACCGGCTGGTAGCCGGCGTCGCGCAGGGCCAGCAAGGCTGGCAGTGCACCCGGCTGCGGCAGCAGCGCGTCTACCGCCAGCGGGGGAGTTTGCGTGCGCAGCAGCGTGCCGTCGCGCTGCACCCAGACCTGTCGGGGATCAGCCATGGGCGCGGCGCTCCGTTGCCAGGGCCACGAGCAGGCGGTCGTTCTGCTCCGGGGTACCGATGCTGATACGCAGACACCCCGATGGCAGATCAGGGTCGGCGGAGAAGTCGCGGATCAGGATACCGTGGGCACGGGCGGCGGCGACCAGCTGCGCCGGCGCGCGCGTCTCGATCAGCAGGAAATTGGCTTCCGAGGGATGGACCCGGGTGACCTGGGGATGGTCGCTCAGTCCCGCCGCGACCCGTGCACGCTCTTGCCGCAGGCCCTCGACCCGTTCCCGCATCAACGCCACGGTGTCGCCTTCGAGGCTGGCCAGCGCGGCTTCCAGGGTCGGCGTCGGCAGCCCGTAGGGCGGCAGCATGCGCGTCAGCAGGTCGATCACGACAGGCTCGGCGATCAGGCTGCCGCAGCGCGCCCCGGCCAGGCCATGCGCCTTGCTCAGCGTGCGCAGAATCACCAGGTGCGGGTAACGGCCGCGCAGCTCGAGCAGCCCGCGGCCGTCGACGAAATCGATGTAGGCCTCGTCGAGTACCACCAGGCCTTTGCCGGCCACGGCTTCGCAGACGCGCTCGATGGCCGCGCGCTCCAGCACGCTGCCGGTGGGATTGTTCGGCGAACACAGGAAGACAAGTTTCACTGCGGTGTCGGCCAATGCGGCGACCACGCCGTCGGTGTCGAGTGTGAAGCCCTGGTCGCGATGCAGCGCCACCCGGCGGACGGCGGCACCCTGGATGGCGGCATAGACCTGGTACATGCCGAAGGTCGGCGGGCAGATCAGGATCTCGTCCTGGCCGGGCACGCAGAACCCGCGCACCAGCAGGTCGATCGCCTCGCTGCTGCCGCGGGTGACCAGCAGGCTGTCGGGGGTGACGCCGTAATGGCTGGCCAGGCGTTCGGTCAACGCCCACGGCCGCGGCGGCGGGTAGATGTTCAGGCCACGCTCGGAGTCGTCGTTGGGCGCTCGCCAGGGCGCCTCGTTGGCATTCAGCCGGACACAGTCGGGCTCGTAGCCGGCCGGGCGATAGGCCTCGAGGGTGCGCAGCTCGGGGCGCGCGAGGGCCAGGAAATCGGTGGTCATGCCACGGTCCGTCGGCGCAGGGCTGCCAGGCGCAGGCTGATGGCTTCGCCGTGGGCGTCGAGGCCCTCGAGCTCGGCCAGCCGGCGGCCGACCGGTCCGAGATCCGCGAGGCCTGCGGGGGTCAGCTCCTGGACCGTCATCTGGCGCAGGAAGGCGGTCAGCGACAGGCCGCTGTAGCTGCGCGCAAAGCCGTAGGTGGGCAGGACGTGGTTGGTACCGCTGCAGTAGTCCCCGATCGACTCCGGCGTCCACGGGCCAAGAAACACCGAGCCGGCATGGCTGATGGCATCCAGCCAGCGCCGTGGCTGATCGACCTGGACGATCAGGTGTTCCGGCGCATAGCGGTTGCTCACCTCGATGGCCTCGGCGACGGAGCCGACGACGATCAGGGCGCTGTTTGCCAGGGCCTTGCCGGCTGTTTCACGGCGCCCCAGCCGCTCCAGCTGGCGCGCCACCTCGTCGGCGACGCGCTCGGCGATCGATTCGCGGGTGGTCAGCAGGATGACCTGCGAGTCGGGCCCGTGTTCGGCCTGGGAGAGCAGATCGGAGGCCACGAACACCGGATCGGCCGTGTCATCGGCGATCACCAGCACTTCGGAAGGCCCCGCCGGCATGTCCAGCGCGGCGCCGCGGGGATCCTCCGCCACCGCTGTCTTCGCCGCCGTGACCCAGGCGTTACCCGGGCCGAAGATCTTGTCCACCTTGGGAATGGTTGCGGTGCCAAAGGCCATCGCGGCAACCGCCTGGGCGCCGCCGACCTTGAACACCTGCTCGACGCCGCAGCGACGGGCGACGGCCAGCACCGCCGGGTCGGCGCGACCGTCGCGATTCGGCGGTGTGCAGATGACCCGTGTCGGGCAGCCGGCCAATGCCGCCGGCACCGCGAGCATGATGGCCGTGGAGGGCAGCGGGGCACTGCCGGCGGGCACGTACAGGCCCACAGCGGCGAGGGGGCGGTTGACGCGTTGGCAGCGCACGCCGGGCGAGGTTTCGAGGTCGATCTCGGCCGGGCGCTGGGCGGCATGGAAGGTGCGGACGTTATCGATGGCACGGTCGATGGCGGCCAGTGCGTCGTTCGGGAGCTGTGATTCCGCGGCCTCGAGTTCCGCTGCCCCGACCCTGAGTCCGTCGAGTTCGACCCGGTCGAACCGCGCGGTGAACTCCCGCAGGGCGGCGTCGCCGTCCTGGCGGACCTGCGCGATGATCTCGTCGACCTGGCGGCGCAGTTCGCCGGAGATACGGTTTGCCGGGCGCTCGAGCAGCGCGTCGCGCTCGCGTTCCGACAGCCGGTTCCAGTGGGTGATCTTCATGGTGACCTCAGTAAAGCATCTTCTCGACGGGCAGCACGAGCATCGAGCTGGCACCTGCCTGCTTGAGCTCCTCCAGCGTCTCCCAGAACACATTCTCCCGGCAGACCGCATGGATGGCCACCCTGTCCTCACGACCCTCCAGCGGCATGACGGTGGGCGCCTCCGAGCCGGGCAGCAGCCGCGTAATCTCGGCCAGCGCCGCCCGCGGCGCATGCAACATGATGTACTTGCTTTCGCTGACCTGGATGACGCCGTCGATGCGCTTTTTGATCCGTTCCATCCACTCGGCCTTGCCGGCCGGGACCGCCTTCGGGGTCTGGATCAGTGACGAGACACTCTCGAGAATGGTGTCCACCTCGCGCAGGTGATTGGCCCGGAGCGTTCCACCCGTGGACACCAGGTCGCAGATCACGTCGGCCCTGCCCAGCTTGGGTGCGATCTCCACGGCGCCCGAAAATTCCACCACGCCGGCCGCGATGCCGTGCCGACGCAGGAAATCGCCAACGATGTGCGGATAGCTGGTGGCAATCCGGCGGCCTTCGAGATCCGCCGGGCCCGTCCAGGGCGCCTCTTCGGGCACCGCGAACGACAGCCGGCAATGGCCGAAATCAAGTTTCCGGACAATCGTGAACGGCGCGGCGTCACCGGCCGCGGCAAACGCGAGGCGTTTCTCCTCAAGCACGTTGGCGCCGACGATCCCAAGATCGCACACGTCTTCGCGCACCAGGCCGGGGATGTCGTCGTCGCGCACCAGCAGTACGTCGATCGGAAGATTCTCGCCGTAGCAGATCAGCTGGTCGCGGCCTTTGCTGTACTTCAGTCCGCAGCGCGACAGAAGCGCCAGCGAGTGTTCGGTGAGGCGCCCGGATTTCTGTACGGCGATCTTGATGCGGTCGGGGTTCTGGGGGGTCATGGGGCAGGGTCTTCCTTGAGGGCTTCAGGCGTTCTGGACAGGGCGAGGGCGTAACCCCCATGGCCGTCGGCGAGGAACCGGGCGATCCGGCCGATCGTGGTGAGGCTGACACCAGTCACCTCGCTGATCCGCCGGTAAGGCAGTCCCGCGGCCAGCAGGGGCACCACCGACCAGCGATCGGCCATGGCCTGCAGTTCTGCCGGGGTCAGCAGGTCCCTGAAGAACCGTCGGCATTCTCCGGCGTCGCGTAACGACAGGATCGCGGCATACAGCGCCTGTTCGGCGGCGTCGTCCTGCTCAGGCGTGGTGGTGCGGCGATCTTTCATTGACCTTCGAACGTATTAATGTACTAGCACATTAATACATGCTGCGGCGCGGCACAAGCCCCCGTGGCCTGGCCTTGACGCTTCCAGCACTCGCGCAATAGACTCGTTGCGCTCATCGAGACCGGCTGAGGGACAGGCCCAGTGATGCCGGGGCAACCATCGGGGCTCACCACCTCGACAAGGTGCCAACTCCTGCGCGGGGTGCGGATCAGGCGCCCGGCGACAGATGAGGGTCGAGCGGCGACTGGCAGCGAAAGGCCAGGCAGGCGCATGACATCCTCCCACCGGCAGTGACTGCCGGTTGCTTCGATGGGCAGAGCGCCGCACCCCAGGGTGCGGGTACAGGCAGGCCCGCGGAGCTTCAGCGAACATGGCAAAACCCGATCCCCAGACTGTCGCGGTGCGCAGTGCACTCGAGTCCGACAGCCAGCACGGCGCGGTCGTGCCACCATTGCACCTGTCGACCAACTACACCTTTTCGGGATTCAACGAGAAGCGGGTTTACGATTACAGTCGCAGCGGCAATCCGACCCGCGACGCCCTCGCTGGCGCGCTGGCGGACCTCGAGGGCGGCGCGGGCTGCGTGGTCACGGCCTCAGGCATGGCCGGCATCCTGCTGGTCTGCCAGCTGCTCGACCCCGGTGACCTCCTGATCGCGCCGCACGACTGCTACGGGGGCTCCTATCGCCTGTTCGAAAGCCTGGCGGCCCGCGGACAGTTCCGCGTGCGTTTTATCGATCAGAACGACTCGCAGGCCGTGGCGGAGGCGCTCGCCGAGCGGCCCCGCCTGGTCTGGGTGGAGACGCCGAGCAATCCGTTGCTGAGGATCGTGGATATCGCCGCCCTGGCGGATGCTGCGCATGCGGCAGGCGCGTTGCTGGCGGTCGACAATACGTTCCTCTCACCGGCGCTGCAGACGCCTCTGGCACTGGGCGCCGACATCGTGGTGCATTCGACGACCAAGTACCTGAACGGGCATAGTGATGTGATCGGCGGCGCGGTCATCAGCGCGGATGCGGCAGTCCACACCGTGCTGGCCGATTGGGCCAATGCGCTTGGGTTGAGCGGCGGCGCGTTTGACAGCTATCTGACTCTGCGTGGCGTGCGCACGCTGTTTCCGCGGATGCGCCAGCATGAGGCCAATGCCCGCCAGGTGGCGGCCGCGCTGGTCGGGCACCCGGCGGTCCAGGCGGTCTATTACCCTGGCCTGGAAAGCCATCCGGGCCACGCCCTGGCGAATCGGCAGCAGCGGGGTTTCGGCGGCATGGTGAGCTTCGAGGTGGCCGGGGATGAGCGTACGCTGCGCGGTGTCCTCGAAGGCCTCTCGCTGTTTTCACTGGCCGAGTCGTTGGGTGGCGTCGAGAGCCTGGTGTGCCACCCCGCCACCATGACCCACGCGGCGATGGACCCCGAGGCCCGGCGCACGGCCGGCATCTCCGACCGGCTGGTCCGCCTCTCGTTGGGCGCCGAGGCCGGTGAGGACCTGGTCGCCGATCTGATCGGTGCGCTCGATCGCGCGACTGCGCAGTTCGAGTCCGCCTGAAGTCACCGGCGCAGCCACGCTGTGCCACACACTCATTGTGAACAAGAGACGACCGTAATGACCGATACCCCCAGCTACCGTTTCGAGACCCTGCAGATTCACGCCGGGCATGAGCCCGATGCGGCAACGCGCTCACGTGCCGTACCGATCTATCAGACCACCTCCTACACCTTCGAGGACGCCGACCACGGCGCGCGGCTGTTCGCCCTGCAGCAGTTCGGCAACATCTACTCCCGGATCATGAATCCCACCAACGACGTGTTCGAGAAGCGCGTGGCCGCGCTCGAAGGTGGCGTGGCGGGACTGGCCACGGCGAGCGGGCAGTCGGCGCAGTTTCTGGCCATCAGCACCCTGGCGGAAGCCGGTGACAATATCGTCTCGGCCAGCAGTCTGTACGGCGGGACGTACAACCAGTTCAAGGTGCAGTTCCCGCGGCTTGGGATCGACGTGCGTTTCGTCGAGGGTGACGATCTCGACGCCTATGCCGCACAGATCGATCACCGGACCCGCGCGATTTACGTGGAGTCCATGGGCAATCCTGGCTTCAACATGCCCGATTTCGAGCGTCTTGCCGAACTGGCCCATGCCCATGGGCTACCGCTGATCGTCGACAACACCTTTGGGTGCGGAGGCTGCCTGGTTCGACCGCTCGACCATGGCGCCGATATCGTTGTCGAGTCAGCCACCAAGTGGATCGGCGGACATGGCACGTCGGTCGGCGGCATCATCGTGGATGCCGGCCGGTTCGACTGGCGTAGTGAGCGCTTCAAGACCTTCAACACGCCCTCGCCCGGCTATCATGGGCTGAACTTCGCGGAAGTGTTCGGTCCTGACGGGCCGTTCGGCAACATCGCCTTCATCATTCGGGCCCGGGTTGAAGGGCTGCGTGACTGGGGTCCGGCGCTCTCGCCATTCAACGCGTTCATGTTCCTGCAGGGGCTCGAGACCCTGTCGCTGCGGGTGGAGCGTCACTGCGAGAACACGCTCGCGCTGGCGCGCTGGTTACGCGAGCAGCCGCAGGTCGAGAGCGTCAACTATCTCGGTCTGGAAGATCACCCTCACCATGAGCGCGCCAAGCGCTACTGCCGTAATGGCGGCTTCGGTGCGGTCCTGACCTTCGGTATCCGCGGGGGTATGGATGCTGGGCGCAAGTTCATTGACAGCGTGAAACTTGCCAGTCACCTGGCCAATGTCGGCGATGCCAAGACGCTGGTCATTCATCCGGCGAGTACGACCCACCAGCAGCTGAGCGCCGAGGAACAACGTTCAGCAGGAGTGACTCCGGACATGATCCGGGTGTCGGTAGGGCTCGAGCATATCGAGGACATCAAGGCGGACTTCGCCCAGGCCTTCACCCAGGCGTTGGGGCAGGCCGGCTCGTGAGTCGGGCCGTGTCAGTCAGCGCCGGGCCGCTGTCGCCGGCCACGCGACTGCTGCAGCTCGAGGACGAGTTCGAACTCGAGACCGGGGAGCGTCTGCACTCGGTGGAGATTGCCTGGCGGAGTTGGGGGGAGCTGAACGCCACGGGCGACAACGCCATCCTGATCTGCCATGCCCTGACAGGCTCCGCAGACGCCGACGACTGGTGGCCCGGGCTGATCGGCCCGGGCCAGGCCCTGGATCCGAGCGAACATTACATCGTCTGCAGCAACGTGCTCGGCGGCTGTTACGGGACCAGCGGCCCGCTGCATCCCCACCCTGAAGACGGCGAGCCCTGGGGCTCGCGCTTTCCGCGGTTCAGCATCCGCGACATGGTGCAGTTGCAGTCACGGCTGCTGGATCACCTCGGCGTCCGCCGACTCAAGCTTGTGCTGGGGCCCTCGCTCGGCGGCATGCAGGTGCTGGAGTGGGCGGCAAGTTTTCCGGCGCGGGTCCAGGCGATCGCACCCATCGGCGTGTCGGGTCGGCACTCGGCGTGGTGCATCGGGATCAGCGAGGCGCAGCGTCAGGCGATCTATGCGGATCCCGCCTGGTGCGGCGGGCGCTATGCGCCGGGACGCGAGCCGGCGCAAGGGCTGGCCGTGGCCCGGATGTTCGCCATGTGCAGCTACCGCAGCCGGGAGAATTTCGAACAGCGGTTCGGACGCGCGCAGCAACCCGACGACGCTCTGTTCAGCGTCGAGTCCTATCTGCGTTACCAGGGCCGGAAGCTGGTGGATCGCTTCGATGCCAACACCTATGTGCGCCTGACCCAGGCGATGGATACCCATGATGTGTCTCGTGGGCGCGGCGAATACCCGGCTGTACTGGCGCGCCTGGACATGCCTTCACTGGTGGTGTCCGTGGATTCGGACATCCTCTATCCGCCCTGCGAGCAGGAGGAGCTTGCCCAACATCTGCCCCAGGCACGTTACCGCCAGTTGCATACGCCGGCCGGCCATGACGGTTTCCTGATCGAGACCGGGGCCCTCAATGCCATGCTGGGGGAGTTTCTGGCCGACGTGTACGGTCAGGACCGGACCGGGCGCACCCCGCTTCCTTCACAGGCGCGCTGAGCGACCTTTCAGGCGACCAGGGTGCGGTCGCGTCCCTGACTCTTCGCCAGGTACAGGGCGCGATCCGCGCGGGTCAGCAGGCGCTCTGCGTCGGTGGCAGGCTCGCCTGGCACCGGCATGGCGGCAATGCCGATGCTCGCAGTGATTGGGAATCCCAGTTCCGCCTCGGCCTGCTGGCGCAGCGTGGTGGCGATACGGCGGGCGGCGAGTGTTGCCCCTTCCACATGGGTATCGGGCAGGATGATGACGAATTCCTCACCGCCATAGCGGAAGGCGAGATCGGAGCGGCGCAGTGTGGTACGCAGGACCTCGCCGAGCAGGGCGAGGGCGCGATCACCCAGGCCATGACCATGGGTGTCGTTGATGGCTTTGAAGTGATCAAGGTCGAGCATCAGGACCGCCAGAGGTGTGCCTTCGCGCTCGGCCAGAGCCACTTCCCTTGGGAGCATTCTGGTCAGGGTCGCCCTGTTGAACAGGCCGGTCAGCGCATCCTCCTGGGCGTGGCGGCGCAGGCGCTCACAGCTCAATGCGTTGTACATCGGCTGGGCGAGCAACGCCGTTGCCTCGCGCAGCACGCCGAGCTCCTGGCGCGTCAGCGGCAGGCCGCTGTGGACGCGGAGCATCGCCACCTCGATCCCACGGGTGACCAGGGGCCAGCCACTGACATGCAGCCCGCCGTCACCGCTGTGAGCCATGCCCTCAGGGTAGGTGAGACTCAGGCCCTCGATGGGTACATGCCTGGCGAGACCCCGCGAGAAGATCGCGAGAAGCTCCGCCGGATCCAGTGACTGTTGCAGGGCGCACAGCAGCGCGAAGGGGTTGAACGAGGTCGACGCTGCGCTGCCCAGCCAGGTCGGACGGGTCGTGGGGGTGGGGCGTGACAAGGTATCGGCGGTGGTCATCTCGGGGACTCCATGTATTCATGGAGGTCTACAGCAATGATCGTGCCAAAAACCAGGAATCGTACTTAAGCTATTGTCTTAAATCAGGCTATCGCCACCATTATTGCGCGTTCTGCACCCTCTGGCGCCGGCGTCATGGCGCTTACGAGGCGATCCTGGCGGCAATCCATTGCCGCCAGGACCGGCACATGCGGCGTTCCGTCAGAGTTTCGCCAGCACGGCGTCGCCGAAGGCCCGCGTGCCAATGCTGCTGCCCCCGCGCGCCAGATCCGCCGTGCGCAGGCCGTCGTCGAGGACCGCAGAGACGGCGCTCTCGATGTCGCGCGCCGCCGCTTCGCAGTCCAGCGAGTGGCGCAGCAGCAGCGCGGCACTGAGTATCGTGCCGCAGGGGTTTGCGATCCCCTGGCCGGCAATGTCGGGCGCGGAGCCGTGGATCGGTTCGTACAGGCCTCGGCCACCCTCGCCGAGCGAAGCGGAGGGCAGCAGTCCCAGCGAGCCGGCGAGCATGGAGGCCTCGTCGGTGAGGATGTCGCCGAACATGTTCTCGGTGACGATGACATCGAAGCTCGCCGGGCGGCTCAGCAGGTGCATCGCGGCGGCATCGACCAGCATGTGCTCGACCTCGACGTCCGGGAATTCCGCCGCGAGCACCTGGCTGGTGACTGTCCGCCACAGCCGGGAAGTCTCCAGAACGTTGGCCTTGTCGACCGACACGATGCGTCGCTGCCGGGCCTGGGCCAGCCGACCGGCGATGCGGACGATGCGTTCGATTTCCTCGACGCTGTAGCGGCACTCATCGGTGGCCACCGACTCGCTACGGGTCTTGCGCCCGAAGTAGATGCCACCGGTGAGCTCCCGTACGACCATGATATCCACGCCTGACAGCAACTCAGGGCGCAGCGGCGAGGCGGCCAGCAGTGCCGGGTGCGGTTTGACGGGACGCAGATTGGCGTAGACACCCAGCGTCGCGCGCAGGTCGAGCAGCCCCTGCTCCGGGCGGTAGGCCGCGCCCGGATCGGACCACCTGGGTCCGCCCACGGCGCCGAGCAGGACGGCCGAGGCCTCGGCGCACAGCTCCGCCGTTTTCAGCGGCAGAGGCGGCTCTCCGGCATCGATGGCCGCGCCGCCGATCAGGCCTTCCCGGAACTCGAGTTCGAGGCCGTGACGCGCGCCGGCGGCCTTCAGCACCCGCACCGCCTCGGCGGTAACCTCCGGGCCGATGCCGTCCCCGGGCAGTACGGCAATCAGGGCTGCCATGGGCGGTTCTGCTCGAATTTCAGGATCTCGGCTTCCTGCTGCAGCAGGAAGCCGAGCTGGTCGATGCCGTTCATCAGGCAGTAACGCGAGAAGCCGTCGATGGGGAACGCCACTTGGCGGCCGTCCGGCAACCCGACAAGGCGCTCAGCCAGGTCGATACTGACTTCCGCACCGGGGTTGGCCAGCAGCCAGGCGTGCGTGTCTGCGTCGACGACCACCGGGAGCAGACCGTTCTTGAGGGAGTTGCTGCGGAAAATATCGGCGATTTCGGTGCTGATCACGGCAAGAATGCCGGAGTCGAGCAGTGCCCAGGGGGCGTGTTCGCGCGACGAGCCGCAGCCGAAGTTGTTGCCGGCAACCAGCACCTGGCAACCCGCCGCCTCCGGCTGGTTGAGTTCGAAGTCTGGCCGGGGCTCGCCGTTTTCGTCGTAACGCCAGTCGGCGAACGCGGCTTCGCCGAGGCCATCGCGGGTGGTGGTGGTCAGGTAGCGCGCGGGAATGATCTGATCCGTATCCACATCGTCATAGGGCAGAACGACCGTGCGCGAGCGGATGACTTTGATGGGTTCCATGGGGGTCTCCGTCAGTTCGCGAGGTAAGGGCGCGGATCAGCTACGCTGCCCGCCAGTGCGCTGGCAGCGGCCGTGGCCGGGCTGGCCAGCACGGTGCGTGCCCCCTTGCCCTGACGCCCTTCAAAGTTGCGGTTGCTGGTGCTGACGGCGAGTTGCCCGGAGGGTACGGTATCGCCGTTCATGCCAAGGCACATCGAGCAGCCGGATTCCCGCCACTCGGCGCCTGCTTCGGTGAACACCCGGTCGAGTCCGCGCGCCTCGGCGGCCTTCTTGACCTGCTGGGAGCCGGGGACCACCAGCATGCGCACACCTTCGGCGACATGCCGTCCCTTCATCACGGCGGCCGCCTGCTCGAGGTCGGAGAGCCGCGAATTGGTGCAGCTGCCTACGAACACGACGTTCACGGGATGTCCGGCCAGCGGGCGCCCGGCCGTCACGCCCATGTACTCCAGTGCCTTGCGGAAATTGGCATCGCTGCGCTCGGGGATGGCCTCGTCTATGGCGACGACCATGCCCGGATTGGTGCCAAAGGTGACCATCGGGCGCAGCGCCGAGACGTCGAGGGTGACCTCCCGGTCGAAGTGTGCATCGGGGTCCGAGGGCAGGCTGCGCCAGCGGGCCACGGCCTGATCCCAGGCGGCACCCTGGGGCACCAGCGGGCGCCCGGCCAGGTACTCGATGGTGGTATCGTCCGGTGCAATCATGCCGGCGCGCGCACCGGCCTCGATCGACATGTTGCAGATGGTCATCCGCTGCTCCATGTCTAGCCCGGCGATGGCGCTGCCCCGGTACTCGAACACGTGCCCGACGCCGCCATCCACGCCGATCTTGCCGATCAGCGCGAGAATCATGTCCTTGGCGGTGACGCCGTGCTGGAGCTGCCCCTCGAAGTTGACCGCGAAGGTCTTCGGCCGGCGCTGCAACAGGCACTGGGTGGCCATCACGTGGCCGACTTCCGTCGTGCCGATGCCAAAGGCCAGCGCACCGAAGGCGCCGTGGGTTGAGGTATGGCTGTCGCCGCAGACAATGGTCTTGCCGGGCTGGGTAGCGCCGAGTTCCGGCCCGATGACATGCACGATGCCGCGATATTCACTGTCGAAGCCGTGCAGCGTCACGCCGAACTCCGCGCAGTTCTGCTCGAGCTTCACGATCTGGGCGGCGGCCTTGGGTTCTGCCACCACCTGCAGCTCCTTGAAGCTGCGTACCGGCAGCGTAGGAGTGGAGTGATCCATGGTCGCCAGGGTCAGGTCGGTGCGGCGCACCGGCAGGCCCCGCTCGCGCAGGACAGAGAACGCCTGCGGCGAGGTGACCTCGTGGGTGAGGTGCAGGTCGATGTACAGGACGGCCGGATGGTCGTCGGATTCGGGCACGACGATATGCTCGTCCCATACCTTGGCAAACAGCGATTTGGCGCTCATGACACTCCCTATCTCGAGATGGTTTGGACCGGGCCGCGGTGCCCGGCTGTGAATCAGGCCGCCGTGCTTGCGTCGACCGGGTCAAGCCAGCCCCAACGGTCCGGGGTCGAGCCGTCGAACAGGCCGAAAAAGCGTGACTGAAGCATCTCGGTCACGGGTCCGCGACAGCCCGTCCCGACCTCCAGGCGGTCCACCGAGCGCACTGGCGTGATTTCCGCCGCCGTACCTGTCAGGAAGATCTCGTCGGCGAGATACAGCATCTCGCGCGGGAGCTCCTTCTCGATCACTTCGAGGCCCGCTTCGCGTGCCAGCGTGATGATGGTGTCGCGGGTGATCCCCGTGAGGATGGAATCAGTGGCCGTCGGTGTGAAGATCCGGCCGTTCTTGACCACGAAGACGTTCTCGCCCGCGCCCTCGCTGACCGTGCCACGGGTGGTCAGCGCAATGCCCTCGGCGAAGCCAAGCCGCCGTGCCTCCATGCTGATCAGCTGGCTCGAGAGATAGTTTCCTCCGGCCTTGGCCAATGCGGGCAGGGTGTTGGGCGCGACCCGCTGCCAGGAGGAAATGCACACATCCACACCCTTTTCCATGCCCTCGGCACCCAGGTAGGCCCCCCATTCCCACGCGGCGATGGCGGTGTCGACGCGATGGTCCGGTTTGGCCGCCAGCCCGATCTCGCCATAGCCGCGAAAGGCCACAGGTCGGATGTAGGCGCCGTTTTCCAGGCCGTTGTCGCGGATGACCTGCTTGCAGGCCGCCGCGAGCGTGGGCACGTCATAGGGGATCGGGAAACGGTAGATCTTGGCCGAGTCATGCAGCCGCCGGAGATGTTCCTCCAGGCGGAAGATCTGGCTGCCTGCGGGACTGCGGTAGACGCGGATGCCCTCGAACACCGACGAGCCGTAATGCAGCGCGTGTGAGAGGACGTGGACGTTGGCTTCCTCCCAGGGGACGAGCTTGCCGTTGAACCAGATGAAGCGACTTGCTTGGATGGGCATGGGGTGTACCTTGTAATCGTTTGTTGTTCAGGCGCTCGCCGCCGCGGCGGGCGCGGCCGCCGGGCTGCGCAGTCGTCGCTGGATGCGGTTGATGACCTCCAGGTAAGCGCGCGCGCCAGCCTCGACGATGTCCGTGGACAGCCCCTGGCCCCTGAAGGACTGCCCATTATATTCGACCGTCACGGTGACCTCACCCTGGGCATCGTTCCCGAGGGTCACGCTGCGCAACTCGAAGTTCTTCAGCACCAGTTCGATACCGGTGGCGCGCTCCAGGGCGCGGAACGCCGCCGCGACCGGGCCGTCGCCGACGGCCGCTTCCTGAACCTCCTCGTCTTCTTCAGAGACGAGCTTCACGGCGGCTGCCGCAATCGTCCCCGTGCCGGCGGTGATATGCAGCTCTTCCATGCGCCAGTATCCCGCCTGGCCAGTCTCGGCGTTCATGAGTATCGCCTCGATGTCGGCGTCGAACATCTCCTTCTTCCGATCAGCGAGCTTCTTGAACTCGTCGAAACAGCGCTTGAGCTCGGCGTCATCCAGGCGGAAACCGAGTTGCTCGACGCGCTCGCGGAACGCATGACGCCCGCTATGCTTGCCCAGCACCAGGTTGGAGCGGCTGATGCCGACATCTTCCGGGCGCATGATCTCGTAGGTGGCATGATGACGCAGCATGCCATGCTGGTGGATGCCCGCCTCGTGGGCGAAGGCATTTTCACCGACCACCGCCTTGTTGCGCGGGACGTGCATGCCGGTGATCGAGGAGACCAGCCGACTGGTGGGATACAGACGCCGTGACTCAATCCCCGTGTGCAGTCCGAAGTAGGCCTCGCGGGTCTTCAGCGCCATCACGATTTCCTCGAGCGAGCAGTTGCCGGCCCGCTCACCGATGCCGTTGATCGTGCACTCCACCTGACGTGCCCCGGCCTGCACCGCAGCCAGGCTGTTGGCCACTGCCATACCCAGATCGTCATGGCAGTGGACCGAGAGCACCACGTTATCGATGCCCGGGACGTGCTCCTTTAAATAGCGGAAGACCTCATGGAATTCACCCGGGACCGTGTAGCCCACGGTATCCGGAATGTTGATGGTTCTGGCGCCGGCTTCGATGACGGCGGCGACGACCTCTGCCAGGTATTCGAGCTCGGTGCGCGAGGCGTCTTCCGGGGAGAATTCCACGTCGTCGCAGAAGCTGCGGGCGAGCTTCACGCCCTCCACCGCGCTCTTGAGAATCTCCTCCTTGGCCATCTGCAGCTTGTGCTCGCGGTGAATCGCACTGGTGGCGACGAACACGTGGATACGTTTGTGTTCGGCCTCGCGCAGCGCGTGCCAGGCACGCTCGATGTCGGCGGGGTTACAGCGTGCCAGGCCGCAGATCACCGGGCCGCGGATACTGCCAGCGATGGCCTGTACGGACTCGAAGTCGCCCGGGGACGCGGCCGGGAACCCTGCCTCGATGATGTCCACGCGCAGATCGGCCAGCGCCTGGGCCACGCGAAGCTTCTCACGGAGCGTCATGCTGCAGCCCGGAGCCTGCTCGCCATCGCGCAGGGTGGTATCGAAGATCTTGACGCGGTTGTCATCTGCCAGTGTGGTCATGGTCTTGGCTCCTGTCGGTCAACGGCTACCGTAATCGAGGGAGGCCATGGGATAGATGCCCATGGCCCGGGGATGGTGCTGAGTCGGCGCCTCGTCGAGCACCTCGCGCAGCGTCGGGATATCGATGTTGCCGCCGCTGAGCACGACGCCGACGCGCCGGCCCGAGAGTTCATCGGCGAGTTTGCAGGCTGCCGCCAGGGGCGCGGCACCCCCGCCCTCGGCAAGCTGGTGGACGGTGTCCAGATAGAGCCGGATGGCGGCGGCGATCTCGGCCTCGCTGACCGTCACGAACTCGTCGATATGCTCGCGCAGCACCGACATCGTGTAGGCGACGGGGATCCGGCTGGCCAGGCCGTCGGCAATCGTCGGCGCGGTGGCGAATGCACGATCCTCGCCGGTGTGCCAGGCATGGTGGAAAGCCGGTGCATTCTCGGCCTGCACCGCGATGATGCGGGTATGCGGGCTGAGTCTGCGCGCGGCGAGTGCGGTCCCGGCAGCCAGGCTGCCGCCGCCGACCGGGACGATGATGGCATCGAAAGGCTGAGAGACCTGGCGGAGCATCTCCAGCGCGACCGTGCCCTGTCCGGCGACCAGGGCACGGTGACGTGCCGGATGAATGCAGGGCTGGCCACTGCGTCGCGCATGCCGTGCTGCAGCATCCCAGGCGGCATCGAAGTCGTGGCCGCGTTCGATCACCTCCGCGCCGGTGGCGCGCATCGCGGCGTTCTTGCCCGGCGCGTTACCCATGGGGACGAAGATCGTGCAGCGGGCGCCGTAGAGCGCCGCGGCGCGCGCGAGCGCCTGACCGAAGTTCCCGCGCGTGGCGGTCACCAGGCCGACCGAACGCTGAGCGGGGGTCAGCGCGGCCAGCAGATTCAGTGTTCCCCTGATCTTGAAAGAGCCCACCGGCTGGGCATTTTCCAGCTTCACCCACAGATCGCAGCCGGCGCGCTGGTTGAGCAGGGGATGGCGGATGAGGGGTGTCGGCTGCAGCCACGCGGCGATCACCTCGGCGGCAGCCTCGATGTCGGCAAACGTCGACGGCTGTTCCTGCTGCTCGGGCTCGGCACCCCAGTCGGTCGCGGCCAGCTCGGCCGGTAGGCGTTGGTCGATCATGTCTGCCAGTCACTCCGTGGGTCCCGCCGCCCTGAAGCGGCAAAAAAAAACCCCGCATCGTCTGCCGGTGCGGGGTTGGTGTTCAGCGAAACGTGGTGTTCAGCCGGACAGCCCGCACCTCCAGCGGCTAAGCAGGAGAAGGCCGGCAAGCGCGCCCCGCACAGACAGGGTGCCTGTGACGAACAGATTCAGCCTGGGCGCAGCGATGTTCATGGCCTGGATCATGTTGTATACAACCGGGGCTGTCAACACCTGGTGTCCCGCGCCGGCTCCTCGGTCAGACCATCGTGGCCAGTCCCTGGTCGACAAGGTGCGGGGTCAGGTTGAAACCGGCAAGGGTCCGGCGCTGTCCGGAAAACCGGATTTCAGCCATCGCGCTGTTGCCGAACACCAGGCTCAGGTCGAAGATCCGCTGGTCGTCCAGGCCGAGCAGTTCGCCCACGATCATGCAGATCAGGCCACCCGAGGAGAAGGCGATCCGGGTCTCGCCGGTGCGTCCAGGTGCCGTCATCAGCGCGAGTGCCTCTGCTGCGCGGCGGCGGGCAGACTGCCAGGATTCGTGCGGCAGCTCGGTGAACTCACCGTCGATCCAGCGGCGGGAGACCTGTTCCCAACGCCGGAAGTAGTCCCGGACGAGGCGCTGGCGCTCGGCAGGATCTTCCGAGGGGGTGAGCGAAAGTCCGCCATTCCCGGAGGCCTCCGTCAGGCCCAGGACGCTCTTCATGACCGCCGCGGCTGCATGCTCGGCGAGGGTCTCGACCGAGTGCTCGGCAGGCCAGTCGCCGCGCGCGGCCCGGTAGGTGGTGGCGACAGCCGCGGCGGTTTCCCGGTGGCGACGCAGCGGGCCGACATAGCTGATGTCGATCGACACCCCGGTGTCGGCGAGGTGCTGCCCAAGCCGGCGTGCCTGCGCCAGGCCCTGCGGTGACAGCTGGTCGTAGTCGCCGCCGAAAAAAGACGCCTGGCCATGCCGGACCAACAACAGGCGACTCACGGTGTGACCACCACCTTGCCCAGGGCCCCCCGGCCGGCCAGCAGCGCCAGCGCCTCGGCAGCCTGTGCCAGCGGATAGGTCGCACCGACGTGCACCTGCAGGCGGCCGGCGGCGTAGTGGTCGAGCAGCTCGAGATGGTTTTCGCGGGCCACCTCAGGTTCCCGAGCGACGAAACTGCCCCAGAATACGCCGACGATGCTTGCGCCCTTGAGCAGCGGGAGGTTCATCGGCACCTGCGGAATCTCGCCGCCAGCGAAGCCGATCACCAGAGCCCGGCCGTTCCAGGCGCAGGAGCGCAAGGCCTGCTCGAACAGTGGCCCGCCTACCGGATCGAACACGACATCGATGCCGCGCCCTGCGGTGAACTCTGCGATGCTGGTGCGCAGGTCGGCGTAGTCGCGCACCTCATCGGCGCCGTGTGCCGCCGCGAGTGCGCGCTTCTCCTCGCTGCTGGCCACGGCAAGCACCCGCGCGCCCAGCAGTTTGCCGAGTTCGACCGCCGCCAGCCCGACGCCCCCGGCCGCCCCCAGCACCAGCAGGGTCTCGTCCGCCCTCAGGGCCGCACGTTGCTTCAATGCGTGCCATGAGGTGCCAAAGGTGAGCAGAAACGCGGCGGCTTCCGCGAACGGCATCCGGTCGGGGATCGGCAGCACCTGGGCCGCCGGCACAGCGACCTGCTCAGCAAGACCGCCATGACCACAATAGGCCAGGACCCGCTGGCCGGGCGACAGCGAGTCCACGTCCGGCCCGCAGGCCTTGACCACGCCAGCGACCTCTGCGCCCGGGGCGAAGGGCAGGGGCGGCTGATTCTGATACTTGCCGGCGATCATCAGTACATCGGGAAAGTTCAGACCGCAGGCGCGGATCTCGATCACGACTTCCCCGTCGGCAGGCATCGGGTCGGGCAACTCGCCCGCCTCGAGGCGTTCGACACCCCCGTGCTGGTGGCAAAGCATGGCGCGCATGTCTGGAAACTCCGTGCTTAAAGGCTTTCGCGGATCAGCAGCCCGCCGTCGGCGACGATGGCCTGTCCCGTCACGAACCGCGCCGCCGCCGAGGCCAGGAATACCGCGACCCCGGCAATGTCGTCCGGCTCGCCGATCCGCCCCAGCGGCGTGACCCGCTCGACCTGACGGCGCTGGCGATCATCCTCCCACAAGGCCCGGGCGAAGTCCGTGCGGATCAGCCCCGGCGCGATGCAGTTGGCCCGGATGCCGCGGTCGCCCCATTCGACGGCGAGATTGCGCGCGAGCTGGAAGTCGGCGGCTTTCGACATGGCATAGGTGCCGATCAGACGGGTACCGGTCAGGCCTACGACGCTGGAGACGATGATCAGGCTGCCCTGGCCACGTTCGGCCATCTGCGGCAGGACCGCGTGTGCCAGCTTCATGTTGGCGCGGACGTTGACGCGCATGATCTTGTCGAACGCCGCGTCATCGACGTCCTGCATCGAGCCGTAGACCGGATTGGCAGCCGCGTTGCAGACCAGCGTGTCGATACGCCCCCAGGCGGCCAGGGTACGGCTCACCAGCGCCTCGAGGGCCTCGTCATCGCCAACGTTGCAGGGCACCACCATGGCCTCGCCGCCGCGACGGCGGATGTCCTCGGCCACCGGCTCACAGCTCTCGGCGCTGCGGCTGGAGACCACCACCCTGGCGCCGTGCGCCGCCAGCTGTTCGGCGATGGCCCTGCCAATGCCTCGGCTGGAGCCGGTGACGATGGCGACACCGCCACTGAGATCGAACAGGCTCATGCAAACGTCCTCGGAAGCTGCTTCGGCAGGGCCGTGAGTCTAGCGCCTGCAGGCTGTCACGGCGATCCCCTGCCAGCCCGCAGGGGTCGCCGGGCCCCCTGCGCGTCGGCAGGCCCATGCTATAGTCCCGCAGGGTGCTGCCGGGAGCGAAAAGGACGAGATGGATTTCGAGCACAGCCCGAAAGTGGCTCGGCTGCTTGCGCGGCTAGAGGCATTCATGGCCGAGGAGGTCTACCCGGCCGAAGCGATCTACGCCGCCGAACAGGCGGCCGCCAGCACCCGCTGGTCAGTGCCTGCAGTGATGGAGAAGCTCAAGGCCAAGGCGCGTGGCGAAGGCCTGTGGAACCTGTTTCTGCCGGACAGTGAGTACGGCGCCGGGCTGAGCAATCTGGAATACGCACCGCTGTGCGAAATCATGGGGCGCTCGCCCCTGGCCCCCGAGGTGTTCAATTGCAGCGCGCCGGACACCGGCAACATGGAAGTGCTGGTGCGCTATGGTACGGAGGCGCAGAAACGCGACTGGCTGGTGCCGTTGCTGGAGGGCAGGATCCGCTCGGCCTTCGCGATGACCGAGCCGGCCGTCGCCTCCTCCGACGCCACCAATATTGCCGCGACCCTCCGGCGCGAGGGTCATGAATATGTGATCGACGGACGTAAATGGTGGACCTCGGGCGCCATGGATCCGCGCTGCCAGATCATGATCTTCATGGGCCGCAGCAATCCCGAGGCTGAGCGCCACCGGCAACAGTCGATGATTCTGGTCCCGATGGCGACAGCTGGGGTGCGCGTCGAGCGCCCCCTGACCGTGTTCGGTTATGACGATGCGCCGCATGGGCATGCGGAGGTCAGCTTCGACGGCGTGCGGGTCCCAGCCGACAACATGCTGCTTGGCGAGGGTCGCGGCTTCGAGATTGCCCAGGGCCGGCTGGGCCCGGGGCGGATTCACCACTGCATGCGCCTGATCGGCCTGGCCGAGCGGGCGCTCGAGATGCTGGTCGACCGCGCAGTGTCACGGACGGCGTTCGGGAAGCCCCTGGCGGGCCACGGTGTGATGGTCGAGAGGATCGCGGAGTGTCGGCTGGAAATCGAGCAGGCGCGCCTGTTGACGCTGAAGGCCGCGCACATGATGGACTGTTATGGCAATCGTCGGGCGCGCAGCGAGATCGCGATGATCAAGGTCGTTGCGCCGCGAATGGCGCTGGCGGTGATCGACCGGGCCATCCAGGGGCATGGCGGCGCAGGCGTGAGCCAGGACTTTCCGCTGGCATGGTTCTGGGCGCAGGCGCGGACGCTGCGGATCGCTGACGGTCCGGACGAGGTGCATCTGCGCACGGTCGGGCGGGTGGAAATCGGCCGTCGCACGCCTGCGGATCCAGATCGGGGCTTGTGATCAAGGGGCTGACCTTGTATACAGTTCGCAAGCTGGGTTGGCGGACGCTTGATGCGTGTTTCGATCCCGCTCTATCTAACGGGAACAGATCCGCTCGGGAGGCGGGTATTGCTCCGATGAATCGCTTGGCGGGATTGACTTGGCGCCGCCAAGCCGTTTTAGTAGGGGGATGCTGACCGGACAAAGTGTCAGCGCGGGTGAGGGGCAGGGAAGCCGGGTTCGTCCGGAATGGGGTTCCCCATATCCTCGAATTTTTCTTTGTAGTAGCAATCCATTCCAGAATCCGACAGAGATGACCGGACTTGAGGAGAGTCAATGAAACCCAAGCGTAGTAGCGTGCTCGCCGCCGTCTGCGCTGGCGCGGCGGGAAGCTTGCTGGTTACCGCCGCGTCCGCGCAGAACCTGGATCAGGTGCTCACCCAGGGGGAGCGTCGCATCACGATCGCCCAGGAGTCGCAGCAACGGGTCGATAACATCGTCAACCAGACCCGCAGCCTTACCGACCAGTTCCGGCAGGTCTCTCGGGAGATCGAGGGCCTGGAAGTCTACAACGCACTGCTGGAGCGGCAGGTCGAGCGCCAGGAGAACCAGAAACAGGAGATCCAGAACTCGATCGAGCAGGTTACGGTCATCCAGCGTCAGGTTGTGCCGCTGATGGACCGCATGATCGAAGGTCTCGATCAATTTGTCTCTCTCGATGTGCCGTTTCTCGCCGATGAGCGGCGGAATCGGGTCGAGGATCTGCGCAATATCCTTGAGCGCCAGGACGTGACGGTGGCTGAGAAATTCCGCCGCGTCATGGAGGCCTACCAGATCGAGAACGAGTACGGCCGGACCATCGAGTATTACTCGGGGATGCTCGAGGTCGGTGGTGTCGAACGCCAGGTGGATTTCCTGCGCGTGGGCCGTATTGCCCTCGTCTACCAGACCGCGGATGGCCAGCGCCAGGGCGCGTGGGACCAGCGCGCCGGTCAGTGGGTCGAGCTTGGCAGTGATTACCGCAACCGGATTCGTCAGGGTCTCCGGGTCGCTCGTCGCCAGATCGCGCCTGAGTTGCTCATGATGCCGATCGCCGCTCCGGAGGACATCTGACAATGAGAGTCAAATTTTTGCTGGCGACGGTCGTCGCCGTCATTTTCGGGCTCGGTACGCTTGCGCCTGCCGATGCCAATGGCCAGGCCCGCAGCCTGGAAGAGCTTCTCCGTCTGGTGGAGCAGGGCCGTGCGCGGGACTCCGAGGAGGCCCGGCAGCGCGAGCGCGAGTTCGAGGCGCAGCGAGGCGAGCAGGAGCGGCTGCTCCGGGAAGCGCGTCAACGCCAGACCAACGAAGAGCGCCGCAGCGAGCGGCTCGAGGGTACGTTCGGTGAAAACGAGCGGGAACTCTCCCGGCTCAATGCTGAACTCAATGAGAGCCTGGGTGAGCTGCGCGAGCTGTTCGGCGTGGTGCAGCTGGTTGCAGGCGATGCCGCCAGCCAGTTCGACAATTCGCTGACCGCGATCCAGTACCCCGATCGGCGCGACTTCCTCCTCAGTCTTGCCGAGCGCATGGGGCAGACAGCCCGCATTGCCTCCGTGGAAGAGATCGAGCGTCTGTGGTTCGAGCTGCAGCGTGAGGCCACCGAGCTTGGCCGGGTGGCCCGGATGCCGATGGAGGTGGTCTCTGCCGGCGGCGATCGCGAGACGCGTAACGTCGTCCGGGTGGGTGCGTTCAACATCATCTCCGATGGCGCCTACCTCGCCTATTCGCCTTCCACGGGCACGATCAGCGAGATTGCCCGCCAGCCCGACCAGCGGCGTTTCATTACCAGCACCTCGCGGCTGGTGAATGCAAGCGACGGTTTCACGCCGTTCGCGCTTGATCCGACGCGCGGTCAGCTGCTGGCCCTGCTTATCGAATACCCCTCGATAGTCGAGCGCATTCAGCAGGGTGCTGAAGTCGGTTACGTGATTATCGCTCTGGGTCTGCTGGGTCTGCTGCTTGCCATTGAACGCCTGATTACCCTCGGGATTACGAGCAGCAAGGTCAGTAGTCAGCTGAAGTCGGCCGAAGCCCGAGATGACAATCCGCTGGGTCGGGTCATGAAGGTGTATCACGCCAACAGGGGTGTGGATACCGAGACGCTGGAACTCAAGCTGGGTGAGGCGATCATTAAAGAGACGCCACGTCTGCAACGGTTCCTGTTGTTCCTTAAGATCATTTCGGTGGTCGCACCATTGATGGGTCTGCTGGGTACCGTCACCGGTATGATCCAGACCTTCCAGGCCATTACCCTGTTCGGTACGGGTGATCCCACGCTGATGGCGGGCGGTATCTCGCAGGCCCTGGTGACCACGGTGCTCGGTCTGGTGGTTGCCATTCCGATCGTGCTCCTGCACACCGTCGTCAGCGGTCGCAGCAAGCGCATTCTGCACGTTCTCAATGAGCAGAGCGCCGGCATCGTGGCCCAGCACTCGGAAGCAGAGCACAAGGGGGCGGCGGCCTGAGGCCGCCGTCATTCCTTGCCGACGCGACGCGAGAGGTAGTCCATGCAACTACTGATTGACATGTGGGAACCGATACGCGACTTCCTTGAACTTGGAGGCGACGTACTGGTCATAATCGGGTGGACGATCTTCTTCATGTGGGTGCTGATCCTCGAGCGGTTCATCTACTTCAACACCGGGTTGAAGCAGCAGAGCCGGGAGGTTTTCCGCAAGTGGGAGGCACGCTCGGAGCGGAGATCCTGGGAGGCCGCGAATATTCGCCAGGCCCTTGTCTCAGAGGTGCGACTGTCTGCCAATGCCGGCCTGCCGATGATCAAGACGCTGGTGGCGCTGTGCCCGCTGTTGGGTCTGCTGGGCACGGTCACCGGCATGGTCGAGGTGTTCGACGTCATGGCGGTCACCGGCACGGGCAACGCCCGCGCCATGGCCTCCGGGGTGTCGAAGGCCACCATTCCGACCATGGCCGGCATGGTGGGGGCACTCTCGGGAGTTCTGTTCGCCACTATCCTGACCAACCGCGCCAACCGTGAAGTTGCACTGCTCGAAGACGAGCTCACGATGGATCACTGAGGAACCAAGCCATGCGCAGGAATTTCGCTGGAGCCGGGACTGAAGAAGAAGAGAATGAAATCAACATCACGCCGATGCTCGACGTGGTGTTCATCATGCTCATCTTCTTCATCGTGACCGCCTCGTTCGTCAAGGAAGCCGGTATCGATGTCAACCGTCCGGATGCACAGACCGCCGTGCGCCAGGAGCGGGCCAACATCCTGATCGCCATTTCCGAGAACAACGAGATCTGGATCGATCGGCGGCAGGTAGATCCGCGTGCCCTCCGGGCGAACATCGAGCGGCTGCACGCCGAAAACCCTGAGGGCTCGGTGGTCATCCAGGCGGACAAGAGAGCCGTGACGGAAACTTTGATTCAGGTCATGGACGCTTCACGGCAGGCGGGTGTGTTCAACGTCTCCATCGCGGCGCAGGAGAACTGATGATCCCCGCGGGCGAACGCGCACGGTCGATAGGCCAGGCGCCCCTGGCGGGGCGGGTATCGAGCAGGAGGGCTGAAGCATGGTGAGAATCCTGATCTCCGTGGTGGTGGGTACCTTCGTCACCTTCACGCTGTTGTGGGTGATGCAGTACCTGATCGTCATGGGCGTGCCTGCCCTGACCGATGAGCGTACCTTCAGGTTCGTCGACTTCGTGCGCGTGCAGCGAGACGAGCAGACTGAAACCCGCGAAGACCGCCCCGAGCGGCCACCCGAGCCCGATGCGCCGCCGCCGGACCAGCCGGACCGGCAGATGGATGACATGGACATGGCGGCGGGCGCAGCGATCGGCGTGAGTGCCCCCACGGTATCCCATGATATGGACATCGGCCGCGACGGCTTCTTCAGCGACGGTGAGTACATGCCGATCGTGCAGGTGGCACCCAATTATCCCCGCCGGGCCCAGATGCGTGGTCTCGAGGGATGGGTGACGCTGGAATTTACCGTGACTCGACAAGGCACCGTGCGAGATCCGATCGTTGTGGAATCGTCCAACTCGATCTTCGAAAGTGCAGCGGCCGATGCCGTGATGCGGTTTCGTTATCGGCCGCGCGTGATCGACGGTGAACCCGTCGATGTTCCGGGGGTCAGATTCCGTATCACCTTCCGGCTTGAGGACTGACACCAGTGGTGCGAGGACGGATGCGAGAGGAGGCGGCAGAAATGGAGACTTCAGCAACCCCCCGGAGCGGTAAAGGCCCGGTGATTGCGGCGCTGGCTACGGCCGTCGCCTTGTTGCTCGGTGCCGGGCCTGGTGGCTTCTCGCCAGTCGCGAGTGCTGTGGCCCAGGAAGAGGAAACCCGGCAGGTGCAGGCGCTTCGTGAGCGTGTGTTCCAGGGGTTGTCCGGGGCGCAGGAGCGGCTCGAGGAAGAGGATTACGCCGGCGCACGGCGTGAACTGGATCGTATTCGGACCATCCAGGATCTGAACAGCTACGAGCGTGGTCAAATCCTCTATTTCACCGGTCTGATCGACTATCAGCAGGAAAATCTCACGGCCGCGGTACGCGCTTTCGAGCAGGTCGTGGCGCTTCCTGATCTGCCACAAGGGTTCATGAACGACACCCTGTGGACGCTGGTCCAATTGGCGATGGCCACTGAGCAGTACGAGAAGGCGTTGGAGTACGGGAACCGCTGGTTGGCCTCGGCTCAGAACCCGGGTGGCGATCCGTTCTACCTGCTTGCCGTGGCGCATTACCAGCTTGAGCAGTACCGTCAGTCAGTCGAGTACCTGAACCGCGCGATCGAGATTGCCGAGCGTGACCGTGACGGCGGTGCGCGTGAGGAATGGTACGGTTTGCTGCGCGCCGGATATTTCCAGCTGGAGGACACGGCGCGGCTGCGCGAGGTGCTGGAGTTGCTGGTGACGCGCTGGCCCAAGAAAGAGTACTGGACCCACCTTTCCGCGGTGTATGGCGAGCTGGGGATGCAGCGGCGACAGGTTGCGGTGCTTGAGGCGATTTATGAGGAAGGCCTCATGGACCGCGAGAACGAAATCGTGCAGCTCGCGCAGCTCTACCTGCAGTCCGGTGGGCCGTACAAGGGCGCGAGGATTCTTGAGCGCGGCATGGCGGATGGCATCGTGGAACGCAATGAGCGTAATTATCGGCTGCTGTCGCAGGCCTGGATGATGTCACAGGATGACCGCCGGGCCATTCCACCGCTGCAGGAGGCCGCGCGCCGTTCGGGCGACGGACAGCTGTATCTGCAGCTTGCTCAGTCTCACCTCAATCTGGACCAGCACGAGCAGTGCGTGGAGGCTGCGCGCGCGGGATTGAATCGGGGCGGACTGCGTCGACCGGATACCGCCAACGTTGTCCTGGGGATGTGCCTGTACGAACTGCAGCAGTATGAGCCTGCCAAGACGGCGTTCAGGGCTGCGCGCAGCGATGATCGCAGCCGGCGCACGGCAAATCAGTGGATCGAGTTCATCGAGCGAGAGGTGTCCCGCCGGCAGGATCTCCAGCGGCAGCTGGCGCGTAGCTGAGCGCTGGCCGCACCGAATGACGGGCCTGCTGGCATGGCAGGCCCGTTTTTTTATGCGTGCTTCAGCCGGCCTATGGACACAGGCGACACGGTGGTTTGCGCGGGCCGGTCACAGTCCCTAGAATCGCGCGGTTTCCGGTAACTCTGAAGTGAGCAGCATGCCCAAGGTAATTTATATTCAGCCGGATGGCAGTCGGCGTGAGATCGAAGTCGAGGTCGGTTTGACGGTCATGGAGGGCGCCGTCAACAACGATGTCGATGGTATTGTCGCGGAGTGTGGGGGTGCTTGCGCCTGTGCGACATGTCACGCCTACATCGATGAGGCCTGGCTGGAACGGTTGCCGCGGATGGACGACATGGAAGACTGCATGCTGGATGCGGCCTATGAGCGCAACGACGCCAGTCGTCTGACCTGCCAGATTGAGGTCACCGAGGCGCTTGACGGTTTGATTGTGCACGTGGCCCAGAACGAACACTGAGCTCGGCGCTTATCCTGCGAGTCCCGCCCAGGACATGCGTAGGCCGGTAACGATCAGGAATAGCGCGAAGGCCAGGCGCAGGGTACGCCCGGACACATGGTGTGCGAGGCGCACTCCGGCAGGGACGGCGAGCAGCATGCTTGGGAGTATGCAGGCGGCCACCAGCAGGTTGACGTAGCCGAGCGAGTAGGGCGGCAGGTTTTCGATCGGCCAGCCAGCGATCATGAAGCCGGCAGCGCCAGGGAGCGCGATCATCAGACCCAGGGCGGCAGAGGTACCGACGGCCTGCAGCAGGGGGATGCCGTAGGCGGACATGATCGGGACGGACAGCGAGCCGCCGCCGATTCCCATGAGCGCGGACAAGCCGCCGATGCTGGCTGGAATGGCGTGGGCGACCGGGCCGGTGGGCAGAGCCTGGCCCAAGCGGAAACTCTCGGGCGCCCAGATCAGCCATCCGGCCATGGCAAGAACGAGCGTCGCGAACACCAGCGCCAGTGCGCCGCTGCTCAGTGTATGTGCCGCCACGACGCCCACCATCACCCCGAAGACGAGCGCCAGTGCCCAGCGACGCAGCAGCCAGCCAAGGACCGCGCCGCGGCGATGGTGGCCGAGTGCCGAGCGCAGGCCTGTCGGGACGATCAACAGGAGCGAGGTGCCAACAGCCACCTGCATCAGGTGCTCTTCCGAGGCCCCGGTGGTGAGCAACACCTGGTAGACGACCGGGACGATCACCAGGCCGCCACCGACGCCGAGCAGGCCCGCGAGCAGGCCCGCCAGCAGTCCAGCCAGCACGAGCGCGGCGACCAGCCAGTACAGCTGCTGCGGGTCTGGATTCATGGCGGGTTCCTCAGGTGTCGGGGCATTGTACGTGTGACGCGTAGTAGGATGGCGCCGCAGCCACTTGCGCGGAGGCCATTGATGTCGAGACGAACCCTGACGCTGACGTCCCAACTGCACGAGTACCTGCTGGAGGTGTCTCTACGCGAAGCCGATATCCTGCGGCGGTTACGTGAGGAAACCGCGCGGATGCCGGGCGCCAACATGCAGATTGCGCCGGAGCAGGGGCAGTTCATGCAGATGCTCGTGCGGATCTCGGGGGCCCGGCGGATCATCGAAGTCGGGGTCTTCACCGGCTACTCCAGTCTGGCAATGGCTCTGGCGATGCCGCCGGACGGACATCTGCTCGCCTGCGATGTGAACGACGAGTCGACCGGGGTGGCCCGGCGTTACTGGGCGAAGGCGGGGGTCGCCGGGCGCATCAGCCTGCGGATCGCCCCGGCGCTGGAGACGTTGCAGGCGCGTCTCGATGCGGGCGAGGCGGGCCAGTGGGATCTCGCCTTTATCGACGCGGACAAGGAAAGCTACGCAGAGTATTACGCCCTGTGTCTGGCGCTGCTTCGCCCCGGCGGGCTGATCCTGTTCGATAACGTCCTCTGGGGGGGCGCCGTGGCCGACCCTGAGCGCGATGATGCCGATACGCGCGCGCTGCGGGCACTCAACCGTCAGTTACACGCCGACGATCGGATCGAGCTCAGCATGGTGCCCATCGGTGATGGGTTGACCATCGTGCGAAAGTGCTGAAGGCGCGTGGTCAGCACACGGCTTCGATCAGTTCGATGAGCTCGCCTGCAGGGCCGCGCAGCGTGAGCGCACGGGCTCCGGCATAGGGCGGGAGGTCGCTGGTATAGACTGGCCCCAGCGCCGCTGCCCGGTACGGTGACAGATCGGGCACGCGGAAACTGACGATCGCCATCGCCGGGGGCAGTGCGCCCTCGGGCGTCGGCCGTGCGACGGTCTCTGGCGGGTACTGATCGGCTTCGATGAAACTCTGCCCAGCGAGTGGCAGTGCCGAGAGGTCATGCGGCTGCTCGGCCGGCAGTCCGAGCGCATTCGACAGCACAGTGATCTTCACCGGCATGACCGGGGCGTTGGGTACGCCGAAACGTGTCTCGTAGTAGCGCTTGAGCGCAGACAGGTCTGCCCCGCCAAGAATCACGATGAAGCATCGATCCACGGCGCACTCGGGCTCCGGCGTATCGAATTCCTCCAACCGGCGCTTGAACTGGGTCAGGTAGACCACCTCACCGGCAGGGCCTTCGATCTGCATGGCGCGGATGGCGTCGGTGAACGACAGGTCCTCGGGCGGCCCGATGATGCGAAAGGGCGAGTCCGCCAGGTGGGCGGCCAGGGCATCGACGTCCTGGACGATCAGCTCCGCGGCGTTCCAGCCCCAGGTGGTCAGGGCGCGATAGTTGCCGGTCTGCCCGGCAACGAAGCGGAACCAGAAGCCGCTGCCCCGGGCAGGCGCCAGCAGTCTGGTCTCGGCGCCGGCCTGAGCGGGGGCGCCCCAGCCGTCGGCGAGCGCTTCCGGCAGCGGGCCTGCTCCCGCGGGGACTTCGCGGTAGTCCAGCCATTCGCTGTAGAGGGCCGCGAGACCTGCGGGGTCTTCGCTGGTGACGGTGACGCAGGTGATTGGGCCGAGGTATGGCTGAGGGATCGAGGACGCAGCGCGCTCGCTCACGACGTCAGCCCGTCAAGGTAAGCCAGCACCTCCGCCAGCGTCTTGACCTCGGCGTACTTCGCTTGCAAATCGAACAGGTTGGCCTCGTGAGGGCCCGGGTCGCGGTCACCCACGGCTTCGCGAACCACCACCGGGATGAACCCATGCTGCATGGCGTCGACCGTCGAGGCTCGCACGCATCCGGAAGTCGACAAGCCCGCGATCAGGACGGTATCCACACCAAGCGCGGTGAGCGTAGAGGCCAGGCTCGTGCCGAAGAACGCACTTGCATATTGCTTGCTGATCACCGGCTCGCCGGCAATCGGCTCCAGGCCTTCGGCGAACGCGCCCATCGGAGAGCCCTGCTCGAAAGCCCGCAAGGCCTTGACCTTGCGGAAGAACACCCCGCCATCGACGCCGCCAGGGGTGAAGACCACGTTGGTGTGCAGTACGGGAACGCCGGCCTTGCGGGCGCCCGCCAGCAACTGCACGCAGTGCTCGCGGGCAGTCTCCACGCCGGCATACAACGGCGACTCCGGCACAAGATACGCCTGCACAAAATCGATCACCACCAGTGCCGGGCGCGTGCCGAGCGGGAGATTCCCCCCAAAGCCGGCGGCCGCATAATCCGCTTCAAGCGTCTTGGTCATGGTCAGATGATCCCCTGATCGCGCAGGCTTTGCAGTCGCGCATCGTCGTAGCCCAGCACGCCGCGGTAAACCTCTTCGTTATGCTGCCCGAGCTCCGGGCCGACGGCCCGAACCTGGCCGGGGGTGAGGGAGAGCTTTGGAGCGATATTCTGCATCTTCAGCGAACCGAGCTCAGGGTGCATCACCTCGATGATGGCCTGGCGCGCCTTGAAGTGCGGGTCTTCGAGCATTTCCGGGGCGCGGTAGATGCCGCCGGCCGGGATGCCATGCTCATCCATCAAGCCGATCAACTCCTCCTGGGTCAGTGTCCGGGTCCACTCGGAGATCAGCTCATCGAGCTCCTGCTGGCGCTGACCGCGGGCGGTGTGACTGCTGTAGCGCGGGTCTTCGGCGAGTTCCGGCCGTCCCATGGCGGCCGCAAGCCGCCTGAAAACCGTGTCCTGGTTGGCGGCGATCAGATGCAGCTTGTCGTCTTTCGTGGGGTAGACGTTCGAGGGTGCCACGTTGGGGAGGATCGATCCCTGACGCTCGCGAATGTACCCGACGGCGTCGTACTCCGTGACCAGCGACTCCATCATGTTCAACACGGCCTCGTAGATGGCCGAGTCGACCACCTGGCCCCGACCGGTCCGCTCCCGGTAATGCAGTGCGGACAGGGCGCCAACACAGGCGAAGGTAGCCGCCAGCGAGTCACCGATGCTGATCCCCATGCGGCTTGGGGGCGTCCGCGGATCTCCGCAGACATACCGTAGCCCCCCCATGGATTCGCCGACTGCGCCAAAGCCGGCGCGCTTCGAATAGGGGCCGGTCTGACCAAACCCGGAGACGCGAATCATGATGAGCTTCGGGTTGATCTCGGCGAGCGTCTGGTAATCCAGGTTCCAGCGCTCCATCGTGCCCGGACGGAAATTCTCAAGCAGGAAATCGGCGTCTCGCACCAACTCGCGAACGATCTCCTGTCCGGCCTCTTCGCGCAGGTTCAGGGTGATCGACTTCTTGTTACGGGCAATGACGGGCCACCAGAGGGACTTGCCATGGGCTTTTTCCTGGCCCCACTCGCGCATTGGATCGCCCTTGCCGGGCGGTTCGATCTTGATGACCTCGGCGCCGAAATCGCCCAGCAGCTGGCCGCAGAATGGCCCTGCAAGCAGGGTCCCCATCTCGATGACACGCAGCCCGGACAGGGCCCCGGCAGGTGAAGTGGCGTCGGTGGTCATGCGTTCTTGTCCCATGGTTTCTGATTGGAGTTCGTCGGAGGCAGAATGCCGTGCTGGCGGGCCGCGCACGCGGCCGGACAGGGGCTAGTGTATACAATCCCGCTTCGCCAAGGGTCAAGGCGCACAGCGGGACTGACGCGGGCGCTCCAGGTTGTATACAATCAAGGGCGGGGCATCTGTCCGATGCCTGCGCCGGGGGATGCGGCGCGGCTTGGCACCGGGACCCGGGAGGTTATCCATGCAGCACATCGAGATCGTCGAAGTCGGGCCGCGCGACGGCCTGCAGAGTGAGCCCGAGGTCCTGCCGACGGCCAGCAAACTTGAATACATCAACCGAGCCGTGGCGGCCGGGATCCGGCGCCTCGAGGTGGCCAGCTTCGTGCACCCGCGCAAGGTGCCGCAGATGGCCGATGCCGAGGCCGTGCTCGCCGGGCTGCCCAAGCGGGAGGACGTCATTTACGCGGGGCTGGTGCTCAATCGCCAGGGATTCGACCGGGCGCGTCAGGCCGGGGTCGACGAAATCGGCATGCCGGTGGTCGCCACCGATACCTATAACCAGCGCAATCAGGGCGTGCCGACGGCGCAGTCGATCCGCGACTGGCTCGATATCGCCGCAGCGGCGCGGCAGAGCGGCATCCGCGCAAGCGTGACCATTTCCGCGGCGTTCGGCTGCCCCTTCGAAGGCGAGGTGCCGCTCGCGCGGGTGCTGGAGATCGCCGAGCAGGTGGCCGAGGCCGAGCCCGTGGAAATTGCGCTGGCCGACAGCATTGGCGTCGGGGTGCCCGCCCAGGTGACCGACATGATCGGTGCCGTGCGCGAGCGTCTGCCGCACATCGCCATCCGCTGTCACTTCCACAACACGCGCAACACCGGCCTGGCGAATGCCTATGCCGCGGTGCAGGCGGGCGTCAGCGCGCTCGATGCCAGCATCGGCGGGATCGGCGGCTGTCCGTTCGCGCCGGCAGCGACCGGTAATATTCCAACGGATGACCTCGTGTACATGCTCAATCGATCGGGTATAACCACCGGGGTGGATCTTGCCGGTATCATCGCCACGAGTGAGTGGCTTGCGGAAGTGCTTGGGCGCGGCGTCCCGGCCATGCTTCCCAAGGCCGGCAGTTTTCCGGAGGTCGTGGCGCAGAATGCCGCCTGACCGCGCTTCGGATGGGCCAGCGCACAGGCGCGCGCAACGTGCCGTTGTTGGTCAGAGTAAACAGGGCGGACCCGACGGGTTCGTGATAACAGGTAACAACCAGCCAAATCGGGTGAACAGATGAGTTATCGCTTGGGAGTCGACGTAGGGGGCACTTTTACCGACCTTCTGTTGGTGAACGAAAAGTCCGGAGATGTGTTTACGGCCAAGGTGCCCAGTACCCCGCATGATTCTTCGATCGGTGTGCTCAACGGCATCGAGAAGGTCTGCGCCAACGCGGGCATCGATCCGAAGGAAATCACCCACGTGATGCACGGGACTACCGTGGCCACGAACACCATGCTGGAAGGCAACGGTGCCACAGTGGGCCTGGTGACGACCCGCGGCTACCGCCAGGTGCTGCAGATCGCCCGCTCCTACGTACCCGGGGGTCTCGGCGGCTGGGTGATCTACAACAAATCCAACCCCATCGCGCCCCTTGCCCTGACCATCGAGGCGGAAGAGCGGATGAGCGCGCAGGGTAAAGTCGTGCGCAAGCTCGACGAGGCGCAGATCGAGGCGGAGCTGATCCGTCTGCGCGAGAAGGGCATCGAGGCGTTGACGGTGTCGCTGATCAACTCGTTCGCCAACCCGGCCAACGAGAAGAAGATCAAGCGCGTGGCCGCGCGGGTCATGCCAGAGATTCCGGTGTCGCTGTCTTCAGAGATCGTTCCGGAGATGCAGGAATACGAGCGTACCGTCACCACTGTCGCCAATTCCTTTGTGCGGCCGAAGGTACAGACCTACATCCGCAACCTCCACCGCGAGCTCACCCGCAAGATGAAGAACGTGCAGCTGCACGTGCTCCGCTCCGACGGCGGTCTGGCGGCAGCCAAGGCAGCCGAGGAGACACCGGTCAACCTGCTGATGAGTGGCCCGGCGGGTGGCGTGTCCGGTGCCATCTGGGTGGCGAGCCAGGCTGGTTTTCCGAACCTGTTGACTTTCGACATGGGCGGCACCTCGACCGATGTCTGCCTGGTGCAGGGTGGCAAGGCACAGCTGCGCCGCGAGACGACGGTGGGCGACGTGACGGTACGGGCCTCGTCTGTCGATGTGCGCACGGTGGGCGCCGGCGGCGGCTCCATCGCCAAGGTCCCCGAGCTCACCAAGGCGCTGCGCGTCGGGCCGGAGAGTGCCGGCGCGGCACCAGGCCCCGCGGCGTACAACAAGGGTGGCGAGCTGCCCACCGTCACCGACGCCAACGTGGTGCTCGGGTATCTGCCGGCCGAGGTGAAACTCGGCGGTGACATGGAAATCCGCAAGGACCTGGCCGAGACCGCCGTGCAGAGCATCGCCAAGGCGCTGGATCTCTCCGTGCACGAGGCCGCTTCTGGAATCGTCGATATTGTCAACGAAAACATGTGCGGCGCGCTGCGCCTGGTCTCGGTCGAACAGGGCCATGATCCACGTGATTTCGCGCTGATCGCCTTCGGTGGCGCCGGACCTTTGCATGCCAATGCGCTCGGCAAGCTGATGGGCTCGTGGCCGGTCATCATTCCGCCGGGTCCGGGCGTGCTGTGCGCCTATGGTGATGCGACCACGCGGGTACGTGATGAGGCCTCGCGCACCTTCATCCGCAAGTTCGCCGATACCGACGTCGACGAGGTCGCACGGATTTTCGAGGATCTGGCTGACGTCGCTGCCAAGACACTCGACAAGGAGGGTGTGGCACGCAAGGACCAGTCGGTGAGCTACCAGGTCGATGTGCGCTATCACGGCCAGGGTCTGCAGCTGACGGTCGATGTCGATCTCAAGCAGCTGCGCAAGCAGGGGCTGGCCGCCATCGGCGGGCCCTTCGACGAGATGCACCGTCAGCTGTTTACCTTCGCGCTCGAACTCGACAAGGAGCTGGTCAACCTGCGCGCCGTCGTCCAGGGCAAGCCGACCAAGGTCAAGGCCCCTGAACTCAAGCGCGGCGGACCGAGCGCCAAGGCGGCGGTCATTGCCGAGCACAAGATCTACGCCGACGGCAAGATGCGCAAGGCCCAGATCTACGATCGCAGCAAGCTCAAGGCTGGCAACAAGATCGAGGGGCCAGCGGTCGTCATGGAGATGGATTCAACGACCGTCATTCTGGCGGGGCATACCGGCAGCGTGGACAAGTTCGGCAATATTCTGATCAATCCCAACGGGGTCGGCGTCAAGGGCAGTGCCGCCAAGACCTCGACCAAGGCCGCCACGGCGAAGAAAAAGGCAGCCGGGAAAAAGGCAACCCCGGCAACCAGGAAAGCCGTGGCCAAGAAACCAGCGGCGAAGAAGAAAGCCGCTGCCAAGCGCTAACGGGCCTCACTTCGCAGGGCGACCCACATAATCGGATTACGCAGAGAGAAGACCCATGCCAGCACAGATCATCGAAACCAGTAAAAAGGCCTTCAAACGCAAGAAGGTCGACCCGATCACCCTCGACATTGTTGAAAACGCCATGCTCAATGCGCGGCATGAAATGGACGCCGTGCTGTTTCGCACCGCGATGTCCCCGGGCATCCGCGAGCAGGGCGATGCGTTTCCAATGATCGCGAACCGTGACGGCAAGATGGTCGTCGGCCAGTTTGGCTCGTTCATTCATGGCTTCCTGAAGGGATTCGACGAGACCATCGAGGAAGGCGACGTATTCCTCACTTCAGACCCGTACTCGGCCAACGGCGCGATCAGCCACGCCAACGACTGGCTGTTGCTCAAGCCGATCTTCAAGGATGGCCGCATCATTGCCTGGGCCGCGATGTTCGGGCATATGACCGATATCGGCGGCAAGGTTCCGGGCAGCCTGCCGACTGATGCGCGGCAGATTTTTGAGGAAGGCGTGGTGATCCCGCCGGTGAAGATCTTTCGCAAGGGCGAATTGCAGCAAGATGTACTCAAGCTCATTCTGCACAACTGCCGCCTGCCACACTGGAACCTGAGCGATTTCAACGCCATCGTCGCGGCTATCCGCACTGCCGAGAAGCGTTGCATCGAGCTCGCGAAACGCTTTGGTGATGATGTCTACTATTCGGCGCTGGAAGAATTGCTTGATCGCAACTACCGGGCAATGCGCAAGCTGATCCATACCACCGTGCCGGAGACCAAGCAGTACTTCGAAGACTACATCTGCGATGATGGTATGGGCATGGGTCCGTACAAGATCCGTTGCGCCATGTGGCGTGAGGGCGAGAAGGTCATCTTTGATTTTGCCGGGACCGATCCGCAATCCGTCGGGCCGGTGAACTTTCTCCTCAATGAGGAGATGTTCAAGATGTTCTGCGGCGTCTACATGATCATGGTGTTCGATCCCCAGATCATGTTCAACGACGGCTTCTACGACCTCATGGAAGTGCGTATTCCCGAGGGCACGCTGCTCAAGCCCAAGAAGCCGGCCGCCTTGTCCTGCCGTACGCACGCCTTGGGGCGCATTTTCGATATCCTCGGCGGGCTTCTCGGTCAGGGCAGTCCGGACTTCCTCTGCGCCGCCGGCTTCTCCGACAGCCCGCACTTCATGTACTCGGGGTACGACAAGAAAGGTGAGTGGTACCAGCTCTATCAGATCGGCTTCGGGGGCGTTCCCGGCAAGCCCTCGGGTGATGGCCCGGATGGTCATTCGCTGTGGCCGAGCTTTACCAACGTGCCCAATGAGTTCCTCGAGAGCTACTTCCCGCTGCGTATCGAGACGTATGAGACGCTGCCCGACAGCGGCGGCCCAGGGCTGCATCGCGGCGGCAATGCGCTGCGCGTGGGGTACTGCTTCCTCGAGCCCGGTGAAATCTCCATCCATGACGACCGCTGGCTGACTTATCCCTGGGGGGTGAACGGCGGTCTGCCGGGCCAGCGCAGCCAGAAACTGATGGTGCGCACTGATGGCAGCCAGGAACTGATGCCGTCGAAGTGCGACCGGGTGGTCGTGAACAGCGGTGATATCCTCTACTTCGACACCTGGGGTGGCGGTGGCTGGGGCGATCCCCTGAAACGCCCCTACGACAAGGTCCAGTTCGACCTGGATGCCGGGCTGGTGACCCCCGAGGGTGTTCACCGTTATGGTGTGGTCGTGGGTGCGGATGGCCAGATCGATGCACAGGCGAGCGACGAGCTTCGGGTGCGCATGGCCGCCGACCGTGGCAAGACCAAACTGTTCGATTTCGGCGGTACGGTCGAGGAGCTCAAAGCCCGGTGCAAGGCCGAGACCGGGCTCGAGCCGCCGGCCCAGCCGGAGTTTCCGCGGTGGCTGAAGACCGATCAGACAGCGCCGAAAATGAAGATGGCTGGTTGATGGTCCGGGCGTCCGGTCGGGGGTGGCGGGTCGCCACGCCCGACCGGTCGTCGCTCAGAAGCCTGGCTTGACGATGCCCAGCCAGGCGGCGGCCATCAGTGCAACATAGAGTGACACGACGATGCGCAAGGTCGCGTCGATTCCGGGGCCAACCAGCGCCTCACCGCGTGCGGCGTCCTTCGCATCTCCGGCCAGCAGCGAAAACCCATGCGCCACGGGCTGGAACGCCCGGTCGATCCCCAGGGCCATCAGGCAGATCAAGGCGTACAGTCCGAGTTTCCCGGAAAACCATCCCGGCCACGATATGGCCGGCAGCAGCCAGGGCAACAGAGCGGCCAGTGCCATCAGCAGTGCGAGGGTGAGCAGCCACGCGCTCTGGATCCGCTGGAGCAGCGGATCTGCACCTCCCGTCATCGCCAGGCGCAGCACAAGGGCGAGCCAGAGAGCGGCGATACCCCATGCCAGCAGGGGTAGCCAGGCTTGTCCGGGCAGCAGGCCACTGGTCCAGGCGAGCTGCAGGCCCACGGGCAGCATGAGAACGAATGCGATGCGCGGTGTGAAGTCGATTTTCATGGCCATCTCCAGCAGCAGCGCGCGTTGCTCCAGCGGCATGTGGCGGTCGCGGGCGCGGCGCGCGAGCAGGAGCACACCGAGATCCGCACCGAGCCAGTAAACGAAGAGCACGACGTGGACGAAAATCCAGAACTCATACCAGGACATCAGCAACTCCTCGGGGTCCGGGGCCGGGCGGGCCGGTCATGACGGCGGTGGATCGGGCTTACAGTGCAGTCCGTCGGGCGATTCTCGACGGGCGGTTCGCCGCGGGTACGCGGGTCACCGAACACGAGGCGGCAGCCTTGTCCGGCGTCAGCCGCACCCCGGTGCGCGAGGCGTTGCGACGGCTTCAGAACGAGGGCCTGCTTGAGTTCGTGCCGAATCATGGCACGGTAGTGCCGCGTTGGAGCGAGTCGGAAATCGATGACATGTTCGAACTTCGGGCGATGCTCGAGGCCTACGCGGTCGAGCGCGCCACCCGGCTGGCCAGCAGTGAGGATATTGCCGCCCTGAGGGCGCTGGCCGAGGCGCAGATTGCCGCAGCACAGGCGGGTGGTGAGGGGCAATTGCAGGAAATCACCCGTCTCAACAGCCAGTTTCACGAGCGACTTCAACAGATTGCTGCCAGCGAACGCCTGCAGCGCATGCTCGTGGCATTGATCGAGGTGCCGCTGGTCGCACAGACTTTTCGCAAGTACAGCGGTGAGCAGCTGCTCCGGAGCTCGCAGCACCACCTCGAGATCGTGCTGGCCATGGAAGCCGGAGATCCGGCGAGTGCCGCATCCATCATGCGTGCGCATGTGCTGGGGGCGCGCACGGCGTTTTACCGGGCCATGGGCCGGGAGACTGCGTCGCGGGCGACGGCACTCTGAGGGGTCACCAGCCTGCCACTCAGCGCCCGCTTGGCTGAGCGTTCTGATACTCCGCCCGCTGCCTGGCGAATTCACTGCCGATCTGGTCGGCAGCACGCCGCATGCGGGGCACGAAGCGTTCAATGGCAGCCGCCTGCGTGAGCGCGGTACTGGAGAAGCGCACGGTCAGGGCCGCCATGAGTCTGCCGTCGGAGATCACCGGCACAGAGAATGTGGTGAGATCGGAGACCCGGCGCGGCCGCGTGTGGATCGAGAAGCCGCGTTCCCGGGTCTCCAGCAGGAGCTTCTGGACCGGTGCGCGGTTGCGGGCAGGGTGGTCTACCGTATTTTTCGAGCGGGCCAGCATATCCAGCAGGGCTTCCCGGTGTGTCTTTTCGCAGAAGGCCAGATAGGCGAGCCCGGAGGCGCTGGCAAGCATTGGGACGCGATACCCGGGACCGTAGCGCTCCACCGCCAGGGGACTCTGGTGATCCGTGGTCTCGCGGACCAACATGCTGGTGCCCGACAGCGTGGCGATCGACACTGGCCAGACGATTTCCCGGCAGAGTTCGTAGATGAACGGCTTGGCGGTCTGCGTGATCCAGGCCTCGTCGTCGAAACCGTCCGACAGGCCGCGGACCATGATGGTCAGCCGATATTTCTCGTCGCTGTCTGACCGATAAGCGTAGCCGGCGTGGCAGAGCGTTTCGAGAATTCGGTACGTTGTGGTGCGGGGCAGGTCGATTTCCTGAGCCACCTCCGAGACGGTGACACCATCCTTGAGGTTCAGGATCGTGAGCGCGTCTAGGCCGCGGATCAGAGCGCGAATCGGGCGGGTGGATGTCATCGTGGCTCGTCTTCCTGTCTACCTGGTGACGGGTATGGCGGCAACCATGCGCCGCACCCATTCGGGACTGCCACCAGCCTACCGTACTTGTCCACTTGGTGAACAGCACCTCCAGCCGTGCACTGGATGACTTATCCGTTGTACGATCACGGGTTGGAAATGGATGCCTCGTCAGGGGCGGTAATGGAGTACCGGCCATCACTGCAGCAGATTCAGGGTCGCCCTGCGTGATCCCACGCGTTCCGGACGCCGAGGCCATGCGCGCCCTGCGCTCTGCCCTCGGTGTCTTCGCCACCGGTGTGACGGTCATCACCGCCTTCGAAGCGTCGCACCCCGTCGGGATCACCGTCAATTCCTTTGCGTCGGTTTCGCTGGATCCGCCCCTGGTTCTGTGGAGTGTTGCCAAGACGGCAACCTGTGCCGGAGCCTTCAGTCCTCAGAGTGCCTTTTGCGTCCATGTCCTGGCGGCAGGCCAGGATGGCCTGGCGATGAACTTCGCGCGCAGCGGCGGCGACAAGTTTGCGGCGCTGGCCTGGGGACGCAGTGAGTGGGGCGCGCCCCTGCTGCCCGGGTGTGCGGCGGAGTTCCATTGTCAGGCCGAAGCCAGTTACCCCGGAGGCGACCATACGATTATCGTCGGTCGGGTGCTCGCTCATCTGGTCCGCGATATCCCGCCGTTGCTGTTCCATCGTGGCCGTTTCCGGGAATTCTGAGTTCTTCACGTCTCCGTAGCCCACACCAAATAGTGAGTCAGTCATGCCTACCGTCCTGATCACCGGGGCCAACCGCGGTCTCGGACTTGAGTTTGTCAGTCAGTATCTGGCCGAGGGTTGGGAGGTCATTGCCTGCGTGCGCCAGCCTTCGGCGGCGCTGTCAGGGCTCCAGGCGCACGGCCCACTGACCATCCACCAGCTCGACCTGGTCGATCCTGCGGCCCTGGCCGAACTCGCCGCCAGCCTCGGAGATCGTCCGCTGGATGTCCTGCTGAACAACGCAGGCACCATGGGGCGTGGCAGCTTTGCCGAAGAGGGGCTCACGCCGTTTCGCTTTGGGACCAGTGATGCCGGGGAGTGGGCAGAGGTGTTCCACCTCAATGTCTTCGTCCCCATGAAGCTTGCGGAGCTGCTGGTGGATAATGTCGCCGCCAGTGAGTGGCGACGCATCGTGACGTTGACCAGCATGCTCGGCTCGATGGAGCTCAACACCCTTGGTGGTCTGTATGCCTATCGGGCGAGCAAGGCGGCGGTCAATGCGATGATGCGCTCGATGGCCATTGACCTTGGCCCCAAGGGCATTATTGCGGCACCGATTCACCCGGGGTGGGTGAAAACCGGCTTGGGCGGCGACAACGCGCCGCTGGAAGCTCCCGAGGCCGTCGCCGGCGTTCGCAGCGTGATCGCCTCGTTGACGCCCGAGAACGCCGGGCGTGTCCTCAGTTACGCCGGCGAGGCCATGCCGTGGTGAGCTGCTGGCACTGAGGCCGAGCCACCGTCCATGAATTGCCCAGGGAGGGTGCAACCCCATGCAACACAGAACCATCCGCGGTCGCCTGGCCTACGTCGGCCCCACGGGCGCAGAGCGCGGCCGCGAGTTCTTCACGATGACGATGCACGGCGATGGCCGCCGCATTCTGCGCGCGCACAGCGAGATCGAGGAAAACGAGATCCTGCGTGATGTCACCTACACGGTCGATGCGCAGTGGCGTCCTGTCGAGGCGTTCGTGCGTCTCTCTGCAGCGGATCGATTCCTGGGCAGTGGCTGGTTTCAGTTCGACGAGCATGGAGGACGCTGCGAGAGTTTCAGTCGCGATGACGGGCGGCTGTCGCAGCATCTGCCGACCGCCACGCCGCCGCGGTGTTTCGGCGCTCACCCGATCTCGGGGGATGCCTGGATGCTGACGCCGTTCGACATGTCGCGTCGCGACGAGCCACAGGTCATCTCACCGGCGTTGATGAGCTCGCTGGCGTTCAATGGCGCGAGTGGCCCGCGGCTGCACGCGCTGACCTACAGCCTGGCGTTCCGCGGTGAGCAACGCATCGAAGTCCCCGCAGGGCGTTTCGACGCGTGGAAATTCGAGTTTCTGCTGGATGATAGCGAGGTGGCCGGTCACCCGCCCTACCATGTCTGGGTGACTGCCGATGGAGATTACGTGGTGTTGCGGGCAGAAGTGGGCGCCCCTCGAGATTACACTTATCTGCTCACCGAGTTCGCGCGCGCCTGATGCTGGCGCACGGCGGTGACGACGGCTACGCCGGAACGCGTACCCCCTCGGCCTGCAGCGCCATGGCGCGCTGGACTGCGGGCCGCGCAGCCACTGTCTGCTGCCAGCCGCGCAGGGCGGGAAACTGCTCAAGACCTTTGGGCAGCCGCGCCGCCGAAGTGGCTGCCGCGGGATAGGCCAGGGCGTCCGCCAGCGAATAGACCTCACCTCCGAGATAAGGCGTCTCTGTAAGCCGTCGCTCGAGGGCTGAGAGCAGGCGGATCACCTGTTCGTCGAAGTAGCGTACCGGAAACTCCAGGTGCTCCGGTGCCATCACGTTGAAGATGTATTGGCCCGTGAACGCAGGCCCGAGATCGGAGGCCACCAGCCCTGCCCAGTGATAGACGGCGGCCCGCATGGCCAGGCTGTCACCGAGCAGCATGCCGTGTTTGTCGCACAGATACAGACCGATGGCGAGGGTGCCGTAGACCGTAGCCCCCGTCTCGGCGTCGACAATCGTCGGGGTTTTGCCGACCGGATTGACCGCCAGATACTCCGGCGCAAGGTGTTCACCGCGCATGAGATCGACCGGGTGCAGGCGATACCGTTCGCCGGTCTCCTCCAGCACGATCGCGGCACGCTGGCCATTGGCCGTCGGCACCCAGTAAAAGTCGATCATTCGCGTGTCCCCCCGACGTTCTTGAAGGTGAAGTATAGCCGCCACGGTGCCGCTGTATACAATTGACCGGCCTGTATAGAATGCGCCACGACGCACTTTTTACGCTTATTGGTTTATCGGGGGTTGCCCACACTCATGACTCCGCCGCCAAGTATCGGTCGCCTGCTCGAGGGCCTGCGTGTCAGTGAGCGCGTGATCACCTTTCTGGCCTTCTGCGTGCTCGTCTTGATCGTGTTCGCGGATGTGGCCTTCCGGGAAATTACCGGCAGCGGTCTGCATTGGGCGCGGCAGGTGGGAGTGTATGCGAATATTTTTGTCGTGATGCTCGGTTTCGGACTGGCCTCCTCGGAAGCCGCGCATCTGCGCCCCCGCTTCGCTGACAGCTGGATTCCAGCGCGTTTTGAACGTTTCATGCCACACGTGCAGGAAGGCGTGATGGCGCTGTTCTGTCTGGTGGTCAGCGCGGTGGCGGTCGCGGTCGTCATCGAGACCTTCCAGTTGCAGGAGCGCTCCGTGGTGCTGCGTCTGCTGGTCTGGCCGGTGCAGGCGGTGATCCCGCTGGCGTTCCTGATCGCCGCGGTGCGCCACGGTTGCTATGCCATCTGGCCGACGCTGGCACCGAAGCCCCCATCGAGGGTCGAAGAGGCGGCCGCCGGGGCCCCGAGCCTGCCGCCGGAGATCGAGCCTGGCCGTGGAGGACGCGACTGATGGCGACACTCGGCCTGATCGCGATGGTGCTGGCGCTGTTCGTGCTGCGTCAGAACCTGGTGGTGGTGCTCGGCATGGCCGCCGGCTACGCCTACCTCGTCTGGGGCGACGGCGCGGTGGCCAACATCGTGATCGATGGCTGGGATGCCCTGAATCGCGAGGTGCTGCTGTCGATCCCGCTGTACATCCTGGCCGGCAGCATCATGTCGCGCGGCACCATGGCGGAGCGTCTGATCCGGCTGATGCGGGCCCTGACTGCGCCGATCCCCGGGGGGCTGGCCATCGCGACCGTGCTCTCCTGCGCCGTGTTCGCCGCGATTTCCGGCTCTTCGGTGGTCACCCTGCTCGCGGTGGGCTCGGTGATGTACCCGGCGCTGCTGCAGGCGGGCTATTCGAAGTCCTACGCCATCGGTGCGCTCTGCGCGGCGGGCACCTTGGGCATCATCGTGCCGCCGAGTATCCCGCTGATCCTCTACGGGGTGATGACCCAGACCTCGATCGCCGATCTGTTCATCGCGGGCATCGGGCCGGCGCTGCTGCTGGTGCTGTTGATGAGCGCGTACGCGATTTCACGCAATTGGCGACTGCGCATCGGCGGGTTCAGCCTGCGGGAGATCGGGCTTGCGCTGCGTCACGGTATCTGGGCCCTGTTCATGCCGGTGCTCATTCTTGGCGGCATCTACAGCGGATATTTCACCGCCACCGAGTCGGCGGCGGTCGCCGTGGTCTACGCGATTCTGGTGGAGCTTTTCATCCATCGCGATCTTGGCCTGCGCGGGATGTACGAGACCTTCGGCGAGACCACCAAGCTGCTGGGGGCGCTGTTCCCGGTGCTGATGTTTGCGCTGGCGCTGAACGTCTTCCTGACCTACGAACAGGTCCCGGAGATGCTCGTCACCTGGCTCAGCGGCGTGATCACGGATCGCACGAGTTTCCTGATCGTGATGAATCTGTTCCTGCTCCTGGTGGGCTGCGTGATGGACATCGGCTCGGCCATCCTGATTCTCTCGCCGATTCTGCAGCCCATTGCCGAAGCCCAGGGCATTGATCCCGTACACTTCGGTATCATCATGATCGTCAACCTGGAGATCGGCTACCTGACGCCGCCGCTCGGCTTGAACATCATCGTGGCGATGAGTGCGTTCCGCGAGGAGTTCTGGACGATCTGCCGGGCGGTCCTGCCGTTTCTGGCCATCATGGTGGTTGGCCTCATCGTGGTCACGTTCTGGCCAGATCTTTCGCTGTACCTTGTGCAGCAACGTTGAAACCGACGCCCCTTGGCGGGCGATTTGCCCCAACTGGATGAACTGAGGAGTCACACATGACGATCAAGACTGGCGAGCGGATGCCCGAAGGCAGCTTCGGGATCATGGGCGAGAACGGTCCCGAGAGCCTCTCGGCAAGCGAACTGTTCAGTGGCAAGAAGGTGGTGCTGTTTTCCGTTCCTGGCGCGTTTACCCCGACCTGTTCGGCCAAGCATCTGCCCGGGTTTGTCGAGCATGCCGATGCGCTGACGGCGAAGGGCGTCGATACCATCGCCTGCCTCGCGGTCAACGATACGTTCGTCATGGACGCCTGGGGCAAGCATGCCGGCTGCGGTGACAAGGTCCTGATGCTGGCTGACGGCAATGCCGAGTACACCCGCAAGCTCGGTCTCGAGCTCGATGCCAGCGGCTTCGGTATGGGTACGCGCGGCCAGCGCTTCTCGCTGATCGTCAACGACGGGGTTGTCGAACAGGTCAATATCGAGGGGCCGGGTGAGTTCAAGGTGAGTTCGGCCGAGCATGCGCTCGGACAGCTCTGAGTCGCCTGATCCGATCGATTGAGCCATTCCGCTCACCCGGGGCCGCCGCGCGCTGGCGGCCCCGGTTCGCTTTGGCCCGGAGTCTTTAGCCCATGGATCCCAACTGGCTTGTCCTCGCGCATATCCTGCTGTTCGTTTACTGGTTGGGTGGCGATCTCGGCGTGTTCTATTCCAGCCGCTTTGTCACCGACCCGACACTCGGCACGGAGGCGCGGGCGACGGCAGCGAAGATCATGCTGGCGGTGGATCTGGCACCGCGGATCTGCCTGATCCTGATCCTGCCGGTGGGCCTGACACTGGCGGCGATGAAGTGGGGACTCGGACTGGGCGGCGGGGTCTTGAGCGTGATCTGGGTCGGCTGCCTGGCCTGGCTGGTGATCGCGGTCACGATTTACCTGCGCGAAGGCCAGCCCCTGTCGCACCTGCTGGCCCGGATCGATCAGGCCATCCGCTGGTTTGTGATCGTCCTCGTCGGGGGCGTCGGCGTGTGGTCGCTGGTGGCCGAGGGGCCGCTGGCCGGCCAGGGCTGGCTGGCCGCGAAATTTCTGCTGTTCGCGGTCCTGGTGATCTGCGGGCTGGCCATCCGGGCGGCGATCCGGCCGTTCGGACCGGCATTCGGGCGCCTGATGCAGGAGGGCTCCTCGCCGGAAGTCGAAGCCCAGCTGGGTGGCTCGGTGGCTCGCGCACGGCCGTTCGTGCTGGTGATCTGGGCTGGCCTGGTCCTTGCCGCCGCCTTGGGCATCTTCAAGCCACCGGCGCTGTTCTAGGCGCCCCGAGGGGCGCCTAGGCCTGTGCAGGCTCCCGACCAGGGCGCAGCAGGCCGGTCATCCCCAGTGCGGGCAGCGTGGCCAGCATGGCCAGGCTGATCAGCCCTATCGGCACCAGGGCATTGCCCGAATACAGCGCCCCGGCCAGCGCGGCGAACAAGGCACACAGCAGCAGGCCGAGACTGCTCGACAGCCCTGCGGCAGTGCCGGCGAGTTCCGGCTGGTCGCTGACGGCGCCGGCCAGCCCCTGTGGCCCGATGATGCCGTTGCACGCCATGAGCGCGGTCAGCGGCACGAGCAGGGTAAAGGCGTCTACGCCGGCTGTCAGCAGCACCAGCGGCATGGTCACTGACAGCACCGCCGCGGCGCCGACGCCGAAGCGCAGGGTGCGGCCGATCCCCCAGCGGCGGATCATGAACCCACCCAGCGCCGCGCCGACGATGTAGGCGACGGAGAGCGCGCCCCAGATCAGGCCGAAGCGGTCCGGGCCAAGGCCGAGATCGCGTTCGAAGATCGCCGCACCGGTGGCCAGAAAGGCGAAAAACGCCGCATTGCAGAAGCCAAAGACCAATGTAAAGCCCAGAAAACCGCGGTGTGACAGCAGTTTCGCGTAACCGCGCAGGGTTGCAGCGATCTCGAGACTTGCCGGCGCGCCGGCAGGCCTTGTCTCCGGCATCCGCAGGGCTACCCATCCGAGCACCAGAGTGCCGACTGCCGCGCTGAACAGGAAAATCGACTGCCAGCCGAAGTGTACGCCGAGCAGCCCGCCGATCATGGGGGCGAACACCGGGGCGACGCCCATGATGGCGCTGATCCACGCCATGGCCTCCGCAGCCTCCATGCCCTCGCGCGTATCGCGAACCACGGCCCGGGCCGCTACCGTGCCGACGCTGACACCGAGTGCCTGGAACAGCCGCCCGAGCAGCAGCACCCACAGTTCAGTCGCGGCGGCGCACACCAGGCTCGCCACCACGAACACCACAAAGCCACAGAGCAGGACCGGACGGCGTCCGAAGCGGTCACACAGGGTGCCCAACAGCGGTTGGGCGAGGGTCAGGCCGATCAGATAGGTGGAGACCACCAATGCCGCCTGGGCCTCGGTGGTGCCGAGGTCGCGCACAAACAGGGCGAGTGCCGGGACGATCACGGCCATGCCGAACGGGGACAGGCCACTGGCAAGGCTCAACAGGACCAGGGACGGCCGGCCTGCCATCAGCTCAGGCTTCGATTACAGCGCGAACGGGCGGTGCCGCAGGCAAACGCGGCACCGCCCTGGTCACGTCAGTTCAGGGCCGACTGCAACTCGGGAATGACCTGGAAGAGGTCGCCCACCAGACCGATGTCCGCCACCTCGAAGATCGGCGCCTCGCCATCCTTGTTGATGGCAACAATGGTGCCGGCGTCCTTGATCCCGGTCAGGTGCTGGATGGCGCCCGAGATGCCGACGGCGATGTAGAGCTCAGGCGCGATGATCTTGCCGGTCTGCCCGACCTGCAACTCGTTCGGTACATAGCCGGCGTCGACCGCCGCACGGCTGGCGCCGACCGCGGCACCGATGCTGTCGGCAAAGCCGAAGATCAGCTCGAAGTTCTCCGAGCTGCCGAGCGCGCGGCCACCGGAGACCACACGCGGGGCAGTTTGCAGGTCGGGGCGGTCGCTGCTACCGCCGCGCACTTCCTTGAAGCGCGTGTGTTCCGGCAGCGCCACATCGAGGTCACGGGATTCGATCTCCGCGGCACCCTCCTCGGCGGCCGCCTGGTAGGAGGCGACCCGGACCGTCGCCACCAGCGTGCGATCCTCAGGGGCCTCAACCGTGATGATGGCATTGCCCGCGTAGATCGGGCGACGGAACGTATAGGCCGACTGGACATCCATGATGTCCGAGAGCTGGCCGACACCCAGCAGGGCCGCGACCCGCGGCATGAGGTCCTTGCCAAAGGTTGTCGAGGGGCCGAGCACGTGGCTGTAGTCGGCGGCGAGGGCGGCGACCTGGGGGGCCAGGACGGCGGCCAGGGGCTGCGCGTTGGCGCTGTGGTCGACGCGAATGACCCGCGTAACGCCCGTGAGCCTGGCGGCCTGCTCGGCGATGGCGGCGCCGTCGGCGGCGAAGACCACCACGTCGATGCCCTCTACCCCGAAGTCGGCGGCGCAGCTGACGGTTTTCGCGGTCGCTGCATTCAGTGAGTTGCCGTCATGCTCGGCTACGATCAGTATTCTGCTCATCAGACGAGTCCCTTGTCCTTGAGGGCCTTCACCAGGCCCGCCACATCCTCGACCATCACGCCTTTCTGACGCTGCTCTGGCGGTGCGAAATTCGTCACCTTGAACTGCGCGTCGGTGGTCACGTCCAGGTCCGTAATCGCGATGGTATCGAGAGGCTTTTTCTTCGCCTTCATGATGTCCGGCAGCTTCACATAGCGCGGCTCGTTCAGGCGCAGGTCGGTGGTCACCACTGCAGGGAGGTCTACCTCGATGACCTCGAGGCCCGCATCCACCTCACGGGTGACCGTGGCCTTGCCGTCCGCGAACTTGATCTCCGAGGCGAAGGTGGCCTGTGGGCGCTCCCAGAGGGCGGCCAGCATCTGGCCCGTCTGGCTGTTGTCGTCATCGATGGCCTGCTTGCCGAGGATGACCAGTTCGACGCCCTCGCGCTCGATGAGCTTCAACAGCACCCGGGCGGCGGCCAGCGGTTCGACCGGCTGACCGGTCTCCACCAGGATGGCGCGGTCGGCACCCATGGCCAGACCGGTGCGCAGCTGCTGCTGGCACTCGCTGCTGCCGATCGACACGACGATCACCTCGGCGGCGTCGCCGCGTTCGCGGATGCGCAGCGCTTCTTCCAGCGCGATCTCATCGAAGGGGTTGATGCTCATCTTCACCCCGTCGGTCACCACGCCCGATCCATCGGGCTTCACGCGCACGCGGACGTTGTAGTCCACGACGCGCTTGACCGCGACCATGATTTTTTCCATGGAAGTCGTCTCCTGGTCTGTGCAATTCGACAGTCTGCTCAAGGCCGCATGGCACCTTTGGGTGCTCTGGCGGGTCTACAACCCGGCAATTGTATCGTCTGGCGGCCCGGGTTGCAGCCCGGGGATGCCGGGCGGCGGTCGGGCCTACCCCGGGTGTTAGAATGCGCCCCGGATTTTGCCGGGCGTCTGCCCGGGTCTCTGGAGACGTCATGACCACCATGCTGACCACGCTGATCGACGCGAACACGCTCGCGGCCCGCCTCGACGACGCCGCACTCCGGGTGATCGACTGCAGCTTCCAGTTGACCGATCCGGGGGCCGGGCGCGCAGCCTACCTGCGCGGACACATTCCCGGTGCCGTCTACGCGGATCTGGAGCGCGACCTCTCAGGCCCGGTCAGCGAACACACGGGCCGTCACCCGCTGCCTTCCCGGCACGACTTCGAGGCCACGCTGGGCATGCTGGGGATTTCCAACAACCACCAAGTGGTCGCTTATGACAACGCGGGCGGCGCGTATGCCGCGCGCCTCTGGTGGCTGCTCCGCTGGATGGGCCATGGCGCGGTGGCCGTGCTGAACGGGGGGCTGCAGGCCTGGCTGGCGGGTGGACGCAGCTTGGATCCAGGCGAGGTGATCCCGCCGCGGGTGCGGTTCATGCCGGGGGCGCCGCTCGGAGCGTGCGTCGACGCCGAGGATATTCTCCAGGGGCGGGTGGCGCGGCTGCTGGATGCGCGCGGTCCGGAGCGGTTCAGCGGCGCCGAGGAACCGATCGACCCGGTGGCCGGGCATGTCTCGGGGGCCGTCAACCATCCGTTCACACAGAACCTCGACACGGCGGGTCGGTTCCTGGCCAGAGACGTGCTCCGGGAGCGCCTGCAGGCCAGCCTGGGGGGCATTGCGCCGGCGCAAACGGCCGCCATGTGCGGCTCCGGGGTGACCGCATGTCACCTGCTGCTGGCCATGGAAGTCGCGGGCCTCGACGGTGCGGCGCTCTACCCGGGATCCTGGAGCGAGTGGATTCGTGATCCCGCCCGCCCGGTGGCGACGGCTGTGGGGGATGCGCCGGCGCCTGTGGAGATATGATACGCGGCGGCGCGCCGACGGCACTGTCGGCTGCGCGCCCGGCGGCATTGACGGCGCTGCTGCTGGTGTCCGCCGCGCTCGGACTGTCGGGCTGCGCGAGCCTGCCCGGCGAGGAGGGGGACACCGCCGCCGCCTGGCAGGGCCCGGACTGTGTGCAGCTGTCACGGGTGCGCGAGTACCAGTTGCTCGACAGTCGCAACCTGCTGGTCTATGCCCCGGACCGTGCCAATGCCTTCCATATCGTGCTGGCCGGCGCCTGCCCGGGGCTGCGGCTTGGCGCCGGCCTGCGAATGCAGGGTGATCGCGGTCGCTTGTGCGGGTTTCCCGGAGAGCGCCTGAGCGCCGCGCTGCCAGGGCTGGACTCGCGACGTGACCGCGACGAAGGCTGCCGCATCAGTTCGGTGCAGGCGCTGGATCCGGCCGGCCTCCAGGAACTGTTGATCCGCTTCGGTCGCGGCGAGGATGGCGAACCTGCCGCAGGCGAGCCCGAACAACAGATGCCCTGAATCAGGTGCTGGGCACAGGCTACCAGTTTACCCCGCCCAGCCAGTGCCCAGCGGCCGGCACGAAGGGCTCGATCCGGATCTCGCCCCAGATCCCCGCGCCATGGTAGGGGTCGCATTCGAGCCATTGGCGTGCGGCGTCGGCTGAGTCGGCCTTGACGACCAGCAGGCTGCCGACGATTGCGCCCGCCTCATCGCGAAGCGGCCCGGCCAGACAGAGGGTATCGTCCTTGGCCAGGGCCTCGCGGACGTGAGCCAGATGCGCCTCGAGGTGGTGCTGTCTTGCGGCGCTGGAGCCCGGGGTGTCGCGGCAGGTGATGGCGTAGTGCATGAGCGTTGTCTCCAGATCGGCGTCCGCCTGGTGGTTTGACACAGTGGGGTCGCCATTCTACAGTCCCGGCGCTCGCCCGGTGCGCCCTCAGGGTCCGCCGGCCCCCGTCACCGCCAGGAATCCTCTCATGCCGCAGATCATCGTGCTGTTCAATCTCAAGACCGACGCCGACCGCGACGCCTACGAACACTGGGCAAAGACTACCGACCTGCCGACGGTCCGCGGACTGTCCGCCGTCGACGGTTTCGATGCACTGCGCGCCGAAGGTCTGCTCGGCGGGGATGGCAAGCCACCGTACGAGTACATCGAGGTGATCCGCATCAACGACATGGCGCGGTTTCGTGAAGAAGTGGGCACCGATGCGATGCGCCAGGTCGCGGCCGAGTTCCGGGGCTTCGCCGACAGCCCGCAGTTCATCGTCTGTGAAGCGCTGGGCTGAGCGCCCGTCATGGTGCAGAACATCAAGGAAGTCGGGCCGCAGCGCTACCGGGAAACCTTCGGTCGCTACTTCGAGGACTTCAACGTCGGCGATGTCTACGAACATCGACCGGGGCGCACCCTCACGGAGACGGAGAACACCTGGTTCACCCTCCTGACCATGAACACCCATCCGCTGCACTTCGACACCGAGTACGCGCGCGCCAGCGAGTTCGCCCGGCCCCTGATCGCCAGTCCGTTTACCCTGGCGGTGCTTGTGGGCATGAGCGTGAGTGACGTCAGCCAGAAGGCGATTGCGAACCTCGGCTGGACCGATATCAACATGACCCATCCTGTGTTTGCCGGTGACACGCTGTATGCGGAGTCCGAGGTGCTGGGCAAGCGCGAGTCGAAATCGCGGCCCGGTGCGGGTCTGGTGACGGTCAAGACGCTCGGGCGCAACCAGGACGACAAGATCGTCTGCAGCTTCGAACGCACCATCCTGGTGGCTCGTCGCGGCCATGGCGTGGAAGACAGGATCAATTACTGAGCCGCCCGGCGTCGGGCCGGAACGCAACGACCCACGGGAGTACACGTGAGCAGCGACGACAAGACAGCACTGCCGATCATCCAGCGCGATCACCGTTTCGTGCGCGGCACCATCCGCTACACCAGCAACAAGCCCGAGCGTAAAGGCGAAGAGCGTGGCCGGGAGTATTTCCTGATCACCACGCACAGCGATGGCAAGCGCACGGCAAGCGCCCACTGCGAAATCGATGACCGCCCGAACGTCATGCGCGATATCGTCTATGGCCTGGATGCCGACTGGCTGCCGACCGACTGTTCCGTGCGCCTGAGTGTCGGCGACCGCTTCATGGGCTCGGCGTGGTTTCGCTTCGCCCCGGATCACGCGGAGTGCGAGGCCTGGACGGCCCATGAGGGGCGCGTGCACCAGCGTATGGAGCTCGATGCGCCGCTGCTGACCTTCCAGAACCACGCCATTGTCTGCGATTCCTGGCACTTCCGGCTGTATGACCGCAGCAAGGGTCCGGGCATCCAGGGAATCGATACGGTGCTGCTCAGCTCGCCGGATCATCGCGGTGCGACGGGGCCAATGCTGTTTCGCATCGGCATGGGGATGGAGTATGTCGGCGAAGAGGTGCTTGAAGTCGAGGCCGGGCGTTTCGACGCGCTGCATTTCCGCTTCGTGTCGGCGCCAGGCCTGCCCCAGGAGCACCCGGACTACGACGTCTGGTGCACCAACGATGGCGAGTTCCTGTTCTTGAAGGCCCAGGCCGGGGGCTACATGCAGACGGTCTACGAGACTGTCGAGCTGCAGTACGGCCCCTGATTCAACGACACCACAGTGGAGATTTCAGCATGGCTGATCTGAAGGGCAAAGTGGCCCTGTGTACTGGCGCCGGCAGGCGCGAGGGCCTGGGCGAGGCGATCCTCAAGCAGCTGGCCGCCGATGGCGCGCGGGTGGTGGTCACCGATCTCGGTACCCCCCAGACCCACATGGGCGCAGAGCACATTGGCAGCAGTGACGAGATGGAGGCGGTGGCCGAGGATATCCGTCGCGCCGGCGGCGAGGCCATCACGGTACCGCTGGATGTGCGCGACGAGGCCCAGGTCGAGGCCGCCGTGGCAAAGACGGTGGAGGCCTTCGGCCGGCTGGATATCCTGATCAACAACGCCGGGATCGGCTATCTGATCAAGCCCGTCACGGAGATGACCCGTGAGGAGTGGACCGCCGTGCTGGAGGTCAACCTCATGGGGGCCTTCCTGTGCACCAAGCATGCGGCTCGGCAGATGATCAAGCAGGGCGAGGGCGGACGCATCGTCAACATCGCCAGCCAGGCGGCCAAGTCCGGGCATCCGCACATGAGTGCCTATGTCTCCTCGAAGCACGGCATGGTGGGCCTGACCCGCACGACCGCGGTCGAGCTCGGTCCGCACGGGATCACGGTCAATGCCGTGTGCCCGAACCATGTCACCACCGGGCTCGGCTCGGTGCAGAACGAGTATTTTGCGCGGTACAAGGGCTTGAGCGTCGAGGACTACCTTGCGCAGATGCGCAACAACATCCCGATGCGTCGTGTGGGCCTGCCCAGTGATACGGCCAACGCCGTGGCGTTCCTGTGTTCGGAGGCGGCGGCCTACGTCACCGGCGAGGCGATGAACGTCAGTGGCGGGGTGGAGATGCACTGACCCGCCTGGCGTTCGGCAACGACTCAAATGATGCCTTCCACCGGAGGCACGGCCGGCCTCAAGCGTGGTCGGGGTCTCGGCGCTGGCGCTGCCCGGGATGGCCGTGGAAATCGACGTCACTGCGCTGACCGCGGTCGCCGGCAGATCAGATACGCTCTGAGAGGCCTGCCGCGGAGTCACGGACACTGGCGGCTACTGCCTGGCCAGGGCTGGCGGCTGACCCTCTGGGTATCGGCGGCTTCGTGGAGGGCGCGGGCCAGCGTCAATGCCGGCGGAGGTGGCGAGGCGTCGGCGCGATACGCCATCGAGATCGGCCGGGTCCACGCCAGGGCCTCGCCGCCGAGCGCCGTCAGTTGTCCCTGTTCAAGTTCACGCCGGACCAGTCCTTCCGGCAGCAGGCACAGGTACTGGTCGCTGCCCAGCAGGGTGCGTACCAGTTCCAGGGAATCGGTCTCCAGCACCGGTTCCGGTGGGGGGACGCCGAGCTTCTCGAAGCCCTCCCGGAACAGCGTCTCGACCACCCCGAGATTGCTGCCACGCAGCCATGGCCACCGGACCAGCGCGGCGTGGCCCGGGTCACGTTGGCCCGCGAGGGGATGGTCGGCCGCGGCGATGATGCGATAGCGTTCATGGGTGAGCACCTCGCGGATCACCCCATGGGGCTCGGCATCGCGCGTGTCCACGCCGACGCACAGGTCGAGCTCGCCCTGCAGCAGGCGTGCGAGCAGTTGCGGCTGCAGGCCGGTGACCACCTCGATGCGCACTTCCGGCAGTCGTCGTCTCATGGCCGTCACGGCCTCGCCGACCAGCAGTGCCGCCGCCGTGGGGCTTGCGCCGACGCGGACCCGGCCTGACGCGGCCTCCAGCGCATCGGCAAGACGGAGACGAAACACCGTGAGTTCATGGTCGATCGCCCTGGCCGGCTCAAGCAGCAACTGACCGAAGACGGTCGGCCTTGCCACGCGGGTGCCGCGGTCCAGCAGCCGGACCCCCAGCGAGTCCTCGAGTGTCTGGACTCCCTTGGAGAGGGCCTGTTGCGTGCGCCCGAGCGCCTCGGCAGCCCGGGAGAACCCCCCGTGTTCCACCACGGCCAGGAAATAGCGGAGTTGCTGCAGCTGCATTGCGTGCCCTTTCAACAGCCATATTGATGAACTTTACAACTCACTGTTGTCAACAACACGTTTTTTCGTTGGCCCGGCCTGCCGCGCGCGGCCTAGGCTGAGTGGACACTTCAGTCTGAAAGGACCACACCTCATGGCCAGTCCTGCTGCCGTCGAGACCTGGGACATCGAAACCGATCTGCTGATTGCAGGTTACGGGCTGGCGGGAGCCTGCGCCGCCATCGAAGCGCATGATCTCTCGCCGGAGGCCCGGATCCTGATCTGCGAGAAGGCGCCCGAGGCCGAGGCGGGTGGCAACAGCCGTGTCGCCGGCCAGTCGCTGCTGATCTCGCACAACGCCGCGGCGTTGGCCGATTACCAGCGCGCCATGAGCCGCGCCAACCCGGTGCCCGAAGCGCTGCTCCAGTGGTGGGCGGAGGAGATGGTCACGCTGGAGCCCTGGATCCGCGCGCGGGCGGCGCAGGCGGGCGCCGAATTCATTCGTGGCACAGGCTTCAGCGAGCGTGATGCCGTGCTGGAGTTTCCCGAGTTCGGTGCCCGGGCGGCGGTTGCCTACACGGCGACCATCCTGCCGATACCCAGCGGCGTATGGCTGGCCTTTGATGCCAATGTGCGTCTGCGCGAGCGGATCGAGCGCCGTTATGACACCGCGGTGGTCGATCTCGTGCAGGACCCCGACACCCTGGAGGTGCTGGGCGCGATCGTCGAGTGCGGTGATCGCCGTCTGGCGGTGCGGGCCCACCGGGG
>RECU01000110.1 GCA_007693855.1 Gammaproteobacteria bacterium | reverse complement strand
CGGGCCGAACAGGGAATCGCGCACCTCGTCGGCCGTCAGCGGGGTGACGGCCAGGCAGACCAGCAGCAACAGGACGGGTCGAGAGGCTCGGATCATCATGGGCTTCCAGCAGCGGCGCGTGACGACGCCCAGTGTAGCGACTCGCGTGGCCAATGTGCGTCACCGCACATTCCGGGAAGGATTGCGGCGGGCGACCGCGGAAAACTGTGCAGCGGCTCACGGCCGTTGCCTGAGGGCATGCCCTAATCTCACTCTCGAGTCTGGAGATCCGCCACGCGGTGTGCCGGGCTCGAACTTTCCTCCTGAGTGTGTCATCCCCCTGAATTATCCCGGCGCCTGCGCCGGGATTTTTTTGTCCGCTGGGGGTCTTTTCCACAGCTCACTTGGGGCGGCGACGCGCTCGTGAGACAATGCCCGGCCATACGAACACAGCAGGGACGTGTGCGTCGTGAGTGATTTCAGAGGCATTCCGGTGGTGGTCAGCGGCGGTAAATTCCGCACCGAGCAGGGCTTCACCGCCATCAAGAACGGCGTGAAACAGCGGGCCGACCGCGAGGCACCGCCGCGTGGCCAGAAGCCGCGCTGGCTGCGCGCGCCCATGCCCTCCGGCAAGGTGTTCCGCGAAGTGCGCGAGGTCGTGCGGGAACACCGGCTCGCCACCGTCTGCGAGGAGTCGATGTGCCCGAACATCGGCGAGTGCTGGAACAACGGCACGGCCACGCTGATGCTCATGGGTGCGGTGTGCACCCGCGCCTGCCAGTTCTGCGCCGTGGACACCGGCAACCCGCGCGGCTGGCTCGACCCCGAAGAGCCGGCACACGCCGCCCGGTCGGTACAGCTGATGCGTCTGAAGTACGTGGTGCTGACATCGGTCGACCGCGACGACCTGCCGGATGGCGGGGCAGCGCATTACGCCGCCTGCGTGCGGGCCATCAAGGCGTTGAACCCGGAGACCGCGGTCGAGGCGCTGACCCCGGATTTCGCCGGGCGTCATGAGTGTGTCGAGACCGTGGTCGATTCCGGGCTCGAGGTGTTCGCCCAGAACGTCGAAACCGTGCGTCGGCTCACCCACCCGGTGCGCGACCCGCGTGCAGGCTACGAGCAGACCCTCGATGTGCTGGCCCATGCCAAGCGCTACCGGCCCGATGTCATCACCAAGACCAGCCTGATGGTCGGCCTGGGCGAAACCGACGAGGAACTTGCCGAGACCCTGGATGATCTGCGCGCGGTCAACGTCGACATCGTCACCTTCGGTCAGTACCTGCGCCCGACGGTGAACCACCTGCCGGTGGAGCGCTACGTCACCCCCGAGCAGTTCGCGCAATACCGGGAATGGGGGCTTGCACGGGGCTTCATGGAGGTGGTCTCCGGGCCGCTGGTGCGCTCGAGCTACCGCGCCGACCGGGTGTTCGAACAGAACAACGTCGGCCTCGCCGCCGCTGACCAGGCGTGACGCGCCACGCCTCATGACGGCCATTCTCGCCGACTACGGCCTGTTTCTGGCCAAGCTGCTGACCCTGGCCGCGATCCTGGTGGTCTTGATCGGCGCCATCGCCGGCATGGCCCGCCGCCAGCAGTCCGAGCCGGAGCTTGTCATCGAGCGGCTGAACGAGCGCTACGAACGCATGGCCCTGGCGATCAAGCGCGCCACCGCCGGCCAGGATGCGTGGAAAAAAGCCCGCAAGGAGGCCCGCGCCCGCGACAAGGCCCGGCACAAGCATGGCGCTGCGGTGTCACGCATCTTCGTGCTGGATTTTCGCGGCGACATCCGCGCCAGCGCGACCACCAGCCTGCGCGAGGAAGTCTCGGCCGTGATCGCCGCCGCGGAGGCGGGCGATCGCGTGCTGCTGCGCCTGGAGAATGCCGGGGGCACGGTGCACGAGCATGGCCTGGCCGCCTCCCAGCTGGCCCGCCTGCAGGCCGCCGGCCTGCACCTGACCGTGGCCGTGGACAAGGTCGCCGCCAGCGGCGGCTACCTCATGGCGGCGATGGCTGACCGTATCCTCGCCGCGCCCTTCGCGATCCTCGGGTCGATTGGCGTGATCGCCCAGCTGCCGAACTTCCACCGCTGGCTCGAGGCCCGTGGGGTGGATTTCGAGCAGGTGACTGCCGGACGCTACAAGCGCACGCTCACGGTATTCGGCGAGAACACCGAGGCGGCCCGCGAGAAGCTGCGCGAGGAACTCGAGGACATCCATCGGCTGTTCCGTGACGAGGTGGCTCGCCACCGCGACGGGCTGGACGTCGAGGCCGTGGCCACCGGCGAGGCCTGGTATGGCACCCGCGCCCTCGAGCTCAAGCTCGTCGATGAACTCGGCACCAGCGATGACTGGCTGATGCGGGCCGCCGACGAGGCCGACCTCTTGCATATTCGCTGGCGGCTGAAGCGCCGGCTGCCCGAGAAGCTGGCCGACCGGGCGGCAGGCGCATGGAACAGCGTCATCGATGCGCTGGCCGAGCGCGCCTGGCACGACCGCCTGATGCGCTGAGTCCTGCCGCCCTCTCGGGGCCGCTCAGCCGGGAAGCAGCGCGGCGATCGCGCCGACCAGCGCGGTCATCACCAGCACGGCATTGGCCGCCAGCCCCAGCGCGAAGCCCGGGCCCCGGGCGGCCGGGTTGTGGACATAGGCCCGGTAGTACATTGCCCGCCCGAGCACAAACCCCAGCCCCAGGATGGCCGCGGCATAGACGTCGGCGTACCAGCCGGCGATCCAGATCGCCGGCAGGAAGATCACCAGCTGCTCCAGGGTGTTCTGCTGCACGCGGTAGTAGCGCTCGAACTCCTCATGGCCCGACGTTTTCGGCGCGGGCACGCCACAGCGCAGCCGCGCGCGCCCGACCTGATAGGTGAAATACAGATATTCGACCAGCGCCAGCGCAACGACGACCGCGACCGGCGCCATGCCGCCATAGCCACTCACGCCTGCTCCCGACGGACCGGATAGAGCGGCTCCACCACCGGTTTCAGCCCCTTGGCATCGTCGATGAACAGCTGCAGGTGCGGGAAGGGAATCTCGATACCGGCCTCATCCAGCGCCTCCTTGATGGCCTCCAGAAGTTCTGCAGTCAGTCGGCCGCGAAAGTCGTAGTTCTCCGGACTGATCCAGAACCTTACCGTGAGATCCTGGGAAGAATCGCCCAATGCCGTGAGCAGCAGGCGTGGTGGCATATCCGGCGTCTGGATGACCAGTTCATGATTCTCCAATATCGGCATGATGACATCGCGTGCTGCCTGCACCGATTCCTTGTAGGCGATGCCCAGCGAGAGCTGCAATCGCGTAGGACCTTCCGTGCTGTAGTTGATGATGTCGGCCGACGCCACGCTGTCATTCGGAATCATCGTGAAGATGTTGTCCCGGGTCCGCAGCCAGGTGGTGCGCAGGGCAATTCTGATCACCTTGCCCTCCTGGTCGTTGATTCTGACCCAGTCACCGATCCGGAACGGCCGCTCCAGCAGCAGCGTGATGCCGGCAATGAAATTGGCCAGCGTCGACTGCGCGGCGAAGCCGACCGCCAGCCCGACAATCCCCAGACCGGCGACCATGGCGAAGATGTCCACGCCGAACTGGCTGAGCACCGTGACCAGACCGACCACCACGATGACCACCGAAATCACGTTGCGCAGCAGCTGTTCGATGGACCGGTCGAGTTCGTAGCGTGCCAGCAAGACCAGCAATACCCGCGTCACCACGGCCCAGGCGACGTAGAAAATCAGCGCGATCAGCGCCGCCCTGGCCACGGCGCCCAGCAGCTCCTGGCCAAGCCCCAGCTGTGCCATGATGGCCAGCGAGGCGAGCAGGAAAAATACGTAGCGCAGGCCGATCACCAGCGGGCCTTCGACCTGGTTGCGCCAGCGCAGGCGCGAGACGGCGGCGTCCAGCAGCCGCCGCAGCAGCAGGTAGCCGACGAGGAACAGCGAGATCAGCACGATGGCGACCAGCAGCTGGGTCAGCCATTCCGCCAGCAGCACTTCCCAGCTGGTCTCGCCCGGATCGAAGATACTGAAAGTGTCGGCCAGGCTGCGCCTCAGCGCCTCCATCAGGTTGGCGAAAAAACCGGCTTTGGCATCCACGATGTACAGGCTCTCCTGCAGGGCGCCGGGCGGAGGGGCGCAACCAATGCGCCGCCCGCAGGTCTGAAACCAATGACGCGTCGGGCAGCGGAGAGTGTAGCAGCGCCCCGGTGCCGGAGCGCCAGCCGCTCCCCTATAATCGGACAGAGTTCCTCAGCCGGAGTCCTATGATGTTCGCCAGATCAGCCCTGCTCGCGGTGGTCACGCTGACGCTCGCCGCCTGTGCCGCCTCGCCCACTGGCCGCTCCCAGCTTCTTCTGGTCTCGGATGCCGAGGTGAACCGCATGGGCAGCCAGGCCTACCAGCAGATGCGTGCCGAGCTCGAGCCTTCCCGCGACCGTGCCAAGGTGACCATGGTCAACTGCATCACCGAGGCGCTGGTCATGCAGCTCGATGAACCGCATGCGCCGGACACCTGGGAGGTGACGGTATTCGCCGATGACATGATCAACGCCTTCGCCCTGCCGGGTGGCTACATCGGGGTGTTCGAGGGGCTGATGAACGTCGCCGAGGATCAGCATCAGCTGGCCGCAGTGATCGGCCACGAGATCGCGCATGTGACCGCCCGTCATGGTGCAGAGCGCATCTCCCGCCACCAGGCCACCGGCTTTGCCGTCAACGTGCTCGGTGGCGCCACCGGCAGCCAGCAGACCGCCGCCCTGCTGGGGCTGGGTGCCCAGGTTGGCCTGCTGCTGCCCTTCGGCCGCGCGCAGGAAACCGAGGCCGACCTGCTGGGGCTCGACTACATGGCCCGCGCCGGCTTCAATCCGGCCGGGGCGGTCAAACTCTGGAACAACATGGCCCAGGCCAGCGGCCGCGGCGGTCCGCCGACGTTCCTGTCGACCCACCCCACCAGCGATTCGCGCATCCGTGATCTGAACAACCGCATGCCGCGGGCGATGGAGCTGTACCGCGAGGCCCAGGCCCGTGGGTTACGCCCGGCCTGCGACATGCCGCGCTGAGGTCTCGTGGCGGCGGGCATGGACGCTCGCGAGCCGCTGGTCCGGCCGACCGCCGAGGGACTCTACTGCCCGGCGGGTGATTTCCACATCGATCCCTGGCGGGGCGTGCCGCGTGCACTGATCACCCACGCCCACGCTGATCACGCCCGCCACGGCAGCCGCCACTACCTGGGTGCCGACCGCGGTGTGCCGCTGCTCAAGCGCAGGCTTGGTGCGGACAGCGTGATCGAAGGCCTGGCCTACGGTGAGCGTCGACGCATCGGCAATGTCGAGGTGTCCTTCCATCCCGCCGGGCATGTGCTTGGCTCCGCGCAGATCCGCATCGAGCACCGCGGTGAGGTGTGGGTGGTCTCCGGCGACTACAAGCGCGACCCCGACCCCACCTGTGCACCCTTCGAGGTCGTGCCCTGCGACACCTTCATCACCGAGGCGACGTTCTCGCTGCCGGTGTATGTCTGGCCGGGCGGCGATGCCGTGGCCCGCGAGATTCTCGCCTGGTGGGACGCCAACCGCGCCGAGGGCCGGCCCTCGGTGCTGTTCTGCTATGCGCTCGGCAAGGCCCAGCGGGTGCTGGCGGAACTCGCCCGGCTGACCGACCGCACCGTGCTGCTGCATGGCGCGGTCACGCCGTTGGTGAAGCTCTACCGGCAGGCCGGCATCGCCATGCTGCCGACGGAAGCTGTCGATCTGCGCAGCCGCCGGGACTACGCCGGCGAGCTGGTGATCGCTCCGCCGGGGGCCGCAGGCACCCCCTGGATGCGCCGCTTCCGCGCGGCTTCGACCGGCTTCTGCTCCGGCTGGATGCGGCTGCGCGGCCAGCGCCGCCGCCGCGCCTACGACCGCGGTTTTGTGCTCTCGGATCATGCCGACTGGCCGTCGCTGCTGCGCACGGTAGAGGAGACGGGGGCGGCCCGCGTGCTCGCCACCCATGGTCAGAGCGACACGCTGGTGCGTTACCTGCGCGAGCGCGGCGTCGAGGCCGACGCGCTCGAGACGCTGTATGCCGGGGAAGACGGCGCGGAGGAGGCGTGAGGGCGTTCGCCGCGCTGTTCGAGGCATTGGATGCCACCGCCTCGACGCGCACGAAGGTCGAGGCGATGCGCCGGTATTTCGCTGTGGCCCCGGCACGCGATGCCGCCTGGGCGGTATACGTGCTCGCCGGGCGCCGCCAGAAGCGTCTGGTGGGGGCCGCGGAACTGCGCGCCTGGCTGGAGCATGCCGTAGACCTGCCCGCGTGGCTGGTGGAGGATGCCTACGCCGCCGTGGGCGATCTTGCCGAGACCATTGCACTGCTGACGGCAGCCTCGGACGGCCAGGGGGTCGTGCAGCGCGCCGGAGTCAGCGGGGCGCCAGCCGCCGCAGCGGCCCCGTCGGCCCCGTCGGCCTTGGCCGGAGAGACGAGTCTGGCCGACTGGCTGGAGCAGCGCCTGCCGGCGCTGCGTGAGGCCGACGCCGACACCCGCCGCGATACCGTGATCGGCTGGTGGCGCGCGCTCGACCCCGCCCAGGCCTTCCTGGTGACCAAGCTGATGACCGGGGCGCTGCGGGTCGGGGTGTCGCGGCTGCTGGTGGCCCGCGCGCTTGCCGA
>RECU01000047.1 GCA_007693855.1 Gammaproteobacteria bacterium | reverse complement strand
CTTTCCAGGTGAAGCGGTGCTCGCGTACGGCCTCGCGCAGGTCATCGGCGACCTGCAGGGCCTTGCTGCCAGCGCAGTCCTGGAGCAGCAGCGCAAACTCGTCGCCACCGATACGCGCCAGCACATCGCTGCCACGCACCCGTGCGAGCAGCACCTCGGTGACCTGACGCAGCAGCTGGTCGCCGGCAGCGTGCCCGGCGGTGTCGTTGACCACCTTGAACTGGTCGAGATCGAGATACAGCAGCGAGTGCGCGCGCTCGGGATCCCGCCGGACCTCGGCCAGCGCATGGGACAGACGGCTCTCGAACTCCACACGATTGATCAGGCCGGTCAGTGGGTCATGGCTCGCCTGATAGCTCAGCTCGCGCTGCAGGCGCTGCTCCTGGCTGACATCATGGAACACCATGACCGCACCGATGACATGCCCCTGACGGTCACGGATCGGTGCCGCGGAGTCACGCACATTCAGATCCATGCCGTTGCGCCCGATGAGCACCGCACCGTCCGGCAACGAGACCTTGCGACCCTCGTTCAGGCAGCAGCTGACCGGGTTTTCGAGCACCCGGCGCTCGGCGTCGACGATGGTGAGCACCTCCTCCACCGGTCGGCCCCGGGCCGCGCGGGCCTCCCAGCCCAGCAATTCCTCGGCCGCCGGATTGAGCTCATCGACGCGTCCGGCGGCATCGGTGGTGATGACGGCGTCGCCGATCGAGCGCAGCGTCACCAGCAGGCGCTCCTTTTCTTCAAACAAGGCCTGCTCGGCGTGCTTGCGCTCGGTGATATCCGTGAGTGTGCCCTCGTAATGCAGCAACCGGCCCTCGGCGTCGTGTACCGCGCGCCCCGCCTCCAGTACGACGATTTCGCTGCCGTCACGCCGGCGCAGCCGGGCTTCGTGGTTGCGCAGTACCCCATCGCGCGCCATCAGCCGAGAGGCACTCTCGCGTTCCGCGGCGCTGACATGGAAATTCGCCGTCGGCCCGGCCGCGCGCAGCTCGGCCTCGCTGTCATAGCCCAGCATGGCGACCAGGGCCGGGTTTGCCGCCACGATGTCGCCCGTGGGGGAGGTCTGATACACCCCGTCGGCGACGTGCTCGAACAGGCCGCGCCAGCGGGCTTCGCTCTCGCGCAGCGCAGTCTCGTCACGCCGGCGCTCGATGGCAATCCCGGCCAGCTGGCTGAACCGCGCCAGCGTGTCGAGTTCGCCCGTGCGCGGCGCCCGCGCTTCGGGAAAGAACACATCCAGCGTGCCCAGCAGGCGTTGGCCAGCGCTGCGTACGGGCGTCGCACAGCAGGCCCGCAGCCCAGCTGACACGGCCTGCGGGGCGAATTCGCGCCAGGTCATATCGGTCTCGAGGTCCTGCACGATGACCTGGCGATTCATCGAGGCGGCCGCGGCGCCACTGCCCGCGCGCAGGCCGAGCTCGGCCTGGTCGAGCACAGTACGCAGGGCGCCGGACAGACCCGGGGCCGCCCCGACGCGCAGGCGCCGGTGACACTCGCTCAACAGCATGGCGGCGCAGCGCACCCCGGGGGCAAGATGCTCGAGTCCGCGGCAGATGGCCGCGAGCGTGCGCTCCAGCGGAACGTTGGCGGCGATCAACTCGAGGACCTGGCGTTCGGCGCAGGCAAGCATCTCGTCGCGCTTGCGCGCACTGATGTCGATGATGCTGGCACGGATCAGGCGCCGGCGGGTGGAGGGCAGACGCGTGAAGCGGACTTCGCAGGGCAGTGTCCGGCCGGCGGCGTCGCAGTGCAGCCATTCGAACGCCGGGCTGCCGCCGTTCAGGGCCTGGGAGACATAGCCGCGTTCCACCCCGAACGAGGGCAACCCGTCGGCCTGCAGGGGGGCGGAGATCTGCTCGGGCCCCAGTGCCAGCAGCTGTTCCCGCGACAGGCCGAAGAAGGCTGCAGCGTGGTCATTGGCATCGACGAAGCGTCCCCGATCGACATCCAGCACCAGGATGACTTCTGTGGCGTGCTCCACCAGCGCCCGGTAGCGCGCCTCGCTCTCCTTGAGGGCCTGGGCGGCGCGGTAGCGCTCGGTGATATCGCGCAGACAGACCACGAACAGCGCCCGGCCCTGCAGCGCCAGGCGGCTGACCGCAAGTTCCGCCTTGAACTGCTCGCCGCTGCGGCGCCGGGCCTCGACCTCGTGGCAGGCCAGATCGAACACGGTGTCGTCGGCGCGCCGTGACAGCCGTTCGAGATAGGCCTGGGGTCGGGTCTTGTAGGGCAGCAGCGCCTCGATGCTGAGGCGCTCCATCTCCTCGGGCGCGTAACCGAACACCCGCAGGGCGGCGAGGTTGCAGCCGAGGACGCGGCCACGCTCGTCGAGGGTCAGAATGGCGTCCTTGACGTTGTCGAGTATCGCCTCGACCGTCGCCGGGTCTCGCAGCAACGCCAGGTCCTGAAGGCGGTGGCGGCCGGAGGTACTCTGCATGTCCGGCACCGCAGGGGACGGTGCGGCCATCGGGGTAAAGCGACCGGTCGCCTTGTCATAATATCCGCCGACGGTCTCCAGCGCCCCGTCCAGGTACCGGTCTTCGGGATCCGGGACCCGGCCTGCCGACGCCAGGGTGTCGAGAGGCTGAGACATGGGGGCTCACAGGAACTGTCCAGACAAACGGAATACTCCGCAGAATCAGCGTCCCGGACCGTGATACGGGTCTCGTTTCTGATCAGCCTGGGGAATAAATTCCCGACTCTGACACTGGATTATGTCGAACCCTGACCCCGTGGACGGCGCAGCGGGATCGCTGCCGGCGGCGCGTCGCCAGGCGGCCCGAGCGCCGCGGCGATCTGCTCGACATGCAGGGTTTCCTCGCGCTCCAGGGCCTCGACCAGACGGTCAAAGGCCTCCCGGTGCTCCCGGATGAGCGCGCCCGCCCGGGCCTCGGCCGCCACCAGCAGCGCCTTGACCGCCTCGTCCACCGCCTGGGCCGAGTGCTCGCTGAAGCGCCGTGGCTGGGCGATTTCGCGGCCCAGGAACGGATGCTCCTCACTGCTGGCCAGGTCGATGGGGCCGACCTCCCCGGCCATGCCCCAGCGGCTGACCATCGCCCGCGCCGTGCTCGTGGCCTGGCGGATGTCGTCGTCGGCGCCGCTGCTGACAGAGTCAAGGACCTCGCGCTCGGCGGCGCGCCCGGCCAACAGCAGCGCCAGCCGGTCGCGCAGATACGCCTCCTCGAGCGTATGGCGTTCGGTGGTCGGCAACTGCTGGGTGCCCCCCAGGGCGCGCCCGCGCGGGATGATGCTGACCTTGTACAGCGGGTCGGCGGTCGGCAGATGCCAGGCCACCAGCGTGTGGCCGGCCTCGTGCACCGCCAGCCGATGCCGCTCGTCCGGCTGGATGGCCAGCGTGCGCACCGAGCCGATCAGGACCTTGTCCCGCGATTCCTCGAAGTCGGCCATGGCCACCTCGCGACGGCCCTGGCGCACCGCCAGCAGCGCGGCCTCATTCACCAGGTTCTTGATGTCCGCCCCGGAAAACCCAGGGGTCCCCGCGGCGATCTGCGCGAAGTCCACATCGGCGGCCAGCGGCACCTTGCGGGTGTGCACCTTGAGCAGCGCCTCGCGGTCGCGGCGGTCCGGCAGATCGAGGGTGAGATGACGGTCGAAGCGCCCCGGGCGCAGCAGCGCCGGATCGAGCACATCGGGCCGGTTGGTGGCCGCCAGCACGATCACCGCCTCGTGCCCCGCGAAGCCGTCCATCTCGGCGAGGATCTGGTTGAGGGTCTGCTCACGCTCGTCGTGACCGCCGCCCAGCCCGGTCCCGCGGGTCCGGCCGATGCTGTCGAGTTCATCGATGAAAATGATGCTCGGGGCGTGTTTCTTCGCCTCCTCGAACAGGCGGCGAACCCGCGAAGCGCCGACGCCGACGAACACCTCGATGAATTCAGACCCGGAAATCGAGTAGAACGGCACGCCGGCCTCGCCAGCCAGCGCCCGCGCCATCAGCGTCTTGCCGGTGCCGGGCGGCCCCATCATCAGCACACCGCGCGGCAGTTCGGCGCCGATCTCGGTGAACATCTCCGGTGACTTCAGGCAGGCGACGATCTCGGCGACATCGCGCTTGGCATTTTCCTGGCCGGCCACGTCGCGGAAGGTGACATCGGGCACTTCCGCCTGGCGGGCCGAGGCATCGAGGAACTTGCGCAGATCGCCGCTGCCGCCGAAACGGTCGCCGCCGCCCCCGCCAAGGTTCTGCGCGCTGCGACGGAACAGCCAGATGATCAGCGCGATGAAGACCAGCCAGGGCACGAACATCAGCAGCGCCGAGCCCAGCGGATCACGCTCCGAGGGCGCCTCGGCCACCCGCACCGACACCGCCGAGGCCTCCAGCAGCGGCAGCAGCTGATCGTCACCGAACGCCGGCACGCGGCTGCGGAAAAATGCCGCCTCGCGGCGCTCCGGGCCCAGCGGCCGGGTGCCGCGCACCTCACCATCGACGACGTTGCCGCGCAGGGTCACTTCGGCGACATCACCGGCCTCGACCAGTGCCTTGAACTCGCTGTAGGCGATGTCCACGCGGCTGACCCCCGCCGGCTGCTGCAGGAACAGCAACACCAGCACGCCAATCAGCAGGAGATAGAGCAGCCACAGACTGCCCGGGAAGCCCTGGCCGGGCGGCTCCGGCCGTGGCCCGCCGCCCGGACGTCTGGGGTCGCCCGGGCGCCGCTCGCGGGGCGGCTCAGGCCGCCTGTCGGGTCGATCACCCATGCTCGCGCTCCGCCGGCCGTGACTGGCTCATGGCCCGGAGTATGCCGCAGTCGGCGGCGGCTGTCCGGTCGCCACACCGCTGCCGGGGAACAGCGTGCCGGCGCCGAGGGCGGTCCACAGCCCCACCAGCACCAGCAGCGCGCCCACCGGCCGGCGCAGCCAGGCACGCCGACGCAGCCCCGCCCCGCCACTGCCCGCCGCATAGCCGGTGGTGGCCATCGCCAGACTCGTGCCCAGCCCGAAACTCGCCATCAGCGCCGCGCCCTGCACCGGCGACCCGCTGGCGGCGGCCGCCGCCAGCATCGTGTAGACCAGCCCGCAGGGCAGCCAGCCCCAGACCAGCCCGGCCGCATACGCCCCCAGCGGCCCGCGCAGCAGGAAGCTTCGCCGGGCCAGCGGTGCGAGATGGCGCCACAGCCGCGCCCCCCCCTGCTCCAGCCAGAGCAGCCCCGGCAGGCGAAAGAGCATCGACAGACCCATGATCACGAACAGCGCCGCGGTGAACCATAGCAGCCAGCGCCCCCAGGTCGGCACGCCGAGCAGCTCGACCAGGCCCCAGCCCAGCGCGCCCACGAGCGCGCCACCCAGGGTATAGGTGGTGACCCGTCCGGCGCTGTTCAGCACTGGCGCGAGCACGCGGTGGCGCCCGGCCGTGCCGAGACTGAGGGCCCCGGAGATGCCGCCACACATGCCAAGACAGTGGACGCTGCCGACCAGCCCGACCAGGAACGCGGCGGCCACCGTGAGATTCATCGTGCCGGCCTGTCGTCGTCAGGTGCCTCTTCCGCAGATGCCTCTTCCGCAGATGCCTCCTCTGCGGGCAGCGCGGGCCGTTGGGACGGCGCCTCGTCATCCATCAGGATCCGCCAGGCCTCGACCTCCAGGTTCTCGAACTGGCGACTGCGTACCGCCCAGAAGAACGCCCACACGGCCAACCCCAGCAGCACCAGGCTGAGCGGGATCAGCACGAAGATGATGTTCATGGCCGAGCGCTCAGGCGCGCGCTGCGCGCACCGACGCCACGGCCGGCTCAGCCTGACCGGGCTCCCGACCCTCGCGTCCGAGGCGCAGCGCATTGAGCACCACCACCAGTGAGGAGGCCGACATGCCGATGGCTGCCAGCCACGGCGGGATCACGCCCATGGCGGCCAGCGGCAGCGCCGAGAGGTTGTAGGCGACCGACAGCGCCATGTTCTGGCGAATGATGGTGAGGGTGCGCCGGGACAGCCGCACGCCCTCGGCCAGCGGCCCCAGCGACTCGCCGAGCAGTACGATGCTCGCGGAGTGCTGTGCCAGCGGGGTGCCGCGGGCCAGCGCCACCGAGACATCGGCGCCGGCCAGCACCGGCGCGTCGTTGATGCCGTCGCCGACCATCGCCACACAACGACCCTCGGCCTGCAGCGCGCGCACCCGCGCCAGCTTGTCCTCCGGCAACAGGCCCGCCTGCCAGTGCTCGAGCCCCAGGCGTCCCGCCACCGCGGCCACGGCGCCGGCGTGATCGCCGCTGACCAGCTCGGGGCGCAGCCCTGCGCCGGCCAGGGCCTGCACCGTGGCTGCCGCCTCGGGCCGCAGGTCGTCGCTCACCCGGAAGCTCGCCAGCAGTCCGTCGCGATCGGCCAGCAGCACCTGGCTGCCGGCATCGTCGTCGTCGGCCGCCGGCAACGGGCCGCGGACCCAGTCCACCAGGAAATCACGCCGGCCGATGCGGTAGTCCACGCCGTCGATGCGCCCAGACAGGCCGAGCCCGGGATGGGTGCTGACCGCCTCGGCGCTGAGCGCCGGCCGAGGCTGGCGCGACATCTCCCCGGCCTCCTCGAATGCGGCGGCCAGCGGGTGCTCGCTGTGGGCTTCCAGCGCACCGGCCAGCGCCAGCGCACGGGCCTCGTCGCAGCGGGGCGACGGCTCGACCCCGGCGAGGCGGATGCGCCCGCGCGTCAGCGTGCCGGTCTTGTCGAACAGGATGGTGTCGGCCCGCGCCAGCCGCTCGAGGCTGCCCGCGCGCGTGACCAGCAGACCGCGGCGGGCCATGGCGCCGGTACCCACGGTCAGCGCCGTGGGCATCGCCAGCGACAGCGCACAGGGGCAGGTCACCACCAGCACGGCCAGGGTGATGGCGAAGGCCCGCGAGGGATCGATCTGCCACCAGATGGCGAACACCGTGGCCGCGATCACGATGATGCCGCCGACGAACCAGCGGGCCACGCGATCGGCGGCCAGCACCATGGGCGGACGCTCGGCCTGGGCCCGGTGCAGCATGCGCGCGATGCCCGAGAGCAGCGTGTCGCCACCGGTCCGCTGGATGTCCACGTCCACCGACGAGCCGAGGTTCAGGCTGCCCCCGATCACCCTTTGACCTGACCTGCGCGACAGTGGTCGAGACTCGCCCGTCAGCAGCGACTCGTCGACGCGGGTCTGGCCGCTGAACAGCACACCGTCGGCCGGGAACGCCTCGCCGGGGAGCACACGTACGCGCTCACCGACCGAAAGCTCCGCGACGCCGACCTCCTCCAGCACCCCGTCCGCCGACAGGCGTCGCGCGGTCTGCGGGCTGAGCCTCGCCAGCGCGTCGGCCGCGTCGCCGGTGCGGTGGCGCGCGAGCATTTCGAGATAGCGCCCTACCAGCAGGAAGAAGGTGAACATGGTGATCGAGTCGTAATAGACCTCGCCTTCACCGAGGAAGGTGTACCAGAGGCTCGCGAGGTAGCCGAGGCCAATGGCAATCGATACCGGCACGTCCATGCTGATCGCCCCACGCCGGAGGTCATACCAGCTCCGCTGGAAGAACGGCGCGGCGGCATACAGCACCACCGGGGTGGCCACCAGCATGCTCACGTAGCGGAAGAACTGATGGTAGACCTCCTCCATGCCCCGCGGCAGGCCGAGATACACCGCTGCCGCGAAGGTCATCACCTGCATCATGCCGATGGCCGCGACGAACACCCGCTTCAGATGGTTGCGTCGCTCGCGCGCCTGCGCCTCGAGCACCACGTTGCCCTGCACCGGCAGGGGCCGATACCCGAGCGCGGCGACCCGGGCCAGCAGCTCGGAGAGCCTGACCTTCGCCGGATCCCACACCAGGCGCATGCGCCCGGTCGCCAGCGCCACCTGCGCCTCCTCGACGCCCTCGACCCGTGACAGCGAGGACTCGATCAGCCAGGTGCAGGCGGCACAACGGATGCCCTCCAGCAGGATGTCCGACTCCCGCAGCGGGCTGCCGCCACAGGTCTGCGACACGCAGGCCAGCATCTGCGGGCGGTCGTAGACTTCGAAGCGCCCGGCATCACCCGGCTCAGGCGGCGTGGGCGCGCCGCCGGCCTCGCGAAAGCGGTAATAGTTTTCCAGGCCGAGGTCGCGAATCAGTTCCGCGGCAACCTTGCAGCCGGCACAGCACATCCGCCGCGGGGCGCCGTCGATCTCCACGCGCAGATCGACCCCGCGCGGAATCGGCTCATCGCAGTGGAAGCAGCTGCTCACGCCGGCCCCGGGGCCCCGCCCGTCGGCTGCAGGTCACGCATGTGGCCATCGCCGAACGGTGGCTTCATCGACACCGGCGAGCGGTGTGCGCCGAGCTCGCCCGTCAGTCGCCAGCTGCGGGTGTCCGGCTCCAGCTGCAGGTAATAGCGGCCAGGGCCCAGATCCTCCACGGTCGCGCGGTAGGCGTCACCGTCATAGCGCAGCAGCACCTCGCGATCGAGTTCGGCACGTGTGGGATGCCGCAGGGCCAGGTTCAGTGTGACCGGCAGCCGCTCGCGCGGGGACACGATCACCATCTCCACACGCTGGCTGGCATCCTCGGGATCTGTCGCCGCAACCACCCGCAGTTCCGCCGACAGACCGAGTTCCGCGGCGGCGCGATCACGCTCCATGCGCGCTTCGGTGTAGCGCGCGATGCGGCTGTAGTCGTCGACCACCATGGGGTTGGGCGAGGCCAGCGCGGTGAACAGCAGACTGAGGCCGGCAAAGACCCCACCTGCCGGTGGGATCATCACCAGCCAGGGCCAGCGCTGCCTGTACCACGGCTTGGTGTCGGTGGCCTCGGTGGCGCGCACATAGGACTCGTCTTGCATGGTCGTCACTCCCGGCGGGACCGATCAGGACTCGGGCATGAAAAAGCGGCTGCGGTGGCGGGTGCCGATACTGGGATCGTCGAGCGATGTCACCACGATGACCACATCATAGCGACCTTCCTCGGCCGCACCGCGGGGCACGCGCAGGCGCGCCGGCACCGTGCGGATCTCGCCCGGCTCGAGCGTCAGGCTGTCCGCGCCATAGTCGATCACCAGGTCTGGCAGGCCACTGGCGCTGAGCGAGAACCGCTGGACCTGCTGCTGCTTGTTCAGCAGCCGCAGCATGTACACGTTTTCGATGAAGCCGCCCGGCACCTCGCGGTAGAGGGCGTTGCGATCGCGGATCACGTCGAGTTCGACGGGACTGCGATTGGCGATGGCAAAGGTGAAGATGCCGAACAGCACCAGCAGCAGCACGGCATAGATGAGGGTGCGTGGCCGCAGGACCCGAGAGGGTTTGCCGTCCATCGCGTTCTGGGTCGAATAGCGGATCAGCCCGCGCGGATAGTTCATCCGGTCCATGACATCATCACAGGCATCGATGCAGGCGGCGCAGGCGATGCACTCGTACTGCAGGCCTTCGCGGATATCGATGCCGGTGGGACAGACCTGCACGCACAGGGTGCAGTCGATGCAGTCGCCCAAGCCCCGCGCCTTGGGGTCCTCGTCGCGCTTGCGCCCGCCACGCGGCTCGCCGCGCGTCTCGTCGTAGCTGATGATCAGGGTGTCACGGTCGAACATCGCGCTCTGGAAGCGCGCATAGGGGCACATGTACTTGCAGACCTGCTCGCGCAGGAACCCGGCATTACCATAGGTCGCGAAGCCGTAGAACAGCACCCAGAAGGTCTCCCACGGCCCGGTGTTGAAGGTGGCGAGCTTGGTGGCCAGTTCCGTGATCGGCGTGAAATAGCCCACGAACGTAAAGCCCGTGAACAGCGCAAAGCTGATCCAGAGAAACTGCTTGCCCCCCTTGCGCAGGAGTTTCTCGCCGTTCCAGGGTGCCTTGTCGAGTTTCATGCGTCTGGCCCGCGGGCCTTCGGTGATGCGCTCCATCCACAGGAACGCCTCGGTCCACACCGTCTGCGGACAGGCGTAGCCGCACCACAGCCGGCCGGCCAGCGCCGTGACGAAAAACAGCGTCAGCGCCGCGAGAATCAGCAGCAGCGCCATGAACAGGAAATCCTGCGGCCAGAACGTCAGACCGAAGATGTGGAACTGGCGCGCCGGCAGATCGAACAGCACGGCCTGGCGGCCCTCGAAGCGCAGCCAGGGCAGGCCATAGAAAATCCCGAGCAGCAGCCAGACCGCCGCGACCCGCAGGCGCGCGTAGACCCCGCTGACCTCGCGCGGATAGATCTTCGGCGCGGAGGCATAAAGGCTCTCAGGCTCGGGGGTTGCGGTCTTGCTCATCGGCTCCTGCCCTGCCGGCGGCGCGTGGCCACCGGCGATCCGTGTGTCTCTGGGGCCGTCAGTGCCGCCCGCTACGGTTGCGGCGGACCGCCGTGCGCACCATGAAACTCGTCACGGCGCTGGCCAGCGTAGCGATGGCCCAGAAGAAAAAGAACCCGATGGCATAGCCGGCCATGCGGCTGACCTCGAGCATCGGCGTACTGATGGCCGCGAGTTCCAGCGGGTCGACCATCGCGAAAAACAGCACACTGGCCACGCAGGCGGCCAGGAAGGAGGCCCAGAGCACGGTGGCCACATCCTGCTGGCGGGTGGTCCACTCCGGCGCCGGGTCCATCAGTCCTCCAGGTTGAGGGCGTAGACGTAGGCCGCCAGCACATGCACGCGATCATCACCGAGCAGGTGTCCCTGGGCGGGCATTTCGTTCATCACGCCTTCCCGGATGATATGGGCGATCCGGGTACGACTGCCGCCGTGCAGCCAGATGTCGTTGGTCAGGTTCGGCGCGCCCAGCGCGGGATTGCCGCGACCCTCCGGGCCATGACAGGCGACACAGAACATGTTGTAGCTCGACTCACCGGCGGCGGCGAGCTCGGCGTCATGGTCACGGCCGGCCAGCTTCAGCGTGAACTCGGTGACCGCAGCCACGCCGTCTTCACCCAGCGGCGCCCCCCAGCCGGGCATCACCCCGTTGCGGCCGAGCGCGATGGAATGGACCAGCGCCTCGGGCGTGCCACCCCACAGCCAGTCGTTGTTGGCGAGGTTCGGGAAACTCAGCGCCCCTCGCGCATCCGAGCCATGGCACATCGCGCAGTTGTTCATGTAGAGGTTGTGCCCGGCTCGCATGGCTTGCGCATCACGCGCCAGTTCAGGGATCGGCACGGCGGCAAAGCGCTCGAAGATCTCGGCGTAGATGGCCTCGGCGCGGTCAACCTCGCGCTGATACTGGCCGCTGGAACTCCAGCCCAGCAGCCCCGCGAAATTCCCCAGACCGGGATACAGCAGCAGATAGCCGATGGAGAACACGATCGAGATGTAGAACATGTTCAGCCACCAGCGCGGCAGCGGATTGTTGTACTCCTCGAGATCCTCGTCCCACACATGGTGCGTGGTGCCACCCTCCTCCTTGGGGATCGGCTTGGAGGTCCAGCGGATCAGCCACCAGATGCCGATGACGCTGAGAACGGTCAGTACAATGACGTACCAGCTCCAGAACGTGCTCATTTATTCTTTCTCCTGCCCGTCTCGATCCGCGCCACCGGCGCGCATCTCCTCCTGTTCGCGACTCCGCCGCTCGTATTCGCGCCGGTCCTCTTCATCCAGCGCGAGCCTCGAGGCCTCTTCGAAATCCTTTTTTGGCCGTCGGCTGAACGCCCAGATGGCGATGGCCGTGAAGGCCCCGAACATCAGCAGCAGGCTGATGGTGCGAAATACGGTCATGTCCATGTGCGCGCGTCCCCGGGCCTCAGCGCCGGCCCTGGAGGTTGGTCCCCAGGCCCTGGAGATAGGCGATCAGCGCCTCCATCTCGGTGCGCCCCTCGACGTCGGCCGAGGCACGCTCGATCTGCTCGTCGGTATAGGGATGACCGAGCATGCGCAGACGCCGCATCTTGATCGGCGTGCGCGTGTGATCAACGTAGCGGCGCTCGAGCCAGGGATAGCCGGGCATGTTGGACTCGGGCACGAGATCGCGCGGGGCGATGAGGTGCAGCCGGTGCCACTCGTCGGAGTAGCGGCCACCGACGCGCGCGAGATCAGGCCCGGTGCGCTTGGAGCCGAACTGGAACGGGCGGTCGTAGACGCTCTCGCCGGCCAGCGAGTAGTGGCCATAGCGCTCCGTCTCGGCGCGGAAGGGACGGATCATCTGCGAGTGGCAGTTGTAGCAGCCCTCACGGATGTAGATGTCGCGGCCCTCGAGCGCCAGCGCCGGGTAGGGCTCGACCCCCTCGGCCGGCTCGACGATCGGTGCGGAGAACATCAGCGGCACGATCTCCACCAGCCCGCCGACACTGATCACCGCGATGATCAGCACCCCCATCAGACCGATCCGTTTTTCGACGACGTCATGTTTCATCGCTGTCTTCCTTGCTCGTGTCGCCAGGCTCAGGCGGCGACCGTCTTGATCACCGGCGCATTCACCGCCACCGCATCACGCTGGGCGATGGTCTTCCAGACGTTGTAGACCATGATCAGCATGCCCGAGAGGTAGAGCACCCCGCCGAGCAGCCGTACGGCGTAGTACGGATAGGTCGCGGCAATACTCTCGATGAAGGTGTAGGTGAGCGTGCCGTCTTCGTTGACCGCGCGCCACATCAGCCCCTGCATCACGCCGGCCATCCACATCGCCGCGATATAGAGCACGATGCCGATGGTGGCGATCCAGAAGTGCCAGTCCATCAGTTTCACGCTGTACATCTGCTTGAGCCCGTAGAGGCGCGGAATCAGCGCATACAGCGAGCCGATGGTGATGAAGCCCACCCAGCCGAGCGCTCCGGAGTGCACATGGCCGACGGTCCAGTCGGTGTAGTGCGAGAGCGCGTTGACCGTCTTGATCGACATCATCGGCCCCTCGAAGGTCGACATGCCGTAGAACGACAGCGAGACGATCAGGAACTTCAGGATCGGGTCGGTGCGCAACTTATGCCAGGCACCCGAGAGGGTCATGATGCCGTTGATCATGCCGCCCCAACTCGGCGCGAGCAGCATCAGCGAGAACACCATGCCCAGCGACTGCACCCAGTCGGGCAGCGTGGTGTAGTGCAGGTGGTGGGGACCGGCCCACATGTACAGCGAGATCAATGCCCAGAAATGGATCACCGACAACCGGTAGGAGTAGATCGGCCGCTGCGCCTGCTTCGGCACGAAGTAGTACATCATCCCGAGAAAGCCGGCGGTGAGGAAGAAGCCCACGGCGTTATGGCCATACCACCACTGCACCATGGCATCGACCACACCCGAGTAGATCGAGTAGGACTTCCACAGGCCCACCGGGATCACCAGGTTGTTGACGATATGCAGCACGGCAATGGTCAGGATGTAGGCGGCGAAGAACCAGTTCGCCACGTAGATGTGCTTCACCCGGCGCTGGGCGATGGTACCGAAGAACACCACGGCATAGGCGATCCAGACCACCGCGATCAGAATGGCGATCGGCCACTCCAGCTCGGCGTATTCCTTGCCCTGGGTGATCCCCAGCGGCAGCGTGATGGCCGCCGCCACGATCACCGCCTGCCAGCCCCAGAAGGTGAACGCTGCCAGTTTCGGCGCGAACAGCTTGGCATGGCAGGTGCGTTGGACGATGTAGTAGGAGGTCGCGAACAGGCCACTGCCGCCGAACGCGAAGATCACCGCGTTGGTGTGCAACGGGCGCAGGCGACCATAGGTCAGCCAGGCGATGTCGAAATTCAGGGCGGGCCACAGCAGCTGGGCGGCGATGATCACCCCGACCAGCATGCCAACCACGCCCCAGACGACCGTCATGATCGCGAACTGCCGCACGACCTTGTCGTGGTAGGTCTCGGAGGTGCTCATTGATTCTTGTTCCTCGACGCCGGGTGGTGACGACCCCTCTCCGGGGGTCTCCCGGGGGCCGCGCAGGCGGGGGTCATTGTCTTAATTGACCGCTGCGGCGTTGATCCGTAATTGCGCCGAACGGGTAGGTAATTCCCCGTATCGCGGGACGGGCGGCGATCTGCCGCAACCCGACAGATGACCGCCATGCGGTCCGGAGCGCCCGGCGACGGCCGCCGAGCCCACCCGGACGCTGGACCTCAGCCGGCGGCGCGCGACGCGCGCTTGCGCTCGTGTTCGAGCCGGTGGCGCTTGCGCAGGCGGATTTCCTGCGGCGTGATCTCCATGAGTTCGTCGTCTTCGATGAACTCGAGCCCCTGCTCCAGCGTCACCAGCTGGGGCGGTGAGAGCTGGACGTTCTCATCCTTGCCGGACGCCCGGACATTGGTCAGCTGCTTGGCCTTCATGGGGTTGACGGTGAGATCGTTGTCGCGGCTGTGCAGCCCGATGATCTGGCCCTCGTAGACCTCCACACCCGGACCGACGAAAAGTCGGCCACGATCCTGCAGGTTGAACAGCGCGTAACCCACCGTGGTGCCCGTGCCGTTGGCGATCAGCACGCCGCGGTCGCGGGTACGGGTCTTGAGTTTCGCCTTGGGACCCCAGCGCTCGAAGCTGTGATACAGCAGCCCGCTGCCGGCGGTCAGCGTACGGAACCGGGTCTGGAAGCCGATCAGCCCGCGCGCAGGCATCTCGTAATCCAGGCGGATACGCCCGGTGCCATCGGCAACCAGATTCACCAGCTGGCCGCCGCGCTCGGCCAGCGCCTCCATCAGCCCACCCTGGTGGGTGTCGTCGATATCGACGGTGACCTGCTCATAGGGCTCCTGCAGTTCGCCGTCGAGCTCGCGTTCGATCACCCGCGGGCGCGAGACGGCGAGCTCGTAGCCCTCGCGGCGCATGGTCTCCAGCAGCACCGAGAGATGCAGCTCACCGCGGCCCTCCACCAGGAATTTTTCCGGATCCTCGGTCTCGCCCACCCGCAGCGCCACGTTGTGCACGGCTTCGCGCATCAGCCGGTCGCGCAGCTGCCGGGAGGTGACGTACTTGCCATCGCGCCCGGCGAAGGGCGAGTCGTTGGTCTCGAAGGTCATGCTGATGGTCGGCTCGTCGACCGACAGGGGCGGCAGCGCGCGCACATGTTCCGGGTCGCACAGGGTGTCGGACACCTGCGGGCGCTCGATGCCCGCCACGGCGACGATGTCGCCGGCACTGACCTCATCCACCTCGACCCGGTCGAGGCCATGGAAGCGATAGACCTTGACGATGCGCTCGCGGCGCACCGCGCCGTCGCGGTCGATCACCGCGACCGGCTGGTTCACCCGCACGCGCCCGGCGGTGATCCGGCCGATGGCCAGCGCACCGACGTACTGCGAGTAGTCCAGCAGCGAGATCTGCAGCTGCAGCGTCGCCGACGGCGCCACCGGCGGCGGCGGGCACTGCTCCACCAGGGTCTCGAACAGCGGGCGCATGTCCGTGCCCGGCACGCTGGCCTCCAGCGAGGCCCAGCCGTTGACCGCCGAGCAGTACAGGGTGGCGAAGTCGAGCTGTTCCTCGGTGGCGCCGAGCCGGTCCATCAGATCGAAAGTCTGGTCCAGCACCCAGTCCGAGCGGGCCCCGTCGCGGTCCATCTTGTTGATGACCACAATGGGCCGGAGCCCCGCGGCGAAGGCCTTGGAGAGCACGAAGCGGGTCTGCGGCATGGGGCCGTCCACGGCATCGACCAGCAGCAGCACGGCGTCGACCATCGACATCACACGCTCGACTTCGCCGCCGAAATCGGCGTGGCCAGGGGTGTCGACGATATTGATCCGCCAGCCGTCCCACTGCACCGCGGTGGTCTTGGCGAGGATGGTGATGCCGCGTTCCTTCTCGAGGTCGTTGCGGTCCATGGCCCGATCGGCCAGCTGGGTGCGCTCGGCCAGGGTGTCGGACTGGCGCAGCAGGGCATCGACCAGGGTGGTCTTGCCGTGATCGACGTGGGCCACGATGGCGACGTTGCGCAGCTTCTCGGGCGGCGCGGCAATGGGGGTGGTCATGGTGTTTCGCCCGTGAGCGGGCGCCTCGGCTGGGGTGGACTGCGGCCGGTGGGCCGCCAAAGCCGCGTAGTGTACGCCGGTCGTCAGGACGGCGTCAGCACTGCTGCAAGCTGCTCCTTCAGTGACAGGATGTGCTCTTCCCACCAGCGCGGCGCGCCGAACCACGGAAACGCCCGGGGAAAGGCCGGGTCATGCCAGCGCCGGGCCAGCCAGCCGGCGTAGTGCATCATCCGCAGGGCCCGCAGCGATTCCACCAGGGCGAGCTCGCTGCGATCGAAGGGGACGAAGGTCTCGTAGCCCTCCAGCAGGGCCTCCCACTGCCCCGCCTGCTCGTCGGGCGTGCCGTCGACGAACATCCACAGATCCTGCACTGCCGGGCCAGTCAGGCAGTCGTCGAAGTCCACCAGGTGCAGCAGGTCCTCGCGCGCCAGCAGGTTGCTGCGATGCAGGTCGCCGTGCAGGCGGAAGCCTTCCGGCGCCACCGCCTCGAGGTGGGCCTCGGCGGCCTCGACCAGCTGCAGGCTGACCGCCTCATAGGCGTCGACCAGCGCCGGCGGCAGCCAGTCGCCCTCGAGCAGCGTCTCCCGCGGCGTGTCGCCAAAAGTCTCGACATCCAGCCGGGCGCGCTGGGTAAACCGCCCGGCGCGACCGACGGCATGCAGCCGCCCGACCAGCCGGCCCACCCGCACCCGATCCTCGCGGGTGTCGAGATCCGGCCACTGCCCTCCGCGCAGCGGGAATACCGCGTAGCGGTAACCGTCGATCTCATGCAGCGTCCGCCCGGCAACGACTTCGGGGGCCACCACCGGCACCTCGGCGGCGGCCAGTTCCAGGGTGAACGCATGCTCCTCCTCGATGGCCTCGTCCGACCAGCGCCCTGGGCGATAGAACTTCAGCACCCGTGCCGGCGCGTCCTCCAACCCGATGCGGTAGACGCGGTTCTCGTAGGAATTCAACGCCAGCAGCGTGCCATCGGCCGCCCAGCCAAGCGTCTCGACCGCGTCGAGCACCGTCTCGGGCAGCAGGCCTGCAAACGGCGGCGGCTCGCCGTCGTCGCCCGGCGCTGTGCCGTGCACGCTCATGGCCGCAGACGACCCGCAAAAACTGCGACCACTGCCCGCGCGCCCGACACAAGCCTTGCTAGACTTGCGCGAGGTTCAGGCACCGCGGCATGCGCCAGCAGCATCCGCAGCGAGAGGTCAGCGTGGCGACAGCGAACATTCTGGTCACCGGCGGCGCCGGCTACATCGGCAGCCACGTGGTCCGCCAGCTGGGCGAGGCCGGCGAGCAGGTGGTCACGCTGGACAACCTCTGCACCGGCTTTCGCTCGGCGGTGCTGCACGGCGAACTGGTGGTCGGCGACACGGGCGATGCCGCGCTGCTCGATCAGCTGTTCGCGGCCCATGAAATCGATACCGTGATGCATTTCGCCGCCCATACCATCGTGCCCGAGTCGGTCGAGAACCCGCTCAAGTACTATCGAAACAACACCGCCAGCACCCGCACGCTGCTGGAGCGCGCGGTGGCGGCCGGGGTGAAACATGTGGTGTTCTCGTCCACGGCGGCAGTGTACGGCATCCCCGAGGGTGGCCGGGCGCGCGAAGACTCCCCCACCTGCCCCATCAATCCCTACGGCACCTCCAAGCTGATGAGCGAGTGGATGCTGCGCGACCTCGCGGCCAGCCGGCCGTTCAGTTACGTGGCGCTGCGGTATTTCAACGTCGCCGGCTGCGACCCCGAGGGCCGGATCGGCCAGTCGACGCCCCGCGCCACGCTGCTGACCAAGGTCGCCTGCGAGGCCGCGGTGGGTAAACGCCCGCATGTGGCGGTGTTCGGCACGGACTACGCCACCCCGGACGGCACGGGCGTGCGCGACTACATCCACGTCGAGGACCTGGCCGACGCCCATCTGCGGGCGCTGGCCCACCTGCGCGCCGGCGGCGGCTCCGAGGTGCTGAACTGCGGCTACGGCCACGGCTACAGCGTGCGCGAGGTGCTGGCCGCGGTCGAGCGGGCCGCGGGCGCACCGCTGGTGGTGCGTGAGGAGCCGCGCCGCGCAGGCGACCCGCCCTCGCTGATCGCGGTGGCCGAGCGGATCCGCGAGGTGCTGGGCTGGCAGCCCCGCTACGACGACCTCGACGCGATCGTCTCCTCGGCGCTGGCCTGGGAACGCCGGCTGCAACGCCAGCCGGCGTAGTGTCCTGGGCACCCCCGCGGTGCATACTTGGCGCGATGAGTCCACGACGCCTGCTCGCGAGACTGTTCCCTCCCAGCGCGCGCGGCCTGTTCCGGCTGCGGACCCTGCGCGGCATGGCCATGGCGGCACTCGCGCTGCTGACCCTGCCGCTGCTGGGGGCCGTGGGCTATGCCAGCGTCACGCTCGACCAGCTCGCCCGGGGCGGGCAGGTCATCGTCGAGCATGGTGTGCGCGCTACCCAGATCAGCCAGCAGACCTTCAACCTGCTCGGCCAGCTGGAGCGTCACGCCCGGGAGTACAACGCCAGTGGCGATGGCGCGCTGTTCGATGCCTACGAGCGCACCCGCATCGAGCTGGTGCTGACGCTCGCCGAGCTGACCACCCTGCCCCAGGACGCCGATGCCCGCCGCGCCCGCGCGGCACTCGCGCGCCAGTCCGCCGAACTCGGGGCCGCGCTGCTGGCCGCCGCGCAGCGCGGTGAAGCGCTGGATGAGCGGGCCCTGACCCTGCGCCTGGGCGTACTGATCAACGAAGCCGAGGGACTGTCGCGACACCTGCGCGCCCTGCTCGATGGCGAACTCGCAGGCCTGCAGGCCAGGGTGCGCACCACGCGCACGGCGTTGATGTGGCAGACGCTGCTGCTCGCGCCGGTGCTGAGCATGATGATGGGGTTTCTGTATCTGCGCGTGCTCCGGCCGCTGCGCCAGATCGACAGCGCCATCGCGCGGCTGGGCGAGGAGCAGCTCGATGAGCCGGTGCGCATCGAGGGCCCGCAGGACATCCGGGCGCTGGGCCGCCAGCTCGAATGGCTGCGCGAGCGCCTGAGCGAGCTGGCACAGGAAAAAAGCCGATTCCTGCGGCACATGTCCCACGAGCTCAAGACCCCGCTGGCCAATATCCGCGAGGGCACGGAGCTGCTGCTCGATGGTGCGGTCGGTCCGCTGCAGCCCGGGCAGGAGGAAGTCACCAGGATCCTGCGCGACAACGGCATCCGCCTGCAGCAGCTGATCGAGAACCTGCTGGCGTTCTCCGCCTGGCAGAGCCGCAATGCCACGCTGGAGCTTTCGGCGTTCCCGTTACCCGCGCTGTTCGAGGAGGTGCTGCGCCGCCACCGGCTGGTGATCGCCAGCCAGCAGCTGCAGATTACCCGCGACATCGCGCCGCTGACGGTGCGGGCCGACCATGAAAAGCTGCGGCTGGTGCTGGAGAACCTGGTCTCCAACGCCATCAAGTTCTCGCCGAAACAGGGCACCGTGCACCTGCAGGGTGCGGCGCACGGTGAGTGGCTGCAGCTCGACGTCATCGACGAGGGCCCCGGCATCCCGCAAGGCGAGCGCCACCGCGTATTCGAGGCCTTCTACCAGGGCAGCGAGCGCGCCACCGCGCATGTCGGTGGCACGGGTATCGGCCTGTCGGTGGTGCTGGAGTGCATCACCGCGCACGGCGGCACGGTGGAGATCATCGACGGACGCGAACGCGGCGCGCACCTGCGGGTACGCCTGCCGCTGCGCCCTGCCAGCGCCAGCACCGCGGCAAAACCGCCCGCAGCCGCGGCCGGCGCGATAAACTCACCGTCATCATGAGCACGCCCAAACGATCCGCCGGCCGCATCCTGCTGGTCGATGACGAACCCGGCCTGCTGCGCCTGCTGGCCATCCGCCTCGAGACCGAGGGCTACGAGGTGGAGCCGGTGGACAGCGGCGAGGCGGCGCTGGCCGCGCTGGCGCGCTTCAGTCCGGACCTGGTCATCACCGACCTGCGCATGGACCACATGGACGGCCTGGCGCTGCTGCGCGAGCTGCGGCGCCGTCGGCCAGGATTGCGGGTGCTGCTGCTGACCGCGCACGGCACGATCCCGGATGCCGTCGAGGCCACCCAGAGTGGCGCCTTCGGCTTCCTCACCAAGCCGGTCGAGAAAGAGGCCCTGCTCGAGCAGGTCGAGCGGGCGATGCGGGTCTCGGACCGCGGTGCCCGCAGCGCCGGCGAGGCCGACGGGCTGCTCACGCGCAATCCAGCGATGCAGGCCCTGCTCGACCAGATCGACCGACTCGCCGAGGACGACAGCCCCGTGCTGCTCACCGGGCCGACCGGCAGCGGCAAGACCCGGCTTGCACGGTTGATCCACGAGACCAGCCTGCGCCGCGCCGCGCCCTTCACCACCCTGGGGTGCGACGCCCTGCCGGAAGACGAACTCGAGGTCGCCCTGTTCGGCGAAGCCGGGACGGCGGATCGTGCGGCGCGGCCCGGGCTGCTGCGGGAATGTGCGGGCGGCACCCTGCTGCTGGAGGAAGTCGGTGATCTGCCGCCGCGCAGCCAGGGCCGGCTGCTGCGGGTGCTGCAGGAAGGCCGGATCGCGGCGCCGGGCAGCGAACGTGCCGTGCCAATCGACCTGCGGGTACTCTCGGCCAGCCGGATGGATCTGCGCGAGCGGGTCAAGACCGGGCGCTTTCGCGAGGAACTCTACTACCGGCTGGGCGCCGTTCAGCTGCGCGTCCCGGGGCTCGACCAGCGCCGCGAGGATATCCCGTTGCTGGCCGAGCACTTCCTGGCCGAATGCGATGCCGAGCGGGGGCTCGCCGACGACGGCGGGCGGACGTTCTCACCCGAGGCGCTGGAACTGCTGGTCGCTGCAGCCTGGCCGGGCCACCTGCTGGAGCTGCGCAATGCAGTCCGCCAGTGCGCCGCGACCACCGCGAGCCGGGTGATCGACGTCGAGCTGCTGCAGGGCATGCTCGGCGGCACCGGTGCCGGCGCCCTGCCCTCGTTTGCGGACGCGCGCGACGAGTTCACGCGCAACTACCTCACCCAGCTGCTGACCATGACCGGCGGCAATGTTTCAGCCGCCGCCCGCCTGGCCCAGCGCAACCGCACGGACTTCTACAAACTGCTGGGCCGCCACAACCTCAACCCGGACCAGTTCAAGGACAGCTGAGTCAGCGGCCGCCGCCGTTGCCCAGCGTCTCGACCGCGATCCCGTACTTGTTGACCATGTCGTAGAGCGTCGGCCGGGTGATGCCGAGCAGTTCTGCGGCGCGCGAGACATTGCCGCCGGTACGGGCCAGCGCCTCGCGGATGGCGCGGGTCTCGGCCGCCTGGCGCACGGCACGCAGGTTGAGCGGTGCCTCACCGTCGCCATGCTCGGCCAGCCCCAGATCGGCAGCCGTGACCTGCTTGCCCTCGGCCATGATCACCGCGCCCTTGATACGGTTCTCCAGTTCACGCACGTTGCCGGGCCAGGCGTAGCTGTTGATCGCCGCGAGCGCATCGTCGCTGAACCCGCGCACTGCGCTCGCATGCTGCGCGGCGAAGCGTCCGAGCAGGTGGCGCGCCAGCACGATCCGGCCCTCGCCTCGCTCGCGCAGCGGCGGCAGCGTGATGGTGATCTCGGCGATCCGATAGTAGAGATCCTCGCGGAAGCCGCCCTCGGCAATGGCGCGTTTGAGGTCCTGGTTGGTGGCACAGACCACCCGCACGTCCACCGGGATTTCGCTGCGCCCGCCGACCCGTTCGACCACCCGCTCCTGCAGGAAGCGCAGCAGCTTCGATTGCAGGGGCGCGGGCATGTCACCGATCTCATCGAGAAACAGCGTGCCCCCGCTGGCGGTCTCGACCTTGCCGGGGGTGGTCTTGTGTGCCCCGGTGAACGCGCCCTTCTCGAACCCGAAGAGCTCTGACTCCAGCAGGTTCTCCGGGATGGCAGCACAGTTGATGGCCACAAACGGCTGCTCGGCCCTGCGACTCAGCCGGTGCAGCGCCCGGGCCATGAGTTCCTTGCCGGTGCCGCTCTCGCCCAGCAGCAGCGTGCTGACCTCGGTCGGCGCCACCTTCTCGACCATCCGGCACAACGCCAGCATGTTCTCGCTGGCGGCGATGATGCCGTCGAGCGGCGCATCGGCCCGGGCCTCGAGCAGGCGGCGGTTCTCAGCCTCCAGCGCGCTCAGGTGAAACGCGCGTCCCACCAGCAGCTGCAGCATGTCCACGTCGACCGGCTTCTGGGTGAAGTCGTAGGCGCCCAGGCCGATGGCCCGCACAGCATTTTCCTGGTCACCGTGGCCGGTGACCACGATCACCTTGGTGTGCGGCGCCAGTGCCAGCGTCTCCTGCAGCGTCGCCAGCCCTTCACCCACACCATTGGGCTCCGGTGGCAGACCGAGATCCTGCAGCACCACGGCGGGCTCATGACGTCGCAGCTCGGTGATGGCGCTGACGCGATCGCTGGCGAGCAGCACCTGATAATCCTCGAAGCACCACTTCAGCTGGCTCTGCAAGCCCTCGTCGTCTTCAACAATCAGCAGTTTACGGGGTGTATCGGTCACCGGGCGGGTTCCTGCGGGCATGGGCTGGAGTCGGCAAACCCGGATCATGCCATGCCCGCCGCGAACACCCCACGGCCTGGTTCACACCCAGGCCGTGGGAAGCGCGCCGCCGGATTGCTTACAGCCGGTAACGCAGGCCGAGCTCGAAGCTTCGCTCCGGCCCGACATAGATACCCTGGCGCAGACCGGTGATGTAGCGCCTGTCGGTCAGGTTCTTCACCGCGCCGAACAGCGTGATCGCCTCGCTCAGCCGGTACTGGGCGGTGGCGTCGAACACCGTGTAGGACGGCATCAGCCCGCCCCAGATGCCACCGGCGGCGTTACCGGGCAGGTCGCGGCGGTTGCTCTCGTCGCCGAACTGCTCGCCGCGATAATGTGCGAGCAGCGCGCCGCGAAATGCGCCATTGCTGTAGTCGAGCGCGAGGTTGCCCAGCAGCTTCGGCGAATAGGGAATCCGGTTGCCGCGGTTCTCCCCGGTCTCGAAGCGCGAGGTCGGCACCCAGGTCAGGTTGCCCGAGACACTCAAGCCCGCGCCGAGCTGGTAGTCCAGCGCAAGTTCCGCGCCCTGGTGCAGGGTCTCGCCGGCATTCGACTGCGAGAGGTTCGGGTCGCTGTTGCCGGTGACCACCTGATTGGAGAAATCCATGCGGAAGGCCGCCAGCTCATAGCCGAACTGCCCCTGCTGGCCGCGGATGCCGAGTTCGAGGTTGGTCGAGCGCTCGGCGTCGAGCTGCTGGTCGGTCAGACCATCGAGGGCCACGCCGTTGCTCGCGGGGGCAAACGCCCGATAGGCGCCGCCGTAGAGCTGGGCGGCCGGCGTCACCCACCAGGTCGCGCCGATGCCGGGCAGGAACTCGGTATTGGAGGTTCGGGCGGTGGCGTTGTTGTTCGTCAACACCAGGCGCTTCTGCTCGTAGGTCTCGATCCGCAGCCCGGGGGTGAGCGCGAAGCGGTCATCCACGGCAATGCGGTTCTGCGCATAAAACGCCAGGCTGTTCGCGGAGTCCGCGCGGTGACGGTCGTTCACGCCGGTGCGGTCCTGCGCCCGGGTGGCGCGGATCCGCCGGTCGTCGGATTCCTCGCGAAAGGCGCGGACACCGAACTCGGCCTGGTTGGCGCGGCCGAACAGCCCGTGGTCCAGGCGCAGCCGGGTGTCGAGACCGTAGCGCTCGAAGCTGCGGTTGTTGCCGGTCAGCGTGTCGGTGTAGACCCAGCGTCCGGCGGCATTGGAGGCGGCGGTGTCGACGTCGTAGCGCCAGTAATCGCGTGAGGTCTCGCTCCAGTAGACCACGCTCGAGAGACTCAGGCGATCGCTCAAATCAACGCGGTGGTTGAGATCGATGGCCTTGCGGTCGGTCAGGTAAAAATCATCCGGTGCCGGGTTGCGGGTGGAGCCGGCCAGGTACTCGCCGAGCAGCAGCCCGCGATAGGAGATGTTGGCGTCGTTCTCGTAGTAGGAGGCCTTGAAGCCCACGCTCTGTCGCTCACCGATCGACGTACCGGCCTTGGCCATCACGTCGACCATGTCGTAGCCCCGGTCCATGAAGCCGTCGCTGCGCGCATGGGTGGCCACGACGCCGGCGAAGGCATCCCCCGAGGGATTGCTGCCGCCGGCCTCGAGCATCACTTCGCGGGTGCTGAACGAGCCGACACGCCCGGAGAGCAGCACGCCGTCATCCGGCGTCTTGGTCAGGAAATTCACCACACCGCCGATCGTCGAGGGCCCGTAGCGCAGTGACGCCGAGCCTTTCAGCACTTCGATCCGCTCGACGCGCTGGATGCGGGGATTGAAGTAGCGGTCATTGCCGATGAACAGGCCGGGGGCCACCGGCACGCCGTCCTCCAGGATCAGCGACTTCGCCTCCGCCGCGCTCAGCCCGCGGATGCCGATATTGGAGACGATGGCGGTCTCCTCCTCGGTCTTGGCGTTGATGCCCGGCACCCGGCGCAGCGCATCTTCGGTCGACAGCGGCTGGAAGACTTCGATGTCCTCCCGGTCGAGGATGATGACCGTGCCGGTCTGACGGGCCACCGAGTCCTCGGCGCGGCCGATGACCTCGATCACCGGAATCCATGAACCGCTCTTCTGCGCGCGATCGGCAGCCTGGACGGACAGGGGGGACAGCGCCACGGCGACGGCAAGCGCGACGGCGGAACGGGCGGGAAAGGGCATGCGAGACATTAGGGCACTCCTGCGGAAAATCAGCGACGCCTTGATCGACAAAACGAATCTTAATGATAGTCGTTCGCATTCGCAATAGTATCTTGAGTGTTGTGATGGCCCGCCACGCAAGCGCCAGGCCTGCGCCACTCCCCGGGGGCCACAAATGTATTGACAATCATTCGCATTTGATTTTAGCTATCCCTGCATCGAGGAGGATATGCACCGTGTACGTCTGCATCTGCCAATCCGTGACCGACCGCGAAATCCGCCGGGCCGCTGCCCGCGGTGCCTCCTCGCTCGAGGCGCTGCGCGAAGAGCTCGGCGTGGCGAGCTGCTGCGGCTGCTGTGCCCCCACCGCCGAGGCCCTGCTGGCCGAAACGGCGACCGACGCCCCGGCACCGGTCAACGCCGGCTGGTTCGCCCAGCCCGCCGCCTCCACCGCCTGAATCCTCGCGCTCAGCGATCCGGTCTCCGACCGGCCCATCCACGCCGGTGAGGGCCCGGGCCTCAGGCAGGCCGAAAGCGTTGCGCCTGTCCGATGCATCGCTGATCATGACCCCTCATTCCTGACGACACGGACGGCGCAGCATGAAAGGCGATCCCAAGGTCATCGAGCACCTGAACCGGGTACTCAAGAACGAACTCACCGCCATCAACCAGTATTTTCTGCACTCGAGAATGCTCAACAACTGGGGCCTGGAGCGTCTCGGCGCCTACGAGTACGGCGAGTCCATCGATGAGATGAAGCACGCCGACATCATCATCGAGCGCCTGCTGTTCCTGGAAGGCCTCCCCAACCTGCAGGATCTCGGCAAGCTGCTGATCGGCGAAGACCTGCGGGAACTGCTCGAGTGCGACCTCAAGCTCGAGATGATCGCGATTCCCGACCTGCGCGCCGGCATTGCCCATTGCGAAAGTGTCGGCGATTTCGTCACGCGCGAAATCTTCGCCCGCATCCTCGAGAGTGAGGAAGAGCACGTGGACTTCATCGAAACCCAGCTCGAGCTGATCGAGCGCGTCGGCCTGGAGAACTACCAGCAGGCGCAGATGAAGCCTGCCGAAGGTTGAGCCGGCGCCCGCGCGCGCTGCCGACGCCGCCATGATTCCCTACCAGGATGCCCAGGCAAGACTGGCGGCGGCGCTGACGGCCCTGCCCGTCACCCAGGTGCCCGTGCGCGAGGCCCTCGGCCTGGTGGCCGCTGCGGACGCCCGGTCGCCGGGGGATGTTCCGCCGTTCACCAACTCCGCCATGGACGGCTTCGCCGTGCGCGCCGCCGACACGCTGGCCGCGACGGCCGCCTCCCCCTGCACGCTCGGCGTCGTCGGCCACACCGCCGCCGGCCCCGTCGCCGCGCAGTCGGCCCCGCCCGGGCCCTGCGCCTGGGAGATCATGACCGGCGCGCCGCTGCCCGCCGGCTTCGATGCGGTGGTCCCCGTGGAACGTACCGAGCGTGTCGCCGGCGAGGCGGGCCCGGCGATCCGCCTCGAGGCTGCGGCCCTGCCCCACCAGAACGTGCGCTTCGCCGGCGAGGACTTCCGTCGTGACGACCCGGTGATCACCGCCGGCCGGCGCGTCGGCCCGGAACAGGTGATGGCGCTGGCGGCCACTGGCGTGGTGAGTCTCGAGGTGCGGCGGCGCCCGCGCGTGGCGGTCATCACCACCGGCGCCGAGCTGGTCAGCGAGCCGACCCAGCCACTGGCCCCTGGGCAGATCCGCGATTCCAACGCGCCTTATCTCGAAGCCCTGCTGCCGGCCCTAGGTGCAGACCTCGTCTACGCCTGCACCCTGGGGGATGACCCGAAGCGCTTTGCCGCGGCGCTGGCCGAGGCCCGCACGCTGTCACCGGACCTGCTCATCACCAGCGGCGCGGTCTCGGCCGGCGTCCATGACTTCATCCCCGCCGCGCTGCGCGACGCCGGTGCCGTCACGCAGTTCCACAAGGCCGCCATCCGTCCGGGCAAACCGATCCTGTTCGCGATGCTTCCAGACGGCACCGCCTGTTTCGGGCTGCCTGGAAACCCGCTGTCCGTGGCCGTCGGCGCGCGGTTTTTCGTGGCCCCTGCCCTGCGCATACTCTCCGGCGAGCCCCCCGAGGCCTGGCCTGTGGCACGCCTGGCCGCGGCCTGGAAAAAGCCCGCGCACATGACCTTCTTCGGCAAGGGTGCCGTGCAGCTGGACGGGCACGGGCAGCTGGTCGCGGAGATGCTGCCGGGCCAGGAGTCCTTTCGCATCGCCCCGCTGACCCGCGCCAACGCCTGGATCGTGCTGCCGGAGGGGCCCGGCGAGGTCGAGGGCGGGCGCCTGGTGCAGGTGGCGCCGTTGCTGCCGGGACACCTGGCACTGCCGAACGCTTAGGGTGGCCCGTCCAGCCGTGCGGCAATCACTGCTCGCAGCGCATCGGTATCGACACTGGTGAGGCGCGCGCCCGGCGGCGGCAACAGCCGCACTCGCGCAGCTTCCAGACAGCGGCGCAGCGACCGCTCACCCCGCGCGGCCGCGGGCTCGAGGGCCTCCCGACAGAACCCCGGCTCATAAATCGTGCACAGCGGTTCCGGGCGGCCATCACCCTCAGCCGCATAGGCCACCGCCTGCGATGCCGCATCCCGTGCCCGCACCAGCGCCACCAGCAGTGCCCGATCCACCAGCGGCAGATCGCAGGCGAGCACCAGCCAGGCGCGATCCGGCGCATGGCGGTGGGCAGCCAGCAGGCCGGCCATCGGCCCGGCGACCCCGGGCACATCGACGACCTGCGGATACCGCAAACGCAGCGGCTCATCCGCCTGGTCGGCGCGCACCGCGAGCAGACAGGGGTCGACGCCGACCGCCTGCAACAGCCGCCAGGCCCGCACGAGCTGCGGTTCGCCCGCATAGACCAGCGCGGCCTTGTCGCACCCCATGCGCCGCGAGGCCCCACCGGTCAGCAGCAGACCGGCGAGCGGGGCG
>RECU01000109.1 GCA_007693855.1 Gammaproteobacteria bacterium | reverse complement strand
GCCGTCGCCTGCTCCCGGGTCCCGGCGCCCGATGGCGGGGTGCGTGTGCCGTCCGCGTCGACCGGGCCCTGCTGGGCGCGGCGCTTCTGCTCGGCTTCACGCCGCTCGGTCAGGTCGAGCTCATGCTCGATCTGCCAACGCAACTGCGAGGCGGTCCGCCGCGCCTGGCGCATCCACCGCCCAAGCTGGCCCACCACGCGTGGCAGCCGCTCCGGCCCGAGAATGAGCAGGCCGAGCCCGGCAAGCACCAGCAGCTCCCAAAAACCGATATCGAACATGGCTCAGCCGGAACGTGAGTCCTGTGTTTCCTCGCGTTTCTCGGCGGGATCGAAATCGGCATCCATCCGCGCACTGTCGATCTGCTTCGGTGTCGCGCCGGCGTCGTCGTCCTTGTCGTCCTTGTCTTCCTTGTCATCCATGGCCTTGCGGAAGCTCTTCACCGCGCTGCCCAGGTCACCGCCCATGCCCTTGAGCTTTTTCGTGCCGAAAATCAGCACGACGATGAGCAGCACGATGAGCAGCTGCCACAGACTGATGCCGCTGATACCCATAACTCAATTACTCCGGGGGTCGTCGAGGACCCACAATGATACGTCATGGCGCCCGACGCAACGCCCGTTCACGCGTCGGTGACCTGGAGGCGGAAGGTCACTGGCCCATCGTTGCAGAGCCACACCTGCATGTTCGCCCCGAAGATGCCACTGGCCACCCGCGGATACAGTGCATGTACCGCCTGTGCCAGCGCGTTGAACAGGGTCTCACCCTGCGCAGGCTCCGCCGCCCGTGTGAAACTCGGGCGGTTGCCCCGATCGGTGTCTGCCGCCAGGGTGAACTGCGGCACCAGCAATAGCGATCCCGCCGCCTGGCGGACGTCGAGATTCATCCGGCCGGCGTCATCCGGAAACAGCCTGTAGGCCACCAGGCGTTCAGCCAGCCGCCGGCTCTCGGCCTCGCGGTCTGCGCGTTCGACCCCGACCAGCACCAGCAGCCCCCGGTCGATGGCCGCCACCGTGTTGCCGGCGATGTCCACGCGCGCCTCGCTCACCCGCTGCAGCAGCGCGATCATGATCCTGTCCATTCCTCTGACATTCGCGCCTCCCCGATAGTGCCCGGCTGCGGCATGCTGGCCGCGAAGCATGTCAGCAGACGAACGTCCGCGGCCCTCCGGCAGGGAAGCCGGAAGACATGCTTCGCGCCCACGGACGGGCGCTGCTGGCCCCGGTGCTTGGCCGGGGCCATTTACGCCTCCCGGTCGAGCCGGCGCAGGAACACAGCCATTTCCCGGGCCGCCTGCTTGTCGCCCCGTCGCTCGGCGACCGCAATCCCCTGACGCCAGGCGTCCCCCGCACCTGGCGCATCGCCCGCCTGCAACCGCGCCTTGCCCAGCAGCTTCCAGGCGGCGGAGTAGTCCGGATCGTGGCTCGTCGCCTGCTCCAGGTGCGTCACCGCCGCGGCCGCGTCGTCAGCCTGCAGGCACAGATTGCCGAGCGAGAACCTGAGCAGCGCATTGTCCTGGCCGCGTGCCAGCATGGTTTCGAGATTGTCGCGAACACGGCTCATCTATCGCTCTCCCTGGCCGTCAGCGACGCCAGAACGCCGGCGTGAGCAGCACCAGCACGGTGAAGACCTCCAGGCGCCCGACCAGCATGCCGAAGATCCCGGTCCAGCGCGCAACCAGTGGGATATCGCCGAAGCCATGGGCGACATCGCCGAGCCCCGGGCCGAGTACATTGAGCGTGGCGGCCGTCGCCGAGAAGGCGGTCACCTGATCGAGCCCGCTGCCCAGCATGATCAGCATCATCAGGGCAAACACGATCATGTACACCGAGAAGAACCCCCAGACCGCTTCGATCACCCGGTCGGGCACGGCCCGTGTCCCGTACTTGATGGGCATCACCGCCGCGGGATGGACCAGCCGGCGCAGTTCCCGATCTCCCTGTCGCAGCACCAGCAGCCAGCGCACCACCTTCATTCCCGCGGCAGTGGAGCCGGCGCAGCCGCCCACGAAACTGAGCAGGATCAGCAGTACCGGCAGGGCCCCTGGCCAGTTGGCGAAGTCCGTGCTGGCGTAGCCGGTGCTGGTGCCCAGCGAGACGACCTGGAACAGCCCCTTGATGAAGGCCCGGTCGATGCGGTCGTAGACCCCGGCGAACATCAGGTAGGCCACCACGATCACGGTGATGAGCGTGTAGAAAGTGAGATAGGCGCGGAACTCGGCGTCCTGCAGATAATGCTTCAACGAGGGCGACCGCCAGGCCAGAAAGTGCAGCGAGAAGTTGATCCCGCCGATGAACATGAAGACCACGGCAATCAGCTCGATCAGCGGGCTGTCGAAGTGGCCGATGCTGGCATCCTTGGTCGAGAAGCCGCCAGTCGCCACGGTCGAGAAGCTGTGGCAGATGGCCTCGAAGGCGGTCATGCCCGCGGCCCAGTAGGCCAGGAAACAGGCGACCGTGAGCGTCACGTAGACATACCACAGCGCCCGCGCGGTACCGGTGATCCGCGGGGTCAGCTTGTTGTCCTTGACCGGCCCCGGGGCTTCCGCCCGATACAGCTGCATGCCGCCGACCCCGAGCAGCGGGAGGATCGCCACCGCGAGCAGAATGATGCCCATGCCGCCCATCCACTGCAGCTGCTGGCGATACCACAGCAGTGCCGGCGCCATGTCATCGAGGCCGCTCAGCGCCGTCGCACCGGCCGTGGTCAACCCCGACATCGACTCGAACAGCGCATTGGTGAAACTGATTTGCGGCTCGGGCACCAGCATGAAGGGCAGCGAGCCGAATAACGGCACCACCGTCCACATGGTGGTGGTGACCAGGAAACCATCCTTGATCTTGAGATCCGCCGTCACCTCGCGGAACGGATGCCACATCAGCGCACCGCTGAACAGGGCGACCAGCAAAGCGATGAGGAACGCCGGCCAGGTGCCGTCCGCGAAGATCAGCGAGATGATGATGGGCGGCACCAGCGCGGCGCTGAACAGCATCACCAGCAGCCCGGTGACCTTCATGATGATCTGCCAGTGCATGTCGGCTGCGTTCCCGGGCCCTAGACGAAAGTGACGCCGACCTGGAACAGACGCTCGACGGCATCGATGTAGCGGCGGTCGGAGAGAAACAGCATGACGTGGTCGTCCGCCTCGATGACCGTGTCGTGGTGGGCGGCCATGATCTTCTCACCCCGCACGATCGCGCTGATCGTCGCGCCGGGCGGCAGCGGAATGTCCTCGATCGCGCGTCCCACCACCTGAGAGTTCTCCCGCTCGCCATGGGCGATGGCCTCGATGGCCTCGGCGGCCCCGCGCCGCAGACTGTGCACCTTGACCACATCGCCGCGCCGGACATGGGCGAGCAGCGAGCCCAGGGTCACCTGCTGGGGCGAGATCGCGATGTCGATGGTGCCGGCCTGGATCAGTTCCGCGTAGGAGGGCCGGTTGACCAGGGCGATGACGCGGCGCGCGCCCAGGCGCTTGGCGAGCATGGCCGAGAGGATGTTCGCCTCGTCGGCGTTAGTGACCGCGCAGAACACGTCCGTGCTGTCGACGCTTTCTTCGAGCAGCAGATCCTCGTCGGCGGCATCCCCGTTGAGCACGATGGTGCGCTCGAGCTGCTCGGAGATCCGCCGCGCCCGCTCGGGATCGCGTTCGATGAGCTTGACCTGGTGGCTGTGTTCCAGCGCTTTGGCGAGCCGATAGCCGATATTGCCACCGCCAGCGATGACCACCCGGCGGACAGGGTCGTCGAGCTTGCGCATCTCGCTCATCACCGCGCGGACATCCCGCCGCCCGGCAATGAAGAACACCTCGTCGTCTTCCTTGATGAGGGTGTCGCCGTCCGGGATGATGCTTTCGCCATCGCGATAAATCGCCACTACGCGGGCTTCGGTATCCGGCATATGCTCGGGCAGTTCCCGCAGCGGCCGGTTGATCAGCAGGCCACCCTGGTGCGCCCGGGCGCCGACCATGCGAACGCGCCCGTTGGCGAAATCCAGCACCTGCAGGGCGCCGGGATAGCGGACCAGCTGTTCGATATGATCGGTTACCAGCTGCTCCGGGCTGATGCGAACGTCCAGCGCCACCGCATCCGGCGCGAACAGCTCATCGCGCAGGATGTACTCCGACGCGCGGATGCGCGCAATCTTGGTTGGCGTGTGGAACAGGGTGTGGGCGATCTGGCAGGCGATCATATTCACCTCGTCGCTGTCGGTCAGCGCCACCAGAATGTCCGCGTCGGCACAGCCCGCGCGCTCCAGCACGTCCGGATGAGAGGCGAAACCGACGACTGTCCGCACGTCCAGCCGGTCCTGCAGATCGCGCAGCACCCGGGGGTCGCGGTCGACGATGGTGACCTCATTGGCCTCTTCACGCGACAGGCTGATCGCTGCCGTCGAGCCCACCTGTCCGGCCCCCAGGATCAGGATCCTCATGCTGGTCTCCCGTGACCGGTCTTGCCGATCATAAACAGCTCAGAGCATTTCCAGGTTCGCATAGGCCACCACCAGCCACTTGCTGCCGGTGTCCTCGAAATTCACCTGCACCCGCGCATGGCTGCCGGCGCCCTCCAGATTCAGCACCACCCCTTCGCCAAATTTGCCGTGGCGAACCCGCTGGCCGAGTCGCAGGCCCGTGCCTTCCTGCATGGCCGGCATGGATCGTCGCCCACGCTGTGGCCCGCCCGCTGCCAGCGGCCGGCTGACATGCAGGTTCGGGCGGATTTCCTCCACCAGCTCGGCCGGAATCTCGCGCAGAAAGCGCGAGGGCACGCAGAGGTTCTCGGAGCCATGCAGGCGACGACTCTCGGCATGCGTCAGGTACAACTGGCGCATGGCGCGCGTGGCCCCCACGTAGCACAGGCGCCGCTCCTCCTCGAGGCCGTCACGATCATTCAACGAGCGCTGGTGCGGAAACAGCCCGTCTTCCATGCCGGCGAGGAAGACCAGCGGAAACTCGAGTCCCTTGGCGGAATGCAGCGTCATCAACTGCACGCAGTCTTCCCATTCATCGGCCTGGCCCTCGCCGGCCTCGAGCGCGGCATGCGCCAGAAACGAGGAGAGCCGTGGCAGGGTCTCGTCGCCGGTGTCAGGGTCGAAAGACCGCGCGGCGTTGACGAGTTCCTCGAGGTTCTCCACGCGGGCCTCACCGCGGTCGCCGCGCTCTGCGCGATAGTGCTCGAGCAGCCCGGAGACCTTGATCACGTGCTCGACCTGCTCGTGCAGCGCAACCTCGTGGGTGTCCTGGCTCAGCGCCTCCACCAGGCTCAGGAACCCGTGCAGGGCGCGGGCAGCACGCGCGGACAGCCCCTCGTCGCTGATCAGCGCACCGGCGGCGCGCCATAGTGAACAGCCCGCGCCGCGCGCATGCTCGCGCACCTGCTCCAGCGTGCGTGCCCCGATGCCCCGCGTGGGCTGATTGACGACCCGCTCGAAGGAGGAATCGTCGTCCCGGTTGTCGATCAGCCGGAGGTAGGCCAGGGCGTCCTTGATCTCTGCCCGCTCGAAGAACCGCAGACCACCGTATACCCGGTAGGGCATCCGCGCGGAGAGCAGCGCCTCCTCGAACACCCGCGACTGGGCATTGGAGCGGTACAGGATCGCCGCCTCACGCCTCAGCCCCCCCTGGTTCACCCAGTCGCGGATCCTGTTGACGATGAACTCGGCCTCGTCATGCTCATTGTAGGCAGCGTAGACACGAATGGGATCGCCGCGTGTGCCCTCCGTCCAGAGGTTCTTGCCCAGGCGTCCGGCGTTGTTGGCAATGATCGCGTTGGCGGCCTGCAGGATGGTTTCGGTCGAGCGGTAGTTCTGCTCGAGCTTGATCACCCGTGACCCGTGGAAATCGCGCTGGAAACGCTGCAGGTTCTCCACCCGGGCGCCGCGCCAGCGATAGATCGACTGGTCGTCATCGCCAACGATGAAGGCCACTGCGCTGTCGCCGGCCAGCACGCGCAGCCAGGCGTACTGGATGGCGTTGGTGTCCTGGAACTCATCGACCAGCAGGTGACGGAAGCGCCGACGATAAAACGCCAGCAGATCCGGGTGATCGCGCCAGAGCTCATGGGCGCGCAGCAGCAGCTCGGCGAAATCCACCACGCCGGCGCGCTCGCAGGCCTCCTCGTAGGCGCGATAAAACCGCACCAGCTCCTCCCGCGACGGATCATTGCGGGTATCGATGTGCTGCGGCCGCAGCCCCTCGTCTTTCTGCGCATTGATGAACCACTGGACCTCGCGGGGCGACCAGCGGCTCTCGTCGGCCTCCAGGCTGCGCAGCACCCGCTTGATCACGCGCTGCTGGTCCTCGGCATCGAGGATCTGGAAGCCCTGCGGCAGGCGGGCCTCGCGCCAGTGCAGGCGCAGCAGGCGATGGGCCAGTCCATGGAAGGTCCCGACCCACAGCGGGCCTGCCGGCATGTCGAGCAACTGCTCGATCCGTCCGCGCATTTCCGCAGCCGCCTTGTTGGTGAAGGTGACGGCGAGGATGGACTGGGGCGAGACACCCTCCACCGCCACCAGCCAGGCGATCCTGTGCACCAGCACCCGCGTCTTGCCGCTGCCGGCGCCGGCCAGCACCAGCAGGGGCTCGGCGGGGCTGCTGACCGCGTCTCGCTGGGCGGGGTTCAGCGATTCCAGGATGGGCGTGACGTCCATCGCCCCATTGTACCGCCACCGCCGGATCGCAGGGCCTGCAAGACGCGGAACGCTG
>RECU01000059.1 GCA_007693855.1 Gammaproteobacteria bacterium | reverse complement strand
GCGTCACATACTCAAGCAGCGTGTCTCGCTCGTTGTCGCGGACGCACGGATAGTCCTGCATCACGCTCGGCGAGGATACTGTCGGAAAGTTTTCCTGCATGCGGTCGACCTTACCACTGCTCCCGCAGCCGGCCGGCGATATCCACGCGCGCGCTGGGGCGATCGGTACCCGCGCTACCCTCGCCGGCGGATACGCCGTGGGACCGGGTCTCGAAGCTCGTCATCACCGCCGGCGTCATGAACCGGCTGCGCGCACCATAGACGTGGCGGTCGCCGCTGCGACGCTGGCCCGGCACGTGGTACTTGAGCGGCGCGAGCAGATGCAGCGCGCTGCGCGCCCGGGTCATCGCCACATACAGCAGACGCCGCTCCTCCTCGATCATCACCGGATCGCCGGTGGCAAATTCGTTCGGAAAATTGCCATCCGCCACGTTGAGAATATAGACCGACTCCCATTCCTGGCCCTTGGCGGAATGCACGGTCGAGAGCACGAGATAGTCTTCATCCAGCAGCGGCGCACCCGCCAGATCGGAACTCGCCTGTGGAGGATCGAGCGTGAGCTCGGAGAGAAAACGCTCGCGCGTGGGATAGCGCGCGGCGATCTGCTCGAGCTGTTCGAGATCCCCCACGCGGGCCTGGGCGCCGGCGTACAGCCGCTCAAGCTGCGGCTGGTACCAGCGCCGCGCGGGCTCGAGCTGGGCCTGCCAGCCCTCGAGCAACGAGGCTTCGGGGCGGGCGAGGTCGACCAGCAGGGCCACGAGTGCCGACCAATCCTCCCGCGCAGGCGCAGGTGGATTGAACGCTGCCAGCGCGGACAGCTGCCAGTCGTGCGTGCCCAGCCACTGGTAGGCGCGCTCCGCGTTGGCCGGCCCCATCCCCGGCAGCAGCTGCATCACCCGGAACAGGGCGACACGGTTGCGGGGGTTCTCGCCCAGCCGCAGCAGCGAGAGAAAATCCTTGACGTGCGCCGCCTCGAGAAACTTCAGCCCGCCGTACTTCACGTAGGGAATGTTCCGGCGGATGAGTTCGAGCTCCAGACCATCGCTGTGGTGGCCATTGCGAAACAGCACGGCCTGGCGACGCAGCTCGACACCGGTCTCGCGGGCGGCCAGCACGCGCTGCACGATGTAGTCCGTCTGGGCACTGTCATCCTCGACGGTGACATAGCGCGGCTTCTGGGCACTTGGCCGCGCGCTCCACAGGCGCTTGCCATACTGGCGCGTGGCCTCGGCCATCAGCGCATTGGTGCTGTCGAGAATCGGCTGGGTGGAGCGGTAGTTCTCCTCCAGGCGCAGCACGGTGGCCGGCGGCGCATACTGCGCTGGGAAATCGAGAATATTGTCGACATTGGCCGAGCGAAACGCATAGATGCTCTGCGCATCGTCGCCGACCACGGTCACACCGCAGCCGTCGGGTTTCAGGCGCCGCACGATCTCCGCCTGCAGCAGATTGGTGTCCTGGTATTCATCGACGAGCACATGGTCGAAGCGGGCCGCCAGCGCCTCGGCCAGCGCCGGCACCTGCATCAGGTGATACCAGTACAGCAGCAGGTCGTCGTAATCGAGCAGCTCGCCGGCCTGCTTGAGCTCGACATAGCGGCGGAACAGGCGGCGCATCTCGTCCTGCCACTCGGCGCACCAGGGGAACCAGCGCTCGAGGACCTCGTCCAGCGGCGCCTGGGCATTGACCGTTCGCGAGTAGATGTCCAGGCAGGTGTCCTTGCGCGGGAAACGCCGGGCCTGGCGGGAGAGCCCCAGGTCATGGCGGGCGAGGTCGAGCAGGTCCGCCGCATCGCCGCGATCGAGCACCGTGAACCCGGGCGAGAGGCCGACGTTGGCAGCGTATTCGCGCAGCAGACGGTTGGCGATCCCGTGAAAGGTGCCGGACCAGGGCAGGCGCGCACCGCCCGGCGCCCGGCCCGCCGCCCGAGCCACGATACGCCGCGCCCGCCGGCCCATTTCCTCGGCGGCGCGACGGCTGAAGGTCAGCAGCAGCAGGCGCTCGGGGGCGTGGCCAGCCAGCACCAGCCGCGCCACGCGCGCCGCCAGGGTGCCGGTCTTGCCGGTGCCCGCCCCGGCGATGATCAGCAGCGGACCGGCGGTCAGGCCCTCGCCGCGGCGCTGGCCGAAGTCCACGGCCGCCCGCTGCGCAGCATTCAGGCTCGCAAACGGATCGTCGGACGAGACGGGGAGATCGGCTTCGACGCGCTCGCTCATGCCGCGAGCCTAGTTCACCCCGGCCTGTACGTCCATACAGGCCTCAGTCGCGCCCGAAAAATCCCGCCAGCACCTCGGCGACGGCCTCGGGGCGCTCCCAGTGGAACATGTGGCCGCAGTCCTCCAGCCACTGCTCGCGCAGCTGACGGTAGTGCGTGGCGCCGTAATCGGGATCGATGAAGCGCGCCGCCTCGGCGCTCCAGAAGTGCGAGTCTCGCGCCATCAGGAACAGCACCGGCGCCTCGATCGCCTGCCAGCAAGCCTCGGCTTCGGCACGGCGGTACAGCACCGGATTGACCCAGCGATGGCCGGGATCGGTCTTGATCACCAGTCGTCCCGTCTCGTCCCGGCGCGTCCAGGCCTCGGCGACGAACTGTGCATGCGACAGCGGCAGGTGCGGGTGTCGGCGCACCAGGCGTCGGGCGAGTGCCGCGCTGTCTGCGTAGCTCTGGAACGGCTCGGCGGCATGGACTTCGTCCAGCCACTGGCGATAACGCCCGGGAGCTTTCTCCGGCGGCATGTCGCGCAAACCGAAGCCCTCAAGGCTGGCAAGCTTGAGGACTTTCTCCGGCCGGACCGCAGCGAACAGCGTGGCCACGTTGCCCCCCATGCTGTGGCCGATGAGCTCCACCGCACGTTCCGGGAACAGCGTGGCCACCAGGGCATCAAGATCGGCGAGATAGTCCGGAAACCAGTAGGCGCCATGGTTCCAGGCGCTGTCGCCGAAGCCGCGCCAGTCGGGCGCGATCAGTCGCCACTCCGCAGGCAGCTGATCGACCAGGAACTGCCAGGTCGCACCGCAATCGCCCCAGCCATGCAGCAGCAGGATCGGGCGTCCCGCCTCCGGCCCCCACTCGCGCAGCCGGTAGCGCACGCCACGCAGGGACTGGTCATATTCACGGGGTTTGCGCCCCGGCCGATAGGTCTCGGCTCCTGCCATCACGATCCTCCGCAGACGCGAAACGACGGAGTCTACGCCTGCCCGTCCGCGCCTGCAGCGGCGCGTTGCATGACCACGTGGGCACGGTATAGTCAGGGCGTCGCCCCGCACTGCGCTCGACCACCCGAGGTTGCTCCAATGATCCGATCGCCATCCCAGCGCCAGGCAGGGGTCGGTCTGACCCTGTTTGTCACCCTGCTCATCGCGGCCTGTGCCAGCCAGCCTCCGCAACCGAGCGACCCAGAACTCGCCCGCATCGTCGGCTATCACACGGGGCTGTTCACCTCGGCGCCGCAGGCGGCCCGCGACAGCAACTACCAGGTCGTGGAGTTTCGTGCGGTGCGCATCTGGCCACAGCGCGATGAAGGCTACTGGGTCTATACGGAACAGCAGATCGAGGGGCAGGACAGCCCCTACCGCCAGCGGATCCAGCGCTATTTCCGTGATGCCGACGGGGTGATCCGCCTGCGCGTCTATACTTTCCCCCAAGCGGCCGAGCATGTCGGAGACTGGCAGTTCCCGGCGCGCTTCGATGGCCTGGAGCCGACGATGCTGAGCGCCGAGGCCGGCTGCGACAACCTCTACCGCCAGGTGGAGCCCGGCGTGTTCGCCGGCAGCACCATAGACGAGGAATGCCGCAACACCTGGCGTGGCGCAGCCTACATGCGCTCCATCTCGAGCGTCACGGCGACCGGCTTCACCAACTGGGACCGCGGGTTCACCGCGGCCGGCGAGCATGTCTGGGGGCCGCGCGGCGGGGGCTACGAGTTCACCAAACTCGCGGACCTGTGAGCGCCCCCGCGACGATGCCCGCCGCGGTGCGCCGCGGCTACGTGACCACGGCCACCGGTACCGTCCACCTGCGCCATGCCGGCAACGGCCCGGCGGTGATCCTGCTGCACGACTCACCGCGCTCGTCGCGACTCTATGAAGCGCTGCTGCCGACACTGGCCGAGCGCTTCACCGCCGTGGCGCTGGACACGCCGGGGTACGGCAACTCGAGCCCCCTGCGCACGGACACCCCGCTCACGATGGCCGATTTCGCCGATGCGCTGGCCGGAACCGTCAGGGCGCTCGGCCTGAGCGGCGCGCCGGTGTACGGCTTCCACACCAGTTCCAAGATCGCCCTGGAGTTCGCGCACAGGCACCCGGGGCTCGCCGGCCCGGTCATCATGGAAGGGCTGAGCCTGCCACCCGAGCCACCGCCCGAGGCCTTCATCACGCGCTACATGGCCCCGTTCGTCCCGGCACTCGACGGCAGTCACCTGGCGGCGGTGTGGACCCGCATCCGCGATATGCACCGGTTCTTCCCATGGTTCGACCTGCGCGCTGAGACCCGCATGGCCGTCGATCTGCCAAGCCCTGCGCTGCTGCATGATTACAGCCTGGACCTGTTCAGCGCGGGCGCACATTACGCCGATGCCTACGCCGCGGCGATGCGCTACAGCGCCGCTCCGGCCCTGGCCGCGCTGCAGGGGCCCGCGGTGATCTGCTGTCGCCCCAGCGATGTACTGTATCCGTATCTGCAGGCGCTGCCCGAGACACGACCCGCGGGGCTGCGCGTCGAGCAGCTTCCGGATAAACGCGAGGCCTGGGCCGCCAGGCTCGCCGAGCTGCTCGGCGAGGCCGCCAGCGCCGCGCGCGGGCCACACGGTCTGCCCGGGCTGCAGGGGGCGACGCCCCCGGCGCGTGGCGGACCGGTCTACTGTCCCCTGCCGCACGGCGGCCAGCTGCATGTCCATGTGCATCGCGGCACGCGGCAGGCCAGCCCGCCCATGCTGCTGCTCCACGACCTCCCCGGCGCGGCCAGCGAGCTGCTGCCCCTGTTCCGGGCGCTCGCCGCCCGCGGCAGAACCGTGCTGCTGCCCGAGTGGCCAGCGAGCGGTGACAGCGACCCACTGCCTGACGCCACGCCGACCGCCAGCGCCTTTGCCGAGGCCCTGGCCGCACTGCTGGCACACCAGGACATCGACGCCTGCGAGGTTTACGCCGCCTTCGGCAGCGCACCGCTGGCACTGCGGTTGGCCGTGGACCATCCCACCACAGTCCAGGCGCTGCACCTCGCCGGTGTGCCTGGACTCGATGCCCGGCCCCGTGACGTCCTCGCCCGCAGCAGTACCCCGGCAATCGCCCCCCGCGGCGACGGCACGCACCTGCTCACGCTCTGGCACCTGCTGCGCGACCGCGAGATCGCCTGGCCGTGGTATGACGGTACGGCTGAGGCCCGTCGTGGCATCACCCCGACCCTGTGCGCCGAAAGGCTGCAGCAGACCCTGTTGGCGCTGCTGAAACAGCTGCCCCACTGGGGCGCGCCGGTGCGCGCAGCCCTGCGCGAAGACGCCTCTGCCCTGCTGACCACGGTCGGCTGCCCGGTGCAGCTGCTCACCCGCGCGGAGGATCGCCGGGACCTCCCGGCCCGCGCCAGCGCACAGCTCGGCCCCCAGGTTCGACAGCGCGAACGCCCCGAAACACCCCAGGCCCTCGCGGAACTGCTGGCCACGCCCGGCGGTCGACACCCCGAGTCATGACCTTTACACCGGAGACAAACCAGCTAGTTTACCATGCTGCTGGTGCCTCCGACTCTCGCCCATCCCCGGGATACCTGCCATGCGAACCCTGTTCCTGCCACTGATCGCCCTCGCGCTGCTTGCCGGCTGCGCCTCCCCTGATGAGGACGGCGATGCCCCCACGGCCCAGCGCTTCAACGTCGGCGGGTTCATGTTCTCCGGCTCCTCCGACGAACAGCACTGGCAGCGCTTCGAGCGCAACGTACGCGAGCAGGCCGGCGACACGCTGGACCCGGTGATGCTGGTGCGCGGCGAGGCCGGCCCGGAAGAAACCATGCTCTCTGAACTGCGCCGGGGGCGGCGCATCCAGGTCGGGGGGGGCTCCTTCCAGGGACTGGCCACCATCGTGCCGGAAATCGCCGTGGTCTCGGCGCCATTCCTGTTCGACTCCATCGAGGAGGTGGACTTCGTTTTCGACGAATACCTGTTCGAGCCCTTCAGTGAACTGTTCGCCGCACAGGGTCTGGTGGTGCTGCAGTACACCGACATCGGCTGGGTGAACCTGTACGCCCAGAAGCCCATCTTCGAGCCCAACGATGCCCGTGGCTACCCGATGCGTGCCGCCTCCTCCCTGGCGGCACTGCACTTCACCGAGAGCATTGGCGCGGATTCCAAGTCGCTGCCCTTCACCGATATCGTACCCTCGCTGCAGACGGGCCTGATCCGCGGCGGCGCGACCTCCACGACGATGTACACCTATGGCGGCGTGATGAGCGAGGCCCGTCACTTCTCGCTCAGCCGGCACAGCTACGACAAGGGTTTCATTCTCGCCAATGCCCGCTGGTTTGCCGGCCTCGATGCGCATGAACAGGCGGTAATCCGCGCGGCCTTCGGCGGCCATGAGGTCGTGCGTGAGGTCACCCGCCGGATGGTCGCCGAGACCCTCGAGAGCCTGCCCGCGCAGGGCATCGAGGTGCACGCGTGGAACGATGAGCAGCGGGCGCGCTGGGTGGAGCAGGCCTGGCCGCAACATGAACGGCTGATCCGTCGGGTCGGCGGACGCGCGCAGGAGATCTACGACCTGATCCTCGAGGGCAAGCAGGCGTTCCAGGACCGCCAGGCCGCCAACGAGGCCGCCTGACGATGGACTGCCCAGGCGCCGGCGCACGCGGAGGGGCGGCGCTTGACGCTTGAGATCGCGCTTGTCCTGACCATTCTGCTGGTGGCGCTTGTGCTGTTCGTCAGCGAGCGCCTGCGGATGGACCTGGTGGCGCTGCTGGTCCTCTCGACGCTCGCCCTGACCGGCCTGGTCGATCCCGCGGGTGCCGTGGCCGGGTTCAGCAACCCGGCGGTGATCGCCGTCTGGGCGATGTTCATTCTGAGTGAAGGCCTGACGCGCACCGGTATCGCGAACATCCTCGGGCGCTATCTGCTGCGCATCGCCGGGCCCAACGAGTTCCGCATGGTGACGGTGATCATGCTCACCGGCGGCGGGCTCTCGGCGTTCATGAACAACATCGGCGTGGCCGCATTGATGCTGCCCGTGGTGATGGACCTCGCGCGCCGGACGAGGATCGCGCCTTCCCGGCTGCTGATGCCCATGGCGTTCTCGACCCTGCTCGGTGGCCTGACGACCCAGGTCGGCACGCCGCCCAACCTGCTGGTCAGCGCCGCGCTGGAGGACGCCGGATTCGAGCCCTTCGGGCTGTTCGACTTCACCCCAGTCGGTGGCGTCGCGCTGATCGCAGGCACCCTGTTCGTCGCCCTGGTCGGCCGCTTCCTGCTGCCGCACATCAAGCCCGATCCCGAATCCCGGCGGCGAAGCCAGCGCAACCTGCGGACGCAATACGGGCTGCAGGCCCGCACCTTCAACATCCAGATCCCGAAAGACTCCGTGCTCGTCGGCCGCACCATGGGACAGAGCCGGATCGGTTCGGCGGCCGGTCTCATCGTGCTGGCCCTGGTCCGGGGCGGACGCACCGAAACCCTGCCCAGCCGGCAGACGGTGCTGCGCGCCGGCGACCGGCTGCTGGTCCAGGGCAGGCTTGATCGCTTCAACGACTTCCGGCGCTGGTCGGAACTGGTCATCGAGCGCGAGGCACCGGTGCTGCAGGCGCTGATGTCCGAGCAGGTGGAACTGGTCGAGGTGACCGTCGCCGAAGGCTCGGCGCTGGCCGAAGAGCTGCTGCATCACAGCGATTTTCGCCGTCGCTACAATGCCAATGTGCTGGCCATCCGCCGGCGCGACCTGGTCCGCCGGGTGAATCTCTCCTATGTGCCGCTGCGCCCTGGCGATGTGCTGCTCATCCAGTGCGCCACCGACACCCTGCAGCAGCTGAAAAGCTCGCCCGACTTCACCGACGCGCGGGAAGTCTCCGAGGATGAGCTGCGCGACATCTACCGGCTGCAGGAGCGGGTGTTCGTCGCCCGTGTCCCGCAGGACTCGGAACTCGCCGGTGACACCCTGGCCCGCAGCCGTCTTGGCGATGCCTTCGACTTCCGCATGCTCGCGCTGTTCCGGGAGGGCGAGCTCGTGATCATGCCCGACCCGGACCAGCCGTTGCGGGGCGGCGACCTGCTGCTGATCCAGGGCCGGCCTGACGATGTCGAAATCCTGCGCGGCCTGCAGGGGCTGAACGCCGAACAGACGACCGTCCCGGTGCTGGGCGAATTCCAGTCCGACCGTCTGGCGATGCTGGAGACGACGCTGGACCCGCGCTCGAGCCTGGTAGGCAAGCCCATCCAGGACGTGAACTTCCGCGAACGCTATGGCCTCGAGCTGGTCGGGATCTGGCGTAACGGCACCGCCATCCGCTCCAACCTCGATCAGCTGCGCCTGCAGCTCGGCGACGCGCTGCTGCTGCTCGGCCCACGCCAGCGCCTGCAGATGCTCGAGCGGGATGCGGACTTCCTGGTGCTGACGGCCAGCGGCGGCACCATCGATGCGCGGCGGGCGCCGCTGGCCGCGGGCATCATGCTGGCCGTCGTGGCCATGACGCTGAGCGGCTGGATGCCGATTTACATCGCGGCCGTCACCGGCGCCGCACTGATGGTGCTGACCGGCTGCCTGCGCATGGAGGAGGCCTACCGGGCCATCGAGTGGCGCGCAATATTCCTGATCGCAGGGATGCTGCCACTGGGGGCAGCCATGCAGCAGACCGGTGCCGATGCCTACCTCGGCGAACTGCTGCTGGAAGCGCTCGGCGGCCTCGGGCCCTGGCCGGTGATCGGCGGGCTGTACGTCGCCACGGCCATCGGTACGCTGGTCATGCCGGTGCCGGCGCTGGTGGTGCTGATGTCGCCCATCGTGCTGTCGGTGAGTGCCGCGCTCGGGGTATCGCCCTACCCTGGCATGATGGCTATGGCCATGGCCGCGGCGAGCTTCATGAGCCCGATCTCGCATCCGGCCAACGTGCTGGTGATGGGCCCGGGCGGTTACCGGTTCATCGATTACATCAAGATGGGCGTGCCGGTGGCGCTGGTGGTGATGGTGGCCACCTTCCTGGTATTGCCGATTTTCTGGCCGCTGACGCCGGCCTGAGGTTCACGCGCGGCGGGTCGCGAGCTCCGGGTCGAAGTAGTTCTGTGCGAGGCACTCGTGCACTTCGCCGAGCCCCTCCAGCACCTCGACGATATACGCATGCAGCGTGTCGGCCTGGACGTCGCGCAGCGGCTGCTCCTGGAGATGACGCTGCAGGCGGGTCACCACGCGCAGCGGATCGGTGTTGTTCGGCAGCCGCGACAGCTGAAACTCGAGATGCCCGAGACAGCTGTACACCGCACGCGGGAATTCGTCATCGAGCATCAGGAACTCGACGACCGCATCACTGTGTACCCGCACGCGCTTCTTCAGCCGATACATCTGGTAGCCCGTCAGCGACTTCAGCACGCTCATCCACTGGATGTTCTCGTAGGGCTTGAGTGACTCGGCCCCCTTGTCCACCAGCAGCGAGCTCGAGCGGACATCGACGATCCGGCAGGTCATGTCCGCACGTTCCAGGTACCGCCCGGCACTCAGGAACCGGAACCCCATGCCGCGGATCATCGTGCCTTCGAGAATGCCCGTGAACGCCTGGGCCGCCTCGATGACGTACTGCAGATGCTGGTGGCGCTCGCGCCGTGCCAGCCCTCCCTTGAGGTGCTCGCGGGCGTAGAGGTGCAGGTCGTTGACGTGTTCCCAGAGCTCGCGCGGAATCATGTCACGCACGGTGCGGGCGTTCTCGCGCGCCAGCGCGATGCTCGAGACGATGGAACAGGGGTTGTCGTAATCGCCGACCAGAAAGGCGATCACCCCGCGCTCCCCGTACTTGCGGCCGCTGGCCTCGAACGCTTCGGTGGCCTCGACGATGCGGATCAGCGGCGCCCAGCCGGTGGTCACCCCACCGGGCAGATCCAGCACCAGGTTGGCGTTGACCTGGATCATGCGCGCGGTGTTTTCCGCGCGTTCCATGTAGCGCGCCAGCCAGTAGAGGTTTTCCGCGACCCGCGAGAGCATGTCAGTCGCTCCCCACGATCCAGGTGTCCTTGCTGCCACCGCCCTGAGAGGAGTTCACCACCAGCGAGCCCTTGCGCATGGCGACCCGGGTGAGCCCGCCCATGGTCACGTGCACCCGATCGCTGGACAGGATGAACGGCCGCAGATCGACATGGCGCGGTTCGATCCGGTTGTGGACCTCGGTCGGCACGGTGGACAGCGCCAGAGTCGGCTGGGCGATGTAGTTACGGGGCTGGCGGCGGATCAGCGCCGCGAACGCCTCCCGCTCCGCCTGGGTGGAGGCCGGGCCGATCAGCATGCCGTAGCCACCGGACTCGTTCACCGGCTTGACCACCAACTCGTGCAGGTGCTCGAGCACGTAGCGCCGTGACTCCGCGTCGGCGCACAGCCAGGAGGGCACGTTCGGCAGCAGCGGCTCCTCGCCAAGATAGAAGCGGATCATGTCGGGCACGAAGGTGTAGACCAGCTTGTCGTCAGCCACGCCGGCGCCCGGAGCGTTGGCGAGCGCCACATTGCCCATCTGCCAGGCGCGCATGAGGCCAGGCACGCCCAGCATCGAATCCGGATCGAACACCTCGGGGTCGAGAAACATGTCGTCAACCCGGCGATAGATGACATCGACCCGGGTCAGCCCCTCGACGGTGCGCGCATAGACGCAGTTGTCCTCGCCCACCAGCAGATCGCGCCCCTCCACCAGCTCACAACCCATCTGCTGGGCAAGATAGGCGTGCTCGAAGTAGGCCGAGTTGTAGATCCCCGGTGTGAGCACCACGACTTCCGGGTACTCGGAGGGGCGCGGCGACAGCGCCGCCAGGGTGTCGAAGAGCTGCGAGGGGTAATCGTCGACCGGCTGGATCGCGATCTTCTCGAACAGCTCGGGAAAGACCCGCTTGATGACCTTGCGGTTCTCCAGCATGTAGGACACCCCGGAGGGCACGCGCAGATTATCCTCCAGCACGTAGACCGTGCCATCGGCCGCGCGCACCAGGTCCGAGCCGCAGACATGGGCCCAGATCCCCAGCGGCGGCGAGATCCCCTGGCACTGCTCGCGGTAGTTGGCCGAGTTCTCCAGGTAACTGCTGGGGAACTTGCCCGCGCGGACGATCTCACGATCGTGGTAGACGTCATCGATGAACGCGTTGAGTGCCCGCACCCTCTGGACCAGCCCGCGCTCGATCCGCCGCCACTCCCGGAGTGCAATCACCCGCGGAATAATGTCCAGCGGCCAGGCACGGTCGATCGAGCCTTGATCCTGGTGGTACACGGTGAAGGTGATGCCCATGGCCTTGATGGCAAGGTCTGCCGCGCCCTGGCGAAGCGCCAGTTCGTCGGCATCGAAACCGGCAAGGGTTCTCAGCAGACGTCCGGCACCGGGACGCGCGCGGCCGTCCGGCCGGACCAGTTCGTCCCACTGTCCCGCGACCGGATAGTCCTGCCAGTTCGTGCGCATGTGTTGCAAATTACCAGAGCCAATGGCGACGCGCATCTGATCGATAAGGGGATGCATAGCTCGGCCCGCCCGTCCTCACGGCGGCGAGCGCCTGGCGAGGCCGTCCGGCAGCCCCCGCCAGCACGTCGTGGACGAACTGCAGTTTCTCAAGCCCTTTGGCGGACAGCACGAACGGGTAGAGATCGGGATGCCCCATACAGCGGTTCAATTCGTTGAGCCCTACGGTCAGTTCCATCCAGGCTGAAAACCAGCGCTGCAGCCCTTCTGCCTCGTGACGGCCGGTCAATGACAGGGGCAGCAGCCCCAACTGACTGGCCGATTCCAGCGTATCCACCATGTGCAGGTAATGTGAAAAGGTCTCGGCCCAGTCCTCCCAGGGATGCGCCGAGGCATAGGCGCTGATGAAGCGCGCGGTCCAGTCCGGGGCCGGTCCGTTCGCGTAGTATCGCTTGAGCGCCTCGCTGTAATCCTCGCGCTCGTCACCGAACAGCGTGCGGAAAGCTTGCAGTGCCTGGGAATCCTGGACGAGCAACAGCCAGTAGTAGTGACCGATCTCGTGGCGGAAATGCCCGAGCAGCGTGCGATAGCGCTCGGCCATCGAGCGGCGCATTTCCTCGCGCACGACATCGTCGGCTTCGGCGATATTGATCGTGATCAGGCCATGGTTATGGCCGGTCAGCACCCGCGAGGTCTCGCCCAGCTGGTCACTGAACTCCTGCCAGGGTTCGGCGTCGGCCATGAACGCGAAGCCGAGCCCCTTGTCCGGATCCTCGAACTTCGAGATCACCGGAAGCTCCAGGGCATTCAGGCCATAGATCAGGCGGCGTTTCGCCGACTCGATCTTGGCCCAGTACCCACGATACTGGGGGCGGCTCAGGTCCGGGATCACCTGGTTGAGACGGCAGGCCTGGCAGAAGGCGTGGTGATCCTCCACCGGCGTCATCCAGTTGCAGACTTCTTCATGCGCGTAATTGCGACACCGGTAAAACAGCTGGCCCTCGAGGTCCGGATGCAGCGCCCGCCACCCGTGAGCGTCATCTCCCTCGATGGCCACCAGCTCGCCAAGCGCCGGCACGAAACCGGTGCTGCGGCCGCAGGCCATGCACCGGTCATTGTCGAAAAACAGTCGGTTGCCGCAGATACAGGTAAATACGCGCATCAAATAACGATCCGCAATTCAGTTGAGTCCAGTATACGCTGGTCAGTCAAGGACACGTGCGCCGTGGGCTCACCCGAGTACCGGACCGAGGTCATAGAGTAGCGGCAGGGCGATGGAGAGCGTAAGCCACACCAGCAGCTGCAGCGGGATGCCGACGCGGAAGAAGTCGGTAAACCGGTAGCCGCCGGCCGACAGCACCAGCAGGTTGGTCTGATAGCCCATGGGCGTCAGGTAACTCATGTTCGAGGCGAACAGCACCGCGAGCACGAACGGTTCCGGGTCCACCCCGAGCTCCCGGGCGATCGCGATCGCGATCGGCACCCCGAGCACCGCGGCGGCGTTGTTCGTCACGAGTTCCGTCAGCAGTGCCCACAGCAACATCAATCCGGCCAGCACCAGCCAGACAGGCAGATCGCCCACCGAAAATACGAACAGTTGGGCGAGATATTCGGTGGCACCGGTGACGAACAGCGACTGTCCCAACGCCAATGCCGCGACGATCACGATGATCAGCTTGCGATCCAGGGCCTCGCGCAGCTGCTCCCAGGTCAGGCATCTGGTGACCAGCAGGGCGGCGACCCCACAGACCGCACCGAGCGCGATCGGCAATATGCTGAAAGCCGCCAGGACGACAACCGCAGCGACGATCACCAGCGACGTGCGCGCGCGTTCAGTCTGTGGCAGATCGGTCTGACCGTCGAGCACGAGCAGACGGCCGGTTCCCTGGAGATCGCGGATATGCCGGCGGGCGCCCTGGACGAGGATGACGTCACCGGCACGCAGCACCGAATCCATATCTGCGTCAGAGCGGCCCCGCACCTCCGCCTGGGTTCGTGGTCGATGCACCGCCAGGGGCAGCAGCCGGTAACGTTCGAAGAAGTCGCTCCCCTCCAGTCGTTGGCCGTCCAGCGGTGAGCCAGGCCGCACCACGACCTCGGCCAACCGCTGGCCACTGGCCTCGAGCGTCGCACCCTGCGACACGCGCTGTCCATAGCTCGGCCCGCCGAACAACGGCAGCTGCAGCAGACGCTCGTACTCTTTCAGATTCTCGGGGGTGTCCAGCACATAGATCCGGTCGCCCGTCTGCAGACGCAGGTTGGGCAGGCGTGCAAGGCGTAACGACTGACCGCGTTCGATCCGCTCCACCCGCATCCGATTCTCCGTGCGGGCGAGCACTTCCATCAGGGTACGGCCTGCGGGATAGCTGTCCTCGGCCACCTGGAACATAGCGCGGAACGCCCGCGGCGAGGTGTCTGGCATGGGCGGCGTGCGCTCCGGCACCAGGCGCGGTGCGATCAGCCAGAGAAACAGCAGCCCCACCGTCCCGGCGATCACTGCGGGCAGAAAGAAGTCGAACATCTGGAACTCGCGCATGCCGAGATCGGCAGCAATACCGACCACCAGCAGGTTGGTCGAGGTGCCGATCGTCGTGGCCATGCCGCCGATGATCGTCGCGTAGCCGACCGGCATCAGCACACCGGACGGCGATATCCCGGTGCGCAGACACACCGTCACCAGGATGGGCAACAGCATGGCCACCAGGGGTGTGTTGTTGAGAAACATGCTCAGGGTGGCGGCGAGCACCAGCGTGGCCAGGAAACACAGGCGCGGCGAACGCGTCCAGTTGCGGGCGAGCGCCTGGGCCAATGGCTGCAGCGCGCCGGTCGCCTCGAGGCCCTTGGCACAGATCAGCAGGGCGATGATGGTGATCAGGGCAGTGTTGCCGAATCCGGCGAGGAAGTCGCTCGTGGCGATGCGCTCACCACGGAACTCGTAGGGAAACAGCTCGAAGCCGACCACCAGCAACAGCAATACGCCAAGCCCGGTGGCCTCCATGGCGATGCGATCGCGTGAGAACAGCACCAGCGCCAGGCCGGCAAGCAGCATGCAGGCGATGGCGTGGGCATCGGGAGCAGCGGGCAACATGATACGGGCAGACCGCTCCAGCGGCGAAACCGACCGACACGCTGCCAGAAAACCCCGCCAGCGCCTAGTGTTTCGTCACGATGGACGACAACCAGACATCCTCAGGCGACCGACCGGCCTGCGTCCCGCCCGCCTCGGCCACCAGGCGCAGGCGCTGCAACCGGTGCCGGTTTTCCTCGATGATCCGGCTTTGCCAGACCCAGGGCAGCATCCGTCCGGGGGCAAACAGCGTCAGCCGCGTCTCCAGCACCATCAGGGTACGCTCCTCGCGCGGCTCCCAACGGTAGCGGAAATACACCCGCAACACCGGGAGGGGCGCGACCAGCAGCTCGCGCAGGGTCAGCGCCACCGGCCACTGCGCATCGATGATTCGCCCGTGCCGCGCACCTCGGCCCTCTTCGCGAAGATAGCGACGGCCGGGCTTCAGGCGACTGCCACTGCCGCCGGCAAGCGCTGGCCAATGACACGCCAGCGCGGCCTCGAAAGCGGCTTCCAGCGGGCACTGCAGCAGCAGGCTCTCGCGTCGTCGGTGCATGATGTCCTCCATCCGTGGAGTCGGCTGGCGCCTGCAGACGACGGCAGCCTCATGCGCAGGCTAAACCACAGCGGCCAAGGACTGGAGCGGTGAATCTGGGGGATCTGTGCGGGTATGCCATCCGGGGGCCGGCTGGCCGACGCAGGTCTGCGTCCCACGCCTCACTCCGAGGCGGGCACCGCCTGCAGATAGGCCGCAATGGCAGCATGATCTTCCGAGGGCAGCCGGGCAAGCGCATCGACCACGGCCGCCATGGTGCCACCGGCTGTATCGAAGGTGGGGGTAAAGCCGCTGGCAAGATAGCCTGCGATATCCCGCTCGCTCCAGGTCAGGCCACCCGGCGTGATATCGGGAATACTGCCGCGGCCCGAGGGATTCGGGGCACCCGCAAGCCACCGCGACGTCTCCATGCCACCGAGGGCGTCACGCGGTGTATGGCATTCCCCACAATGCGCGAGCGCCTCCGAGAGGTAGCGGCCACGCACCTGCTGTTCAGTCAGCTCCCCGGCGACAACCCAGTCCTCATCGAGATACAAACGCTTCCAGAATCCCAGCCCCCGACGCACAGTGAACGGAAATCCGAGTTCATGGGGTTCGTTGGCCCGCGACGAGGCGGGCAAGGTCTCGAGGTACGCCTTGAGATCGGCGAGATCCTCCAGCGTCATGCGGATATAGGCGGTGTAGGGGAAAGAGGGGTAATAATGTTCGCCGCTGGGCGACACCCCCCGCAGCATCGCATTGCCAAATTCGGCCAGCGTCCAGCCACCGATACCCTGCGCCTCATCCGTGGAGATGTTCGGTGCGACAAAGGTGCCGAAATCGCTCTCGAAGCGGCGACCGCCGGCCAGCACCAGCCGGTCGTCCCCCCGGGCGCCCTCTGCCGAATGGCACGAGGCACAGCCCGCGGCCCAGAAGACCAGCTCACCGTTCCCGGCGTCGCCCGTCAAGCCCTCGAAGTGACTGTCGGGTAAAGGCTGAGGCGCGCTCAGCCACCAGAGCAGCGCACCGAGCACGGCGAGCACCACCAGCGCATTGAGCAACCAACGCATGACAGGTGCCGTGCCCGGTGTGGGCGGCTTACTGGGACTCGCGGTAGGCGTCGTGGCAGGACGAGCAGGCGGCACCCAGCGTGCGCAGCTGACCACGGACGCCATCCAGACCGCTGCCGGCAGCCTCCTGCATCGCCAGGGCGGCCTGGCGCAGTTCCTCGAACTTGGCCATCACGTCGTCGGTGTCTTCCCAGATCTCGGGCAAGGCCCGAGTGCCGGACACGCTCTCGCTGTCGGACCCCGCGGGCCAGAGACGATCCTGCTGCAGCGAGGCGATGGCCGCGATGTTGTCGGCCGAGGCCTGCGCGGTTGCCGCGTCGTATTCGATGTCGCCCCGCGCCATGCCGACGAGCGGCCCGAGGTTGAACGCCAGCAGCTTGAACTGGCCCTGACGGGCTTCGATCTCGGTCTCGAAAGGCTGATCGGCAATGGCCGACCCCACGACTCCCAGGGTGGCAGCCACGGCAACGCAGGTCAGTACTCGCTTGACGGTCATGTCACATTCCTTTGGCAGGCCGGTCGAGGCGGCAACGCGACTGAGACTAGCACAGCCGCGGAGACGCGCAACCCTGAATGCGCGCAGGGCCTGACACCCTGGCGCCACCCCGGTCATTGGCCATCGCCGGCCGATCACTGTATTCTCGATCCTCTTTTATCCGCTCTGCGGCGCCGCTATCTGGCGCCACGCGGAAACGCGCCAGCAGCACGGCTGCACAGGTCGCACAGTGCCTGATCCGCATGTCACGTCGGCATGTCAGTCGGGCCACGAGGGCGCAATGACGCCCATTCAATCCATGGCACTGCAAGGACGGCAGGTCCGTCATCACCCGGAGACCCTGCGGCTCCATGGGTTATGTGCCTGCCTTCGCTGGCGACAGCACAGGGAGTTTCACCATGAGCAAAGCCATCGACACGCGTCGTCTCCAGTCCGTAGCACCGCGCAAGTTCAAGGTCTTTACCCACCACCAGCTCGACCAGATTCCCGAGCTGTCGCAACTGCCGGAGGCCGTGCGGTTCGAGATGCAGGTGGTCGCGAACGTGTTGCCCTTTCGGGTCAACGAGTATGTGATCCAGGACCTGATCGACTGGTCGCGCGTGCCTGATGATCCGATCTTCCAGCTGGTGTTTCCGCAACGCGAGATGCTCGAACCCGAGGCCTTCGAGCGCATGGCGGCGCTGCTCAAGCGGGCTGCGATACGCGAAGAGGTGCGCACCCTGGCCACCGAACTGCGCGGCGACCTCAACCCGCATCCGGCCGGCCAGATGGAGCTCAACGTACCCACCCTCGACGATGAGCCGGTCGACGGACTGCAGCACAAGTATCGCGAGACCGTCCTGTTCTTCCCCAGCCAGGGGCAGGTCTGCCACAGCTACTGCACCTTCTGCTTCCGCTGGGCGCAGTTCGTGGGCGACAAGGATCTGCGCTTCGCCCTCGGCGAGGCCGAGAAACTGCATCGCTATCTGCGCGAGCATCGCGAACTCTCCGACCTGCTGGTCACCGGCGGAGATCCGATGGTGATGAAAACCCATCACCTCGAGGGCTATCTCTCGGCCCTGACGGCGCCGGAGTTCGAGCATATCCAGACCATCCGCATCGGCACCAAGGCACTGACGTTCTGGCCGTATCGTTTCGTCAGCGACGCCGACAGCGATGCGCTGCTGCGGCTGCTAGAGCGTCTGGTGATGGCCGGCAAACACGTGGCGATCATGGCTCACTACAACCACTGGCGTGAGCTCGAAACTCCGATCGCGCGCGAAGCGATCCGGCGGGTACGCGACACCGGTGCGGTGATCCGCGCCCAGGGGCCGCTGCTGCGCCACATCAACGACGATGCCGACGCGTGGGCGCGCATGTGGCGCACCCAGGTACGACTCGGCGTGGTGCCTTACTACATGTTCGTCGAACGCGATACCGGGGCGCGACGCTATTTCGAGGTGCCGCTGGTGCGCGCCTGGCAGATCTACCGTGACGCCATGCAACAGGTCTCCGGACTCGGGCGGACAGCGCGTGGGCCATCCATGAGCGCCAAGCCCGGCAAGGTGGAGATCCAGGGCGTGAGCGACATCCAGGGGGAGAAGGTGCTCGCCCTGCGCTTCATCCAGGGACGCAATCCCGACTGGGTCCAGCGCCCGTTCTTCGCCCGCTATGACGAAACCGCCACCTGGCTGGACCAGTTGCGCCCGGCCTTCGGGGAAGAGCGGTTCTTCTTTGAGGACGAGATGCCGTTGGGCTAGATACAGTCAGGGTGGAGGGCGTTCAGTGTTCGCGCGATGGTTCTCGAGACTTGGATGACTTAGACACAGAGACAGGGATTCGCCCTTCTCCAAAATCGCTTCTCAGCGCGCGCTTGTCGATCTTGTTGACACTTGTTTTGGGTAGCGCGGAAGTCACTGACCAGTACTCCGGTATCCAGAACCGGGCCACCCGGCCGTCAAGGAAGGCCTGCAACTCCGCAGGATCGATCGTTTTGCCTGAGCGGGGTACCACCAGCGCCAGGGGACGTTCCTCCCAGCGTGGATCTGGAATACCGATGACGGCCACCTCGTCCACCGCGGGGTGTTGTGAGAGCTGATTTTCGAGATCCACGGACGAGACCCACTCGCCGCCGGACTTTATGACGTCTTTACTGCGGTCGGTGATCTGTACGTAACCCCGCTGGTCGATCGTCCCGACGTCGCCTGTACGTAGCCATCCATCCCCGGTGAACGACTCCGGAGACCCGTCGCCATGATAGCCACCTGTGACCCAGGGTCCGCGCAGCTGTAGCTCCCCGACACAGCGCCCGTCTTCGGGCAGCGGAGAACCTTCATCATCGACGATACGGACTTGCATCCCGGGTACCGGTCGTCCGCTTTTGGCACGCCACTCGAACTGTTCTTCCTCGGTGGCCTCACGCGGCGGTATGGACAGGCAGCACATCGGGCTGGTTTCGGTCATGCCCCAGCCCTGCAGCATAGGCACGCCCCAACGCTCTCTCACCCGCCGGATGAGCCCTGGAGACACCGCCGAGCCGCCGGAAACGATGGCGCGGAAACAAGCAAGATCCAGAGGCTCGGATTCATCCTCTCTCAGTAGATCGTTCATCAGCGTGGGCACCAGAGCCGTGATCGTCGGACGTTCGAGATCAATCATCCGACGCAGGTCGGCCGACTTGAGGTGCTCGCGCGGCAAGAGTAAATCGGCACCGGAAAACCAGGCCGAATAAGGGAGCCCCCAGGCATTTGCGTGGAACATCGACGGTAGCAGCAGAATCCGATCGTCTTGCCCGATCCCGAATGTATCGCGACCGAGCGTAGCGAGGGTATGCAGGAAAACACTGCGATGACTGTAGACGATACCCTTGGGGTCACCCGTGGTACCGGTGGTATAGCAGACCACCGCCGCGTCGCGCTCCTCGTGCTGCGGCCAGCCGCGCCAATCCGCTGACAACGCCAGAACGTCTTCGTAGCCGACAATGGCTGCCTGCAGTCCCGGCAGATCGTCAGGCACCCCCCCGACGATGATAATGTGCTTCAGCGTGGGGACCTGGTTCAGCACGGGGGTAAGCTGCGCGATCAGCGTTCGATCGGCGATCAGTACGGTGTCGCCGGCGTGAACCATGATCCGTGCCACCTGTTCAGGCAACAGACGAATATTCAGCGTGTGCAGCACACTGCCCATGCAGGGCACCGCCAGGTAGGCCTCCAGGTGCTCCTGCCGGTTCCAGCAATAGGTCGCCACACGGTCACCCCGGGACACTCCCATGGCCGTCAACCCTGCCGCCAGCGCCTCGGCGCGACCCGCCACATCGGCAAAGCAGCTAACCTGAAACGCTTCGCCATCGAAGCTGGCCACACGGGCATCTGCATGCAGCCTGCGGCCGTGCTCGAATATCATCTGAATGGACAGAGGCATGTCCATCATGGTGGTCTTCATGGCATTCCTCCGTTGAGTAACTCGAAAGAGCGCGTGCTGTTGCTATCTCAGGCCGGCGATCACGGCTGCCTCTTCGAGCAGCGCGGGCACATCGCTTTCCAGACCCCGTGAGTAGTCGTCATCGACCAGACCGCCCCTGTAGAGCACGAACGCGCCTTCCACGATGGTGGCAAGCCGCCAGAGCGCGAACACCAAGTAGAAATCGAGATCATCGGCCGCAAACCCGGTGGCGTCAGCCCAGCGGGTAGCTAGCTCCTCACGCGACACCACACCCGGGACCTGGCGGGTCACCGCCTGCACGAAAGAGAATCCTGGAGAATCCACCAGACGCTCTCCCCAGAAGGCCAGCAGCAACCCGACATCGGCCATCGGGTCTCCGATAGTCGCGAGCTCCCAGTCGATGATCGCGGCAAGCGCCGGACGATCGGGGGCGAACAGTGTGTTGTCGAGGTGGAAGTCGCCATGGAGCACGCCGGCAGCGCGAGCCTTCGGTACCCTCTCGGTCAGCCAGTTCGCAAGCTCCTCTACCAGCGGCAAATCGCGCACGGCGTCCTTGCGGCGGACCGCAGTCCATCGCTCGATCTGGCGAATAACATAGTCCTGCGGTGACCTAGAGGGCTGACGCAACGGCAGCGCCCGCCAATCGAGTCTGTGGGCTGCCGCGATACCTTCGATGAGCTCCACGCCGATAGTATTGAGCGTTTCCGCACTGACTTCGTAAGCCGGAGGCAAGGAGGTGGTGATCGACACTCCGTCGACGAAGTCCACCACGATGAAGGGTTGACCGATGACCCCCGGGTCTTCGCAGATCGCCAGTGGCTTCGGCACACGCACCGTATCGGACACGGCCGTGAGCATCGCATACTCCCGGCGGACGCCGTTGGACGCACTGGCGGATATGGCGTTATCCGGAGGTCGCCGGACGATCACCCGCCCCTCGCGGTGCTCCACGAGTTGGGTGACGTTGGAGTTCCCCCCGCTCAAGCGGCGACCGAGCCGGACATCACTGAGCCCCAGCGACCGCCCTACCCACTCGACAAGCTTTTCATGACGGGCCTCTAGAGAGCACACATCAGGCCTCCGTCCGTTGGGATGACGGCGCCGGTCATATAGCTGGAGCCGGCCACCCACCAGATCACCTCGGCGATCTCCTCCTCGCTACCCATCCTGCGCAGCGGGATCTTTGCGATCAGGCGCTCCCGTGCCCGATCATCCAGCTCGGCCACCATTTCGGTCAACACCAGACCCGGAACGACCAGGTTCACCCGAAGCTTCTGGCGCGCCAGTTCCATAGCAAGCACCCGGGTCAGGCCAGCCAGGCCTGCCTTGGACGCACCGTAGGCGCTGTCTCCGGGAAAACCGCGAAAGCCGACAACGGCCCCTACGTTCACGATGCTGCCACCTTCGGGCATGTGCGGTAGCACCGCGCGCACACAGTAGAGCGGTCCGGACAAATTGGTGTCCAGCACAGCCTGCCAATCTTCCAACGGCAGATCCGCCGCACGGCCACCCCGATGCAGACCGGCGTTGTTCACCAGCACGTCAACGCCGCCCCAGCGCTCGACCACTGTAGTGACGGCACGTGTGACCGATTCGGGATTACTCACATCCGCATGCAGCACCACCCCCTCTTCGCCTATGGCCTCGGAGAGTCCGGACACGTCGATGTTTCGCGCAAGCACCGCAACCCGGTCGCCACGTGCAGTCGCGATCCGCGCTGTGGCCAGTCCCATGCCGCGTGATCCACCTGTCACAATCCATCGTCGACTCATGATGACTCCCCCGTCGACTACGGCCGCCGCACGCAGTCAGCTATGGCTTCAGCCGTGAAAAGCGCCGTCTCGTCTCAGCGTTTCGATTGCAGCGGTGTCGTAGCCAAGCTCGGCAAGCACCGCTTCTGTCTGGCTCGGTTCGCGTGAAGGCGGTCGCGGGGCATCCGGCACGGAACGGCTGAAACGAGGGGCCGGCGCATTCTGGGTCACGCCATCAATCTCCACAAACGTGCGACGTGCCCGGTTGTGTGGATGAGCCGCCGCCTCATCCAGGCTGAGGACCGGCGTGACGCACGCATCGGTCCCAGCAAACAACTCGGCCAGTTCGTCGCGCGTATGGCGAGCGACTGCAGCGGCCACCCGCCGCTTCATCACCGGCCAGATCTCGTCGACCAGGCGATCGTAACCGTCGGCATCGAACCCCTGGGCGGACGCGAATTCCCCCGGATCCAACCCTAGGCGCTCCAGCATCTGGGCATGGAATTGCGGCTCGATCGAACCTATCGCAACCCAGCGGCTATCGCTGGTCTCGTAGGTATCGTAGTAATGCGCGGCACCAGTGAGGAAGTTCTTGCCCGGCGCATCACGCCAGCAACCGGCTTCCCGCAACGCGAATGTTGCCGCCATAAAAGAGGCTGCCCCGTCGATCATCGCCGCGTCTACCACCTGCCCGAGGCCCGAGGTCTGACGCTCGAACAGTGCCGCGAGCACGCCATAGGCCAGCAGCAGTCCACCGCCCCCGTAGTCCCCGACGACGTTCATCGGCGGTACCGGCTTGCCGCCAGGCTCACCAACCTGGTGCAACAGGCCGGTAAGGGCGATGTAGTTGATGTCATGCCCGGCCGTGCGAGCCAGCGGGCCGGATTGACCCCACCCGGTGATCCGGCCAAACACCAGGCGCGAGTTACGCTGCAGACACACGTCGGGACCGAACCCGAGTCGTTCAGCGACGCCAGGCCTGAATCCCTCGAGCAGAACATCCGCGCGATCGACCGCACGCAACAGAATCTCCACGCCATCCAGCCGCTTCAGATCCAGCCGCAGAACTTTCCTGTTGCGGAGGGTCGGATCGGCGGTAGCGGAGGGTGAGCTACCCGGCCGGTCGATTCGCAGCACCTCGGCACCGAGGTCGGCGAGCATCATGGCGGCATACGGGCCCGGCCCAATGCCCGCGATTTCCACGACCCGAAGGCCGGCCAGAGGACCCCTTCCGCCCTCCCGGCAACCACTATCGAACGGAATCACGACCGACCACGGGTCGTCTGGGAATTACCATCGGCGCAACGTTTTTCATCACAAGACGAATACACCTGATCTGCTGGAATCCGCACGCACTCCACCCCCAACCTACTTACTTGTTGTCAACAAAATAGTATTCTGATAACTATCGTTTGGCAAATGACGCAGAGGCACTATGAGCGACGCCACGGAAACCGACCCCACCCGGGGGCTGGCAATCGACGAAGGCGCGCTGGCCGCCTATCTTGCAGGCCGCGTCCCTGGGCTGGTGCCACCGATCCGCGTCACGAGATTCGCCGGCGGACAGTCCAATCCTACCTACCGTATCGACTCTCAGGACGGGAGCTTCGTGTTGCGGCGGCAACCACCCGGGCTGCTGCTCGCCTCGGCACATGCGGTGGACCGGGAGTTCAGAGTACTCGCCGCGTTACGACGCAATAACGCCATTCCGGTACCGCGCGTGCATTTGTACTGCGAGGACCATGAGGTCATCGGTGCGCCCTTCTACATCATGGACCTCGTCATTGGACGCAATTTCTGGGATGCACGCCTGCCGGAAGTCCCGCTCGAGCAGCGACGGGCCTGCTACCGCTCTATGATTGAGGTGCTGGCCGATCTACATGCGGTCGATTACCACTCGCTCGGACTCGACGACTACGGGCGCCCCGGAAACTATTTTCAGCGGCAGATCGCGCGCTGGACGCGCCAGTACCAAGAGGCGCCGGATACCGGACGGGTGCCCGCCATGGAGACCCTGATCGACTGGCTGCCGGCCAACATCCCGCCCGGCGACGAGGTGTCCATCGTTCACGGTGATTACCGCTGCGACAACCTGATCTTTCATCCGGAGGAGCCACGGGTGGTGGCAGTACTGGACTGGGAGCTCTCGACGCTCGGCCACCCGCTCGCCGACCTCGGCTACCACCTGCTGCCCTACCGGATGCCCCCATTGGGTGTCACCGGCATGCTCGGGACGGATTTCGAGGCTCACGGCTTGCCGACCGAGGCGGAGTACATAGCCTGGTATTGCGAACTGACAGGTCGCGATAAAATCGAGCAGCTGGATTTCTATGTCGCTTTCAGCCTCTTCAGGTTGGCTGCGATTTTCCACGGAATCCGCGGCCGAGTGATTCACGGGACGAGCGTAAGCCCCCGCGCCAGGGAGTACGCAGGTGTCGTCGACGAAGTCGCTGAACTCGCGCTTACGCAGGTGAGTTGAGCCTCAACCTACGGCAAACCATGCCGCACCACGAAGGCGGACTCGACCAGCCTGACGCGCATCCCTCCGCGCTATGACGCCGGCGTTATACACGGCCGAAGAACAGGCAGTCCAAGCACCCGTCATACCGCTCGATTAATCAGGTGTGACTGGACTAACAACAGCCGCCACATGCGCTCTGTCAGAGGACCGCCCAACCAGCCTCTCTAAATTTCTTGTTGTCGACTAGCAAGTGTCCCTATACTAAGGAAATGGAGGGTTGTATGGGCGAATCATCCGTTACCCTGGATCAGCTCTGCAAAGACCAAACCCGCTCATCAGCTACGGCCCAAGGGGGAAGCAAGTATGGCCTGGGATTTTGAAACCGAACCCGATTTCCAGCGAAAGCTCGACTGGATGGACGAATTCGTCCGCGAGGAAATCGAACCGATGGACCTTGTCTTCCGCGGCCCTGCTGACCCGTTCGACCCCTCACTTGAAGGCCCGGCTCGGGTGATGGCGCCGCTCAAAAAAATCGTCCAGCAGCAGGGACTGTGGGCCTGCCACCTGGGGCCGGAACTCGGCGGGCAGGGCTACGGCCAGGTGAAGCTCGGTCTCATGAACGAGATACTCGGGCGCAGCCGCTTCGCGCCAACCGTGTTCGGCACGCAGGCGCCCGACACCGGGAATCAGGAAATCCTCGCACGCTTCGGCACCCCCGAACAGAAACGTCGTTATCTGGAACCGCTCATGGCAGGGGAGATCGCCTCCTGTTATTCGATGACCGAACCGCAGGCGGGCTCCGATCCGGGACAATTCATATGTTCCGCCAGATTGGAAGGAGACGAGTGGGTCATCAATGGCGAAAAGTGGTACGCCTCGCACGCCGACTTTGCCCGCTTCCTGCTGGTTGTGGTGGTCACCAACCCTGACGTCCCGATCCATCAGGGCGCCTCGATTCTGATAGTGGACAGAGACACCCCTGGACTTGAAGTCATCCGCAACACGGCGGTGGGAATGCGCGATGAACCCGGTACGGGTGTGCATGGCCATCTGCGCTTTGATAACTGTCGAGTCCCCGCAGAGAACATTCTTGGCAAACCCGGACAGGGCTTTGAGGTCGCACAGTCCCGCTTGGGTGGGGGACGCATCCACCATGCGATGCGTACTGTCGGAATGCTGAAGCGGGCACTGGACATGATGTGCGAGCGCGCACTCAGTCGACGAACCAAAGGTGAGCTGTTATCCGAAAAGCAGCTGACCCAGGAGAAAATCGCCGACAGCTACACCCAGATCACCCAGTTTCGCCTGCACGTGCTCTACGCGGCCTGGCTGATAGACAAGCATCAGTCCTATAACCGGGAAGTGCGCCGCGAGATCGCTGCGGTCAAGGCCGCCATGCCAGGTGTGCTGAAGGATGTCATCTACCGCGCACTGCACCTGCATGGCTCTCTGGGAATGTCGAACGACACACCGCTGATGAGCATGTGGGCAACGGTACCGGAGATGGGCATTGTTGACGGCCCTACAGAAGTCCACAAAATCACCGTAGCGAAGCAGCTTCTACGGGAACGGGAAGCGGCGAAAGACCTGTTCCCGGACTACTACTACCCGAAAGCCGTAGAGCGAGCGCGTGAGAAGATCGCCAAGGTCCTGGAGCTGGAGGTGGGCAACCTCTGAAGAGAACTCACCACTCAGCGATGTCATCATCAATCGGGGGAGAAACGATGAGCGATAACGCCACCATTGCAGAACTGCTCGCACGCATTGACCAGCTCGAAAGCAGAGCGGCCATGCGTGATCTCGTGACCGACTACTGTCAAGGTTTCGACCGGCTGGACTTCCAGCGCTTTCTCTCAATCTGGTGGGACGACTGCGTCTGGAATATCGGCCCACCTTTCGGGGAATTCCACGGGCACGCGGGCATCGAGCAAGCAGTGCAAGAAGTACTGTGGCCTGTCTGGCGGGAAACCCACCATCTCACAACCAACCTTCGCATCACCTTTGAAGGGTCAGATGATGCTCACGGGGAATGCGATGTCGATTGCATGGGCGCAACCCGCGGGGACGACATCGTGCAGATGATCAGCGCAACCTATCGCGACCACTTCCAACGCCGTGACGGCGTGTGGAAAATCCTTCGTCGCGATGTGACTATGCACTACTTCAACCCGCTTCCCGGCGTCGAGATGTCGCCCCCGGGAAACTGATATCCGACTATCGGAGGTAGATAAATCATGGCGATGCTGAACGTTGCAGATGGAAAACAGATCTATTTCGAGTATTACCCGGGAGACAAGCTGCCTGTCATGCTCATACATGGCTGGGGCACCCACTGCCGCGTCTGGGATACCACGCTGACCGCACTGCAGGATGCAGGCCACGCAGTGGTCACTTTCGACCAACGCGGTTGCGGGCGCTCGGACAAGGACTTTCAGGATGTCTCCATTGGGGCGGCAGCGGATGATGCCGCAGCCCTCGCGGAGACGCTGGATATACAAAAGCTTGTCGTCAATGGCTGGTCTTTGGGCGGCGCCATAGCTGTAGCAACCGCGCACCGCCTCGGGGATCGTTGTGCCGGTGTTGTCCTGACGGCTGGCGCGACCCCTCGATACACACAGGCCGCCGACTTCCCGTATGGCAACCCTCCAGGGAGCACTGCCGAGACGGTCAAACTCATGCGCGCTGATCGCGTCAATTTCCTGATGGAACTCTCCAAAGCGGTGTTTGCGCAGCCTCCGTCCGAAGCGACACTGAACTGGACCTTGTCAGCGTTCATGGAAGCTGCACCCTCGGCGGATCTTGCTTTGGCCGAACTCGACACCCTCGATCAGCGAGACATCCTTGCTGGGATTGCAGCACCGGTACTGTCTATCGTCGGCGGCAAGGATCTGATCGCAGCACCTGATATCGGCCGCCAGGCCGCTGACTGCGCGAGTAACGGACGCGTGGAGGAATTCCCGGACTCCGGGCATGCGCCATTCATCGAGGAGGGTCCGCGTTACCGTGAGGTGGTGCTGAAGTTCCTGGACACCCTCAAGTAAACCGGGAGCAGGCTCACCGGACAAACCGTCTAGGCCGCCAGCACGATCCCCCCGGTGACATTCAGCACGCAGCCGGTCATGTACGCCGAGT
>RECU01000058.1 GCA_007693855.1 Gammaproteobacteria bacterium | reverse complement strand
CCGCCGCCGGGCTACGAGCCGGTGAAGATCGTCGCCTGCGGGGTGGTCCGCGCCGGTGAACACTGGTAACAGCGTGTTCGCCATCGGCGATGGCGGCGGACGCATGCACAACCGGCTGGATGCCGCGGAGATGTTCGTCTCGATCCCGCGGGCGCATTTTCGCTACATCGTCGAGCTGATCGAGAATTTCCGGATCGATCCGAAGAAGATGCGCGAGGTGATCATGCCCTCGCATGCGGCCAAGGCCGCGAGCGACCCGAGCTGACGGGGGCGTTCAGCGCGAACGCCCGCGCTGCCGTCTCAGTTCAGGCTGGGCTCGCCGTCGCGACGGCGGCCCGGCACGGCCAGCGCCATCCAGGCGCAGGCGATCGCCAGCGTCAGCAGCCCGAGCACGGCAATGGCAATCTGCACCACGGTGGTCAGCTGCAGCCCGAAAGCCACCCAGATCAACGGGACGACAACGATCAAGCCGGCGACGACGGCCGCGCGTCGACGGGCCGTGCGCCAGCCCTGCTGGCGAGAATCGTTATGGTGTGCGGTATCGTGCATGACAGGTCCCCCCGATCAATTCCTCAAAAGCCATCGGTCTGAGCGCGCGTCGCCGAACGCGCGTGAGGCCATGGTAACGGCGGGGCCACCCTGGGAGTCAGTACGTGAAAACCACAGCAAACCCCTGTTTTTCCTGACCAATCAGTCAAAACAATGGTCCTTGGCGCACCCTCGCAGGACGCACCCGCCGACAACTCCAGTGCCGAATCTGCTAACTTCCATCCGCCACGCCGACGCGTCCGTCTGCGCGTCGGCCCAACGAAGGGGATACCGTTCGATGCCAGAGATCAACTGCGCGCATGGACCCGCGATGTTGCGGGCTGCTGTAGCCATCGCCCTGCTCACCGCCGCCGCCAGCACGTTTGCCCAACCCCCCATCGTCCAGCCCGGGGCGCCCGGCCAGCCGAGCCGCACCATCAGCGCGGACGACGCCATCCGCGTCGCGCGTCTGCAGTACAGCGCCGCCGACATCCGCTTCATGCAGGACATGATCCCGCATCACCAGCAGGCGCTGGAGATGTCTGAACTGGTGGCTGAGCGCACGCAGCGCCCCGAACTCATCGACCTCGCGCGGCGTATCGACGCCTCACAGCGCGACGAGATCGCATTCATGGAAGACTGGCTGCGCCAGCGCGACCTGCCGTTGCCGGATCCGCATGCGCATCACCACGCGCACCATGCCCACCATCACGACCACGCCGACGAGCACGCCCATGCACACGGCCACACCATGGTCGGCATGGCCACCCCCGAGCAGATGGCCGAACTGGCGGCCTCGCAGGGCGAGGCCTTCGACCGGCTGTTCCTGGAGCTGATGATCGAGCACCATCGCGGCGCCCTGGTCATGGTGGAGGAGCTGCTGGAGCAGCCGGGCTCGGCCTCCGACCCGACACTGTTCGAGTTCACCACCGAAGTCACCAACGACCAGCAGACGGAAATCGACCGGATGACCGTGCTGCTGGCCTCATACTCGCCCGATCCGCGGGTCGGGCTCTCGGCCGGCATCTTCGACGCCGGCGAGGCGATCCACAACATGTCGCTGCTGGTGGCGCTGCCCAAGCCGCCAGGATTTTTCGACCCCGAGAATCCCGGCGGGCTGTCGCCCGCGCGCCTGCGCGCCCTTGCGGCCGCCGGTGAGGTGAACGGGGCCGGGCCAGACCCCGAGCCCGCCGAGGCCGATGCCGCCGATGCATCGCCGGAGAGCGAGCCGCGCAGCTCGCCACTCGACTTCGCCAATACCGATATCGCCTTCGCCGGCGACCTGCTTGTCGTTGGCAGCTACCACGGCTTCAAGCTCTATGACATCGCCAACCAGGGGATCCCGGAGCTGCTCAGCGCCGTGGTCTGTCCCGGGGGGCAGGGCGATGTCTCGGTGGTGGGCGACCTGCTGATCATGTCGGTCGAACAGGTCCGCGGCCGCCTCGACTGTGGCCTCGAGGGCACGGTCGGCAAGGTCAGTGATGAGCGCTTCCGCGGGCTGCGAATCTTCGACATCTCCGATCCCGTCACACCACGCCAGGTCGGTGCAGTGCAGACCTGCCGCGGCTCGCACACCCACACCGTCGTGCCAGGCGCGACTGACGACGGGACGATTATCGTCTACAACTCCGGCACCAGTTTCGTCCGCGATGACGAGGAACTCGAGGGGTGTTCGGACGAGTCACCCTGGCGCGACGAGCAGACGGCGCTGTTCCGGATCGACGTCATCGAGATCCCGGTCGATCGCCCACAGGACGCACGGATCGTGGCCAGCCCTGCGGTCTTCGCCGATCCCGAAAGCGGTATCCTCGCCGGCCTCTGGGAGCGCGGTGATCATGGCCCCGGCACCCAGACGACGGCCGAGACCAACCACTGCCATGACATCACCGTGTACCCCGAGCTCGGCATTGCCGCCGGTGCCTGCTCGGGTAACGGCATCCTGTTCGACATCTCCGATCCGCTGGACCCGCAGCGCATCGACGCGGTGGTCGATCCCGGCTTCGCCTACTGGCACTCGGCGACCTTCAACAACGACGCCACCCGCGTGATCTTCACCGACGAGTGGGGTGGCGGCACGCGGCCCCGCTGTCGCGCCGCCGACCCCATGACCTGGGGCGCCAACGCGATCTACGACATTGTCGACAACCGCCTCGAGTTCCGTGGCTACTACAAGCTGCCGGCACCCCAGACGGAGCAGGAAAACTGCGTCGCCCACAACGGCTCGCTGGTGCCCGTCCCCGGCCGCGACATCTATGTGCAGGCCTGGTACCAGGGCGGGATCACGGTGTTCGACTTCACCGATCCAGCCAACCCGTTCGAGATCGCGTTCTTCGATCGTGGACCGGTCGATGAGGAAGAACTGATTGTCGGCGGCTACTGGTCGGCCTACTGGTACCGCGGGCTGGTCTACGGCACCGAAATCGTGCGCGGCGTGGACGTGCTGGCGTTGACGCCGAGCGAATATCTCAGCGCCAATGAGATCGCCGCGGCGTCGCTGTACGAAGCCGACGCCGTGTTCAACCCACAGACCCAGCTGCGGGTGCAGTGGCCGGCCGAGCCGGTGGTCGCCCGCGCCTACCTGGACCAGTTGCAGCGCGACGGCCGCAGCGACGCCGAGACACTGGCGCAACTCGACGGGCTGCTGTCGCGTGTCGAGCAACGGCTGAGCCATGGGCAGCGGGACCGCGCGCTCGCCGGCGAGCTTCGCAGCCTGGCGCGGCAGTTCGCCCGCGACGCCACTGAACGCGAGGGCGCTGCGCGGACCCGTCTGCAGGGGCTGAGCGAGACGCTGGAGGGGCTGGCGGGCCGGTTACGCGGCCGCGGCTGAGTCTCACTGCCGTCGGGGCTAGCCGGGGCGATTCGGCACTGGCGCCCCGCCGCAGTCAGTCGCGCATCAGCGTGGACTTGCCGAACAGGCTTTCCACCAGGTCGACGGCAAGCTCGGCAGTCTGGTTCTTGTGATCGAAGGCCGGGTTGAGCTCGACGATGTCCAGTGAACCCAGCCGCCCGGTGTCGGCAATCATCTCCATGCACAGCTGGGCCTCGCGATAGTTCGGCCCACCGGGCACGGTGGTGCCCACGCCGGGTGCGATCTCCGGGTCGAGGAAATCGACGTCGAAGCTCACGTGCAGGTGGGTGTCGTCGTCAAGGTCAGCCAGCGCCTCCAGCATGACCTTGCGCATGCCGATTTCGTCGATGTAGCGCATGTCGTAGACCTCGAGGCCAGCCTCGTGGACCAGGCGCTTTTCGCCGGCGTCGACCGAGCGCACCCCGATCTGGTGGATCTGGTCCCGGGTGATCGCGGGCACGCGGCCATCCAGGTGAGTGAGGCCCTCCGGGCCGACGCCGCACAGACAGGCCACCGGCATGCCGTGGAGGTTGCCCGAGGGCGTGAGCGTGCTGGTATTGAAATCGGCGTGCGCATCCAGCCAGAGAATTCGGAGCTTCCGGCCCTGTTCCCGGCAGTGCCGCGCCACCGCACCGATCGACCCCACCGCCAGAGAGTGATCCCCCCCAAGCAGGATCGGCAAGCGGCCCTCCACCAGCGCGGCGTGCACAGCCTCCATGGTGACCCGGTTCCAGGCGACGACCTCATCGAGGTGCCGATAGCCCGCGACCGGCGGCTGCCACGGATTCACCGGGCCAATGAGGTTACCGCGGTCCTCGACATCGAAGCCGTGGGCCGTCAGAGCCGCGGCGATGCCGGCGACCCGCAAGGCCTCGGGCCCCATGGAGGCGCCGCGGTGGCCTGCGCCAATATCGGTTGGCGCGCCGATGAGGGCGATCGCGCGGGTCATGTCTGCTCCTTTACGGTCTTTCGCAGGCGCTCGATCAGTACGCCTGCGCCGATCAGTGTCTTGATCATCGCAGCATAACGCTGGCCTGCAGAACATGTACACGACGGATTCGGCATCGACTTTACCGCCGTGGGATGCCAGCATGGCCGCCGCCCGCCCCTGACCCCGCCCTGTCGGGGCGAAACACCCTGGCACACCATGCACCGGGAGTCTTGAAACACGTGCAGCTGAGTCGGCTTCAGCAATGGCAACGCGCGACGCGCGGCCTCCTGGTCGTTGCCGTGGTCGCTCTGGTGGCCAGCGCCTTGCCGTCGCTACTCGCCCGTGCGCCGGAGGCCTTGGCCCGCCTGCCGATCAGTCCGATCCTGGTGGCCATCGTACTCGGCCTGCTGCTGGCGGCCACCGCCCAGCGCCGGCCGGCGTGGGCGCCAGGGCTGTCGCTGGCCGCGGGACCGTGGCTTATATTCGCGGTGATGCTGATTGGGCTGCGGTTGTCGCTGGTCGATGTGGGCGTGCTCGGCCTGCAGGCGCTGCCGCTGGTGCTGGGCGCGCTGCTCTCGGGGCTTGGCCTGGCCTGGCTGCTGGGGCGACTGCTTGGCCTTGAGCGCAACATGACCGCTCTGCTGGCCGTCGGCTCAGCGATCTGCGGCGCCTCGGCCATTGCCGCCACCGCCCCCGCGCTGAAGCCCCGGCCTGAGCAGACGGCGTATGCCCTCGCCTGCGTGGCGCTGTTCGGGCTGGCGGCCACGCTGCTCTACCCCTGGCTGCTCGAGAGCCGCCTGTTCGAGGGCTGGCTGGGCGACCCGCGGGCGGTCGGCCTGGTCCTCGGCGCGGCCGTGCACGACACGGCGCAGGTCACCGCCGCCGCCCTCATGCACGAGCAGGCCTACGGGCAGACCGGCACCGTCGCCGCCGCCACGGTCACCAAGCTGCTGCGCAACCTGTCGATGCTGGTGGTGATCCCGGCGGTGATCTGGTGGGCGCTGCGGGGGCAGCAGAGCGCGGCAGCGCGCCCGGGCTTTCCGCTGTTCATTCTTGGCTTTCTGCTGCTGGCCGGCGTGCGCAGCGCAGGCGATCTCCTGTTCGCAGAGGCCGCGGCGTGGCAGGCCCTGCTCTCCATCGCAGCCATGGCAAGCGCCTTTCTCTTCGCCATGGCCATGGCGGCGATCGGCATGGGCATCCGGCTGGGGGCGTTGGCCACGCTCGGTGCGCGCCCGGCCATGCTCGCCCTGCTCACGGCACTGGGCATGGGTGCGGTGGCGATTGGCCTGACAGGGCTGGTTGCCGGCAGCTTCGGCTGATACCGACCGACGGCCCTGCCCTGCATGGCCGATGCGCTGATGATCGACCGCACCGCGTCGCTGATCAGCGGCGACCCACCGTCTTCTCGTAGAGCCCCGGGAAGCGGCCCTCGGGATCAACGTCCTGCTTGAGCTGCGCGTAGGTCTCGCGATCGAAGTGCCGCCAGAACTCATCCTCGGTATAGGTGCTCCGTGAATACAGGCTTTTCTTGCCGCCGTGATCGGCCACCAGACGCTCGATCAGGGCGTTGTAGTGGCCGTCGGGTTCGCTGCTGGCCACCCGGTCCCAGAACCCGAAGTTGATGTAGGGCGTATCGGTGCGCAGTCGGAACAGCGGGAAGCGATCCGTGGTGACCACGAAGGGACACAGCCACACAGGGGTGATGCCGACCTTGCTGTGGAACGCCGCCAGAAAGTCCGCGGCCTGGGCGATCGGAATGTCGACGTCCTGGATGACCGACTCGCGGCGTGGGGTGACGTGCTGGAGCAGGCTGAGCGGCCAGCGATGGCTCGCGCGCATGATCCTCTGATAGGTGACACTGGAGAGCAGCCGGCGCCCGGCCAGCAGACGCACCGGCGCAAGATGCGCGCCGACATTCCGGCTGCACCAGAACCAGTCGGTGTCCCAGCGCCAGAGGTAGTCGTGGATGCTCAGCCAGTCTTCGCCACGCGCGCGCAGACTCTGCCAATACTGGCGCTTCCAGGTGTAGTCGCCGGGTTGCACGCCGGCGGGCAATGCGTCGGCGAAGTACGCGCGTGTCAGCACGAAATCCCCGGGGCCGAAAAACACCCCGTCGAGATAGGCGCAGCTCGGGCTGGCGCATTCCGCTTCGATCTCGGCAAACAGCGCCGCCGGATCCTCGAAACGTCGATGCTCAAGCCGCACCCACGGCGACACCGGAATGAGACCGACGCCGACGCGCGTCGCATACCCCAGTGAGCCGTAGGAGTTCGGGAACCCATGGAAGAGATCTGAATGCACCTCAGCGGAGCAATGCAGCACCCGCCCGTCGGCGACCAGGATGTCGAAGTCACGGACGGTTTCGTGCACCAGCCCGTAGCGAAACGCACTGGACTCGATCCCGACCCCGGTGACCGCCCCGCCGACGGTAATGCTCTTGAGTTCGGGGACGACGGCGGGGGCCAGCCCGTGAGGGAGTGTGGCGTCCACGAGGTCGGCATAGGTGGTCATGCCCTCGACTTCGGCGATGCGCGCATCGGCATCGACCTCGATCACATGCCCAAGCGCGGTGGCATCGAGGTGGACACGCGAATCATCCTCTCGCGGCCGGAACAGGTTGCTGGTGCGTTTGCGCAGGCGCAC
>RECU01000108.1 GCA_007693855.1 Gammaproteobacteria bacterium | reverse complement strand
ACGCAACTGCGCCGCCTCGATCTCGTTGACCGCGAGCAGGTCGACATGCGGCAGCACCGAGGCGACCGCCTCAGCCACAAAGGGCGCGGCGCTGTAGGCCACGGTCATGCCCAGCGTACGACCCAGCGCTGCGGTCTCGGTCACCTGAGTGGTCTCGTTCTGCAGCACCAGCCAGTCTCCGGGCCGGGCGCGGGACAATGCCCTACGGATGGACGCCGACACCAGACACTGATTGGCACCCGCAAGAAGCACGATCCGGTTCTCGCCCCGGTCATCGACTTCAATGCGCGCGTGGCCGGTGGTGCCCTCGAGGACATCGATCCCGTCGATGCCAATGCCCTCGGCCGCCAGCCGCTCGCGCGCCCAGGCGCCATCGACACCGACGGCACCGATCATGTGGACTGACGCGCCCGCACGGGCTGCGGCAATCGCCTGGTTGGCCCCCTTGCCACCCAGGCTGGTGGCATAGCCGAGCGCATGCAGCGTCTCCCCGGCCTCTGCCAGACGCGCGACGCGATAGACATGGTCGATGTTGATCGAGCCGACGACGTGGATGGCGGCGGGGGACATGCACTCGGTCCTGCAGCAGGCGGCGAATCTGCGCCGCGGAATAGAGTACCCTTAATGAAGACCAGCATGAGAGGGTTGCCATGAGTACGCTGAGGCTGGAGGTCAACGGCCGGGACCACGCCCTCGAAGATATCCCCGAGGACATGCCGCTGTTGTGGGTCCTGCGCGACCGGCTCGGCCTGGTGGGCACCCGGTACGGCTGCGGCATCGCCGAGTGCGGCGCCTGTACCGTGCATCTCGGGGGCTCGCCGGTGCGCGCCTGCCAGGTGCCCGCCCACGCCGCTGCGGGCCAGGCCGTCACCACCATCGAGGGGCTGGCCCGGCCAGACGGCCGCCTGCATCCGCTGCAGCAGGCGTGGATCGACCATGACGTCGCCCAGTGCGGCTACTGCCAGAGCGGCCAGCTGATGAGCGCGGCCGCCCTGCTCGCCCGCAACCCGGCCCCCAGCGACAGCGATATCGACACAGCCCTGGCCGGAAATCTCTGCCGCTGCGGCACCTATCTGCGCATCCGCCGCGCCATCCATGACGCCGCCGCCAGGCTGGCGGAGGTCGGCACATGAGCGCGGCGGGCAGTGCCCGGCGGCGGGGAGAGGCCAGTCTGCAGGCGATCGCACACGAGGTATTGACGCGGCCGGAGGCAGGCCTGCGGCTCGCGGTGTCCCGCCTCGACCGGCGCCGCTTCCTGCAGCTGACAGGGCTGGCTGGCGGTGGTCTGATGCTCGCGTTCAGCCTGCGACCCGCCGGTGCCGCGACGGCCCCTGCCCGCGAGACCGTTGGCGCGGAGACGCTGGCACCCAGTGCCTATCTGAGGATCTCGACCGAGGGCATCGTCATCCACGCCACCCAGCCCGAATGCGGCCAGGGCGTGAAAACCGCCATGCCCATGATCATCGCCGAGGAGCTGGACGCCGCCTGGTCCGAGGTCGAGGTCCGTCAGTCGTGGATCAGCGAGACGGACTTTGGCCGACAGTTTGCCGGGGGCTCGACCGGCATCCCGCGGGTGTGGCTGCCGATGCGCCGCGCCGGCGCCGTGGCCCGGGTGATGCTGGTGGCCGCCGCAGCCGAACACTGGGGGGTCGCCGCCGAAGACTGCACCACGGCGGACAGCCACGTGCTGCACGCATCGAGCGGCCGACGTGTGGCCTACGTGGCGCTTGCCGACGCGGCCGCACGCCTGCCCGTCCCCGACGCTGAGCGCGTCGCCCTCAAGCCGCGCGAGGCCTTCCGCCTGCTTGGCACCCGCGTCACGGGCGTCGACAACACCGCGCTGGTGACCGGACAGCCGCTGTTCGGCAGCGATCAGCAGCTGCCGGGCATGCGCCACGCAGCCTACGTGAAGTGCCCGGCGATTGGCGGACGGGTGCGCAGCGCCAACCTCGACGTGATCCGCGCCCTGCCCGGCATCGACTCGGCCTTTGTCCTGGAGGGCAATGGCGATCTGACCGAACTCAAGCCCGGCATCGCCATCGTCGGCCGGGACACCTGGGCGGTGATGCAGGCCCGCGAGGCGCTGGAGGTCGAGTGGGATGAGACCTCGGCGGCGCGGGACGATTGGGCGGAGACGCTGGCGGAGGCCAGGCGCCTGACTGATTCGCAGGGCGCCGAGCGGCTGGCCGACCAGGGTGACCTGGACGCGGCACTGGCAGGGGCGACGACGACGGTCGAGGCCATTTACAGCTACGCGTTTGTCGCCCACGCCCAGCTCGAACCCCAGACCTGCACGGCCTGGTACCACGCGGATGAAGGGCGCATCGAGCTGTGGGCGCCGACCCAGACGCCGCAGCGCGCGGTGAGCAACGTCGCCGGCCTGCTCGATCTGGACGAGTCGGCAATCACCCTGCACCAGCTGCGCATGGGCGGTGGCTTCGGTCGGCGGCTGGTCAACGATCCCGTCTGCGAGGCTGCCGCGATTGCGCGGCGGATCGATGGGCCGGTCAAGCTGCAGTGGACCCGCGAAGATGACATGCACCACGACTACCTGCGTGCAGGCGGCTTCCACGCCCTCAAAGGGGGTCTGGATGCCGAAGGGCGCGCGGTCGCCTGGCAGAATCACTTCATCACCTTCACCGCCGACGGGCGTAATCCGGTCTTTGGCGGCAACTTGCGGCCGAACGAGGACCTGGGCCATCTCATCGCCAATTTCCGCCTGGAGCGCACGCAGCTGCCGTGGGCGTCGCCCTGCGGCTTCTGGCGGGCACCAGGAGCCAGCGTCTTCGCCTTCGCGCTGCAGGGCTTCCTGCACGAACTGTCCACCGCCGCGGGACGCGATCATCTCGAGTTCCTGCTCGAGATCCTAGGGGAGCCGCGCTGGCTGGAACCGGACAACACCTGGGCGCTGCACACCGGCCGCGCGGCGGACGTCTTGAAGCTTGCCGCGGAACAGGCGGGCTGGGGCCGTAGCCTGCCGGAGGGCCGCGCCCTGGGGCTCGCGTTTTACTTCAGCCACGCCGCGCATGTGGCGCAGGTCGCGGAAGTCAGCGTCGAGGATGGGCAACGCATCCGCGTACACGAGGTCACGGTGGCCTGCGACGTCGGGCCGATCGTCAACCTGAGCGGCGCGGAGAACCAGAGCGAGGGCTCGGTGATCGACGGGCTGAGCGCCATGGCCGGGCAGAAGCTTACGCATGAGCGCGGGCGGGTGCGCGAAAGCAACTTCGACCGCTATCCCCTGTTGCGCCTGCCGCAGGCCCCGCGTGTCAGCACACACTTCATCCAGAGCGACTGGTCGCCTAGCGGGCTGGGCGAGCCCGTGCTGCCGCCGGTCGCGCCAGCGGTCTGCAATGCCGTCTACACCGCCTGTGGCCGGCGGATACGACAATTGCCGATCAGCGAACAGGGCTTCCGATTGATCTAGCACTCATAACAACAGGGGGAACACACGTGCAGACTCAACCACACCCAGGGCGGATCCTCGAGACCGCCACGGCCTTCTGGGCCAGCAAGGCCCTGCTCACCGCCGTCGAACTCGACCTCTTCAGCGTGCTCGGCGACGCTGGGATGACCGCGGAAGAACTCGGCGCTCGACTGGCACTCCACCCGCGCGGGACCTACGACTTCTTCGATGCCCTGGTCGCACTCGGTTTCCTGGACCGCGAGGGCGATGGTCCCGAGGGACGCTATCGCAACACGCTCGACACACGGACATTCCTCGACCGCAACTCGCCCGCCTGGATCGGCGGACTGCCGGAGATGTTCAACGCACGGCTGTTCGGCTTCTGGAACCACCTCGGCACGGCCCTCAAAACCGGGCAGCCGCAGAGCGAAGTCCGCACCCACGGCAAACCGATCTTCGAGGAGCTGTACGCCAGCGAGAGCAAGCTCGGACAGTTTCTGGAAGCGATGACGGGTGCCCAGGCGGCCAACTTCGCCGCACTCGCCGAGAAGTTCGACTTCTCGGCCTACCAGACGGTCAGCGACATCGGGGGCGCGCTGGCGCTGCTCTCGCGTGTCATCGCCGCCCGCCACCCGCATTTGCGGTTCACCAGTTTCGACCTGCCGCCGGTGGCGCCGCACGCACAGCGGCATATCGATGCGGCGGGTCTCGGCGCGCGGATCCAGGTCGTGTCGGGAGATTTCTTCGCCGACCCGCTGCCACCTGCCGACGTCATCACCATGGGCAACATTCTGCATGACTGGAATCTGGAGAAGAAAAAGCTGCTCATCGCCAAGGCCTACGCAGCCCTGCCCGAGGGTGGCGCCTTCATCGTCATCGAGAATCTCATCGATGATGCGCGTCGCGAGAACGCCTTCGGCCTGTTGATGTCGCTGAACATGCTGATCGAGTTCGGTGACGCCTTCGACTACACCGGCGCCGATTTCCGCGCGTGGTGCAGCGAGGCGGGCTTCAGGCGCTTCGACATCCTGCCACTGGAGGGTCCGGCCAGCGCCGCGATCGCCTGGAAATAGTGTTCGCCCACGCCGCCGCACTGCTCATGCTTGCTTCTGGCCCCGCCGCAACCGATACGCTGCTGCTCGACAACTTCACCGACGAGCAGCAGCGCTCGGCACTCGGTACCCGCTGGCAGGGGTTCACCGATGGCGTGATGGGCGGGCTGTCGGAGATCGAGGCCGGCTATACTGAGGGTGACGAGGGGCGCGTCCTGTTTATGCGTGGCCCGGTGCGCCTGGAAAACAACGGCGGTTTCATCCAGGTCCGGCTGCCACTGACCACCGACCGAAGCCTGTTCGATGCCTCGGCGTGGACGGGCATCGCGGTGGTGGTGCGCGGACGTCCGGGACCGTATTACCTGCATCTGCGCACGGCAGGCACGCCGAGGGTCTGGCAGTATTTCAGTGCGCCAATGCCGGTGACCGAAGACTGGCAGCGGGTGGTGGTGCCGTTCGCCACGTTTCGCGGCCAGTATCTGACCGCCCCGCTGGACCACGACCGGCTGCGCTCGATCGCTGTGGTGGCTTATGGCGAGGCCTTCGAGGCTGAGCTGGAGATCGCACGCATCGAACTGGTACGCCTCGAGCCCTGAGTTCGCACGGGAGTGCGCTACGCTGCAGGTCGAGAGACCAGGTGAGGCCAACCATGAATACGTTCGCTCAACGTTACGCCGCCGCCCTCGGCATCATCGCCATCGTGCTGCTCGCGTGGTGGCTGATCGCGCGCGACTCGCGAGTCATCGAACTCAACGCCCTGCTGGCCTCCGACCCGGAGGTGGCGGCCTACATCTACCGGTTCAGGGTCGTCGAACATGACGCTGGCGTGGCTGTCATGTCCAGTCCGCGAGCCGCCAACGTGCCAGTGCTGCAGTTCGTTCGCGCAGCTTATCCGGAGCTCCGCAACCGACCGCTGGATGACCCTGCAATCCTGGCCGTGCAGGAACAACTCGTGAGTGTGCAGGCACGGGCTGCGGCAATTGTCCGCGCCGAGCCTGATGTCGAGAGCATCCGCTGGCAACTGGACGAACGCTGGTATGCTGAACGCGGCGTGAGGATCGAACGCTAGCCTGCCGACGCTGCGCAGAGCGGCGCATGCAGGCATGTTAAGCTCCGCAGGCATGAACGCCCCCTCTCAGCCTGGCCGCCCAGACCGCCTGAGGGAACTGCACCCGCGATCGCTGAAGCGGCTCAGCGCGACGCTGGCGGTGCTGGTGCGCACCCGGTTGTGGGCACAAATCCTCGTCGGCATGGTGCTCGGCATCACCGTCGGGGCCATCCTCTCCCCGCGTGCCGGGCTGATCGCGGACCAGGCGACGGCGGACATCATCGGCAACTGGCTGGCGCTGCCGGGACTGCTGTTCCTGCAACTGATCTCGATGATCGTGCTGCCACTGGTGTTCTGCTCCATCGTGCTTGGCCTCGCCTCCAGCGACAGCGCCCGCGAACTGCGTCAGGTCGGCGGCCGCGCGGTGCCGTTTTTTCTGGTCACCACGGTATTTGCCTGTGTCGTCGGCCTGGGGGCAGCGCTACTGCTGGAACCCGGCAACTACCTGCCTGAGGAGTTACGCCTGGAGGCGCGTACCGCGGAAGCGCTGACCGGCGCAGACCAGGCGGGTGGCCCGAGCGAAGACACAGCGCTGGTCGCCCGTCCGGGCCTTGGCGACGTGCCGCGAACACTGGTCGACCTGCTCCCCGCCTCACCCCTCGAGGCGGCCGCCAACCGCGCCATGCTGCAGTGGGTGATTTTTTCGCTGGTGATTGCGGTGGCCATCGTGCGCATGGCACCCCATGTCTCGCGACCGCTCATCGATCTCCTGGGCGCCGTGCAGGAAATCTGCATGATCGTCATCAAGTGGGCGATGTTCATCGCCCCTGCGGCGGTATTCGGCCTGCTCGCACAGATCACCATCCGCATCGGACTGGAGGCCCTGTTTGGCATGTCGGCCTATGTCGGCACGGTGCTGGTCGCACTGGCGATCCTGATGCTCGCCTACACGCTGCTTGCCTGGGGTCTCGCGGGATTGCGGCCGCTACGTTTCCTCACGGCGAGTCGCGAGGTGCTGCTGCTGGCGTTTGCGACGAGTTCCAGTGCAGCGGTGATGCCGTTGTCGATCAAGGTTGCCGAAGAAAAGCTCGGCGTGCGCAAGGCGATCGCGCGCTTCGTCGTCCCTTTGGGTGCGACCGTAAACATGGCCGGTACCGCCGCCTATCAGTGCGTCGCCACCATTTTCCTCGTGCAGGTGTTCGGCATCGATCTCACCACCGGACAACTGGCGTTGATCGTACTGACCACCGTCGGCGCATCGATCGGCGCCCCGGCCAGCCCCGGTGTCGGGATCGTCATTCTCGCCATGATTCTTACCACCGTCGGCGTGCCAGCCTCCGGGATCGCCCTGATCCTGGGTGTCGATCGAATCCTCGACATGTGCCGGACTGCAGTCAATGTCACCGGAGACCTGGTCGCCTGTGCATGGATCGAACAGGCGCTCCCCCAACAGGATCTGGACGCGAGTATCCACCCGGGTTGA
>RECU01000035.1 GCA_007693855.1 Gammaproteobacteria bacterium | reverse complement strand
CGACATCGAATTCCGCGCCCAGCGCGGCAAAGGCCTCGGTGGTCTCGCCGGGCACAGCCTCGGCGAGGTCAAACTGCGCCGCATCCTCCGTCTGGCAGAAATACCGCGAGCGGAACAGTTCGGGCAGACAGATCACCTGCGCGCCCCGCTCGGCGGCCTCACGCGCCCCGGCCAGGGCGCGGGCGGTGTTATCCGCCACATCCTCGCCCATGCGCATCTGCACGAGCCCGACGGAGAGGGTTTTCGCGCGTGTCATCTACTTCGCCCGCGTGTCGTAGTAGGTGGAGTCGTGGAAGCAGCTCATGTACTGCTCGAGCAGCTCGGTACCGGCCTTCGGGCGGATCATGCCCTCGGCCACCTTGTGCCGGATCAGCGTATTCATGCGCCGCTGCAGATCGTTGGGAAAGTACTGCACCGAGGCGAGCATGTCGCGGATGGACGTCGCCGGGATGATCTTCTCGATGTAATAGTTGCCCGGCTCCTCGGCATCGGCATAGACATGCGCCTCGGCCACGCGGCCGAAGAGATTGTGGGCATCGCCCATGATGTCCTGGTAGGCGCCCATGAGGAAAAAGCCCAGATCATAGGCCTCGCCGTCGCGCAGGGCGTGCACCGGCAGGAAGCGTTTGTCGTCGCGGGCCGAGACGTAGTGGCTCACCTTGCCGTCGGAATCGCAGGTGAGATCGACCAGCAGGGCGCGGCGGGTCGGCTCCTCATCCAGCCGGGCGATCGGCATGATCGGAAAACCCTGGCCGATCGCCCAGTGGTCCAGGATCGACTGGAACACCGAAAAGTCGCAGAGGTACTGGTCGACGAGCTGCTCCTCGAGCTCGACGAACTCCGGCGGCACGGGGTCGGGATCGAGTGCGGCCACGCGGTCGAGCACGAGGTAGCAGATGCTCCAGTACAGCCGCTCGGCCAGCGCCTTCGGCTCGATGTCGAGATAGCCCAGCGAGAACAGCGTATCGGCTTCGTTACGCGCTTCCCAGGCATCGTGGTAAGCCTCGGAGAGCTGGGCCAGCGTGGGTGCTTCGCCACCACGCTGGCGGACCCATTCCAGCGTCTCGGAGAGCCGCTGGACGATGGCATGATCCTCCTCGCTGGCAGCGAAATCGTCTTCGATGCGATCCTTGGTGTACGCGCCCAGCACTTCCACCACGAGCACGGAATGATGCGCGACCAGCGCACGGCCACTCTCCGAGACCAGCGCCGGCGTGGGTACTTCCTGTTGCTCGCAGACTTCCTGCACGGAGTAGACCACGGCGTTGGCGTATTCCTGCAGCGAGTAGCCGATGCCCGGATCGTCCGACGAGTAGCCGACGTCGTAGTTCACGCCCAGGCCGCCGCCGACGTCGAGGAATTTCACCGGCACGCCACGGCGGTGCAGCTGCGCATAGACCTGGGTGATTTCCTTGACCGCCTGCTTGAGGATCTGGATGTCGGAAATCTGGCTGCCCAGGTGGAAGTGCAGCAGCTCCAGGCTCTCGGGATGCCCGCGCGAGTGCAGCACCTCCACCAGCTTGACGATCTCGGGGATCGACAGGCCGAACTTGGAGCGGTCACCACCCGACTCGCGCCAGCGCCCTGAACCGGAGGTGGTCAGGCGCACGCGCACGCCGAGGCGCGGTACGGCACCCAGCTCCTCGGCGAGCCGCATGAACTCCACGAACTCGGTGTATTTCTCCAGCACCGGCAACACTGGCTTACCCAGGCCCTGTGCCGCGAGGATGAGCCGCAGCATGGTGGCATCCTTGACGCCGTTGCAGATCAGCAGTGCCTGATCGTCTTCCATGTGCGGCAGCGCGGCGATCAGCTCAGGCTTGGAGCCGCACTCGAGCCCCATCGAGAACGGCTGTCCCGCCTCGAGCACTTCCTCAACGACCTCATGCAGCTGGTTGACCTTGATCGGGTAGACGCCGCGATAGACGTTGTCGTACTCGGCCTCCTCGATGGCGGTGCTGAAGGCCCGGTTGATGCGCCGGACCCGCGCCTGGAGCACGTCCTGAAAACGGATCAGTACCGGGAAGGGCACGCCGCGCGCACGCAGGTCCTCGACCACCACGGCAATGTCGACCGAGAGATCGTCCTCACCGGTGGGCATCACCGCCGCATGGCCGCGCTCATTGACATGGTAGTAGGCCGCGCCCCAGGCATCGACGCGGTAAAGCTCGGTAGCGTCTGCGGGCGTCCAGGCAACGTCGTCATCGCCCAGGAGAACTTGCGGATCGGGGTTGGCAGACATCGGCTGGCTCCTACTGCCCAAGCACGCAGGCAAACACGAGGGGGGCGACGATCGAGGCATCAGACTCGATGATGAACTTCGGTGTCTCGGCCGAGAGCTTGCCCCAGGTGATTTTCTCATTGGGGACGGCGCCGGAGTATGACCCGTAGCTCGTGGTGGAATCACTGATCTGACAGAAATAGCCCCAGCGCGGGATATCGGCCATCTGCAGATCCTGTTCGAGCATCGGCACCACACAGATCGGAAAGTCACCGGCAATGCCGCCCCCGATCTGGAAAAATCCGATGCCCTGTCCCTGGCAGTTGGCCTTGTACCAGTCTGCCAGCATCATCATGTACTCGATACCGCTGCGCACGGTGTGCACGCGCTTGATCTCACCGGTGATGCAGTGGCTCGCAAAGATGTTGCCGAGTGTCGAGTCTTCCCAGCCGGGCACGATGATCGGCAGATTCTTCTCACAGGCGGCCAGCAGCCAGCTGTCTTTCGGATCGATCTGGTAGTACTGCTCGAGCTTGCCGCTCTTCAGAATGCGATACATGAACTCGTGCGGGAAATACGCCTCGCCCGCCTGGTCGGCACCCGTCCACTCCTCGAGCACGGCCCGCTCGATACGCCGGATCGCCTCCTCTTCGGGGATGCAGGTGTCGGTGACGCGATTGAGGTGACGGGCCAGCAGCGCCTCCTCGTCGGCCGCCGTCAGATCGCGGTAATTGGGGATGCGGACGTAATGATCATGGGCCACGAGGTTGAACACGTCCTCCTCGAGGTTCGCACCAGTACAGCAGATCGCATGCACCTTGTCCTGGCGGATCATCTCGGCGAGCGACAGGCCGAGCTCTGCGGTACTCATGGCCCCGGCCAGCGTCACCAGCATCTGCCCACCGGCCTCGAGGTGCGCACGGTAGGCGTCCGCGGCATCGACCAGGGCCGCCGCATTGAAGTGGCGGTAATGATGACGGATGAATGCACTGATCGGGGACTGGGCCATAGGGGTGACTCCGGACAGACTGGCTACAGAATAAACAGGTTAACTCAGGTACCCATCACATGCGCGGCAAGGCGACGTCACAGCGACGTGCCGGGCGCAGCGGGGACCTGCTGGGTCAGGCAGTGAAATGCCCCGAGACCGACCACGAGCTTGCGGCAGTCGAGCGGCACGATCCGCCGCCCGGGAAAGCAGTCGGCAAGAATACCGGCGGCACGGTCGTCGGCGGGATCGGCGAACGCAGGCATCAGCACGACCGAGTTGCCAATATAGAAATTCGCATAACTCGCCGGCAGCCGCTCGCCCTCGTGAAACACCGGCCGCGGCATGGGCAGCTCGATGATCTCCAGCGCGCTGCCGTCGCGCAGACGCATGGCGCGCAGACGTTCCAGGTTGGCCTGCAGAGGCCGGTGGTTCGGGTCGTTGTGATCCGGCTCGACGGCCGTCACTACCGTGGCGCGCGCGACGAAACGGGTGATGTCGTCGACATGGCCGTCGGTGTCATCGCCGACAATCCCCTCACCCAGCCAGAGCACCTGCTCGACACCGAGCAGCTCGCGCAGCGCCTGCTCGATGGCCGGGCGATCCATGGCGGGATTGCGATTGGGGTTGAGCAGGCAGTCCTCGGTGGTGAGCACCGTGCCCTCGCCATTGACGTCGATGGAGCCGCCCTCGAGAATCAGTCCGGCCTCGAAGCGCGGAAGGCCCAACACCTCGGCCATCTGCCGCGGGATCTCGTTGTCCAGCTCCCACGGCGGATACTTGCCACCCCAGGCGTTGAAGCCGCAGTCCAGCGCCGCGAGTGGCGCCTCGCCTGGCCGGGTCACGAAAATCGCGCCGTGATCGCGACACCAGGCATCATTGGTCGGAAACCGGTGATACAGGACGCGGGCAGGCTCGACTCCGGCCGCCTCGAGCAGGCGGCGCACATGCGCCTCGTGCCCGCCATCCAGCACATTGATCCGCACAGGCTCGGACTCGGCGAGCGCGGCCACGGCCTCGACCATCACCGGCTCGACATGCTCGAACGCGCCCGGCCAGGAGGCGCGCTTGTGCGGCCAGGACAGCCAGGTCGCCTGGTGTGGCGACCACTCGGCCGGCATGCGGTAGCCGAGCTCCGCGGGCGTCGGATGCTGCATCGACTCAGGCCTGGAAGAGCTTGCCGGGATTCATGATCCCGCGCGGGTCGAGCGCCGTCTTGACGGCGCGCATGACCTCGAGCTCCACGGGGTCTGACAACCTGGCGAGCTCATCCTTCTTGAGCTTGCCCACGCCGTGTTCGGCACTGAACGAGCCGTCGAGTTCCGCGGCCAGCCCGTGCACCGCGCGCGACAGGGCGGCGCCCCAGTGCGCACGAAACGCCTCGGGATCACTGTCCGCGGGCGGCAGGAGGTTGTAGTGCAGATTGCCGTCGCCGATATGCCCGTAGATCGACAGGCGACAGTCGGTGACCGCCTGTACCCGCGCGGGCGCGAGGGCAAGATACTCGGGGATCCGCGAGATCAGCACCGAGACATCATGCTTGACCGCACCGCCCACGTGTTTCTCGGCCTCGGGAATGGACTCACGAAGTTTCCACAACGCATCGCGCTGCGGACCCGACTCGGCAATGGCGCCATCCAGCACCTCGCCGCGCGCCATCCCGTCTTCCAGCACCTGTTCCATGATCTCGCGCAGACTGCCCTCGGCCCCGGCGGCCGACATTTCCATCAGCACGTAGTGTTCATAGGGCGAATCGAGCGGATCACTGGTGCCGTCGATCCGGCTGAGCACCAGCGCCAGTGACGGGCGGGTGACGTACTCGAACGAGGTCACCGCATCGCCGCTGGCCTTGCGGGCAGCCCCCAGCAGCCGACAGGCGGCCGCGGCGTCAGCCACCGCCAGCCAGGCGGTCTGGCGCTCCGTGGGCGCCGGAAACAGCTTCAGCACCGCGGCGGTGATCACGCCCAGCGTGCCCTCGGCGCCCATGAACAGCTGCTTGAGGTCATAACCGGTGTTGTCCTTGCGAAGCCCCTTGAGCCCGTGCAGCACCCGTCCGTCAGGCAGTACCACCTCCAGACCCAGCACCAGCTCGCGGGCGGTCCCGTACTTGAGCACCGCCAGCCCACCGGCATTGGTCGCGAGATTGCCGCCGACCTGGCAGGAGCCCTCGGAGCCCATGCTCAGGGGAAACAGCAACTCATGCTCGGCGGCAGCGGCCTGGGCCCTGGCCAGCACGACGCCTGCCTCCACCGTCAGCGTGAAACCCACGGGATCGACCTCGCGGATGCGGTTCAGGCGGGTCAGCGACAGCAATACCTGGCCGTCGGCATCGTCGGGCGTCGCCCCGCCACAGTAGCCGGTATTGCCGCCCTGCGGCACGACGGCCAGGCCGGCCTCATGGCAAACGGCCAGCACCGCCGACACCTCGTCAGTGCTGGCCGGGCGCACCACCAGCGCCGCCGCGCCCTGATAAAGCCTGCGCTCATCGATCAGGTAGCCCGCCTGCTCGAGCGGATCGTCGACCACCCCGGCAGGCCCGACGATCTCACGGATGCGCGCCAGCGCCTCGTGGCGTGTCATCAGTACAGCAACCGTGCGCGCACGGTCCCCGCGATACCCTTGAGCTCCTCGAGCAGCGCACTGGCCTCCGGCGTCTCGACATCCATGACCACGTAGCCGATGCGTGGACTGGTCTGCAGGTACTGCGCGGCGATGTTCACGCCCCGCGCCGAGAAGATGTGGTTGATGGCTTCAAGCACCCCGGGCACGTTCCTGTGGATATGCATGATCCGCCGATAACTGCGGTTGTCAGGCAGCGCCACCTGCGGGAAGTTCACCGCCGAGGCGGTGGAGCCGTTGTCGCTGTAGCGCACCAGCTTCTGGGCAACCTCGATGGCGATATTCTCCTGGGCCTCCTGGGTGCTGCCACCGACATGCGGCGTAAGAATGACGTTGTCGAAGCGCCGCAGGGGCGAGATGAATTCGTCGTCGTTCGACTTCGGCTCGACCGGGAAGACATCGAGCGCCGCGCCGGCGATGTGGCCGCGCTCCAGCGCCTGTTCGAGTGCTTCCAGGTCCACCACGGTGCCACGCGAGGCATTGACCAGGAAGCCCCCCGGGCGCATCGCCGCCAGTTCCGCTTCGCCGATCATGTTGCGGGTCTGCGGGGTCTCCGGCACGTGCAGGGTGACGACATCCGAGCCAGAGAGCAGGCTCTGCAGATCCGGCGCGGAGGCGGCATTGCCCAGCGGCAGCTTGTTTTCGATATCGTGGTACCACACGCGCATGCCAAGGGCTTCGGCGAGCACGCCGAGCTGGGTGCCGATGTGGCCGTAGCCAATGATCCCGAGCCGCTTGCCGCGGATCTCGTAGCTGCGCTCGGCGGTTTTCAGCCACTCACCCCGATGGGCCGCGGCATTCTTCTCGGCGACGCCGCGCAGCAGGAAAATGATTTCCGCGAGCACCAGTTCGGCCACGCTGCGGGTGTTGGAGAACGGCGCATTGAACACCGGGATGCCACGGGCCTCGGCGGCCGCGAGATCCACCTGGTTGGTGCCGATGCAGAAACAGCCGACGGCGTTCAGCCGACGGGTGGCGTCGATCACCTCGGCGGTCAGTTGGGTGCGCGAGCGGATGCCCAGGAAGTGCACGTCGCGCACCGCCTCGACCAGCTCCTCGCCGGTCAGCGAGCCGCGCAGACGCTCGACCTTGCGGTAGCCTTCCTCGCGAAGCACGGCCTCGGCGGAATCGTGGATCCCCTCGAGCAGAAGGAAACGAATGCGGTCCTTGCTTAATGACAGTCGGCTCATGCGCGTTCAGGCCCGGGGGAATGATTGAAGGGGGTGCTCGGACGACCCGCGCGGGTGCCCGGGCGGACCACCAGAGGTGACGAAAAGCACACAATTCTACCATGGCGGATCTGCGCCAGGCGCTGCGGGCCGCGCGCCGACGGGCTTGACGGCGCAACCCCACAAGCGGCTAGACTGACTCGGTCTTGTTATGAAAGCCAGTGCCGACGGAGGAGCCATGGCCGGACCGATCGACTTCTACTTCGACTTCTCCTCGGCCTATTCGGCCATCGCACGGCTGCAGATCGCCGACATCGCCGAGCGCCATGGCCGCGAACTGCGCTGGCAGGCGATCAGCCTGGGCGTGATCTTCCGGGAGCTCCGCCACGCCCCGCCCTCGCCCGATACCGCCAAGGGCCGCTACATCTGGCACGATGTCGAGCGCTCGGCGCGCGAGGCGGGCATGGCCTGGCGCTGGCCCGACCCCTTTCCCTTCAACAGCATCCCGGCCGCCCGGGCCTTTCACTGGCTGCAGGCGCACGACGAACGCCACGCCCTGCCCTTCCTGCATGCGATGTTCGAAGGCAGTTTCAGCGAAGGCCGGAACCTGTCCACGCCGGACGCCGTCGCCGGATTGGCCCACGAGCTCGGCATCGATGCAGATGCCCTCCTCGCCGGCATGGCCGAGCCCGAGATCAAGGCCCGCCTGCAGGCGGCCACCGCCGATGCCGTGGTGGCCGGCGTGTTCGGTGCGCCGACCATGCTTGCCGACGGCGAGATGTTCTGGGGGGCCGACCGCCTGGCCTATCTCGACCGCTGGCTGCAGTACGGCGACGACCGTCCCGCCGGCCACCCACCCGCACACCAGGAGCCCACCAAATGACCTCCCCCATCTACGTGCTGGGCGGCGCCCAGAGCGACTTCGCCCGCAACTGGGCCCGCGAGGGCCACGACATTTTCGACCTGTTCGCCGAGACCACCCGCGCCACGCTGGCCGACGCGCGCGTCGCGCCCGGTGACATCGAGGTCGGTCACGTCGGCAACTTCGTGGCCGAGCTGTTCTGTCGCCAGGGCCTGCTCGGCGGCTTCTTCGGCCTGGTCGATCCGGCGATGGCCGACATGCCAGCAGCGCGGCACGAAGCCGCCTGTGCGTCCGGCAGCATCGCCGTGCTCGCCGCGATGGCCGAGATTGAAGCCGGGCGCTACGACTGCGCGCTGGTGCTCGGCATCGAACAGATGCGCAACGTGCCCGGCGGCGAGGCCGCCGAGCACCTTGGCGCCGCGATCTGGACCGGCCACGAATGCCAGGACGTGCGCTGGCCCTGGCCCCACCTGTTCGCCCGGCTAGGCGACGAGTACGCGCGCCGCTACGGGCTGGACTACGCGCACCTGATGGCGATATCCCGCAACAATTTCGCCAACGCCCGGCGCAATCCCAATGCACAGACCCGCCAGTGGGCCTTTACCGAGGCCAGCTTCACCGCCGACGACGAGGCCAATCCGGTGATCGACGGGCGCATCCGCAAGCAGGACTGCGGCCAGGTCACCGATGGTGCGGCCGGGGTCGTGCTGGCCGGCGAGCGCACCGCTCGGGCCTGGGCGAAGCGCGAGGGCGTGGCCCTGGAGCGCCTGCCCCGCATCAAGGGCTGGGGGCATCGCACGGCCCCGATCGCCTTCGACATCAAGCTCCAGGCCAGCCGTGACGCGCCCCACATCTTCCCGCACGTGCGCCGCACCACCGCCGAGGCGCTGGCGCGCGCCGGTGTCGAGGACGCCTGGCAGCTCGACGGCATCGAGACCCACGACTGTTTCACCACCACCGAGTACATGGCCATCGACCACTTCGGCCTGACCGCCCCGGGCGAGAACTGGCAGATCATCGAGGATGGCAGCATCGAACTCGGCGGCCGTCTGCCGATCAACCCCAGCGGCGGACTGATCGGACTGGGCCACCCGGTAGGCGCGACCGGCGTGCGGATGCTGCTCGACTGCGCCCGCCAGGTCACCGGCCAGGCCGGCGACTGCCAGGTCGAAGGGGCCCGCGACTTCGCCACGCTGAATGTCGGCGGCAGCGCCTGCACCGTGGTCAGTTTCGTGGTGGGCCGCGACGACTGACCGCCCGGCCGCAGGGCGACCTGGCCTGCGGCGCCCGCTCATCCCCCGTTCAGCTTCGGGCTGGCAGGCTGAACTCCATCAGGCCCGGCGCGCAGCCCGTGGCCTGCGGAAACAGCAGGGGATGACACGACGGGAGGTGTGACATGCAACGGCGATCATGGCCAGTCCTCGGCGCGCTGATGCTGGGCAGTCTGCTGCTGGCGGGCTGCCGCATCGAGGCCGGGACCGGCGTCTCCCACCCGTCCCCGACCCTGGGCCTGGACGGCACCTGGTTCGGCGCCATGGAAGATGCCGACGGCACGCTGTTCACGCTGGAATGGCGCATCCAGGGCGAACGGCTGACCCGCGAGGTGATCGCCGGCCAGTCCAGCGGTGTGCGCGGGGACCTCTGGCGCGTCGGGCCCGGACAGCTGGAGGGCCTGCTCAGCGACGGCACCTGGGTACGCTTGCTGATCTCCGGCGACCGTGAGCATGCCCTGCTGGTCACCGAGTTCTTCGAGTTCGCGGTGCTCACGCGAGAGGCGCGCGCCCTGCCCCGCTTCCTGTTCGCCGACCTCGACGGCCGCTGGCGCGGCCGCCAGGCCTGGGAGGACTGGTTCGACGGGGAACTGGTCCGGGCGACGGCGTTCTGCGCCGCAGGCGACTGCGAGATCGTCGCCGATGACGGCGTAATCACCGACCTCGTGTTCAACCGCCTCGATCCGGACTACGGCCTGTTCCGCGGCGGCTTTGCCGACTCACTCGGCGAGTCGGGGCTCGCCGGCGCGCTGGTCAGCGCCGACTTCCGCTTCCTGGGCACCTACAGCTGCCCGATCGATTATCTATTCCCCGAAGACTGCACCTTCGGGGCCTTCACGTTCGACTGACGACTGGGCGACAGGCGGCGCGTCCAGGCTGGCCAGGATGCGTGCATCGCGAGCGTAGACGTCCGGCAGAAACAGGACGCGGCCCGCCTCGGTGACGGCAGTCGCATAGATCGTGAGCACCGGTACCGGCTCGGGCAGATGAACCGTTCGCGGCCGCCCCTCGGCGAGCACCGCGGCTATCGCCGCGCGGTCCCAGGCGGTGGCGGCCAGCAGGCGCTCGGCGAGCTCCAGCGGCTGCTCCAGGCGTACGCAGCCCGAGCTGAAGGTGCGCTCGGTGTGGCCGAAAAGATCGCGATGAGGCGTGTCGTGCATGTACACGTGCCACGGGTTGGGATACATGAATTTCACCCGGCCCAGCGCGTTGTCCGGGCCCGGCCGCTGACGCAGCAGATACGGAAAGCGGCCAGGCCGGGCCTGCGCCCAGTCGATCTCCGCCGGGTCGACCCGGCGCCCCTCCAGATCGAGCACCTCCATATTGCGCCGCTCAAGTACCGCCGGATCGCGGCGCAGCTCGGGGAGCAGGTCGCGCGCAAGAATCACCGGTGGCACAGTCCAGGTCGGGTTGAACACCAGATAGCGCATATCGGCGCGGAACACCGGCGTCTGCCGATACGGCAGGCCGACCACCGCGCGGGTCTCCCAGGTCACCTCGCCCGCCTCGACCAGCACCACGCGGTAGCTGGCGATATTGACCAGCAGATAGCGCCCGTCCGGCTCATCGCCCAGCCAGCGGTGTCGTTCCAGGTTGACCCTGAGCTGGTCGATCCGCGCCGCCACCGGCACGTTCAGCGCCGCCAGGGTCCGGGGCCCGACCAGCCCGTCCACTGCCAGGCCATGGCGGGCCTGGAAGCGACGCACTGCGGCGTCGAGCGGGCCATCGAAAAATTCCGCGTCAGGCCCCTTCAGCTCGGCGTCGGCACCCGTGAGATCCTCGCTGGCGGCCAGGCGACGGCGCAATTCGCCGACCCGCGGGTCGCGCTCCCCGGCCCGGAGTGTCGGCCCGTCGGCGACGCTAGGCCAGCCGCCTGCCGCGGCCAGGCGGCGATGCCACGCCAGCGCGTCGACCAGCCCCCGGTAGGCGGGTGTCTGCGGCGCCAGCGCCTCGAGCGCCGCCGGCAGATCCTCGGCAATCAGCAGGGCCTCCACCAGCTGTGCCGGAGACTCGCCGGCCGCCGCACGCCGGAAATTCCAGCTGGCATGGAACGATTCCGGGTCCAGCTTGCCTGAGGTCAGCTGGAACATCAGCCGGGCCACGGCGTCGGTGGCGAGCATGTCGAGCTCCGCACAGCACAGGCGCTGCAGCCCGGCGTCCAGCGCCTCGCGCATGACCTCGAGGTGAAAATCCGCGGGATTCAGCCCGTGGCGCTCGGCAGCGCGCCCGAGCGCGTCCACCAGTTCGCGCAGCGCCGTCTCGTTCGTCCAGGCCGGCTGGAACTGGCGCTCGGCGTAGAGCTGGGCGAGCAGCCAGGGATCGGCCACCACGGTGGTGGCGATGCGCGGCTCGGCCACCAGCGCCTCGACCCGGGCACGCAGGCGCTCCTCCTCTGCCGGGGCAAATGCCTGGGCCAGCGGCGCGAGGGTCGCCAGCAGCGTGACCAGGGTGGCAGCGCAGCGGCGGCCAAACCGGGTAGACTTTCGGGCCTCGGCCGCGACTGCGACGCCTCCTACCATGGGTGACCTCGATGTGTGAACTGTGTGACCGCCAACTGCTTCAGACCGGCCTCGACCGTCGGCGTTTCCTGGCCGCCGGGGTGGGCCTGGCCGCCGCGGGACTGGGGTTGCCGCGGCCCGCTGAAGCACGCCGCGCACGCACACTGAGTTTTCATCATACCCACACGGGCGAGCGTCTGCGGGTGACCTTCGCTGAGGATGGCGAGTTCGTCCCGGAGGCCCTGGCCGAGGTCTCGCACCTCCTGCGGGACTTCCGCACCGGCGACAGCGTCGCGATCGACCCCGAGCTGCTGACGCTGCTGCATCGCCTGCGCGAGCGGGCCGGCGGCCAGGGGACTTACGAGATCATTTCTGCCTACCGCTCGCCGCGTACCAACGACATGCTGCGCGAACGCGGCGGTGCGGTGGCCCAACGCTCCCTGCACATGGACGGACGGGCAATCGACGTGCGCCTGCGCGGCGTGCCCACCCGTGAGCTGCGCAAGATCGCGCTCGATCTCCAGGCCGGTGGTGTCGGGTATTACGCCCGCTCGGATTTCCTGCACGTCGACACCGGCCGCGTGCGCAGCTGGTAGGCCGGCTGCCACGACTGCCGAAGGAACCCGAGGATGATGGCCCGACTGCTGCTGATCCCCGCCCTCGCCCTGCTCGCGTCGACGCAGGTCCAGGCCGCCCCTGCCGACGACAGCGCCTGGTCGGTCTCCGACCCCCCCGGAGACTGGCGCAGCATTCCCATCGACACTCGCGAATTCAGCTGGTCGGATGTCGATGTCAGCCCGGATGGCCGGCATCTGGTCTTCCACATGCTCGGCGACATCTACCGGGTCGGTGTCGAGGGTGGCGAGGCCGAGGCGCTGACCGACGGCATCGAGTGGAATTTCCAGCCGCGCTACAGCCCTGACGGCCGACATATCGCCTTCATCAGCGACCGCGACGGCGCCGAGAACCTCTGGATCATGGATGCCGACGGCAGCAATCCGCTGCAGGTCAGTCGGGAACGCGAGCACCTGCTGCACAACCCGGCCTGGTCGCCGGACGGTGACTACATCGCCGCGCGCAAGGGCTATGTGTCGCAGCGGAGCATTCCGGCAGGTTCGATCTGGATGTACCACCGCGGCGGCGGCGGCGGAGTGGAACTGGTCGAGCGCCTGCACGGCGAGCGCTCACAGAAAAACATCGCCGAGCCGAACTTCTCGCGCGATGGCCGCTATGTCTACTTCAGCCAGGACATCACCCCCGACTGGGTCTGGCAGTACAACCGGGATGCCAACACCGGCATCTTCGCCATCCGCCGGCTCGACCGCGACACCGGCGAGATCGACACCGTGGTCTCCGGCCCCGGTGGCGCGATCCGACCGCAGGTATCGCCTGATGGCCGACAGCTCGCGTTCATCCGCCGTAATGCCGAGACCCTGACCAGCCGCTTGATGCTCAAGGACCTCGAGTCGGGGATCGAGCGTACGCTGTTCGACGGGCTGGACCGCGACAAGCAGGAAACCAGCGGCGACATGGGCAACTACCCGAGCTACAACTGGCTGCCCGACGGCAACGCGCTGGTCATCTGGGCCGGCGGGCGGTTTCACCGGGTCGGACTGGACGGTGAGCATCAGGCCATCGAGGTGCACGTACGCACCGACAAGCAGGTGCGTGCGGCCCTGCGGCGTACGGTGAAGGTCGACACCGAACGCTTCGACGTGCGCATGCTGCGCTGGACACAGCTGAGCCCCGACGGGCGCACCGCGATCTACCAGGCGCTGGGCCATCTCTGGCTGCATGATCTCGAGAGCGACCAGCGCCGCCGGCTCACCCGGCAGGACGATCACTGGGAGTTCCATCCGGCGTTCTCGCCCGATGGGCGCTATGTCGTCTACACCACCTTCGATGACGAGGCCCTGGGCTCGGTGCGTATCGCCCCGGTCGGCCGTGGCCGGGCCAGGGTCCTGACCGAGGCGCCAGGCCATTACGTCGAGCCCGCATTCTCACCCGACGGCAGCCAAGTGGCATTCCGCAAGGTCACCGGCGGCTTTCTCACCTCACCAACCTGGTCGGAGCGCCCGGGGCTGTATCGTGTCGACAGCGACGGGCGCAATCTCCGCCGCGTGCTCGACCGCGGCACCCGACCGCAGTTTTCCGCGGACGGCACCCGGCTGCTCCACGCCCGGCCGAACGCACGCAATCATCTCGCCCTGTACAGCACCGATCTCGAGGGTCGCGACGAGCGCGAGCACCTGGCTGGCGAATGGATCACCGAATACCGGGTCTCGCCCGACGGTCGCTGGGTGGCCTTCACGGAACACTTCAACACCTACGTCGCGCCCTTCGTGAGTTCCGGTCGACCGATCACGCTGGGCGCCGGCAGCAGCGCCTTCCCGGTACGCCAGGTGTCGGCCCGCGGCGGCGAGGTCCTGCACTGGTCGGCGGACAGCGAGACACTGCGCTGGTCCTACGGCGCACAGCTCTTCGAGCGGCGGCTGAGCGATGCCTTCGCCTTCCTGGCCGGGGCGCCCGAGACCCTGCCGGAACCCGTGACCGAGGGCCGGGATTTCGGCTTCAGCGTGGCCAGCGATCAGCCGGAGGGGCGCATCGCGCTGGTGGGCGGCCGAATCGTCACCATGCGCGATGCCTACGCCCGCGAGGAGATCATCGACAATGGCGTCATCCTGGTCGAGGGTCGCCATATCCGCGCGGTCGGCACAGCCGACGAGGTCGCCATCCCGGAGGGCTACCAGGTCTTCGACGTCACTGGCAAAACCGTGCTGCCGGGGCTGGTCGACGCCCATGCCCACGGTCCCAAGAGCAACCATCAGCTGCAGCCGCGCCAGAACTGGATGCAGTATGCGGAACTCGCCTTTGGCGTGACCACCGTCCATGACCCTTCGAACGACAACTGGGCGTTCTTCTCGGCGGCTGAACTGCAGCGCAGCGGTCAGCTGCTCGCCCCCCGGATGTTCTCCACCGGGCGTATCCTCTACGGCGCGCTGCTGCCCGGCGCCACGGCCCGCATCGACGACTACGCCGACGCCGAGTTCCATGTCCGCCGACAGCGCGACCACGGCGCGATTTCCGTCAAGAGCTACAACTATCTGCGCCGCGACCAGCGTCAGCAGGTGCTGGCCGCCGGCGAGGCGCTCGACATCCTGGTGCTCCCCGAGGGCGGCATGCGTCTGGAGCAGAACCTCTCGCAGATCGTCGATGGCCACACCGGCATCGAGCACAGCCTGACCATCCAGCCGATCTACGAGGACATCCTGCAGCTGTGGAGCCAGACCGACGTGGTCTACTCGCCCACGTTCGGCGTGGCCTTCGGCGGACTGATGGGCGAGGAGTACTGGTACGACCGCACGGAAGTCTGGAAGAACGAGAAACTGATGGCCTTCACGCCCCACTCGGTGGTCCAGCCGCGCGCCATCCGCCGGCCGACCGCGCCCGACGAACACTACAACCACATCGGTGTCGCCGAAATGGCCAAGGCGCTCAACGACCGCGGCGTCCCGGTGGTGATCGGCGCGCACGGCCAGCGCGCCGGCCTCGCGGCCCACTGGGAGATCTGGATCATGGTGCAGGGTGGCTTCTCACCCTTTGCCGCCCTGCGCGGCGCCACCATCGACGGCGCGCGCTACTTCGGCATGGATGCGGACATCGGCTCCATCGAGGTCGGCAAGCTTGCCGACATCATCGTCATCGACGGCGACCCGCTGAGCGACATCCGCGACAGCGAACACGTGGTCTATACCATGCTGAACGGCCGCCTCTACGACTCGGCGACCATGCACCAGCTCGCACCGCAGGCGGTGGAACGTCAGCCGTTCTTCTTCGAGCGACAGGGCGGCGACGCCTGGCAGCCGGCGACCATGGAGTACTTCCACCAGCTGGGCCACGTGCTCGGCTGGCACTGCCGGCACTGAACCGGGCTCAGGTATAGGGCGAGAGGTCTTTCGCGAACAGCAGCGACTCGTCGCGGAAAGCCTTGAACTCGAGATGATTGCCGGCGGGATCGCGGATGAACAGCGTGGCCTGCTCGCCTTTCCGGCCCTCGAAACGCAGCTGCGGCTCGATCACGAAGGCAACGCCGGCCGCACGCAGACGCCCTGCCAGTGCTTCCCACTGGTCCCAGGGCAGTACGGCGCCGAAATGCATGGCCGGCACCGCCTCACCGTCCACGGGGTTGGTCGCCACGGCCGGCATGGCCTCAGGCGGCACCTGGTGGGCCACCAGCTGATGGCCGTGGAAATCGAAATCGATCCAGTGGTCGGATTCCCGGCCCGTCGGGCAGCCGAGCAGGCCGGCATAGAACTCGCGCGCGGCTTCGAGGTCGGAAACCGGGAACGCCAGGTGAAAACGCGCGGTAATGGAATCGGTCATGTCCCACAGTCCTCGACGGAAGTCCCTGAAATGATAGCGCAATCGCAGGCCCGCTGATGGATGCGCGGGTCCTCCAGGCCATGCGGCGCTGGCCGAACGTGCCAGCCGCCTACGGGTGGCTGCGGCTCGACGAGGCCGGCCGCTGGCGGCTCGAGGGTCAGTTGATCGGCAACCGCCGCCTGGCCGAGTTCATCGGTCGCAATTACCTGGCCGACGAACACGGCGCCTGGTACTTCCAGAACGGCCCGCAACGCGTATTCGTCGAACTCGACCATGCGCCGTGGGTGCTGCATGTCGACACACAGGGGCAACTGCGCGACCACCTCGGTGAGACCGTCACGCTCGACGGCACGGGGAACCTCGACGAAGAGGGCAACCTGGTCCTCGGCACGAGCCGCGGCGCGGGCCTGGTGTCAGGCACCGCGCTGCTCGAGCTGGCCGATCGCCTGCGCGGGCCTGACGGCACGCCGCTCAGCTTCGAGTCGCTGGCTGCAAGCGACGACCGAACACAGCCGATCCTGTCCCTGGACTGGGCGGGGCAGCACATCCTGGTCGAGCGACTGCCGAAGGCCCGCGTGCCCGCGCGCTTCGGCTACGTTCGCATCCCCGCTCCAGCATGACTTCTTCAGCCTGCGCCGGCAGCGGGCCGGCGTGGACACCCTGTTCACCCTGAGAGACCGAGGACCACTGAACGATGACTGGACGTCTGATCGCTACCGCCTGTGTCGCCACGCTGCTGGCTGCCTGTGGTGAGCCCCCACCCCCCGCGGCCGGCACCGTCGACACCGCTGCCGCACCGCCCCCGCTGGGGCTGGGTGTCGACCTGGAGAACATGGACCGTGATGTCCGGCCACAGGACGACTTCTTCGAGTTCGTCAACGGCGGCTGGCTGGCCGAGGCCGAAATTCCGGGCGACCGGGCCCGCTGGGGCAGCTTCGACGAACTGGCCGAAGCCGCCGAACAGCAGGTGCTCGCGATCGTCACCGAGGCGGCAGCCGACACGGACGCACCCGCCGGCTCCGAGCGGCGCAAGATCGGTGACCTGTTCAACGCGTTCATGGATGAGGCGACGATCGAGGCACGCGGTGTCGAACCGCTGGCCGAGCTGATGGCCGCCATCGATGCCCTGGACTCGCCCGCCGCACTGGCGGCATTCTGGGGCAACAGCCGTCGTGCGGGCGCCGGCGCACCCGTGACCTTCAGCGTTGGCCAGGACCAGGGCCAGGCCGACCGCTACATCACCCAGGTCGGCCAGAGCGGGCTCGGGCTGCCGGACCGGGAGTTCTATCTCGGCGAGGACGAGCGCTCGCAGACCCTGCTCGCGCGCTATCGCAGACATGTCGCACGCATGCTCGAGCTCGCCGGGCACGAGGCCCCGGAGGACGCCGCCGAGCGGATCGTTGCGCTGGAAACGCGTCTCGCGCAGGCCCACTGGACCCGCGTGCAGAACCGCGACCGCACGCTGACCTACAACCTGCTGCCGCTCGACGAACTCGCGACGCTGGCACCGGGCTTCGACTGGGCAGGCTGGCTGGCCGCCGGTGATGTCAGCGGTATCGACGCGCTCGTCGTGCGCCAGCCCGACTACCTGACGGCGCTGGCGACGCTGCAGGCCGATACCCCGATCGCCGACTGGCAGGACTATCACCGCTTCCATCTGCTGCGCAGTCATGCGGGCTATCTGCCGGCCGCCTTCGTCGAGGAGAACTTCGACTTCTACGGGCGCATCCTCAACGGCCAGCCGGAGATGCGCCCGCGCGAGAAGCGCGCCGTGGCGCTGGTACAGCGCCTGCTCGGTTTCGCGGTCGGCCAGGAGTACGTCGCCCGCCACTTCCAGCCTGAGGCCAAGGCCCGCATGGACGCCATGGTGGCCAACATCAAGCTCGCCTTCGGCGAGGCCATCGATGAGCTCGACTGGATGACCGAGGCGACCAAGGAAGAGGCCCGCGCCAAGCTCGCGCGCTTCAACACCAAGATCGGCTATCCCGACGTCTGGCGTGATTACGACTGCCTGGAGATCGACCCCACGGATCTCGTCGGCAACGTCCACCGCAGCCGCGCCTGCGAGCACACGCGCAACGTCGAGCGCCTCGGCCAGCCGGTCGATCGTGACGAGTGGTTCATGACGCCGCAGACGGTCAACGCCTACTACAGCTCGACGATGAACGAGATCGTCTTCCCGGCCGCCATCCTGCAGCCGCCGTTCTTCAACGTGGATGCCGACGATGCCGTCAACTATGGCGCGATCGGTGCGGTGATCGGCCACGAGATCACCCACGGCTTCGACGACCAGGGCCGGCGCTCCGACGGCGAGGGCAACCTGCGCGACTGGTGGACAGAAGAAGACGAGGCGCAATTCCGCGCCCGCGCGCAGTTGATGATCGACCAGTACAGCGCCTACGAGCCGGTCGAGGGCATGAACATCAACGGCGCCTTATCGCTCGGCGAGAACATCGCCGATCTCGGCGGACTCACGGTCGCCTACCGGGCCTACCAGCTGTCGCTGGGCCGACAGCCCGCACCGGTCATCGACGGCTTCACGGGCAGCCAGCGGGTGTTCCTCGGCTGGGGCCAGGTCTGGCGCATCGTCCAGCGCGAAGAGGCGCTGCGCCGGCAGCTGATGACTGGCCCGCATTCGCCGGGGCGCTACCGCGTCATCGGGGTACTGTCGAACATGCCGGAGTTCTACGCTGCGTTCGGGGTCGAACCCGGAGATGGGATGTATCGCGAGGACGACGTGCGGGTGAAGATCTGGTGATCCCTGGCAATGCTCACGGGCGGGCCTCCTGCACGGCGGCCGGTCCTTCGTAGCGCTGCCGATACCGCTCGTATAGCCGCGTATGCCGGCTGGCGAGATCGATCTCGCGCCCGTCGATCCAGGCACGCTCGATCTGGGTGGTGATTTCCAATGGATCCCCGTCGGTGACGATCAGCGTCGCCTGCAGCCCCGGGGCCAGCGCACCGATGCGGTCGTCCACGCCGAAGATCTGCGCCGGATACAGCGTGATCGCCCGCAGGGCCTCTTCGCGAGGCAGGCCGAAGGCCGCCGCCGTGGCCGCCTCGAACGGCAGATTGCGCTCGTGGGCCGAGGCGAAGGTGGTCGCCACCCGTGCAATGGCGAACGGCACGCCGGCCTCGTGCAGCTTCAGCGGCAGGACGAACGGCGTGTCGAAGGGCTCATGGCGGCGCAATGGCAGGCGATGCACCGAGGAGACGATCACCGCGGCGTCGAGTTCGCGCAGTCGCTCGGTCAGCCGCCAGGCGTCGTAGCCACCGACCAGCACCAGTCGCAGCGCGTGCCGCTCGACGAAATTCAGCGCGGCCTCGATCTGGCGCAGCTCATCGGCGTGCACCACCAGCGGCATCTCGCGGGACAGTACCGGCGCCAGCGCCTCCAGGCGCAGGTCACGCGGCAGCGCCGGATCGGCTGCACGGGCCTCGCGGTACGCGCGCGCACGGGCGAAGAACTCGTCAAGCTGATCCACACGCGCTTCAGCAGCCCGCCGGCGCGCTTCGGGCGAATCGACGCCGACGGCACCGAAGCCGGCAGCCCGTTCCGTCGGCCAGAACACGTGCATGCCCACGCCAGACTGCAGCGTCATGTCCTCCCAGGTCCAGCCGTCGAGCCGCAGCAGGGCCGAGCGCCCGCCGAGCAGGCCGTCCCGTCCCGCCTGGGGCACGGTCAGCGCCGTCAGGATACCCGCGGCACGGGTCACGCCAAACAGTTCGCTCGCGGGATTCACCGCCACCTCGGCGCGGACGTTGGGGTTCATCACGCCGGTCTCGGCGACGTCGACGGTGCCGCGCACCGTGTCGATTTCCACCAGACCCAACACGGTGTTGGCGGAGATCAGCCCCGGGTACACGTGTCGGCCGGCGAGATCGACCCGCTGCGTGCCCTCCGGCAGTTCGAGTGCCTCGTCAGGGCCGGCGACGGCGAGGATGCGGCCCTCGGCAAACAGCAGGCGACCCGCCTCGATGCTCGCACCGCTGACCGTGTGTACCGTCCCGCCTTCGAGCAGGATCGGCTGTTGCTGCGGCGGCGCCGGCACACTGAGTTCGGCCCCGGCGGCCGATGCCGCGGCGAGTGCTGCGGCCAGGACACAGACCCCGAGCGCCACGCCGAGGCGCGCGCGCGACAGGCGGATATCGATGCTCATCAGTGCCCCTCCGCGGTACAGGTCAGCGCATTGCTGCCGTCGTGATAGAGATCCCGGTACTGGTGCAGATGCGCCTCGGCATGGTCGAGCCACAGGCGACGCAGCACACCCTGGACGGCTGCGCCGGGTGCGTTGTTGCCCTCGGTACGCGCCTGACCCTGCGGGCGGGCGTCGCGTGCCGCCGCCAACGCCAGCGCCATCAGCCGCTCACGTTCGGCGGCGGCCTCACGACGGGCCTCGAGATCACGATCGAGATCGAAGACCCGCCGGCCGTCGATCCAGGTTTCCTCGACCCGGGCGAAGGTGGACAGCGGATGGGCGTTCCACACCACCAGGTCAGCATCCATGCCGGGCGCGATGGCCCCGACCCGGTCGTCGATCCGCAGCTGGCGGGCGGGGTTGAGGGTCACCAGCGCGAACGCCGCCACCTCGTCCATGCCGCCGTGGCGCACCGCCTTCGCCGCTTCGGTGTTCAGCCGGCGGGCCAGTTCGTTGTCGTCGGAGTTCAGCGAACTCAACACCCCGGCGCGCGTCATCAGCGCGACGTTATGCGGGATCGCATCCCAGGCCTCGGCCTTGAACGCCCACCAGTCGCTGAACGCCGAGGCACCGGCGTCGATACGCGCGATGGCATCGGCCACCTTGTAGCCTTCCAGCACGTGCTGGAAGGTGCCGACCTGCAGGCCGTAGGTCTCGGCCAACCGCGCGAACATCAGGATCTCGTCCTGGCGATAGGAGTGGATGTGCACCAGCCGCTCGCCACGCAGGATCTCCAGGGTGGCCTCCAGGCGAAGGTCACGCCGCGGCGGCACCGCGCCACGGGTACGGCGTGCCTGCTCGAGGCGCTCGCCGTACTCGCGGGCCGCCTCGAACTGGTCGATCAGAAACTGCTCCACGCCCATGCGGGTCTGCGGATAGCGGGTCCCGTCCGAGGCCCAGTTGCTCTGCTTGACGTTCTCGCCGAGGGCGAATTTCACGCCGGGCTTGACCCCGGCGAAGCGCATCGCCTCGGCCCCCTGGCCCCAGCGCAGCTTGATGATCTCGTTCTGCCCGCCCATGGTGTTGGCCGAGCCGTGCAGCATGTGGAGGGTCGTCACCCCGCCGGCGAGCTGTCGGTACAGCGCGATATCGGTGGGGTCGATGACATCCGCGATGCGTACCTCGGTGGTGTTGGAATCCGAGGCCTCGTTCACGCCACCGCTGATGGCGCTGTGTGAATGCGCGTCGATCAGGCCGGGGGTCAGGTGGCGGCCGGCGAGATCGATGCGCAGCGTACCGGCTGGCGCCCGCAGATCACGCCCGACCGCCGCGATGCGCGCATCACGCACCAGCACCTCACCCCCCTCGAGCACCCCCGGCTCGCCCATGGTCCAGACGGTGGCATTGACGAACAGCACGCTGCGCGGGGCGTCCGCGTGCGCATCCGCCGCCACACCGAAGGCCCCGGCCGGATACCGGGGTACGACCAGGGCCGGCACCGGCAGGGTGGGGACTTGGACTTCCGGCGCAGGCGCCGGCGCGGTGCGCTCGCCACGGATGCGCAGGTGGCGGCCGTCGGGGAGGGCCAGCAAGCCCTCGAGACGCCCCGCCAGCGGTTCGGCGGAGAGCCGCGCAAGCCCCTCATCGAAACCGAACAGGCTGGCAGGCGGTTGCAGCAGCAGCCGGCCATCGTCCAGCCGCCCGTCGAAGCGTGTGCCGTCGTCGAGTTCCGCGCGCAGACGGCGGTCCGGGCCACTGAGCGAGAACTCCAGGCTGCCCTCGGCATGCACCAGACGCCAGCTGCCACGGGGGTCCTCACGACGTGCCGACTCGGCCAGCACCGGCTCACCATCGATCACGGTCATCCGCAGGCGGGCGTGGGTGTCGGTGAACGGGTTGCCATCGAAGATTGTGAGGTACGCCAGCCGACCGGGACGGACCTCGCCCAGGCGGTCGTCCACGCCCAGCAGTCGCGCCGGGTGTCGCGTCAGACCGGCCAGCGCCTGCTCGGGGGGCAGCCCGCGGCGGACCGCCTCGCGGAGCGCCGGCCAGAAGGCCTCGGCGGGCCGCTGAAGGCCGTCGCTGGTGAACGAGAACTCCACCCCCGCCTCGGCCAGGAAGGCCGCGTTGGACGGCGCCAGTTCCCAGTGCGAGAGTGCCGCGAGGCTGATGTCGTCGGCACTCTCGACCCGCTCCACCGGTGGCACCTCGGGAAAGGCCAGGGGGATCACCACTGGCAGTCCGGCCTCGGCCAGCAGCGTCGCCTGGCGATATTCATGACCGTTACCCAGCAGGGCGACGTCCAGCTCGAATTCGCCGGCCAGCCCCTGGATGCGTGCGTAGTCGAGTTCGTCGCGAGTGCTGAACAGCACCCGCTGCTGCCCGGACGTGACCGGCCGCAGGGCCTCCAGGGCGAGGTTACGCTCCGGGCGCACGGCGGCCGCATCGCGCGTCCAGCGCGCCGAGGCCTCGTCATGCCAGCGGGCGTCGATCAAGGCCTGGCGCAGCAGCGCCATGGCCCCCATCAGCGAGGTCGGATAGTCGCGGTTCGGCCAGCCGCCGAACTCGAAGGCCGCGTGGGCCAGTGCCGGCACCCCGAGCACGCGGGTGCCGGGCTGAAGCGGCCGTTCGTTCGCCGGCGCCAGGTGCGCGAGCGCGCCTTCGCCGCGGAGAATGCCCTGCGCCGGAGCGAACTTGGCCAGCGTGAAGCCGAGCCCGCGCAGGCCATCCAGCGCCTCGGCATCGACGCCGGGAAGACCGGCGGCCTGGCGCTCCGGGGTGATGCGCGGATTCCAGTGCCCGGGGCCATCGGGGCGGGCTGGTGCCTCCGTCAGTGGGCGGGAAGGCTCGATGAAGCCTGCATACACCTGCGCGCCTTCCAGATCCCAGACCCGCGCGCCCTCCGGTGCGGTGACCGCGGGGCCGACCGCGACGATGCGGCCATCGCGCAGCACCACCGTCGCCTGCTCGAGCACCTCTCCCGGCGCGACATGGACGCGGGCGTTCACCAACGCATGCCAGCGCGGGGGCTGTTCGCGCACCCCCTGGACGGGTGTGGTGGATTCGGCGGCGTACAGGGTTTGCACAGCCATGGCCATAACAGCCATGGTGGCCAGCAGTCGTCTGGTCATGAGGAGACCTGTCAAGCGAAGGGAGTGGCTTGATTATACTGATCGGCATGATCCGGCGCGCGCGAGGGCGGCTGTGCTGGCGCGTCGGGACCGGCGTTGCAGCCTTGATCGGTGTCGCATGCGCCAAGCCTTGGACTTGCACGCCCGGCCGGAGCAAGATCGTGGCGATGTCAGACCAGACGGCCCAACCACCCTGCCCGGACGCGACCCTGGCCGCACGCTTCGCGGCACTCGCCCTCGCCTGTATCGAGCGTGAGTATCCCAGCCAGATTGCCCATGTGATGACCGGCGATGCCGACCTCGCGCCGCCACGCCGCCTCACGCCGGCGTTTTACGGCTGCTACGACTGGCACTCCGCCGTCCATGGCCACTGGATGCTCATGCGGCTCGTCCGGCGGTTCCCCGACCAGGCGTTCGCGGAGCAGGCGCTCGCCGCGATGTCACGCACACTCACGGAGAACAATCTGCAGGCCGAGGCTGCCTACCTGGCACACCCGGCGCGACACGGCTTCGAACGGCCCTACGGGCTGGCGTGGTTGCTGCAATTGACTGCTGAACTGCATACCTGGGACGTAAAGCGTGCAAGACAGTGGCGGACCTGGCTGGTGCCGCTCGAGCGCATCGCCCTGCAACGGCTGCACCAGTGGATTCCAAAGCTGCGCTATCCCGTGCGCAGCGGCGAGCACTCGCAGAGCGCATTTGCCTTCGGACTGATCCACGACTATGCAAGCACGGTGGACGATAGGACCATGCTGGCCGTGATCGAGCAGACCGCCCTGCGCCTGCATGCGAAGGAGCGCAACGCCCCGCTCGCCTTCGAGCCCTCCGGCCACGATTTCCTCTCGCCCTGCCTGGGCGTGGCCGACCTCATGCGCCGGGTGCTGGAGCCCCGAGCCTTCGCCGAATGGCTGGACGACTTCCTGCCCACCCTCGGTCAGCCCGACTGGTTGCCGGTGGCCGAGACCAGCGACCGGACGGACGGCAAGCTGGCACATCTCGATGGCTTGAACCTGTCGCGCGCCTGGATGCTGGAGGCGATCGCAGCCGCCCTGCCCCCGGGGGACCGGCGACGCGAGCACTTGCTGGAACGCGCGCAGGCCCACGCGAACGCCGGGCTGGCGGCCATCACCGGTCTGCACTACGCGGGCGCACACTGGCTGGCGAGCTTCGCCGTGTATCTCACGACCGCCCATCCTCGTCGCGCGCCCGAAGCGCCGCCCGGCACCGTCGACTGATCAACGCGATCAGCCCAGCCGCGTGCCGAGCCCGGAGCGCCGCTCGACACGCCGGGCGATCGCCGCGCGCAGCACCTCGGGCGTGGCATGCACCCGCAGGCGCTCACGCGCGCGGGTCGCGCCGGTATAGACCAGCTCGCGGCTGAGCACCGGGCTGTCGGTCTCCGGCAGCAGCAGGTGCACCTCGTCGAACTCCGAGCCCTGGCTCTTGTGCACGCTCATCGCGAACACCGTCTCGTGCTCGGGAATCGATGTGGGCAGCAGTGCGCGCACCGAGTGCTCGCCCGGAAACCACACGCGGAAGCGTCCGCCGGCGTCGGCCAGGCAGACCCCGGTGTCGCCGTTGAACAGGCCGGCACGATAGTCGTTGCGCAGCACGATCACCGGGCGGCCGTGGAACCACTGTCGATCGGGATCGAGGTCGTGACGCGCGTCCAGCACCTCGCGAATCCGCCGGTTCATGGCCGTGACGCCGGCCGGCCCCACCCGTGTGGCACACAGCAGGCGCAGCCGCTCGAGCAGGGCCAGCGCCTCTTCCGGCGCCACCGCCTCGAGCAGCGGCGAGTAGGCCTCGGCCAGCTGCATGGCCAGTGCTGCGAGGTCTGGCGCCGGCCCCGCGGACAAGGTGAGCGTGGCCGGGTCGTCGTCGGCCAGCGCGAGCGCGCGCTCGGCGTCGCCGGCGTTGACCGCCTCGGCGAAGCGCCCGATGGGACTGTCGGCCTGGAACCGATGGCTCTGCTCCAGCGTGACCACGTGATCGGCCAGGGGCGGCGCGCCGGGCGGCGTGGCCGGCGGCGTGTCCTCGCCCAGCAGCGGTGCGAACGCGGCATGCTGCGCCGCGGAGAAACGGTTACGCCCGGCCAGCGCGCAGAGCTCGGCCAGCACCGAGCCCGATTCCACCGCCGCCAGCTGGAAGCGATCACCGAGCAGCACGAGACGGGCCTCGGGCGCCAGCGCATCGAGCAGCTTCGCCATCATCGGCAGGTCGACCATCGAGGCCTCGTCGACGATCACCGCGTCGGCGGGCAGCGGAGTGTCCGCATCATGGCGGGGCCGCGTGCCCTGCAACCCCAGCCCGAGCAGCCGATGCAGGGTCATCGCCGAGGCCGGCAGCACAGCGGCCAGGCGCGCGGCACCGGGCAACGCGGCCAGGCCGTCCAGGCCGTCCCGGATCGACTGCATCATGCGCGCCGCGGCCTTGCCGGTCGGTGCGGCCAGCGCGACCACCGGCGGCGGTCGTCCGGCGGCGGCCGCCGCCTCGGTCAGCAGGTACACCAGGCGCAGCACGGTATAGGTCTTGCCCGTGCCCGGCCCGCCCGAGATCACCGCCAGCCGATGTCGCAGCGCCACGGCCGCAGCCACCGCCTGCCAGTGGGTCTCCCCCGGCGCCAGGCGACGGCGATCGAACAGGCCGCCCGCAGGGCCGAGCACGGCCGGGTCCAGCGGCTGCGGGGGCGCCGAGAGCAGCGCCTGCAGCCGGGCCGCCAGGCGTGTCTCATAGCGCCAGTAGCGGTGCAGGTACAGGCGCGGACCGTCCAGGATCAGCGGACACGCGGCGCCCGGCGTCCCGACCAGCGGACTCGCAACCAGCGCGGCGACGAACGCCTCGGCGCTGCAGCATGGCGCCTCGCCCGGAATCGCCGGGGCCAGCTCGGCGACTTCCAGGCAGGCATGTCCCCCTGCAGTTGCCTGGTTGACCAGCGCAAAGGCCAGCGCCACCTCCGTGCTCGCACCGTGGCGCAGCGCCCAGTCCGCCAGCGCCAGGTCGATCGCCTGCAGCTGGCCCCGGCCGAACGCCGCCTCGAGTCGGCCCCGGAAGCCGTCGTGGCCGGTGACCAGCAGTGTCATGCCGCGGGCGCTCCGTCGAACAGTCGATCCAGTGCTTCGATCAGCGACACGGCGGGTCGGTCGACAAACACGCCGGTGGCCGCATCACGGCCGTTCATGCCCCGCAGGAACAGATACTGGGCACCCCCCAGGTGCTGTTCGGGTCGGTAGCGGGGCAGCCGCAGCCGCAGATGGCGATGCAGGGCCACGAGGTAGATCAGGTACTGGAGATCATAGTGCCCGCGCCGCACGGCCTCGGCGAGACGCGCTGGCGCATAGTCGACCGCGGCCGGGCCGAGCCGGTTGGTCTTGTAATCGATCACCCAGTAGCGGCCAGCCTGCTCGACCACCAGGTCGATGAAGCCCTGCATCAGCCCCTGCAGGGTGCCCGCTGCGCGGGCACCCGCCGGCAGCGCGGTATAGCCATGCTGCTGCAACAGCGTGCTGACAGGCGCCGGTGACTGCCCGCCCAGGCGCATCACGAAGCCCATCTCGGCCAGCCGGCTGGCTGGCGGCACCGCCGCCAGGGCGCCGATCTCGGGCAGCGGCGTGTGCAGGCAGCGCGACACCAGACCGGCCACCGCGGCGAGCTGGCGCTCGCCAGTGATCCCGCCGGCCAGCGCCAGGCCCTGGCCCTGCAACTGCTCACCCACCTGTCGCCGCTCGGCAGGCGACGGCGCCTGCCCCGGCGCCGGCCAGTCGGCAAAGGCCACGTGTTCGAGCAGATCGTGCACGGCCGAGCCGAAGGCGCTCCCACCCAGGCCGGCAAGGGCCGGCTCGTCCGGGATCAGGTCGTCACTGGCCGCGACGGCTGCCGTGCGCGCCAGGGGCTCGAGATCCTCCGTGGCTGCCGCGAGCGGGCCGGACTCGTCGTCGCGACCGCCAGATTCGGGCGCCGCCGTGCTCTCGCCGCGCAGCAGGGCCGAGTAGGAGAGCATCCGCCAGGACGGGCGCGCTGCCGGGAAATCATCGCGGGCCGGCCCCGGCGCAACCATCACGCGCGCCAGGCGACGCGGCGGCGTCAGGGTCGCCGGAAGCTCGCGGACCCGGATGCTGCCGCCCCCCGCCTGTTCCAGCGCCGCCAGACGGGCGGCCACGGACGCCGGCGTGAACCAGTCCGGCGCGGTGCGCGCCATCGCCCAGCGCTCGCCCGGCGCGCCATCGGCGGCGTGCAGTACCCAGCCCAAGGCCGAGTTCTGGGCGCCGTTGGCGCGGCACCAGGGCAGCATGATCGCCTGCTCGGCCCGGGTCAGCGCGACATAGAGCAGACGCACCCCTTCAGCACGGCGCTCGCGGATCGCCTGGCCCTGATGGGTCGCCTCGACCTGCGGGCCTGGCGCCAACCACTCCCCACCATCTTCCTCGTGCCAGCGCACCGGCGGTGTGCCCGGGGCGCCCCCGCCGGTCCCGAGAAAGGGGGCATACGGCAGGATCACCACCGGAAACTGCAGGCCCTTGACGGCATGCACGGTGGCAATGCGCACCAGCGCCTCGTCACTCTCCAGGCGAAGCTGGGCCTCGTCCCCTGGCGCCCCGTCACCGGCATGCGCGCGCTGACCGGCCAGCCAGCGTTGCAATCCGGCCGGCCCGAAACACGCGGCCTCGGCCGCCTGCAGCGACTCGGCCAGATGCAGCCAGTTGGTCAGCCGCCGCTCGCCATCGACCAGTCCCAGCAGGCGGGGGGCCGCCGCCTGCAGCAGCGGCTCGAGCATCGCCAGGACCCCGTCGCTCAGCCAGCGCTCATGGGCCTGCTGCAGCCGGTCGACCCAGTGCTGCCACGCGTCGTCGTCGTGTTCGAGCGCCGCCAGGTCACCCAGCCGCAGGCCGAACAGCTCGCCTGCCAGTGCACTGCGGATCCGCTGGGCATCGGCCGGGGTGGCGGCGGCGGCCAGCACAGCCTGCATGTCCGCGGCCTGCGTGCTGGCGAACAGGCTGGCCTGCTGCAGGCAGACCGCCGGGATGCCGGTGGCCGCCAGGCGCCGCTGCAGATCGGCCGCCTCGGCGTTGTTGTTGACCAGCAGACAGACATCGGCCGGGGCCAGCGCACACGCCCCCTGTGCGTCGATGACCTGGGCGCCCTCCGCCGGATCGAGCAGCCGCGCCACCTCGGCGACAGTCGCCACGGCGAGCTGCTCACGCACGGTGTCCACCTTCGGCAGCGTGTCGGCCTCGGCCTCCGCTGCCGTCTCGGCCAGGCGCCAGAACTGCAGCGCGGGCAGCGGTTCGCCGTCAAACTCGATCCGCCGGTCCCCCGCCTGGCGCCCGGCCAGCACCGGCACGAACTCGATGCCGGGCACCAGGAAAGCACCCGGCGTTGCCGTGAACAGGGTCTCGATGGCCTGCAGCACGGCGGCCGTCGAGCGGTAATTGGTACTCAGGCCGCGCTGCTCGGTGGCATCCCGGGCAGCCGACAGATAGGCGAACACATCGCCACCACGGAAGCCGTAAATGGCCTGTTTCGGATCACCGATCATCACCATGCCGGCGCCCTCCCGGCCGGCGTAGATCGTCCGGAGCATGGCGTACTGCAGCGGATCGGTATCCTGGAACTCGTCGACCAGCGCAAACGGCCAGCGTCGCGCCAGCGCTTCGGCCAGCGCGGGGCCATGCGCCGGGTCGAGGAGCGCCGCATGCAGCGACTCCACCAGATCGGCGAAGGTGTACACCCGCCGCTCGCGCTTGCGCCGCGCCAACAGCGCACCGACCTCCTCGCGAGCGCGCTGCCACTGCGCCAGTGGCGCGCAGACCGCCGAGGCCAGCACGGCGTCGACGGCACGTGCAACGGCCGGCGGCAGGCCGGCTTTCTTGGCCGGTCCCTTGAGTTGACCGTCGCGGCGCGACGCGCCCAGCAGGTCGAGTGCCTCGAGGCTGCTCGCGGCCTCATGGCGGCGCACATGCGCATCGATCTCGACGAACATGGCAGCGGCGCCGCCGGACTCGGCAACCCGCTTCGCCAGCCCTCGCCCGCCGTAGAACCCATCGGCCGCCTCGACCGCGAGCAGCCAGTCCCGCAGCGCCTCGCGATGCGCCATCCACTCGGCGACGGCCGTCTCACGGGCGGCCTCGATGGCCGCCAGATCCGGACCGGCGAGTCGCACCCACGGCCGTGTCAGCAGCTCGCCCAGCCCCTTCGCCAGGCGATCGGGCGTTGGCCAGAGCGCCTGCACGCGTTCGGCCAACGCCCGATCGCCGCCGAACACCTGCCGACGCCACCAGTCGGCCGCCGCCTCATCAAGCAAGCCGCGCTCGTCGACCTGCTCGCCGCGGTCGAATGCGACCCCCCCCTCGAAGGCGTGCTCCTGCAACGCCCGGCCGGCAAAGCCGTGGAGGGTAACGATGGTCGCCTCATCCATGCGCACCGCCGCCTCGCGCAGCCGCGCGGCCAGGCGGTCACGGGGCTCGTCGCTGCGCTCGAGCACCGCCAGGGCGAACGCCGACTCGGCATTCTCCGGCGCCGTCGCCGGATCCGCCGCAAGCCGGGCCGCCTCGGTCACCCGCCTGCGGATGCGCTCGCGCAGCTCCTGCGTGGCCGCACGTGTGAAGGTCATCACCAGCACCTCGCGCACGTCCAGCTGCTGCTCGATCAGCAGGCGCAGGTAAAGCCCCGCGAGGGTGAAGGTCTTGCCGGTGCCGGCACTGGCCTCGACCAGGCTGATCCCGGCCAGCGGCAACCAGGCGGCGTCGTGGTCATTCATGCACGACTCCCGACAGCGCGTCGGTCAGTGACAACGGCTGCTGGCGAAGCAGCACGGGCAGACAGACGGCAGCGCTGAGGCCACAGAATACCGTCTCGCCCGGCGTCGCCCCCAGCGGCCGATCGGGCCGCAGCAGTTTCACAAAGTAGGCGTTCTTCAGCGCGGCTGGTGCGTGCTGGCGTGACTGGCCTGAAGCCGCACGCAGGGATTCATTGAGCGCCGCCAGCGCAGCGGCGCCGGCCTCGCCATGCGCCTCGACCCGCTGCTCGGCGGCCGCCGGATCGACCTCAGGCGCCGCCTCGAGCAGCGCACGCGCATAGCGCTCGGCGAGATCTGCATGAAACAGCAGCGGGACCTGCTGACCCTCCTCATACCACTCGACCAGACTGCCGAGCAGCTGCAACGCGTCAGCAGCGCTCACCCGCAGGACGCAGGTCTCGGGGTCGCCCGCCTTCGACAGCCCCGCGGCAAACAGCGCCCCCTGATGACCGGCCGCGACCAGCGCGAGCAGATCGATCCAGCCGGCGAGCAGATGCTTCATTTTCAGCCGTCCGACCTGCAGCCGGTGCAGGCCACCCGGGCGCCAGTCGCTGATCCGCCCGGTCAGGCGACGCCCGCCCGGCAAGGTGAGATCGATCGCTATCGGTTCTGGCCGAGGCGTCTGCCAGTGCCGCTGCAGGGTATGCAGGGCCACGACCGCCTGCACCGCCTCGCGCCAGGCCGCCCCATCGAGCGGCGGTGGCGGCAGCAGCGCCCGCCGCTGCCAGGCCCGCGGCGGCGACTCGGACGGCCTCTCGCCAGCACCCGCGCGCGCCAGCAGGGCGCTGCGGAGCTTCCAGGCGTCCAGACCTTCGAGCGTGAAGGTCTCGTCGTCGTCGCCATGCACGTCCTCCCCGCCGAGCGCCAGTCCCAGGCGCTCGCGCAGGAACGCCGCCGGCGGATCACGGTAAAACCGCTGCAGGGCCTCGAGCGTCATGGCGGCCTCGGCCGGCGCCGGGGCCCGCGTGCCATCGTCCAGGCCCGGCGGCAGCACCCGCTGACCTCCGCTGGCCGCAGCCCCATCGCGCCAGCCGCCGGCAAAGGTGAAGACGCGTTCATGCGACGCGCGGTCGGCGAAGTAACGCGGACTGAACGGCTGCATGGGCTGCCGGGTGATCCACCGCGCGGCAAACGCTTCTGCTGACAGCCCCGCGCAGTGGTGCTCGCGCAGGAACTCCAGCCATTCGGTGAGCGTGGTCGAGGGCTCGAGCGTCTCGCCGCTGCGCAGGTCACAACCGACGTAGCTGACATAGAACACGTCGCGCGCCGCCAGCAGCAACTGCAGGAAAGCCAGACGGTCCTCATCGCGATTGCGCCGGTCGCCAAGGCGATGTTCGCCGAGCACCAGGTTGATGCCAGTGCCCGGGTCCTCGCGCGGGAACTCGCCGTCGTTCATGCCCAACAGGCAGACCACCCGAAACGGCACGCCTGCCAGGCTGCGCAGATCGGCGAACGTCACGCCACCGGAAAGATACGGCTGGCGCTCGCCGGCCCGGCCCAGCTGCGCGAGCAGGACCTCGCGCACCACCGGCCAGCCCAGCGGCATGTCGCCAAGCGTCGCGTCGGCCAACGCCAGCACGCCCAGGGCCGCATGGACTTCGGCCAGCGCCTCGCGCTCGTCACGCACATCCTCGTCGATGGCAAAAAACGTCTGCAGCGCGACGTTGAGATGGTGGCGCCACTCGCCCGCCGGACGCGGCTCGGCCAGCAGCTGCTGCCACCGGGCCAACGCCTGCAGCAGGCGCGCCAGCGACCCGGCCAGCACGGTCGCGCCACCCTCGAGACCCGTCCACGGCGAGACGTCGTCCACCAGCGCATCAGGGTCATCGAGCATGGCGCCGAGCAGCAGGCGGTCCAGCCCGAACGCCCAGGTGTGCTCGTCGTAATGCCCGGCGCCGAGGCGCTCGCGGGTATCGGCATCCAGCCCCCAGCGCACGCCGGCCTCCTGCAGCCACTGCGTGAGGGTGAGCAGGCCGTTCTCGTCCAGGCCGAAGCGTCGCATCACCGGTGCCACCGCCGCGAAGGCCAGCACCTCGGAGGCCGGCCAGCGCGACTGCGGCAGCTCGCAGAGCTCGCGCACGGCCTGCACCAGCGGGTGGGCGGCGCGCCGTGACTGGTCAGCCAGCGACCAGGGAATACGCCGCTGGCCGGTGGCGCCGCCGAAGACGCTGCGGATCGCCGGGCCATAACGACTCGGGTCGGGCATCGCCACCAGGATGTCGCGCGGCATGAGCGCGGGATCGGCGGCCAGCAGGTCGAGCAGCTGGTCGTGCAGCACCTGTACCTCGCGCAGCACCCCATGGCAGGCATGCACCTGAATGGAAACGTCGTCGGGCGCGGGAGGCACGGCCTCAGGCACCGCCGACAGCGTGATGATGCCGCGCTGCAGGCGCTGCAGCAGGCGGTTACCCTGCGGCGGCGCGTAGGCCAGCGCGGGGCCGAGTTCCGGCTCCTGGATCTCCGCGAGCTCGTCGGCATAGAGCAGGTGCAGACAGTCGCGCAGCGGCCGTCCCAGCGCCGCCAGCAACGGATGACCCTCGGCCACGCGGCGCTCGGCGACCGGCAACTGGGCCGTACGCGCCTCGCGCAAGGCGAGACGCGTGGCACGGATATCGCCCCAGTACACCTCGGAGGGGTTGGGCAGCAGCAGATGGATTTCACGCGCGCGACCCAGGGCGTAGAGCAGGCGAAGATAGTCGGGCGGCAGATCAGCGGTGGCGAAGACATACAGCGGCCCACTGCCGGCCACCCCGGCCGGCGGCTCGGTCGTGAGCCGCGTGACCATCTCGCGCAGCACCCGCGCGCGATGCCGTGGGCCCAGGCGCGCCCGTAACGCCCGCCACACCTGACCCTGCCACGCCGCCGCCGGCTGGGCACCCCCGTCGCCCCCGCGGTCCCACTGCGCGATCAGATCGGCGCGAAACACCTGGTACTGGTCGAACACGTCGGCCAGCCGCTCGGCCAGCTGCAGGGTGACCAGTTCCCGCGGCTCACCGGCGAGGTAGCGCGCCACCGCCGGCACCTCGGCCGCGATCGTCGGCAGCAGCGCGAACAGCTCCCAGCGCAGACGCTCGCGGAACCAGCCCTCCGGCACCGGAGCGAGGCCCAGCGCAGGCTGCAGCGTCTGCCAGGTGAACGTAGCGAACAGCGGAAACTCGATATTGGCCGCGATGCCATCGCTGCCGGCGAGCTCGGCCTGCAGCCAGCGTCCGACCCCGCGGTTGGGCACGATCACCTGCTCGGGCACCAGCGGCGAACCGGCCCGCGAGCGCTGCATCAGCGCGCCGAGCAGTTCCGCCAGGCGCGCGAGGCTGTGGTGATGGTAGACGTGCAGCACGGTGCTCTTGGTCCGCCTCCGGCGATCAGATCCTGAAGGTATACGACAGCCGCGCGCCAAAGTCGCGAGTCTGCGTGTCCAGGCGCTGGCCGTCCTCGACCAGGAACTCATGATCCAGCGCCAGCGTCAGCGACTGCCCCAGGCGCGGCACCCAGCGCAGTCGGCTGCTGACCCCGAAATTGCCCGACACGTTGTCGTATTGCAGCGTATTGGTCCAGGCCCAGTGCACGTTGAACGCCACGTCGGCGCGCAGGCGCAGCAGGCGGGTGATGAAGTCGCCGGAGTCCAGCGACAGGCGGTTGATCGAGCCACTGGCGTCGAAGAGCAGGTGGCGGTTGGGGCGCCAGGCCGCGCCGAGGCGCAGATCCTGGCGGTGGCCATCGAAGAACTCGCCACCCTCTAGTGTCAGCGAGGGTCTGAGCCGGCGGAACCCGGCACCATTGAAACTCATGCCGACACGCTGGAAGGTGTAGATCCCGGGCGGCACCTCGAGCACGCCGGCTACGGCGAACGGCCGTTCCAGCCGCTCGCGTTCACGGGTCCAGTAGACATTCAGAAAGTCGCCGGCCGCGAGGAACATGTCCAGCGGCACCACCCGGATGCGCGAAGACTCGAGCCGACCGTCGAGATCGGTGACCTGGGTCACCTCGCCGCCGACCCGCCAGTCGCGCAGCAGCGGCACAGGCTCCCGCCACAGGCGAAACAGCGAGGCGTCGACCTGACGGATGTCACGGCGATTGACGAAGCCCATGGCCGGCTGGAAGTTGCGCTGCAGTTCCACCAGGCTGGCCCGCAGCTCCAGCGTTTCGTTCGGCAGCCCGAAGCGCAGCCCCCACGCCGCATCGTCGCCCTCGAGATCCTCGTTCCACGAGCGCTGGACCCACGCGCCGGCCTCGACCGCCTGACCGTCCAGCCAGGTGGTGTTGCGGAAGTTCCAGTCCGTCCCGACCAGCCAGCTGTCACGGTTGCCGCGCGGATCGCCGTAGGTCGCGATCATGCCCACCGACGAGGTCTGTAGCACGTCGGCCGAGGCCCGCGCCACCAGCAGGGTGTCGGCGTCGATCTCGCCGTCGGCGTCCTGGTGGACGCCCAGCAGGCCGAGATTCCAACGCCCCAGACGCCCGGTGAGCTTGCCACCCGCCACCAGGTCCACGGGTTCACCACGGGCGGACAGGCCGAGCGTCCGGGAGAAGAACGGCCGGCCGTTCTGCTGCAGATCGGCGAATTCGAAGATGTCGGCGCCCTGCAGAAAGAACTCGCGCTTTTCGGGAAAGAACAGCGAGAAACGGCTGAGGTTGACGCGCCGGTCATCGACCTCGGTCGCCGAGAAATCGGTGTTGAAGGTCAGGGCCCCGATGAGCGCGGGGGTGAAGCGATAGAAAAGGTCCAGCGCAGGCTCAAGTGCCGTCTGCGATCGCCCGGTGACGAAATCCCGACGCTCGCGGAAGGCCAGCGAGGGAATCACGTCAAGCCCCCTGCCCTCCTCGAGGTCGCGCAGGCCCGTGATCAGGCCGAGTGCGTCGGTGCTGGCACGGAAGTCCCGGAACGTCCAGGCCTGGCGCTCGCTGCTGCGACCGACCTGGCGTACCACGGTCATCCCCCAGTCCGGCCGGCCCGGATCAAACGACAGCGTGCGAAACGGAATGGCGATCTCGGTGGTCCAGCCCTCGGCGTCGATGCGGCTGCGCGCGTGCCAGATGCCGTCCCAGTTGAGGTTCCAGGTATTGCTGCCGCTGGTCAGGCCATCGACCTGGACGCCGTTGGGATTGACGAAGAAGACATAGCCACGACGCGCCGAGTCCAGCGGATCGAGCAGGATCTGGATGTGGTCATCGCCGGTGACGCCACGGCCCTGGACCAGCTGGTTGGCGACGATGCGGTCCGGCTCGGTGTCGTAGGCCCGGATGCCGAGGTAGAGGTGGTTGGCGTCGTAGAGCAGTCGCACCTCGGTACGCTGGGAAGGCGGCGCGCCCGCGCTAGGCTGCAACTGGGTGAAATCATCGAAGCCGGCCGCCTGGCGCCAGACCGGGTCGCCAAGATCGCCATCGATCACCGGCGCCTCGCCCACGCGCAAAACCGGCACGCTCTTGCGCACTGGCAGGCTCGCGTCGGCGTGCGGGAGACCATCGGCGGCGGCCTGCAGGGCCATCAGCAGCGCCAGCAGCCCCAGCAGCGCAGGGCCCGCCAGCCTGATCCGGCGCGAGACGATCGACATCCAAGACTCCCGAAACTGACGGTGGGCGCGTGTCGCGCAAACTCACCGGGCACCGCACGATTTTCGCGTGCGGCGACGAAACTGGCTATCCTTCGCCGCCTGTAGAGGCGCGGGTTGGCCCCGACGAAAAACCCGGGAGGATATACGATGGAGCAGGATGACGCCGCGTCCGAAGACGACGGGTTCTGGCTCTACGATCTGCGCGTGGAAACGGTGCTGGGGGATCGCCCGCCCGTGTGTCGCCACGTGCCCGGCGAGGCCTTCCGCGTCGAGGGCGAGAATCTGGTGTTCGAGGCCGGTCAGCGCGTGTCGATGTACGCGCTGGCGGCCGTGCTGCCGCTGCTGCCCGCCAAACAGCGCATGACCGCGGCGAACGACTGGATGAGTACCGATGCCGAAGTGGCCTGCCCGGATCCGCACTGCGGCGGGCGCTTCCGCATCACGCGCATCGGCAAGCGGTATTTCCGCCACGCCGAAACCACCGGGTTGCCTGAAAAACGCGGCACACCCTACTGGCAGGCCGGGCAGGACAGCCCGCCGCCGGACGACCCAGACTCATGAACAGGGATGAACCCATGACTGTCGAAACCGCACTGCTGCGACCGGACCATCCGATGTCGCGGGTCATCAAGGGCTGCTGGCAGCTGGCCGGTGATCACGGCCCGGTCGACCGCGCCGCTGCCATCGCCGACATGGAGGCCTTTCTCGACGCCGGCATCACCACCTTCGACTGCGCCGACATCTACACCGGCGTGGAGGAGATGATCGGCGCGTTCATCGCCGATGTGCGCCGGCGCCGCGGCAGCGAAGTCGCCGACCGGGTCTGCGTGCACACCAAGCTGGTGCCGGACCTCGGCCGACTGGCAGAGATCGGCCCCGCAGACATCGACGCGATCATCGATCGCTCGCTGCAGCGCCTGGGCCTTGAGCAGCTGCACCTGGTGCAGTTCTTCTGGTGGGACCTGACCACCGGCGAGCCCCTGCGCGCCCTGGAGACGCTCAAGCGCGCCCAAGAGCGTGGCAAGATCCGGCACATCGGCGTGACCAACTGGGACTACGCCCCGATCGAGACCTTCGCCGCCGCGGGCATCGACATCGCCTCGGCGCAGGTGCAGTACTCGGTGCTCGATCAGCGCCCGGCCGCGACCCTGGCGCCGTGGGGCGCGGCGCACGACATGCAGCTGCTCTGCTACGGCACCCTGGCCGGCGGCTTCCTGACCGAGGCCTGGCTGGATCGCGAGGATCCCGGATTCAGCTTCGAGAACCGCTCGCTGGTGAAGTACCGCCTGATCATCGACGAATTCGGGTCCTGGTCGCTGTTCCAGGCCCTGCTTGCGGCGCTGAAGGCCGTCGGCGACAAACACGGCGTCTCGCTCGCGGCGGTCGCCTCGCGCTGGGTCCTCGACCAGCCGCAGGTCGCCGGGGTGATCGTGGGTGCGCGCTATGCGCGACACCTGCAGAAAACCCTGCAGATCTTCGAGTTCGCCCTCGATGCCGAGGACCACGCCCGGATCGGGGCGGTGATTGCCGAGTCGCGCGGCCCCGGCGGGCCGGTCTATGGCCTGGAAAGCGACCGCTCAGGCCGCCACGGACGCATCATGAAATACAACCTGAACACCCGTCCGGATGCACCGGTGCTCGGCGAGGCGTCGCCGCCGGGCTGAGGCTCAGGACGGCAGCTCGTGGCGCACGAGCGGCCGATTGAGCACGATCATGGTCTCGATCTGGGCCACCGGCTCGACCGTGGCCAGGCGATTCTTGACGAAGGCTTCGTACGCGGCGAGATCCTGCGCCACGATCCGCAACACGTAGTCGTGCGCGCCGGCCACCGAGTTGCACTCGATGACCTCCGGAAAGTGCTGCAGGGCGGACTCGAACAGCCGCGCATTGTCCTGGGTGGTGCGCTCGAGCTTGACGAAGGCGAAGGCCGATACCGGGAAGCCGAGTGCGCCCTCATCCACCAGCGCGGTATAGCCCTGGATCAGTCCAGCCCGCTCAAGCTTGCGCAGCCGGCGCAGGCAGGGCGTGGCCGACAAATGCACGCGCTCGGCGAGTTCGGCGACGCTGATGCGCCCGTCGCGCTGCAGCTCGCGCAGGATCTGGCGGTCGGTGGCATCGGGCACGGTAGACATGGGCAGGCGGTTCCGGTCACGACGGGTGGCTGCCCGGATTATGGCGCAGGTGCTACAGTGCTGGCAGCACCAGCTTTGAGCCATGCCAATGTTACGCGCCACGCCTGCAGTGTTTCCGACACTCGTACTCGCCCTGCTCGGTGTGGGCCTTGCGGCCTGCAGCCAGGACGGTGAGCTGCCGCCTGCCAGCTACGACACCGTGCGCTCGACGCTGGAGCGCCAGGCGCCCGCGGCCGAGCGCGAACCCCTCGCGGCGCTGGTGGCGGGCAATACCGACTTCGCCCTGGCGTTGCATCGCGTGCTCGGCGCCCAGCCCGGCAACCTGGCCTTTTCGCCGCATGGCATCTCCAGCGCGCTGGCGATGGTCCACGCGGGCGCGCGCGGCGAGAGCGAACGCCAGCTCACCCAAGGGCTCGAGTTCAGACTGCCTCCGCCCGCCTTGCATGAGGCCTTCAACGCCCTGGACACGGCGCTGACCGCGGCGCCTGCGCCCGGGCGTCCGGCGGAGGAGACCTTCACCCTCAACATCGTCAACGCCGTCTGGAAAAGCGTCCAGCAGCCGCTCAAGCAGAGCTATCTCGACCTCCTCGGCCGTCACTACGGCGCCGCCGTGCGTCGCCTGGACTTCGCCCGCGATGCCGAGGCGGCGCGACGCACGATCAACGCCTGGGTGGCGGAGGCCACGGCCGGGCGCATCGAGGACCTGCTGCCCGCCGGCAGCATCACGGCGCTCACCCGGCTGGTGCTGACCAACGCGGTGTATTTCCATGCGGCGTGGGCCCTGCCGTTCGATCCGGAGCGTACGGCACCGGCGGCGTTCCGACGGCTGGATGGCAGCGAGGTCAGCGTGCCGACCATGCACCAGGAGAGCCGTCTGCCCTATGCGCGGGTGGCCGGTACGACTGCGGTGCAGCTGCCCTACGCCGGCGATCGCGCCGCCCTGCTGCTGCTCATGCCTGAGGAAGGGTATCCGGCCTTCGAGGCCGGCCTGGACGCCGAGGACATCGCGGCGCTGGTCGAGGCCCTGGAACCCACCCGGATTGCGCTGGCCCTGCCGCGCTTCGAGCATGGCTACCGTGCGAGCCTGGTGAGCGCCCTCGAGGCACTCGGCGTGCGCGATATCTTCGACCCGCAGCGCGCCGATCTCTCCGGCATCGACGGTGGCCGCGATCTGCACGTCAGTGAGATCGCCCACCAGGCCTTCGTCCGCGTCGATGAAGCCGGCACCGAGGCGGCAGCGGCCACGGCCGTGGTCATCGGGGTGACCGCCATGCCGGCCCCCGCACAGCCGGTGCGCTTCGACCGGCCGTTCCTCTACCTGGTGCGCGACCTGGATACCGGCGCGGTGCTGTTCATGGGACGCGTCGTCGACCCCTGAGCACCGCTTGAGCGCCGCTGCGGCCGCGCGGGTGCAGCGGCGCTAGAAGCAGTCGCCTGGCACCCGTACCCAGCCTTCCATCAGCACGCGGGCACTGCGGCTCATGAGGGCCTTCTTGACCACCCACTCGCCCTGCTCGCGCGCCGCTTCGGCACCGACGCGCAGCGTCCCCGAGGGATGGCCGAAGCGCACACTGCTGCGCTCGCCGCCGCCGGCGGCGAGGTTCACCAGCGTGCCCGGGATCGCCGCGGCCGTACCGATGGCCACCGCGGCCGTGCCCATCATCGCGTGGTGCAGCTTGCCCATGGACAGGGCCCGCACCAGCAGATCGATGTCCGCCGCGGCGATGGCCTTGCCGCTGGAGGCGGTGTAGTCGGCCGACGGCGCGACGAAGGCGACCTTGGGCGTGTGCTGACGGCTGGCCGCCTCATCGAGCGAACGGATCAGGCCCATCCGCAACGCGCCGTGCGCACGGATCTTCTCGAAGCGTGCGAGTGCGGCCAAGTCGCCGTTGATCGCCTCCTGCAGCTCGGTGCCGGTGTAGCCGAGTTCCTCGGCCTTGAGGAAGATCGTGGGGATGCCGGCGTTGATCAGGGTGGCCTGCAGCGGGCCCTCGCCCGGCACCTCGAGGGTGTCGACCAGGCGGCCGGTGGGGAACATCGAGCCGCCGCTGTCATCGGCCGGATCCAGGAACTCGATCTGGACCTCGGCTGCCGGGAAGGTCACGCCGTCGAGTTCGAAGTCCCCGGTCTCCTGCACCACGCCGCCGGTCATGGGCACGTGCGCGATGATGGTCTTGCCGATGTTCACCTGCCAGATCCGCACGGTGCAGAGGCCATCGTCCGGCACGCGGGCCGGATCCACCAGCCCCTGGCTGATGGCGAAGGCGCCGACGCCAGCGGTGAGGTTGCCGCAGTTGCCGCTCCAGTCGATGAATGGGGTGTCGATGGAGACCTGCCCGAACAGGTAGTCGACATCGTGATCCGGCCGGCTGCTCGGCGACAGGATCACCGTCTTGCTGGTGCTGGAGGTGGCGCCGCCCATGCCGTCAGTATGCTTGCCGTAGGGATCGGGGCTGCCGATCACCCGCAGCAACAGGGCGTCGCGCGCCGGTCCCGCAGCCTGCGCCGGCGCCGGCAGATCCTGCAGGCGGAAGAACACGCCCTTGCTGGTGCCCCCGCGCATGTAGGTTGCCGGAATACGTACCTGGTTCATTCGCGCCATGGCAAACGACTCCTCGACCTCAGGCCGCCGCTTCGGCGGCGAGGAAGTCCTGGGCGAAGCGCTGCAGCACGCCACCGGCGTCGTAGATCGACACCTCCTCGGCCGTATCCAGGCGACAGGTGACCGGCACCTCCAGGCGTTCGCCATCACGGCGATGGACCACCAGGGTGAGCGTGGCTCCCGGGGTACGTTCGCCGACCACGTCGTAGGTCTCCGTGCCATCGAGAGCGAGCGTCTTGCGGGTGGTGCCGGGCTGGAACTCCAGTGGCAGCACGCCCATGCCGATCAGGTTGGTGCGGTGGATGCGCTCGAAGCCTTCGGCGACGATGGCCTCGACGCCCGCCAGGCGCACGCCCTTGGCCGCCCAGTCCCGCGAGGACCCCTGGCCGTAATCCGCGCCGGCGATGATGATCAGCGGCTGCTTGCGCTCCAGGTAGGTCTCGATCGCCTCCCACATGCGCAGCACCTGACCTTCAGGCTCGACCCGGGCCAGCGACCCCTGTTTGACCTCGCCGTCGATCACCGCCATCTCGTTGATCAGCTTCGGGTTGGCAAAGGTGGCACGCTGCGCGGTGAGGTGATCACCGCGATGGGTGGCGTAGGAGTTGAAGTCGGCTTCCGGCAGACCCATTTTTTCCAGGTAATCGCCGGCGGCGCTGTCGCGCATGATGGCGTTCGAGGGCGAGAGGTGGTCGGTGGTGATGTTGTCACCCAGCAGCGCCAGCGGGCGCATGCCGCGCAGGCTGCGTTCGCCGGCCAGGGCACCTTCCCAGTACGGCGGGCGGCGGATGTAGGTGCTCTGGGGCCGCCAGTCGTAGAGCGGGCTGACTTTCGGCCCACCCTCCACACTGATACGGAACATCGGCGCGTAGACACTGCGGAAGTGCTCGGGCTTGACGCTTTCGGCCACGATGGCGTCGATCTCCTCGTCGCTCGGCCAGAGGTCCTTCAGGGTGATCGGCTTGCCGTCGGCGTCATGGCCCAGCACATCACGCTCGATATCGAAGCGGATGGTGCCAGCGATCGCGTAGGCCACCACCAGCGGCGGCGAGGCCAGAAAGGCCTGCTTGGCGTAGGGGTGGATACGGCCATCGAAGTTGCGGTTGCCTGAGAGCACGGCGGTGGCGTAGAGGTCGCGGTCGATCACCTCCTGCTGGATCTTCGGGTCCAATGCGCCACTCATGCCGTTGCAGGTGGTGCAGGCGAAGCCGACGATGCCGAACCCGAGGGCTTCGAGCTCGGGCAGCAGCTTCGCCTCCTCAAGGTAAAGCTGCACCGCCTTCGAACCAGGCGCGAGCGAGGTCTTGACCCAGGGCTTGCGGGTCAGCCCGCGGGCGTTGGCGTTACGCGCCATCAGCCCCGCCGCGATCATGTTGCGCGGATTGCTGGTGTTGGTGCAGCTGGTGATGGCGGCAATGATCACCGCCCCGTCAGGCATCCGGCCGGGCTCATCCTCGACCGTGCCGCTGATGCCACGCGCAGCCAGGTCGCTGGTGGCCAGGCGGTTATGCGGCGTGGAGGGGCCGGCAAGGTTGCGCACCACGCTGGAGAGATCGAAACGCAGCACGCGCTCGTACTCGGCCGTCTCCAGCGCGTCGGCCCAGAGGCCGGTCTCGCGCGCGTACTGCTCGACCAGGCGGATCTGGGCGTCCTCGCGACCGGTGAGCCTGAGGTAGTCGAGGGTCTGGTCGTCGATGTAGAACATCGCCGCGGTCGCGCCGTATTCGGGGGTCATGTTGGAGATGGTCGCGCGATCGCCGATGGTCAGCGCCGCAGCACCCTCGCCGAAGAATTCGAGGTAGGCCGAGACCACCCGTTCCCTGCGCAGGAACTCGGTGATCGCCAGCACCACGTCGGTGGCGGTGATCCCCGGTTGCGGGCGCCCGGTCAGCTCGACACCGATGATGTCGGGCAGCCGCATCCACGAGGCACGGCCAAGCATCACGCTCTCGGCCTCCAGGCCACCGACACCTACGGCGATCACGCCCAGTGCATCGACCATCGGCGTGTGGCTGTCGGTGCCGACCAGGGTGTCGGGGAACGCCACGCCGTCACGGGTCTCCACCACCGTCGACATCCGCTCGAGGTTGATCTGATGCATGATCCCGTTCCCCGGCGGGATGACATCGACGTTCCGGAAGGCCTTTTTCGTCCAGTTGATGAAGTGGAAGCGGTCTTCGTTGCGTCGCTCCTCGATGGCGCGGTTCTTCTCGAAGGCGTCTTTATCAAAGCCGGCGTGTTCGACGGCCAGCGAGTGGTCGACGATGAGCTGGGTCGGCACCACCGGGTTGACCTTGGCCGGATCCCCGCCCTTCTCGGCGATCGCATCGCGCAGCCCGGCCAGGTCGACCAGGGCGGTCTGGCCAAGAATGTCATGGCAGACCACCCGCGCGGGGTACCAGGGGAAGTCCAGATCGCGACGACGCTCGATGAGCTGGCGCAGCGCGTCGGGCAGCAGCGCCGGATCACAGCGGCGCACGAGATTCTCGGCCAGTACCCGGGAGGTGTAGGGCAGCTTCGCGTAGGCCCCGGGGGCGATGTCTTCCACCGCTTCACGGGCGTCGTAGTAGTCGAGATCCGTGCCCGGCAGGCGTTTGCGGTAGGCGGTGTTCATGTCAGGCGTCCCTCCAGAGTCCGTGTGCGGCGCAACTCCCCATTCTACCCTGCCTGCGCCCGCGGCTCGACTCTCGAGGTGGGGGCTCAGTGCTCCGGCGTGTGCAGCCGCCAGCAGGCGAACGCCAGGGCAAGCCAGCCAACAATGAAGGCCACACCGCCCAGTGGCGTGATCATGCCGAGCGCGCGCACGCCGGAGAACACCATGGCGTACAGCGAGCCCGAGAACAGCACGATGCCGATCACAAAGGCCCAGCCGGCGAGCCTGGCGCTGGCCGCGCGGGTCTCTCGACCGACCCAGGCCACCGCGAACAGCGCCAGCGCATGGAACATCTGGTAGCGCGCCGCGGTCTCGAACACCTCGAGCATACGCGGCTCGACCCGCGCGGCCAGCGCGTGGGCTGCGAATGCGCCCAAGGCGACGGCAACGCCGCCGAACACGGCGCCAAGCAGCGCGAACGTCCGCATCTCATTCTCCCGTGAACCCGCGTGGTGCACTGCATGATAGCGCGCAGGCATCACTGCAGGACTTGACTTCTGCGGCTGGGATGGTAGGGATGGAGCGTGTAGTCCGACCCGCCGAGGCCCGCGCGCACCGGCTCCCTAACCGGCGGGTAATAACAACAGGTCTGCGGACCAAGAGCACCCGCCTGGACTACCCGCGCGTCGCGCCGCATCCGCGACCAGCGCCACAGACTGGCCCGAAGGCCAGACACGCTCCGCGCGCGCAACGGAGGACAGCATCATGAATCCCACGTCCCGCTTATCGGCCTGCGTATTTGCCAGCCTGTTGACCGGCGGCATCACCTTGTCCACCCACAGCACGGCCCAGCACCAGCACGCTCACCATGAAGACACCGCCACGGCCATATCGGGCGACATCGGTAGCGTGGATTTCCGCGTCGCCTGTGATGACGGCGTGCAGGCCGACTTTGACCATGCCTTCGGGCTGATGCACCACATGATGTACGTGCAGGCCCGCGAGGCCTTCACGGCGATCACCGACACCGCCCCGGACTGCGCGATGGCCTACTGGGGCATCGCCACCACCCTGTTCCAGCCCCTGTGGGGCACCCGCCCGACCGCCGAGGAGTTGCAACAGGGCATCCGCAGTATCGAACGTGCCGCAGCCATCGGTGTGAGCGACCCGCGCGAACAGCGACTGCTCGACGCCACGGCGGCATTTTTCACCGATGCGGAGGGCGCAGCGTTCAGCGACCGGCTGGAAGGGTGGCACCAGGGCATGGCGGCGGCCTATGCCAGCCATCCCGACGACCCCGACATCGCCTCGCTGCACGCCCTGGCGCTGCTGTCGATGGCACAGACGCCAGGGCGGGATCGGGACAAGCTGCACGACTGGGCCGAGGTGCTGCTGCGACAGGTCTGGGAACGTAAGCCCGATCACCCCGGCGCCATCCACTACTCGATTCACGCGACCGACGCCGACGGCCGCGCCGCCAACGCCCTCGACCTGGTCGAGCACTACGCGACAATTGCCCCGGAAGTCCCGCATGCGCTGCACATGCCCTCGCACATCTACGTCCGCCTCGGCGACTGGCCGCAGGTGATCGACTGGAACCTGCGCTCGGCACAAGCCGCGTTGGCGCAGTCTCCTCCGGAGCTGATCTCGCATCACTACATCCACGCCATCGACTATCTCGTCTATGCCCACCTGCAGCGCGGCGAGGACCGTCGCGCGAGCGAACTGGCCGAGGAGGCGCTGGGCGCCGGCGCACACCAGCGCTCGTTCGTCAGCGCCTTTCACCACGCCGCCATTCCGGCCCGGCTCGCCGTCGAGCAGCGCGACTGGCAGCAGGCCATGGCCCTCGAGCCGCGCTCACCGGCCGAGCTGCCGTGGGACGAATCCGCCTGGGCCGAGGGGTTGAGCTGGTATGCGAAAGGGTTGGGTGGCGTCCACGGGGGTCAACTCGAACTCGCCCGTACCGCCGAGCAGCACCTGACCGACCTCGCCGCGCATGCCCGATCGCGAAACGAAGACGCGTTCGCCACCTATCTGGAGGTCGACCGCCACATCCTCTCCGGCTGGATTCACTTCGCGGAGGGGCGTCCGGACGAGGCCCTCGCGCAGTTACGCTCGGCAGTCGAACTCGAGCGTTCAGTGGAAAAACACCCCGTCACCCCCGGGGCACTGCTGCCACCCAATGAGGCCCTCGGGGACCTGCTGCTGAAACTTGAGCAGCCGCAGGCCGCGCTGGCGGCCTATCAGCGTGCCGATACCGTCTGGCCCACGAGATTCAACACACTGCTGGGAGCCGCGCGGGCCGCCAGGGCCGCCGGCGACCTGCCGGGAAGCCGCGGGTGCTACGCCCGTCTACTGGAGATGACGGGAGACTCGCGCCGCCAAGGCGTGGAGGAGGCACGCGTGGCCCTCGGCCACTAGCCTGCCGACACGGCGTTGGCCCACGAGGGTCACTGCGCCGAGGGACCGGACCCGTGCATCCTGTTCATCGCCTTCGAGCAGCCGGTAGATGCGATCCCGACGGATGCTGCCGCCCGATAGCGCGCGCCGGCGATAGCGGGCAGACGCGAGGCTCTGCGGCGATACCAGACACGAACTCCAGACGGATTCGTATACCCTGTAGGCAGGCCAGACCGTGGAGTCCTCGCACATGCCCCTGCCCCTGCCTTTTGACGGCGCTGTCAGCCGCTTCCTCGAAGAAGAGGCACCGAAGGCGATCCGTACTGCCATCGAGGAAGGCCGCAAGCGCGACATCCTCGATGAAAGCTATCCCTACGATCGCTGGATGAAGAAAAGCGATTACGAGGCCGAACTCGAGCCGCTGCAGATCGAACTGGTGAAATGCCAGCACTGGGTGCAGGAGAGTGGTGCGCGCGTGGTGGTGGTGTTCGAGGGCCGCGACGGGGCCGGCAAGGGCGGTGCGATCAGCCGGGTGACGATGAACCTCAACCCGCGCATCGCCCACATCATCGCGCTGTCCAAGCCCACGGAGCGCGAACGCACGCAGTGGTACTTCCAGCGCTATGTCGCCCATCTGCCGGCGGCCGGCGAGCTGACCCTGTTCGACCGCAGCTGGTACAACCGCGGTGTGATCGAGAAGGTCTTCGAGTTCTGCACCGCCGAGGAGCGGGCGCGATTCTTCGCCCAGTTGCCCGGCTTCGAGCAGACGCTCGTCGGCGAGGGCATCGTGCTGGTGAAGCTCTGGCTGAACGTGGGGCGTGCCGAGCAGCTGCGTCGGCTGCTGCGCCGTGAGACCGACCCACTGCGCCACTGGAAGCTCAGCCGCATCGACATCGAGGGGCTCGCGCGCTGGGACGTCTATTCCGAAGCCATCGCCGAGACCTTCCGGGCCAGTCATTCGGCCATCGCACCCTGGACGGTCATCCGTGGCGACGACAAGTACCGCGCCCGGCTCACCGCCATCCGCGCCATCCTCGGCGCGCTGGACTACGACGGCAAGGACACCGAGATTGTCGGCACCGTCGATCCGAAAATCTGCGGTGGCCCGGAGATCTGGCAGCCGGGCTGACTCTTGCCAACCACGAGCAGGTGAGTACTCATGGTCACTGCCCCAGTCCAGCCATCGACCAAGCGGGAAGTCGTCTTCTCAGCCCGCGGCATCTCCAAGGTCTACCGCATGGGCGAGGTCACCATCCACGCCTTGCGGGGCGTGGATCTCGACCTCTACGCCGGGGAACTGGTGGTGATGCTCGGCGCCTCCGGCTCGGGCAAGTCCACCCTGCTGAACATCATGGGTGGGCTGGACTCGGCCAGCGAGGGCACGCTGCGCTATCGCGACCAGGCGCTCTCTGGCGTGTCCGACCGCGAACTCACGCGCTTCCGTCGCGAACATGTCGGCTTCGTCTTCCAGTTCTACAACATGATCCCCAGCCTGACGGCGCGCGAGAACATCGCCATCGTCACCGACATCGCCGACAACCCCATGCGCCCGGAGGAGGCCCTGGACCTGGTCGGCCTGGCTGACCGCATGGACCACTTCCCCTCGCAGCTCTCCGGCGGCGAACAGCAGCGCGTGGCCATCGCCCGCGCCATCGCCAAGCGCCCGGCCGTGCTGCTCTGCGACGAGCCCACTGGCGCGCTGGATTCGAAAACCGGCATCAAGGTGCTGCAGGTCATCGAGCACATCAACGAGGAGATCGGCACGACCACCGCCATCATCACCCACAACGAGGTGATCGGCCGCATGGCCGACCGGGTGATTCGGCTGAAGGACGGCCGCGTCGACGAGGAGCATCGCAACGACCGACGCGCCGATCCCGCCGAGCTCAAGTGGTAGGCATGCTCACCCTGCACCGCAAGCTGCTGCGCGACCTCGCCGGGCTGAAGGGCCAGGTGGCGGCGATCGCCGTGGTGATTGCCGGCGGCGTGATGACGCTGATGATCTCGGTGACCTCGCTGGACGCCATCCGTCTGTCGATGGACCGGTTCTATGCCACCCACCAGCTCGGCGACGTGTTTGCCAGCGTCAACCGCGCGCCCGAGGTCATCGCCGAGCGGCTGCGCGAGATCCCCGGCATCAACCTGGTGGAGACCCGCGTGGTCGCACCGGTGCGCCTGGAAGTCCCCGGCTTCGACGATCCGGTGCGCGGCACACTGCTGTCCGTACCGGACGGTCGCCAGCCCAGCCTCAACCGGCTGCACCTGGTCGCGGGCAGCCTCCCGGAGTCGGGTCGCGCCAACCAGGTGGTGGTGAGCGAGCCTTTCGCCGAGGCCCACGGCCTGGGGATGGGCGACCGGCTGCGGGTGATCATTCGCGGGCGCTACGAGACGCTGGTGATCAGCGGCATCGCGCTGTCGCCGGAGTTCATCTACCAGGTTGCCCCGACCGACCTGCTCCCGGACTACGAGCGCTATGCGGTGATGTGGATGAACCGCCGGGCGCTCGGCAACGCCTTCGCCATGGACGGAGCCTTCAACAGCGTGGTGGCCAGCGTCCAGGCCGGCGCCAGCACCGCGAGCGTGATCGAGCACCTCGACCGGCTGCTGGCCCCCTACGGTGGCATCGGCGCGCATGACCGTGAGGACCTCATGTCCCATCGCATCCTGCAGGAGGAGATCGCCCAGCTCAGGGTGATGGCAGTGGTGCTGCCGGGGGTGTTTCTCGGCGTCTCGGCCTTTCTGCTGAGCGTGCTGATGGGCCGGATCGTCAACACCCAGCGCCAGCAGATCGCGGTCATCAAGGCCTTCGGCTATGACGACCGCGATCTGGCCGTGCACTACGCGCTGCTGACGGGCCTGATGGTGGCGGTCGGCGTGGCCCTCGGTATTGCCCTTGGCAGTATCACCGGCGACCTGATGGCGGCGCTCTATGCGGAATACTTCCGGTTCCCGGAAACGGTGACCCGGCTGCAGCTGCGCGTGGTGGTGCTGGCTGCGCTGGTCGCGGCCTTCGCGGCCGGCCTGGGCACCTTCCGCTCGGTCGCCGCGGCGGTGCGCCTGCCCCCGGCCCAGGCGATGCGCCCACCGGCACCGGAACAGTTCCGCCAGGGCTGGATGGACCGCACTGCCGCCGGCCAGTGGCTGGCACAGACCACCCGCATCATTCTGCGCAATCTCTCACGGCACCGCCTGAAAAGTGCCATGACCATCACCGGCATCGGGCTCTCCGGTGCACTGCTGCTGCTCGGCAGCTACCAGTTCAACGCCGTCACCCACATGATCGATACCCAGTACCGCAAGGTGCTGAAGATGGATACGCATGTCACCTTCATCGAGCCGACCTCGGCGCACGTGCTCGCCGAACTGCGTGCCCTGCCCGGCGTGCACTATGCCGAGGGCTATCGCAGCGTGCCTGTACGGCTGCGCAACGGCCACCTGAGCGAGCGCAATGCCATCGAAGGACTGCCGGCCTCGCCACAGCTGCGCGGCCTGGTCGACCGCAGCCTGCGCCCGATCGAGCTCCCGGCCGACGGCCTGTTCATGACCGATTTCCTCGCCGATCAGCTCGAGCTTCGCCCTGGCGACCGGGTGCTGGTCGAGATCATGGAAGGCCGCCGCCGGGTGCTGGAGATGACGCTGGCCGGTACGGTGGACGAGCCGCTGGGGCTCGGCACCTACATGCGCCTGGACGCGCTGAACGCGCTGATGCGTGAAGGCCCGGCGATCACCGGCGCCTGGCTGCTGAGCGATCCCGACCGGCGCGATGCGCTCTATGCGCGCCTGTGGGACGCGCCACGGGTCGCCGGCATCGGCATGATCAGCCAGGCCGAGGACGGTCTGCGCCAGTACATGGAGGACACGGTGCTGGTACTGATGAGCATTCTGCTGCTGCTCGCCGGCTCCATCACCTTTGCGCTGGTCTACAACAATGCCCGGATCGCCTTTGCCGAGCGCGCCCGCGAACTGGCGACGCTGCGGGTGCTGGGCTTCACCCGCGCCCAGGTCGGCTGGGTACTGATCGGCGAGATCGCACTGCTGACGCTGCTGGCCCTCCCGGTCGCCTGGCTGCTCGGCACGCTGTTCGCCTGGCTGCTCAGCCTCGCCTTCAGCATGGACATGATCCGCATTCCCTTCCACATCACCCACCAGAGCTACGCCTTCGCCGCGGCCGGCGTGCTGGTGGCCTCGCTGCTGTCGGTCGTGCTGATCGCCCGGCGGCTCAGGCACCTCGACATGGTCGCGGCCCTGAAGAGCATCGAATGAACGCAGTACGCATGACACGGGGATCGACATGAAACAGAAGAGACGCTGGATCGTGCCGGCGCTGGCCGTCGCCCTGGCGCTGGTGCTGGTGCTCGCGCTGCGGCCCTCGCCGCTGCCGGTGAGTACGGCAGAAGTCACCCGCGGGGCCTTCGTCGAGTCCGTCGACGAGGAAGGCCAGACGCGACTGCGCGAGACCTATACCGTCTCGGCGCCGATCGCAGGCTACCTCCAGCGCGTGCGCCCCGAACCGGGCGATACCGTCGAGCTGGGCGAGACGCTGTTTCGCATGGAGCCGCACCCGGCGCCGGCCCTCGACGCCCGCAGCCTCGAACAGGCTCGCGAGAACCTGGCCGCGGTGCGGGCCCGCCGCCAGACCGCCGAGGCCAACCTCGCCACGGTGGCGGCGGATGCCGAATTCGCGGCCAGTGAATACGCCCGCTATCGCGAGCTGCATGACCGCGGCCTGGTCTCCACCACCGAGATGGAGCGGGCGCGGGCGGCACGCGATCGCCAGGCGGCTGCGCGCCGGGCCGCGGAATACGCTGTGGAGGTGGCGGGCTTCGAAGTGGAGAGCGCGCGGGCCGTGCTGGATATCGCGAGCGGCCAGCGCCCCGCCGAAGACCAGCCCGAGCTCGAGATCCGTGCGCCCGTGGCCGGGGTGATCCTGCGCCGTCACCGCTGCTGCGAGGGCACGATCGCCGCCGGCGAGGCGGTGGTCGATGTCGGCAGTCTCGACGACCTCGAAGTGCAGGTCGACCTGCTGTCGATGGCCGCGGTGCGCGTACGCCCCGGCATGCGCGTACGCCTGACCGGGTGGGGCGGCGACGAGGTGATCGAGGGCCGGGTGCGGCGAGTGGAACCGGCGGGGTTCACCCGGGTCTCGGCACTGGGCGTGGAGGAGCAGCGGGTGCCGGTGATCGTGGATCTCGACGATGCCGACGAGGCCTGGCGCGCGCTGGGCGTCGGCTTCCGGGTCGAGGCGGAGTTCATCCTCTGGGAGGACGACGAGGTACTGCAGGCGCCCACCAGCGCGCTGTTCCGCCGCGAGGGGGACTGGGCGGTGTTCGTGGTCGACGACGGCCGGGCCGCGCTGCGTCGGGTCGAGCGCGGACGCTCCAGCGGCCTGACCACGCAGATCATCGACGGTCTGGTCGCCGGCGAGCGGGTGATCACGCATCCCGGGGACCAGGTGCGCGAGGGCAGCCGGGTGCGGGCGGACTGACCAGGGTTGACCCGGTCGGCCTTCTGATAGAGAATGCGAATCGTTCTCATTAACAGTATCGATGAGGTCAGCGATATGGGTCAGCGTCATGACACCCCGCAACATCCCAGGGCAAACGCGCCCCCTCAGCCCCATGAGTTGCCGCGCGTGCGCTCCGACAGCCTGCTGCAGGGTGGGCGGGAACTGCTGATCCAGCACGGGACCGAACAGTACCGCCTGCGCCGGACCTCCAGCGACAAACTGATCCTGACGAAATAGCTTTCGACCCCAGCCAGCCAGACGTCCCCGGTGCCCTGCTCCGTCACCAAGGCCTCCTCCAGCCAGGACGTCCCAGCCAGCCACGGTCTTTTCTCCTGGGAGGAACGACCATGGTAGACCTGCCACGACTTAACACCGCCAGCCACCTCACGCTGGTCACGATCCGCCTGTGGGTGCACGAGCACCTGCGCGGCCAGACACCGATGACCGGTTGGGACGCGGGCCTCATTGCTGCAGGCCTGCCCACCCCGGCTCGCCGCGCCCTCGACGAACTGCTCACGATGCTCGCACTCATGCCCGATATGCTGTCCGGCATCCTGCCCGTGTGCGCCCATCGGGTTGGCGACAGTGAACTCGGACTGCTGCGCATGTTCGCCGAATGCACCCCGGGCGACAGCAGCTCCCCCACCCTGATGGTGACACTGCCGCCCACCATGGCGCGGCTGGCCGAACAACGATGCCTGGCCTACGCGCGCGCCATGGGCGAGCACGTGTCCGCACATCAGATCCGTCCAGCCCAGAGGATGGATGAGATGACGCTGTCATCGGCTGGCGAGCCTCTCCCGCAACGCGTGCACTGACCGCGCCAGCGTTGCCGTGGCGGGCTGGTATCCTGCGGGTCTCTGAATCGTCATTGCATCTGCGTCCAGCTGTCTACCGAGGGAAAAGCATCATGTCTTCATCGGCCCTTCCGCACGGCTCGACCAGCACTCCATTCGGTCCTGCCGCCGACCGGCTGCTCCATCTCGACGTGCTGCGGGGGTTCGCCTTGCTCGGCATCCTGTTCGTGAATTTCGAGTGGTTCACACGGCCCCTCCAGGCCATCGTCTTCGGCGCGGAACCCGGCCTCGAGGGCGTCGATCGCGTCGTGGACTTCACGATCAAGACTTTGGCGGAAGGCAAGTTCTACGCGCTGTTCTCCATGCTCTTTGGCGCGGGCTTCGCGCTGATGGCCAGCCGTGCGCTGGCCCATGACACGGCGTTTCGTGGGCTGTATTTTCGGCGTCTGCTGTTGCTTGCCCTGTTCGGCGTAGCCCACCTCCTGCTGATCTGGGCCGGTGACATCCTGCTGGTGTATGCGCTCTGCGGCATGCTGATGCTGCTGGTGTTCAGTCGCACGCCGGTGACGCGGCTTTGGAAGTGGGCCATCGCGCTGCTGGCGCTGCCCTCGCTGCTGGCCTGGGCGGGCGCCCTGTCGATCGCCGCGACCCGCGGTAATCCGGAGCTCTATGCCTCGATCATGCAGGGCTTTGCCGATGACCAGGCCCTGCTGCGGGAACAGATTGCCGCCGCCGCGATCATCCACGCCGAGGGCAGCTGGCTGGCCAATGTCGGCCAGCGGCTGCGCGATGCCGGATTTCTGTTCACCAACGCCCTGTTCTGGATTCCACCGATCCTCGGCTATTTCCTGCTCGGCCGCTGGCTGCTCGAGAGTGGTCGGCTGAGCCAACCGTCAGCGCATGAGGCCTTCTTTCGGGGTTGGCGGCTCCGGGGCCTGCTGCTCGGCCTGCCCCTGTCGGCCGCTGCTGTCACCCTGATGTGGAATGGCAGCCAGATGACGCCGACGCTACCGATGGCGGCTGGATTGAGCCTGATGATCACCGGTGCCGTGCTGCTGTCGCTCGGCTATCTGGCGACCGTCGTGCTGGCCGCCGAGCGCCTGCGCCTGCTCGCACCGGTCGGACGCATGGCGCTGACCAACTATCTCTGTCAGTCGCTGGTGTGGACCTGGGTGTTCTATGGCCATGGCGCAGCGCTATGGGGCGAGGTGCCGCGATGGTCGCATCCCCTGCTGGTGCTCGGGTTTTTCGCGCTGCAGATCGCCTTCAGCCACTGGTGGCTGGCACGCTTTCGATTCGGGCCGGCGGAGTGGCTGTGGCGCAGCCTGACCTACGGCCGGCGACAGCCCATGCGCCACCCGCGAGATTGTGCTGCAATGCCCGGGACTCATCGCGACTGACCGACACCATGACACCGCCCCGCTGGACCCTGGACGACACCGAACTCGAGTTCACCGCCATCCGGGCCCGCGGGCCCGGCGGGCAGAACGTCAACAAGGTCTCGAGTGCCGTGCGCCTGCGCTTTTCGGTGCCGGAGTCCTCGCTGCCCGAAGCGGTCAAGGCGCGGCTGCTGGCGCTGCCCGATCGCCGGATCGACAGCGAGGGGGTGATCAGCATTCGGGCCGACAGCGCACGCAGCCAGGCGGCCAACCGCGCTGACGCGCGCGCGCGCCTCGTCGCTCTGATCGAGCGCGCGGCACAGCCCCCTGCGCCGCGTCGGCCGACCCGACCGCCCCGCTCGGCCAACCGCCGGCGTCTGGAGCGCAAGGGGGCGCGCAGTGCGGTCAAGCGTCTGCGCACACCACCCCGGAACAGCGACTGAGGAATGCCCATGTCCCCACTGCACCGCCCGCTCTCCCTGCTGACCGCCCTGCTGGCCCTGGCACTGTGGTCGGATCCGTCCCCAGCGGCGACGTCGTCGCCGGGCGTGCTCGACAGTCGCATCAGCGCAGTGACCCTGTTCCCGGACCGCGCACAGGTCACGCGGGTCGCGCGCGCCACGCTCGAGGGTGGCGAGGGCCGCATTCTGCTGGAGGGGCTGCCACTGACCATGGATCCCGCCAGCCTGCGCATCCGTGCCCGCGGGCCGGAGGGGCTGGTGCTGGGTGCGGTGGATGTCCAGCCCCTGCGGGGACGTGAAGCTGTACGCGAAGAGGAACGCCGTCTGCTCGAGCTCATCGCCGCACGCGAGGCGGCACGCCAGGCCATCGATGACCGTCTCTCCAGCCTGGCGCTGCAGCTGCTGACCGTCGAAGCGCTGGCGCGCGAACCAGGCGGGGACGCAGGTCTGCAGCCGGAGCGCTGGCAGGATTGGCTCACGCGCCTGGAAGCCACCGCCTCGCCGCTCCATGAACGCCGGAGCGAAGCCCGGCGCGAACGTGCCACCATCGATGAGGAACTCGCTCGCCTGCGTCGTGAGCTCGAGGACCTGGGCCGCGGCGAGCGCGACAGTTATCGCGTCAGCCTTCACTGGCGCAGCCCCGCCGAGGGCGAGGCCGAATTCGTGCTGGACTACCAGGTCGGTAACGCCGGCTGGCAGAGCGTCTATGAACTGCGCCTGGACACCGCGGCGGACCGTATGGGCCTGCTGCAGCAGGCCGAGGTCCGCCAGGACACGGGCGAGGACTGGGACGGGGTGGCGTTGACGCTGTCCACCGCGCGGCCCGCGCTGGGCGGACGCCTGCCCGAGCTGCGGACCAGATACCTCGATATCGTCGATCCGGCAGTCCCGGTGGCGCGACGCGCCGTCGGGCCCGATATGGCTGAGCCGGCGTTCGCCGAACTGGCCGACGCTGCCGCCCCTGAACTGGCCACCACCGGCGACGACCGCTTCGCTGCCGAATGGCGACTGGCCGGCCCGCGCAGCGTGCGTGCCGGGGCGGCCAGCCAGCGCCATGCGCTGCAGAGCCTGACGCTCGACACGACGATCGGCGCCCGCAGCGTGCCGGCCCGCTCGCCCCACGCCTGGCTGTACGCGACCACGGCCTACACGGGCGAATCCCCGCTGCCGGCAGGCCGCGCGCTGCTGTTCCAGGACGGGGTCTTCGTCGGCGAGCGGGCGTTCGCGGCCCTGGTCCCCGGGGCGGATCTCGAACTCTCGTTCGGCGTGGACCAGCGCATCGAGGTCATCCGGCGCCTGGTCGAGGACCAGCGCGGTACCGAGGGGCTGGTCCGGCGACAGCAACGTCACACCCGCACGTGGGTGATCGAGGTGCACAACGGCCATGACCGCCCGATCCGGCTCAGCGTCCTCGACCAGCTGCCGGTGCCGCGCGACGAGCGCATACAGGTCGCGCTCTCGCGCGAGAGCACGGCGCCCGACGAGCGTGATGTCGACGGCCGCCGTGGCGTCGTCGCCTGGCATCGGGACTATGCTGCCGGCGCGCGCAGCGAGCTGCGCTTCGGCTATGTCGTGACCTGGCCGCAGGACGTCGGCCCGATCCGCGGGCTGTGAGCGCAGCCCGCGTCATGAGTGCCGGCACGTCCACCCACGCGCGCACGCGCCACGACCCCGACTGGGTAGCCGGCGCCATCCGTGCCATAGAAGCCGACTTCAACCGTTCGGCCGACACCCACCTGATCCGCATGGACATGCCGAGCGCCTGGGACGGCTGGCAGCTGTATTTCAAGGATGAATCGACACATCCCACGGGCAGCCTCAAGCACCGGCTTGCCCGTTCGCTGTTTCTCTATGCGTTGTGTAACGGCTGGATCGGCCCCGACACGCCGGTGATCGAGGCGAGCTCCGGCAGCACCGCCGTCTCGGAAGCCTACTTCGCGCGCCTGCTTGGTCTGCGCTTCATCGCAGTGATGCCCGAAGGCACGTCACGCCAGAAAATCGAGCGCGTAGCCTTCTATGGCGGCGAATCCCGACTGGTCCCGGCGGGCGACATCCAGGCCGAGTCGCGGCGACTGGCGCACGAGCTCGGTGGTCACTTCCTCGACCAGTTCACCTATGCCGAGCGGGCCACCGACTGGCGCGGCAACAACAACATCGCCGAGAGCCTGTTCGCGCAGCTCGCCCGCGAGCCCGCGCCGGCACCGCAATGGGTGGTGGTCTCGGCGGGCACCGGCGGCACCGCCGCCACCATCGGCCGCTACCTGCGCTACCAGTGTCTCGCCGGCCACCCCACGCAACTGTGTGTGGTCGATCCGGAGCGCTCGGTGTTTCATGAGTTCTTCCGCAGCGGTGACTGCCACGTCACCACCGAGGCGGTCTCGCGCATCGAGGGCATCGGCAGGCCGCGCGTCGAACCGAGCTTTCTGCCCACGATCATCGACCGCATGATCCAGGTACCCGATGCAGCAAGCATGGCGGCGCTGCGGTTTCTCGAGCGCTGGCTGGGCCGGCGCTGTGGCGGCTCGACCGGCACCAACCTGATCGGCGCAGTGACGCTGCTCGACGAGCTCCGACGCCAGGAGCGCCAGGGCAGCGTGGTCACGCTGATCTGCGATGGCGGCGAGCGCTACCAGCACAGCTACTACAACGACGACTGGCTGCAGGCGGAAGGCCTGGACATCGCACCCTGGCTGGCGGCACTGGAACACTGGTTTGCGACCGGCCACTGGACGCCCCCCGAGGTGAGCGACAGCGCCCAGGTCCCGCTCGGCGGCGTGCCGTGAGCGCGGCACTGCGTATCCTGATCGCCGGCGGCGGCATCGGCGGGCTGAGCGCGGCACTGGCGCTGCAGCGGCTGGGCCACCACGTGCGCGTGTTCGAGCGCTCGAGCACGCTCGGTGAAGTCGGTGCCGGCCTGACCCTGACGCCCAATGCCACCCGTGTGCTCGAAGCGCTGGGCCTCTGGCCGGCGCTTGCCCCCCACGTGGTGATCCCTGCGCAGAGCGAGCTCCGCGATGGCCTCACCGGCAAGCAGCTGGCCGTGCGCGAACTCGGCGAGCCGCTGCAGGCACGCTACGGCGCCGCCTACTGCCACGTGCACCGGGCAGACCTGCATGGCGCCCTGGCCCGGGCCGTGCAGGCTGCAGACCCGCAGGCGCTCACGCTCGACGATGCCTTCATCGCCCTCGAGCACAACGACGAGGCGCAGGTTCGCGTGCGCTTTACCCGCTCGGGCACGGTGACGGGCGATGTCCTGATCGGCGCCGACGGGCTGCGCTCGAGCGTGCGCGATGCCCTGTTCGGGCGTGCCGAGACCCGCTTCGCCGGCTACGTGGCCTGGCGCGGACTGGCACCCATGGCGCAACTGCCCGCGCGACTGCGCGAGATCCCGGCCTGCATGAGCGTCGGCCCGCGCAATCTGCTGCTGCGTTATCCGGTGAGCGGCGGCACGCTGATGAACGTCGCCTGCATCGGGCGTACCGAGCGTTGGGCCGAGGAAAGCTGGTCGACCCCGGCGACCCACGCGGAGCTGCTCGAGCAGCTCCGCGACTGGCATGAGGACGCGGCGGTGGTGGTCCGGGCCATTCCCGCCGAGCGCCTGTTCAAATGGGGCCTGTTCGAGCGCGATGAACTCCCGCGCTGGCAGGTCGCCCGCTGCGCGCTGCTGGGCGATGCGGCCCACCCGATGCTGCCGTTTCTCGGCCAGGGTGCGGTGATGGCCCTCGAAGATGCTGCCGTGCTGGCGCGCGCGCTCGCCGAGACGCCGGCGCCGGGCGCAGCGCTGGCGCGCTATACCGCGGCCCGGTTGGCACGCGCCTCGACTGTCACCCGGCTCTCGGCCGACAATGGCCGTGCCCTGGTCCCCCCGGACGAGGCCAGCTTCCAGCCCGGCAGCCACAGCAGCGCAGCCACCTTGGGCCTGATGGCCTACGATCCGCTCAACGTGGCCCTGCCCTGACCCCGGAGAGTTGGTCGTGCGCCCGATGTCCTCTGCCCACGCATGCCTGATCGGCCTGGCCGCGGCGCTGGGGCTGCTGCTCGCAGCCTGCACCCCTGACCCGGCGTCCGGCGATGCCACGGCGTTCCGGGTCACCGGCAGCTCACCGCCGGGCACCCCCTGGGCGCTGCAGTGGCACCGTTTTGCCGAGACGCTCGCCGCCGATGAGCGGCTGGCCCTCGAACCCGCGCTCTACATCCATGCACAGCTGGGCGACCCCGAGCGCACCCTCCAGTCGGTGCGCCGCGGCCGCATCCAGATGGGCGGCTTCCCGCTGAGCGCCGTCGCCGGGCTGGTCCCCGAAGTCGCGCTGCTGCATGCCCCGTTTCTGTTCGAGAGCGAGGCCCAGGTCGACCATGTCATCGACGAGCACCTGCAGGCGGCCTTCGAGCCCTTGTTTGCCGCCCAGGGCCTGAAGATCCTCAACTGGACCGAGGCCGGCTGGCTGCACCTGTTCGGCCAGAAGCCGCTCAGTCATCCGGCGGCGCTCGCAGGCTACCCGGTGCGGTCACAACCGACCCTGGGCTCGCGGGTGTGGTTCTCCGCGCTCGCCGCCGATGTCCGGCCGATTCCCTATGGCGACCTGTTGAGCAGCCTGCAGACCGGCCTGGTCCGCGGAGGCGACTCGAACACGCTGATGTATCTCGCCGCCGGCCTGGTCGACGAGGCCCCGGAACTCACACTGACCGCGCATGTCTTCGAGGTCGGGGTCATCCTGGTCAACCTGGCATGGTGGACGGAGCGCTCGGCCGACGAACAGGCGGCGATCCGCGAGGCGCTGGGCACGCGCACCCGCCTGCGCGCCGAGGTCGCGGCACAGACCGACGCCGCGCTGGCGGCGGCCGTGGCCAGCGGCCGGGTATCGGTGCACCGGCCCGACGAGGCCGAGCGCGCTGCGTGGCAGGAGCGTGCCCCTGCGGTACGGGCCCGGCTGGTGCGCGAAATCGGCGGAGACGCCGAGCGCATCGATGCCGAACTCACCCGCGCCTTGTCCGCCTGGGAGGCGTTGACGACTTCTCGGAATCTGTGAGCATGGACGGATTACAGCGCGGTCGACTGGCCTACGCCCTGCGCGCCGCCGTGCTCCTGTTGGTGCTGTGGCTGGTGGTCGACGGCACGGGCAACCTGCTGGTCGGTGCGCTGGCCGCAGGGCTGGGGGCTGCCGTGGCTGCGGCCTTCCCGCCAGCCCAGGGCTTTACCGTCCGGTGGCTCGCCGTCCCCGCATTCGCCGCCTTTTTCGTGTACGAATCGATTCGCGGTGCGGTCGACGTCGCCTGGCGCGCGGGGCACCCCAGGCTGCCGATCGACCCTCACCTGCTGCGACATGTGATCCGCCTGCCGGCCGGCCCGCCGCGAACGCTGCTCGTCAGCACCGTGAGCCTGCTGCCCGGCACCCTCAGCGCGGACCTGCTCGCCGAAGACAACGTACTGATCGTCCACGCCATCACCTCGGAGCCGCAAGCGGGGCTGCAGCGTCTCGAGCGCCGGATCGCCAGCCTCTTCGGCCTGCGCATCGAGGGCCTGGGATGACTGTGCTCCTGCCAGCCGTGGTGGTCTTCCTGCTGCTGAACCTGGTGGCTGGCCTGTGGCGGGTATACACCGGACCGAGCGCAGCCGACCGGATGCTCTCGGCCTTGCTGTTCGGCTCGACCACGGTCGCCATCCTGCTGTTGCTGGCGCAGTGGCAGGACAGCCCGGCGCTGCGCGTGGCCGCCTTGCTGTTCGTCATGCTCGCCGCCATCACCTCGATCGCCTTCGTCGCCATGGTGCAGGGCGGCGCGGCCCGTCGACAGCCGGCGACGCGTGCGAACGGGACGAAGTCATGAACGCGCTCGAGGGGCTGGCCGCACTGCTGCTCGTCGCCGGCAGCAGTTTTTTTCTGGCCGGCACGGTCGGGCTGCTGCGCTTTCCCGATGCGCTGTCACGGCTGCATGCGCTGACCAAGGCGGACAACGTGGGGCTGCTGCTGATCTGCAGCGGCCTGGGCGTGCTGGCCGGCAGTCTGCAGACCGCCGGCATGCTGCTGCTGGTGTGGTTGCTGGCCATGCTCGCCGCAACGGTGTCCGCGCACCTGATCGCCGGCCGCGCGCTGGCCGACGACACGCCCGAGCTGCCCGGCGAACAGGACGACACGCCATGAGCCTCGCCATCGACCTGCTGATCGCCACCGGGCTGGTGGTGCTTGCCTGGCAGGCGCTGGTCGGCGGCTCGCTGTTTCGCGGCATCGTCATGTTCATCGTCTTCGGGCTGACCATGGCCCTGGCCTGGGCGCGGCTCGGCTCGCCGGACCTCGCCATGGCGGAAGCGGCGATCGGCGCCGGTGTGACCGGCGCGCTGCTGATGATCGCCTACTGGCGGCTGCGGGCCCTGGGGGCCAACCGGCCGGCGCCGCGCTCGCCACTGCGGGCGCGCGTCGCCCTAGGGGTCGGCCTGCTCTCGGCGGTGCTGGTGGCCATGATCGGGCTGGCCGCCGTCGGCGCCATCGGCCCCGGTGGCGAGGCCGGCCAGGCGCTGGCCGAGGCCCTGCCGGCCACCGGGCTGGGCAATCCGATCACCGGCGTGCTGGTGATCTTCCGCAACCTCGACACCCTGCTCGAGGTCGCCGTACTGCTGGCCGCCTATGTGGCCTCGCGCGCCGTCATGGGCGATGACAAGGCCGCGCTGCCGCTGCCGCCCGCCCAGGATGCCCCATTGGTGGGCGCGCTGGTGGCCGTGCTCGCACCGCTCGCTGTGCTGGTCGCCATCTACCTGCTCAAGGCCGGCAGCCAGTTGCCGGGAGGCGCCTTCCAGGCCGGCGCCGTGCTGGCCGCCGGCGGCGTGCTGCTGATGCTCGCTGGACGGCTGCACCCCGCCCCGCTGTGTGGCGTTGGACTGCGCATTGCGCTGGTCGCCGGCACGGTGGTGTTCAGCGGCGTCGGGCTCATCATGCTCGCGCTCGGCCAGCCGCTGCTGGCCATCCCGGGCACCTGGGCGGTGTACCTGATCGAGACGGCGATGATGATCTCCATCGGCGCAACCCTGGTGCTGCTGTTCGCAGGCTCCGCCGGGCTGACCGGGACGCCACGTCGATGAGCCACGCGGAGGTCTGGGTCATCGCGGCGGCGGCGGTGTTCGGCATCGGGCTCTACAGCCTGCTGATCGCCTCGCACCTGCTGCGTCAGCTGATTGCCATCAAGGTGATGGGCAGCGCGATCTTCCTCGTGCTGGTGGTCGCCGCCGGGCCGATCGATGGCGCCCTCGACGGCCTGCCCAAGGCGCTGGTGCTGACCGGGATCGTCATCGCCATCTCGGCGATCGCCTTCGCGCTGGCACTGCTGGTCCGGCTGGCCGAGGTCACCGGTTCCACCAGCCTCGAAGACGAGGCCGACGATGATCGCTGAGGCGCTGGCCGGGCTGGTGTTCCTGCCGCTGCTGGCCGCCTGCGCGGTCGCGGTGGTGCCGAAGCGGGCCGTCGGCGTGTTCGTCTGGAGCGGGCTGCTGCCGCTGCCGGCGTTGTTGCTGCCGCTGACCGAGGCGGTCTGGCGCGAGGGCCTGGTGCGCCTGGCGGTGGCCGGCTTCGCCAGCCCGCTCGGCATCGAGTGGCGCGTGGATGCGCTCGCGCTGGTGGTGCTCTGGCTGAACGCGCTGATCGCGGTATTCGTCGGCCTGTATGCCGCGCGTGACTATCCGCCGGGCAGCGCGCGCGGCGGGCGCTTCTGGGCGCTGTGGCTGCTGCTGACCTCGGCGATGAATGCGCTGCTGCTCTCGGCTGATCTGTTCAACCTGTTCGTCACCCTGGAGCTGGTCACGCTGGCGGCCATCGGGCTGCTGGTGATCGACGGCAAGCCGGCCGCCCTGCGCGCCGCCATGCGCTATCTGCTGCTGGCCCTGCTGGGCTCGCTGTTCTACCTGCTCGGCGTCGCCCTGATCTACGGCCAGGCCGGCACCCTCGATCTCTACCAGGCCGGCGAACGGCTGGGGCCTGGGCTGCTGCCGGTCACGGCCCTGGTGTTGATGACGATGGGGCTGCTGGTGAAATCGGCGATCTTCCCGCTGCATGGCTGGCTGCCGGCAGCGCATGGCAATGCGCCGGGCCCGGTCAGCGCCGTGCTCTCGGCGATGGTGGTGAAGGTCTCGGTCTATCTCATCTGGCGACTGTGGTTGTGGCTGGCGGCCGACTGGCAGCCCGCATGGGCGCTGCCCCTGCTCGGGCTGCTTGGCGCGGGCGCGATCCTCTATGGCTCGGTACTCGCGTTCCTGCAGGTCCGGCTGAAGATGATGGTGGCCTATTCGACGGTGGCACAGCTGGGTTATCTGATGCTGCTGTTCCCGCTGCTCGGCCCGCTCGGCTACAGCGCCGCCAGCTACCACCTGCTGAGCCACGGCCTGGCGAAGGCCGCGATGTTCCTGGCGGTGAGCAACATCCTCGCGGTGATGGGCACCGACCGTCTCGACCGGCTCGCGGGGGCGGACCGGCGCCTGCCGCTGGACACGCTCACCCTCGCGCTGGCCGGCGTCAGCATCCTCGGCCTGCCCCCGAGCGGCGGCTTCGTCTCGAAGTGGCTGATGCTGCAGGCCGCCTGGGCGATCGACGGCTGGCTGTGGCTGGCGGTGATTCTTGCCGGCGGGCTGCTGGCCGCCGCCTATCTGTTCCGGCCGCTGGCCGTGCTGTGTGCCCGCCCGGCCACCGCGCAAGCGGCTGACGACGGGTCACCCCCCTCGGCCACGGGGCTGCACTGGAGTGGCGTCGTCGCGCTGCTGCTCGCCCTCGGCGCACTCGCCGCGGGGCTTGCGCCTGCGCCGGTGCTGGCTCTGCTCGAGCGCGGGCTGCCGCCGGGGATCCTGCCGTGAACAGCACGCTGCTGTTCTGGCTGCCGCTCGCCGTGGTGATGGTCTCGGCGCTGGCGGGCATCGGCATTTTCATGGCCGGCGAGCAGCGCCAGGGCCTGCGCACCATGCTGAACCTGTTTGCCGCGGTCGCGAAGCTCGTGCTGGTCGGCGTCATGGGCCTCGCGGTGCTCGGCGGTGAAGCCCCCGAGTTCCGCATGGCACTGCTGCCCGGGCTTGACCTCGTGCTGCGCGCCGATGCGCTGAGCATGCTGTTTGCCACCCTCTCGGCCGTGCTCTGGCTGGTGACCACCGTCTATGCCATCGCCTATCTCGAGCGCGGTGCCGACCGGGCGCGCTTCTTCGGCTTCTTCAGCCTGTGCGTGACCGCCACCATGGGCGTGGCCATGGCCGGCAACCTGCTCACCTTCTTCATCTTCTACGAGCTGCTGACGCTGACCACCTGGCCACTGGTGATCCACAGCGGCACACGCGCCGCGTTCGCCGGCGCACGGACCTATCTCGTGCATACCCTCGGCGCGAGCGCGGTGTTTCTCGTCGGGATGGTCTGGCTGTACGGGCTCACCGGTGCCCAGGACTTCATTGCCGGCGGCACACTGGCCGCCCTGCAGCTCGAGTACACGCTGCAGCTCAAGGTGATTTTCGGACTGCTGGTCATCGGCATGGGCGTGAAGGCCGCCCTGTTCCCGCTGCACAGCTGGCTGCCGCGGGCGATGGTCGCGCCAGCCCCGGTGAGCGCGCTGCTGCATGCGGTGGCCGTGGTCAAGGCCGGGGCCTTCGGGCTGGTACGGGTGGTCGAGGACATTTACGGGCCCGAGCTGATCGCCGCCCTCGGGCTCGGCCTGCCGCTGGTGATCATCGCCGGTTTCACCATCCTCTACGGCTCGGTGCTGGCCCTCTACCAGCGCGACATCAAGAAACGCCTGGCCTACTCGACCGTCAGCCAGGTGTCCTACATCGCGCTCGGCATCGGCATTGGCGGCCCGATCGCCACCATCGGTGGCATCGTCCATCTCGTGCACCAGGGGCTGATGAAGATCGCGCTGTTCTTCTGCGCAGGGATCTACGCCAACCTGCTCGGCATCAAGAAGATCGATCAGCTCGACGGGGTGGGCAGGCGCATGCCCTGGACCAGCCTGTGTTTCAGCATCGGCGCGCTAGGCATGATCGGCCTGCCGCCGGTCGCAGGCTTCATCACCAAGTGGTATCTGGGTGCCGGCGCCGTGGCCGTGGGCATGGACTGGGTGATCGGCATCCTGGTGGCCAGTACGCTGCTCAATGCCGCGTATTTTCTGCCGGTGCTCAAGCGAATCTGGCTGCATGCGCCGCCCGCGGCCTGGCCGGCGGACCCGACGGTCAGCCTGCTCGAGGTCCGGGGCATGGTGGGCGCGGCGCTGGTGGTGGCGGCGATGGCGCTGGGGGTCGGCCTGTTCGCGGGCCATCCGCTCAGTCCGTTGAACTGGGTCACCGGCATCGCCGCGGGGTACTTCCCATGAGCGCGCTGGTGGCCGTCATCGTGCCGCTCGCGCTGCTGCTCGGCCTGTGGAGCGCCATGGCGCTCGGCGCCGTGCGCCTGGCCGGACAGCTGCTCCGCCTGGCACCGTGGGTACCCCTGCTGTTGCTCTGGCCGCTGGTCGCCGGAAGCGCTGGCGAGTTCACCTGGCCGCTGCTCGGCATGCGCCTGGGCGTCGATGCGACGGTCGTACCGGTCCTGGTGCTCGCCGCACTCGCCTGGAGCGCCGCCGGCTGGTTCGCAGGCAGCCGGATCACCGAGGGCCGACGCTGGTTCTGGACCGGCTGGCTGGGGGCGCTTGCAGGCATGCACCTGCTGCTGCTTGCCGGCGACATGGCGAGTTTCTACGTCGGCTACGCCCTGCTCAGCCTGTCGGCCTATCTGCTGGTCACCCAGCCGGGCAGCGACGAGGCCTGGCGCGCCGGGCGGGTCTACCTGATCATGGCCCTGGCGGGTGAAGGGGCACTGCTGGTCGGCCTGCTGCTGATTGCCGGCAGCCTGGGCAATGCACCGCTGGCCGAGCTCGCCGCCAACCCCGCCTGGGTGACTGAGTCTGCCGCACGCTGGTGGCTGTTGGCGGGCTTTGCGGTGAAGCTCGGCATCCTGCCGCTGCACCTGTGGCTGCCGCTGGCCCATCCGGTGGCGCCGGTGCCTGCCAGCGCGGTGCTCTCTGGCGTGATCGTGAAAGCCGGACTGCTGGGCTGGCTGCGCTTCGTCCCTGCGCTGGAGGGCGAGCCACAGTTCATCGGCCAGGCGCTGCTCGCGCTGGGGCTGGCAACGGCTCTCGGTGGCGTGGCGCTCGGCCTCTGCCAGACGCGGCTGAAGACCGTATTGGCCTACTCGACCATCAGCCAGATGGGCCTGTTACTCACAGGCTTCGCGGTGGCCTTCCTGGTCGCCGGTGAACGCCCGGCGATGCTCGCGGCCCTCGGCCTGTTCGCGCTGCATCATGGTCTGAACAAGGCCTCGCTGTTTCTTGCCTGCGGCTGCGCGCCGGGCGCCAGCCCGTGGCGGCTGGCGCTGTTCGCCCTGCCGACGCTGGCGCTTGCGGCCGCGCCATTGACCAGCGGTTACCTCGCCAAGACTGCGCTGAAGGACCTCGTCGCCCTCGCACCGACCCTGCCGCTGGTCAGCCTCGTGCTCTCGCTGACCTCGACCGCCACGGCGCTGCTGATGTGGAAGGCCTTCGGCCTGGCGCGAACGCAGACAGACCGAAGCATCGGGCTGCATCCGGCCTGGCCGCTGCTGGTCGTCGCCGGAGTACTGGTGCCTTGGGTCTACGCATTGGCAGGCGGGTTGGCGCTGGAGTTCGCGCCAGACAAGCTGCTCGCCAGCCTCTGGCCACTCGGCCTGGCCGCGCTGCTGGTGCTCGCCTGGACGCGGCTGTCGGGCGCCGCGGTCCGCCTGCCCGAAGGCGATCTCGTGGTGCCAATCGAGCGACTGGTATCGCTGCTGGGAGGGCGGCTGCGTCGGGCAAACGGCACGCGCACGGAGGCGTCCGACGACGAGGACGACACCCCGCACACGCCGGGGCAGGCCTCGCGGCTGGTCGCGCAGCTGCTGCAGCTGGAGGCCCTGCAACGGCGACTCCCCGTGGCCGGACTGGCCCTGCTCGCCGTCGGTGGGCTGCTATGGCTGCTCACGCTGTTCGGGGGTCGCTGACCCTGATCCAGACTAACGGCCCGCCAGCGGTGGCCGGTCAGTGTTCGGCGACAGCCCCAGGCGTGACGCCCGGCTCACCCTCAGGTTCAACAATCAGCGTCAGCCCGCTGGCCGCGACCACGCGAACCTGCCGCCCCACCTCGAGCGTGGTGTCATCCGGCATGCGCACCGTCCACGATTCTCCGCCGATCCAGGCGAGACCGACCGGCGACAGCGTGCGGATGACCTCGCCACGCTGACCGAGCAACAGCTCGGTGGCCACCCGTGGGCCATCCTCCAGCGATGGCCGGTAGAAGCGATAGAGCAGCACATCCTTCAGCAGCCACAGGCCCACCACGAGACTGGCGGTGGCCACACCGATCCACCCGCGATGCAGCGCCAGCCCGAGCAGCGCGATCAGAAACAGCAGGCCGGGCACCTGCAGCAGACAGTATCGAAACAATGCGTCCATGGCGTAGAGCATACGCCAGTCGCGGCATGCCCATCGCGGGAATCAGGGACCGAACCCTGAGGGTGACGGCCACTGGACATCCGGCGTCTGCTGGTCAATGTCGAGATAGATGAGCCAGCGGCCGCCAGCATCCCGACGGTACAGCAGCAGAGAACGACCGGTCTCGAAATACGCGGGCGCATCCGGCAGGTCGAGCGCGAACCAGTAGGCGCTGAGCAGGTGCGCCTCGTCGCCGGTGACTTCGATCCGTTCGATGTCGAGTTCGAACAGGGGCTCGCCCATGCCGACCCTGGGCGCGAAGTACTCCCGCACCTCATCGATCCCCCGCATCGCCGGCTGGCCGTTCAGTGCCACCAGCACCTCCGGGTGATACAGGGTCATCAGCGCATCAAGGTCACCTGCCGTAAACGCCTCGATCCAGGCATAGGCCGCGGCCTCGATGCGCGCGGCCTCGGTCTCGGCCGCGGGCGTATCAGCGCGCGCAGCCCACCCGGTAACGAGCAAAGACAGGGTCAAGGCAGCAAGCACGGCATTCAGTCGTTGCATCATCGATCTCCTCTGGTGACACCCGCAATATCACGCGCTTCCCGCAGCCAGCCTGGCCCCCAGCAGCCGACCAAAGGCCAGCGCCGGCGTGACCAGCGCGCCGCCGACATAGCCCTTGCCGGAGGTCGCGCCCGCGCCGAGGATCTCGCCCGCAGCAGTCAAGCCCGGAATCGGCTGACCGTCGGCATCGAGCACGCGCAGGCTGTCGTCGACCATCAGCCCCGCGAACGACACCAGCGTCCAGCCCTGGCACTGGATCGCGTAGTAGGGCCCTTGGTCCAGCGACACGGGCCGGTATTCGCGCCCCAGCGGGTCGGCCGCACCGGCTTCCCGGCGGGCATTGTATTCGGCGACGCTGGCTTCGAGCCCGCGCGGATGGATGCCGGCACGCAGGGCCAGCGAGGCGAGCGTCGGTGCCGAGAACAGCATCGGATGATCCTCGAAGCGCTCGCGCAGCCGCGCCTCGCTCCAGCCGGGCACCAGTGAGGGCGCATTCGCAAGCGTCGCCTCGTCGAATACCACCCAGAAGCGGTGGCCCGGCTGGTCGTCCAGGGCCAGCTCGCGCTCGTGCACGCTCGCCTCGTCCTCGCGGATGAAGCGCTGGCCGTGGACGTTGACGTACAGCTCCCAGGGCGGACGGCTGTCGGCGTAAAGCCCCAGGCTGAAGTCCAGCCCGGCAGGGGTCCAGGTGTCTGCCATGACGGCGCCGAACAGCCCGAGGTAGCGGTCGCCCCCGTGCAGCTGGCCGCCCGCGCCAAGCCCGAGCATGAGCCCTTGACCCTGGCTGTACGGCCAGGCGGCCTGGCAGTACAGGGGCACACCATGCAGATCCTCGTACATCCGGGGATTGGCGGCGCACCCGCCGGCGGCCAGCAGCACCTCGGCACTCTGCACGTCCTGTCGCCGACCGTCCTCGTCCTCGACCACGACGCCGGTCACGCGGCCCTGGCGTGTCTTGATCAGCTCGACCGCACCGGTGCTGAGCATCAGCTCGACACGGCCGGCGGCCACATGGGGCTCGAGCAGGCGCAGCAGCACCTCGAGAATCGCGCGGCCGCCCTCCGGCGCCCACAGATAGCGCCGGGTCTCGTAGGGCTCATGCGCCTGGCCGTACACCGGCTGGTCCTCGCCGATGTCGAAACCGTGTTCGGCCAGCCAGTTCAGCGTCTCGCCCGCATGCTGCGTCCACAACCGCGTGATCGCCGGGTCGCCGGTATTGCGATTGATGCGCATTGCATCAGCATAGTGGGCTTCGGCGGAATCCTCGATGCCGGCCCGGGCCTGGAACACCGTGCCCGCCCCTGACATCTGGCCAGTCGAGACGTGCAGCGTGCCGCCGAGTTGCGGGGCCTTGTCGATGACCAGCACGCGCGCGCCGCGCGCCGCGGCTTCGATGGCCGCCGGCAGGCCGGCCGTCCCGCCGCCGATGATCACCAGGTCCCAGCGCCGCTCGGCAAAGGCCCGGCTCGGGGTTGCGCCCAGGGCCGCCAGAGACAGCGCCGCACCGGTGCCCTGCAGCAGTCCCCGACGAGTCACGCCGGCACCAGCAGCCCTCGTCATGATTCTTTTCATCCGCGACACTCTCCCTGACTGATGCTGTTGTGCGATCACCCGAGCTGGCGGTCGCGTTGCGTGGGCATGATGGTGCTGGGTGCGGCGGCTCGGCGCAACAATACGGTGCTAAAGTCATGCCGCTGGTTTCACGCCTGGCGGTCGACGAGGCGGCCGCCAGCTTCGACTGGCTGATGAGCCGCGGCTTTCCCATGCTGCCCGATCACCCGGTGACCGGCCTGGCCCATGAACCCTACAGCGTGCCGCGCCACTACTGGGGCGAACGCAACGGGCATTCCGTGCTGGCCGTGCTGATCGAGGCACTGCGCCCGGAACTCGAGCGTGGCCATTCTCGAACAGGCACCGGTGGGCCTGATGGGCTTTTCGCGGGAGGCGCTGCGCGCGCTGTTCGACAGCCACCCGATGTTTTTCCGGGCCGACAGTGCTGCGGCGCTGGCGCAGCAGACAGGCATCGATGTCGCCGGCCTCGAGCGCAGCCTCAGCGGTTACAACCTCGCCGTCGCGCGTGGCGAGGACCCGCTGGGACGCCGCCACCTGCCGCGGCCCATCGGTGAAGGCGCGTTCCATGCCATCCGCATGCAGGGCTACTCGGTCACCTCCACGGTCGGTCTGGCCGTCGATGATCAGCTGCGGGTGCTGCGCGGCGACGGTCAGCCGATCCCGAATCTCTACGCGGCCGGCGAGCTTCTGGGCTCCGGCCAGCTGATGGGCAAGGCCTTCTGCGGTGGCATGATGGTGACGCCAGCATTGAGCTTCGGCCGACTCATCGGCCAGCGCATCGCGGCCGCGGTCACACAGGCCTAGCGGCCAACACGGCTTTCAGCTGCAACCGGTGCTGATGCAGCAGCACCGGTACGCTGGCCAGTACCAGTAGGGCCGGAAACCCGGCGAGGCCTGCGCGGATGGCGAGCGCCGCACTCTCCTGCTGGACCGCCAGGCCACTGATGAAACCACCCAGCGACAGCAGCAGACCGAGAATCGCCGGACCGAGCGCGAGTGCACCTTTTTCGACCGCGGTCCACGCACCGGTGAGGATGCCGGCGAGATCGCACCCGTTGCTGCGGGCCGCGTGAATCACGTCGGTCAGCATGGCGAAGGGCAGCAGCTGCAAGCCGCCGAAGCCGATACCCACCAGTGCCGTGAGCCAGACCACCGGCGTCCACGCCCCTGGTTCGGCGAGCAGGAAAATGCCGGCCAGGCCGCTGGCGGCCAGCACCGCCGCGACGACATAGGCGCGGGGCTTGCCGATGCGCCGCGCCAGCAGATGCCAGCCTGCCATGGACATCAGTGTCCCGCCCAGCAGCGCCACGAACAGCGTCGCGATGGCGCCTTCGCTGCGCCCGGCAATGTAGGTCACGAAATACGGTGTTGCCGCGGTGAACGTGCCCAGGCCCCCGAGCTGCAGGATGTAGGCGAACGCGAGCAGGCGAAACGGTCGGTTGACCAGGGCATCACGGAAGCTGCCGCCCGGCGTGGCCCCCAGCCGCGCGCTGGCGATCACCGGGGCACGCGCAGTCCCGAAAAAAGCCGCCAGCATGGCCAGCGCGCATAGCGGCCCAAGCACCCAGGCCATCCCCGAGAAACCCGCACGGCCGCCACCGAAAGCCTCGAGCAGCAACGGCGCAAGCGCCGAGCCGACGAGCACGCCCGCCATGGCGAACGTCATCCGCCAGGCCATGATCCCGCTGCGAACCTCCGCCGACTCGCTCATCTCCGCCGGCATGGAGAGATAGGGCACGGCGAACAGCGTGTAGGCTGTCGCGCTCAGAATGTAGACCGCGAGCACCCAGACGAAGCCAGCGCTCCCGGTCGCGGAGGCTGGCGCATTGAACAGCAGGACCAGGCTGACACCGGTCAGTACACCGCCGGCCAGCATCCACGGTCGCCGCCGACCCAGCGGCGAGCGCGTGCGGTCGCTGATCCAGCCCATGGCAGGATCGGTAATGACGTCCCAGAGTCGCGGCAGGAATACCGCCAGTCCTGCGAGTGCCGGCGCCACCGCCAGCACCTCGGTCAGGTAGAACAGCAGCAGCACACTGGGCACTGTCAGGTACATGCCCGTGCCCAGCGAGCCGGTGCTGTAGGCAATGGCGATCGACCGCGGCACTCGGCTCACCTGGACAGCTCTCCCGAATATGAGGCACGGATGTTAATATGAGGTCAAATTCAATTTCAATCCACCGTTCAGTGCGTGACTGCCACGGAGACTGCCTTGCACCCCATTCTCGACGAGCGCGGCAACGGCGTGGCCCGCATCACCCTCAACCGTCCGGCACGGCGTAATGCCATCAACGCTGCAATGCTCGAGGCGTTGGCAGCAGCCCTCGGCAGCGCCCAGCGCGACCCTGACGTGCGGGTCATCGTGCTGACCGCCGCCGGCGAGGTGTTCTCCTCTGGTGACGACCTCGATGAACTCCCCGCCACCGCCGCAGATGCCGTCGCTGTGAAGAAGATGGTGACGCGGCTGCAGGACATCACGCGGCACATCATGCTGGGCCGCTGCCCGGTGGTCTGCGCGGTACGCGGATGGGCCATCGGTGCGGGCGCCAGCTGGCCGCTGAACGCGGACTTCACCCTGTGGAGCGAGACGGCACGGCTGCGGTTTCCGGAAGCGCGCCACGCCCTGTTCCCCAGTGGCGGCGCCACCTGGCTGCTGGCTGATCGCCTCGGCGATCAGCAGGCACTGGAGATCCTGTTGAGCGGCGAAGCGCTGGACACGCAGCGCCTGCTGGCCCTCGGCGTCTGCGCTGACACGCTTGCCGACGATACCCTGGAAACGGCGCTCGAGGCTCGCGTCCATTCGCTGCTTACGCTGCCGCCGGCCACACTGGAGGCCTACAAGCGGGTACAGGCTGCACGCCGCACCGAGCCCCTGGAGGCGGCACTGGCAGCCGAGGCCGAACAGATGATTGCAGCAGTCGCCCGGCTTACGGCCGCCGGCGCGTTCCCGCAGGTCGGCGGGGCCTGACAGCAGTGGCCTCTGCCCCGCCCTGCCCCAGCGCCGCCAGCGCCGAGGCCAGCGGGGCCAACCCGGCAGGCGGCGCAAGCGCCGGATACAGCACGCGCAGCCACACCACGGCCAGCGCTTCGGCCAGCGCCTCGTCGCCGGGCGCCTCCGTGGTCAGGAAATCGACGAACGCCGCGTCCGGATAGACCACCAGTCGGCGCATCAGGTCGTCCATCATGCCGCCCAGCGCGCAGGCGGCGAACAGGGCCGCTGCCGGATCGGCGGCACCGGCCGGGTGGTTGCGCAATACGCTGCGGGCTACCCGTTCGTACCAATCCCGGTTGGTGGCATGCACCAGGGCGCCGAACTCAGGCTCTTCATCGGTCAACTGGAAGACACAGCGCATCAAGCCTGCGTTGGCCTGCACGTTGCGGATCCAGCCGAGGTTCGTATGGCGGATAACGGCGAACGGCTCGCGCGGCAGGTCGCTCGGGAATGCGCCAGTGTCCTGCAACGCCTCCAGAAAGCCACCGAGGACCGCGAGGCTGATGTCGCGCTTGTCCGAGAAATAACTGTAGAACAGGCCCTCGGAGACGCCGGCGGCAGCGGTGATGTCGCTGATGCGCATGGCGTGAAACCCCACACGTGCGAGCACCTCGGCGCAGGCCAGCTCGAGGCGCGCACGCGTGCGCTCACCCTTGCGCCGCGGAGGCGCATCACTGAGCCGCTGAGCAAGTTGTTCGGTATAGCTGGTCATGATGCCTGCCCAGGTCTGCCTGCCACGCCGTCAGGTCGCCGCCCGCGGGTCATGCGCGATGGTAACGCGTCCGCCCGCACCCCCTTGGGCAGCAAGGATACCCGCCTCAGCAGGGGAATAATAAATGAGGTTGAGCTCAGTTTCTGTTTTTGTCAGAATCAGGATCATTGTTCGCCTCAGCGCTGCGCGCGCACGTCCGGAGTCCCGCCATGACTGCCTCCCCATCCATGATCGCCCGTGTGCCCCTCATCCGGGGGCTGTGCGCATGCGCACTGCTCTCCCTGGCGCTCGCCGGCGCAGGCTTCGCGCTGGCTGACGCTGGCGCCCCGCGCGCCCGCGACCTCGGCATCCCGCTGTCCGGCACCCCCGGGCCGCTCAACGCCATCACCGACGTGGCCGGTCTCGAGGTCGGGCAGGTCTCGGTCACCACCGGCGAGGCTCGCACGGGGGTGACCGTGCTGTTTCCTCGCGGGCGCGACGCCGAGGGCGGGGTGCCCGCCGGCATCGCCGTGTTCAACGGCACCGGCGAGATGACCGGCGCGATGCTGGTGCAGGAATTCGGCGTGCTCTATGGCCCGGTGGTGCTGACCGGCACGCTCGGTGTCGGCACCGCGCGCAACGGCCTGCTGGAATGGACCCGCATGCGCATCGACGACCCGGTACTGCGCGCCAGCCGCATGCTGCCGCTGATCGCCGAGACCTATGACGGCGGTCTGAGCGACGCCTGGAGCCTGCCGCTGCAGCCCTCGCATGTGGTCGATGCGCTGGACAGCGCCCGCAGCGGACCGGTGGCCGAAGGCTCGGTCGGTGGCGGCACGGGCATGGTCTGCTACGCGTTCAAGTGCGGCATCGGCACCGCCTCGCGCCGGATTCCCGCGGCAGCCCTGGGCCAGGCACCGGACGCCGGGGACTACACCGTCGGGGTGCTGGTGCAGGCCAACTTCGGTCGCCGCGATCAGCTCACCGTGGCCGGTCTGCCGGTCGGCCAGCTGCTCGACGATCTGCGCCCGCGCCATGCCGCCACCCCGGCCGGTCTGCCCGACGGCGACGGTTCACTGATCGTGCTGATCGCCACGGACGCCCCCCTGCTGCCCGCCCAGCTCGAACGCCTGGCGCGTCGCGCCACCATCGGCATGGCCCGCACCGGCAGCTGGGGCACGGCCACCTCGGGCGATATCTTCCTCGCCTTCTCCACGGCGACGGAGGTGGAGTTCGCCACCGGGCAGGCCAGCACCCACCTGAGCCTCCCGAACGAGCTGCTTGATCCGCTGCTGGAGGCTGCGGCGCTCGGCACCGAGGAGGCCATCCTCAACGCACTGGTCGCCGGACGGGACATGGAGGGCCGCGGCGGCTCGAAGGTCTACGGCCTGCCGCAGGACCGGCTGACCGCCCTGCTGGCCGCCCACCCCAGGCCCGGGCAGGCGCTGCCTGCCCCGCCGACCGCCACCGCGGTGGCGCCGAATACGCCAGCGCACAGCGCGACACCCCTGACACGCGAGATCGACGCCTTTTTGCAGGTGGCACTGGATACCGGCCCCTATCCCGCGCTCGCCGTCTCCGTGCACCGCGGCGGCGAGGTGCTCTACGAGGCCGCCCACGGCTGGGCCGACCTGGAGCATCGCGTGCCAGCCACGCCGCAGACCGTCTTCCGCATCGGCTCGATCACCAAGTCGTTCACCTCGCTGCTGATCGCACAGCTCGTGGCCGAGGGTGTGCTCACGCTCGATACGCCAGTGGGCGACATCCTCACCGACTATCGCGGCCCGGCCCGCGAGGTACCGATCCGCCGCCTGATGAATCACACCGCCGGGCTGCTCAACTACACCGAACTCGAAGACTTCCCTCATGCCACCCGTGCGGTCATCCCGGCGGATGAGATGCGGGCGTTCTTCGAGACGGCAGAGCTGCTGCACACGCCCGGTGAGCGCTTCCACTATTCGAACAGCGGGACCTTCCTGCTGGGCCTGGTCATCGAGGCCGTGACCGGGCAGACGTGGGGCGAGGCCCTGCGCACCCGCGTGCTCGATCCGCTGGATCTTGCGCACACCGATCACGGCGACTGGCAGCCCGTGGTGGCGCACCGCGCGCGCGGCTACACGCCCACGGCAGAGGGTTTCGTCAACGCACCGTGGCTGGACGTCAGCGTGCCCTTCTCGGCGGGCAGCATGACCTCGACGCTCGCGGACGTGCAGCGCTACCTGCGTCGCGTGCATGTCGACAATGTCTTCGGCGACGAGGTGCGCGATATCCTCCACACCCGCGAACCGCTGACCGGCGGCGAGCCGGTCGACTACGCGCTGGGCGCGGTGGTGATCCGTGAGCGGCTGGACCGCCGGATGCTCGGCCACCCCGGCGCGATCGACGGGTTCTCGGCGTACATGACGCTCTACCCCGACGACGACCTCAGCATCGTGGTGCTCGCCAACGCGCCCTTCGGCCTGCCGGATCCGGTCGCTATCGAGCAGCGGGTCGCAAGACTCGTGTTCGGCCTGCCCCGGCCGCAAGCCTCGGGCGAGACGCTGGCGCCCGAGACGCTCGCGTCACTGGCCGGCGACTACCTCCCCGGCGCCATCCGCATGGGGCTGCCGCCCCTCGGGGTGATCGTCCAGGACGACGGCCTGGCGCTGAGGTTCGGCGGCATGGCGGCCCCGGGTGATGCCCTGCCGCTGGTGCACGTCGAGGGCCGTCGTTTCATTGCGGCACATGACGAGTCCATGGAGTTTCGGTTCGAGCCGGGCGACGGCGAGGCCACCGGGCTGGTACTCGACTGGTTTGGCGCGCTGCTGCCCTACGAGCGCGCGGCGGCCGACTGAACGTCCCGGACGGCTTCGCGCTAAGGCCTTTTGCGAAATGATCGGTTTCGAAGACGTATGGGCGCTTGAGCGCAAGTGGCGGCAGGAATAAAGGACGGCGCGAACTGTTGCGCCTTGCGAGCTTGACCAGTCAAGATACTCTCGTAGCGTGGGTGCAATAAAGATCAGTTCGAAAGTGGATCAGCAGGTCTGGGACGACCTCCGGGCGATGGCAGACGAGAGCCACCAGAGCGTCTCCGGACTGCTGACGGAGGCGATCAGCGAATACCTTGCGCGCCGCCGTGTGCGCCCCGCGGTCATGGCGCACCTTGAGGACTCCATCGAGCAAAACCGGCGCCTCGGTGAGTTGCTTGCCCGTTAGGGTCGCCTATTTATCCACCGACGACGCGCATGAATTCCTCATTGGCCTGCTGGAAACCCAACGATGCGAATTCACACGCCTATTGCCATGGATTCGTGAGCACATTCATCGCCTGTGATGCGAGGTTGATCACCAGGTCGCGGACTCGTCAAACACTGCGACCAGTAGAACAAGGGTGCCCAGCTGATCATCATGAGGTTCCACAGGGCGTGCATCACCACTGGCAGGAGAATGCTGTTCGTCTCCAGTCGCGCATGCTAGAACCTGCGCGAGCGTACCGGCCACCCGCCATGCCCATCGTGACTGCCATAATCCCTCTACTCCCGCAGTTGATTCCCGTCTAACACTCGCAAGGACACGAGCCATAGCATGAAAGTCGCCGCAGCTGGCACCACCACTGCGCCGGTAAAGAGCCAGAAGGGGAGCAACAGCAAAATGGCCCCTGGGCCCGGAAAAATTAGTGTCGCGCCCACCGTAGTGAACGGTAGCATCGGCAGTGGAGCAGGTGCCCACGCCAGACATCCGAAGAGCACGAACAGGGCACGTCTACCCCGTGCACTGTAGCTTCGGCGCTGTACCACATAGCGCCAGAGCAGCGCGAATATCGCTGTGCCGGCCAGCGCGGGTAAGCCGTACCAAAAGGCGAAATCCCGCAACGCAGCCAGTCGACGCGCGCGTTGTCTCTCGGCTCGTCCTGGATACTGTCCTGCTTCCCACTCCGCAACACGCTGCTCAAGTGACGCGGTGAGCGGTTCTCGATCAAACGCCGCGATGGCCTCGATCGGCAGGGTCGCTGCCGGATGCCGAATCGTCCGGATCTCGAGCGCTGCATCGGCGTCGCCTAGAATTGCTGGGAAAACCCTGTCTCTCAGATCATAGTAGTGGTCCCATCCGGCCTCCGTCTGTGCCGTCTGAACCATCACCTCTACCGTTCCCTCGGGGCAGCTCACTATGACGGTGATCTCGTCCCCATAATGCCGTAACCCGGCCTCGCGCTTCCATGGCTCCGAAAAGGAGCACCCATCATCACCGAAGAAAAAGGGCTCACGCGTGGGCGTGTACCCAAGCTCAGAGAGGCTATAGGCGATGCTCTCGGAGAGTGAAACAGACGTCGACGCCAAGTCAAGTTGGAACACACCGGTTAATTCTGGCCGAGACTGGCAGCCGATGAGGAACGCCGAAAACACGTAAATTAGGATACAAACTGACAATCTAGAGCAAGCTCTGTGGCTTGTCTCCACCAGACGACCGGGGCAATCCGCCACAACACGCCGCTGATGCCGGGACTCAACGGCACAGAAAAGAGGCATCTGACCCATTGCGGAAAGTCGTTTTAACAGCTGACTCCGGCTCTGGTCGCATCGCGAAGTTCCAGCGAAGCCTGAAGAGCCACCGATGAGTGCGGAGCGCGACCGGGCCACATAGAGGGACTTACCCAAGCGACGCCAGGGCAGGGTTAAAGGGGCGAACATCCGTTGGTACTGCTTCACTGCGCTCTTTGCTATCACAGAGCTCCCCCCCCAGCGATAGAAACCGTTGTCGCTTGACCAGGTTCGGGGTGATCAGCGCAAATGGACTGAACGGCAGCGCGGCATTACTTGCCGGGCCGCGACAACCATCCTTACCGTAGCCCCACAGTCGCTTGACCACATGGAAAGCGTGCTTCCTCGCCGCGGGAGAAGATCCTGCACTAGAGCCCTTGATCGTCGCCGCCTCTGCGGAGAGCGGACATCTGCGGGTTCGGGGCGGATGACCGGATCGCGAACACCGATCTGAATGGTGTCACGGCACCCGCATCCGCCGCTGCAACAGGCCCGTCGGCGCACTTGTCACGCTCGCCCCTGACGCCGGCCCAGCCGGTATCGTGGCCGCACCGTCGTCGGCGCAGTCTTCCGAAACCTCGTCGCGAGGTCATCGGGGTTCATCGAGTGAATCGAACAAACCGCCCTGCCGGGCGCCATCCTGGTGATTCAGTGGTGTTGGTATCCAGGTGGGCGAGGATCTTCTCGATGACCTCGGGATCCTCGATACAGGCGATGATCCGCACCGCCCCGCCGCACGCCGGGCAGGTCTGGATGTCGATGCCGAACACCCGCTTGAGGCGCTGCGCCCACGTCATCGCCGCGCGGCGTTCGGCTGGCGTCGGCGCCTCTTCTCGATCAGTCCTCCCAGTGTGTTGACTACCCCTGCCACGCCTCGCCGGGGTGACCCGCACGCGGTAGCGGCTGTTGGGCGCGAACACTCCGTGGAAGCGAGTCTATGCCCACATCGGGACTATGCGGAGTATTTTCGGCGGCCCCCTTTCCTGAGCAGAGCCAGCGGAGTTCCAACTGCGCATAGTCAGAGCCCTTCCAGGAAGTCCAGCAGCCGATCTTTGGCTTTGAAGCGAACGGGTTTTGACGATGGGGCATCCATGCGCTTGAGGACGGCTTCCTTCATCTCGAGATCCGCTTCGATGTACTGGTGCGTGGTGGCTATGTCTTCATGGCCGAGCCACATCGCGATGACCGTCATGTCGACACCGGACTGCAGCAAGTGCAAGGCGGTTGTGTGGCGAAGTGTATGGGGCGAGACCGTCCGACCTTGAAGGGATGGACAGTTGAGCGATGCTTTACCGATCGTGACGCGCAGACGGTGCTCGACACCGGAACGTGACAAGGCGTTGCAAGCGCGATTCGGGAATACGGGTGCTTTGGGCTGGTGGTCGATACATTGAAGCCAAGAGCGCAATTGAGTTGCTGTGCTCTTCCACAGCGGGATGACGCGTTCTTTCCTGCCTTTTCCGTGCAGGTGCAGTGCATAGGCACGATCCAGCAGGACATCGCAGATCTGCAGGCGGATGATCTCGGAGACGCGCGCGCCGGTGTTATACAAAACGGCAAATAAGGCGGCATCCCTGTGACCACTCCAGGTGTCCCGATCGGGAGCATCCAACAGCGCTTGTATCTCGTCTCGCGACAAAAACTCCAGAACAGGCCTGTCGAAGCGCTTGCCGGCAATGGCAAGTACGCGCTGGGCGACCGGCAAAGATGCCGGATCGCGAATGGAGACATAGCGCATGAATGAGCGAATGGCGGTCAGGCGCAGATTGCGCGTGCGGGCACCGCACTTTCGCTCGGACTCAAGATGATCCAGAAACGACAGAATCATGGGCGCATCGAGATCCTGCACGGTGAGTGTCGAGGCCGCTCGCCGCGTCCGACTCTCGGCGTAGCGCAGTAGCAGCCCGAACGAATCCCGGTAACTGGCGATCGTGTGTGCGCTGACGCCACGCTCGCTGACCAAGCGACGCTGGAAGAAGTCCTGTAGGAGCGTCGGGAAAGTGATGTCGGCCGTGCTCATGGCTGGCGCCCCTGTGTCTTGTTCGGCTCAAAGCGCTTCGAGGCAATCGCCATCAGCTCTGGGACGCCTGTCAGATACCAATAGGTGTCGCTGATTCTGGCGTGGCCGAGATAGGTCGACAGGGCCAGCATCTTCTGTCCGATATCAGCGCCTTCTTCATACCAGCGCAGGAGTCTGCGCACGGCGAAGGTGTGGCGCGTGTCATGAATGCGTGGCCGCCGGGCCCGACCCTGAGCCGTCCATCCCAAGCGGCGCCTGATGCAGCCAAACGCCGACTGCACGGTGTCGGGCATCAGCCTCGGAGCGCGCTGTGTACGGAAGAAGAAACTCGCGGGATCGCTGTGCACGAACGCATCGCGATCAGCGGCGTATTGCTTGAGTGCCTGTGTCGTACTCGGATGCAGAGGAACACATCGGGTTTTGCGAAACTTGGTCTGCCGTATCGTCAACAGACCCTGCTGCACATCCACGTCGTCGCAGGTCAGACGGCACGCCTCCGACAGACGCAGGCCCGTCGACAGGAGCAGGCCGAAGAATGCGACGTAGGTCTTGGGGCAAAGTCCACCGTGCGGTCGCATCCGGCCGGCCTGTTGCAACAGCGCGCTGATCTCGACATCACTGTAGATATGCGCCTGCCGGCGGTGCGGCACGCGCCCGAGCAGGTCTGCCGGTGGAATCTCGGTCGCCGGATCGATCAGTGCTCGGTGGCGGGCGAACTGGCGAATGAACGCAAGGCGCCGGGCGGCTTGCGCTGGCTTTTGTGAGCGTGAACACAGCGCCCACCGTACCGCCAGATCCACCGTGATGGGGCCACGATGCCCGTTTTGCTCGGCGTGCTGAGCAAAGCTCCGTAGATGACAGGCTGCCGTGGCAAGGCCATAACCGAGCCCGCGACGGTACGCCAGATACTCTTCGACATCGGCCAACAGGCTTGAGTCCGTCATGGCGATACCTCCGGCCAGGGCAGCGCAACGTCCTGCAGTGCCGGCAGGTCCAGCTTGGCGTAGATCGTGGTCGTGTCGAGGCTTTGATGGCCAAGAAAGTCAGCCACCTCCTTGAGAGGCGCGCCACGCTTCACCAGCCGGCCAGCCACCGTGTGACGGAAGACATAGGCACCCCCGAGCGGTGAATCCACTCCCGCACGTCGAATGGCGCGAACCACTGCCGCTGTGATGGCGGGAGCCGAAATCGCTGTGCCAGGGCGGCGGTTGCCATGCTGCACAAATACACGGCGCTCGGTCGTCTCGGGTCGCCCTTTCTGCAAGTAGGTGACCAAAGCCTCACCCGCCTCGCGCGGCAGAGGCAGTACAGCGCCTCGCCGGGTCTTGCGCGTGGACAGCCGCAGCGTGCCTACACGCCAATCGATGTCCTCAAGGCGTAACTCTGCGAGCTCGCGGGGGCGTAGCCCCAGCGTCGACAGGCACAACACCATGGCCAGATCCCGCTGCCCGCATGGGCTACTCCGATCGAAGCCCTCCAGTACCTGCTTGAGCTGTTGCTCGTCGAGGCAGCGGGGCAAGCTGGCCAGACCCCAGTGCGCGACAGTGGGAACCGACAGCTCCAGCTTCTCGTCGCAGTATCCTTTCATGCGCAGGAAGCGAAATAGCGAACGCAGCGCCGTACTGGTCTGCGTGATCGAACTCGCCGCATATCGATCCTGCAATGACGTGACGAACTTCACCACATCAGGCGGCATTAACCGCGTCAGATCGAGTGGGTCTTCACCGAGCGTGGTGCGCAGGAATGGGCGAATGACCTGCTCGTAGGACTGCAGAGTCGTCTCTCGCAAGCCCCGGATTCGTCGCTGGTCCTGCTTATATGCCTCGACGATCGCGTCGAGTGTCCGTAAATCGTGGTCGACCATGGGATGCTCCTTGTACAGCTGAACACTCAGCCAGAGCACCCAGACTATGCGCAGATACGGCAGCCGCCACCGCTCGCAAGCCCGTTAATCATCAGCAGATTTTTCGCGATCGATTCGCTTTCTCCGCATAGTCCCGATGTGGGCATTGACTCGCCTATGCGGAGATCTGCATAGGCGAGTGAGGTTTACCCGCGGCTTCGGCACCAGGGCCGCCAGCCGGGCGATAAAATCCAGGGGCTCAAAGACGACGTGCGTCGTGCCGTCCCGGCAGGGTGTCTTCAGCTGGTAGCGGACGTTGCCGTTCGGCGTGAGCGACAGGCGCTTTTCCGAGATGGCCGGGCGGCTGATGTAGCGACACAGCCGCTCGAGCTTGTGGCGTTGATCCGCCCGTGCGGCCACCCCGGCGTGGAGCGAGAACCCGGCCACCTGGCCGGCCCCGCCCTCGAAGGGCTCCTCGCAGCCCGGCAACGTCTGCAGCGTGAACACCTTGCGGCCCTGATGCGGGCCGACGGCGATGCGGTAGGTGATCGAGGCACCCAGCAGCTGGGCCATCGGGCCGGCCTCGAGCTCATCGCCGGCCAGATAGCTGTTCTCCGGGTCCCGTTCCAGTAGCCCCTGGCGCTCCAGCGACCGACCGATGCGCAGCGCCAGGGTCTCGGTCAGCCGGGCAAGCTCGGCGCTGGACGGCGCCTTCGCAGTTTCCGCAGCTGCCGCTGTTTCTCGTCGGGATGCCGGTGAAGCTGCAGGGTGCCGTGATTCACCGCACGCCCTAGGCCACGTGGACGCTGGCGACACTCGTCATGCTGCTCTCGGTGACGGCATGGCAAGGGACAGCCGCTCAGCCTTTGCTGCTGCAGATGGCATTCTGGCCGGAGCTGGGATGGCCGGCGGCCCTGCCCGGTGCATTGCTGCACGTGTTCCTGCACGGAGACTGGCTGCACCTGCTGGGTAACCGCTATTTCCTCGTCCTGTTCGGCCGTAACGTCGAGTGCGTATTCGGTCGTCGTCGCATGCTCGGTCTGTTCTTTCTCCATGGATGGCGAGTAAGAGCAGCACCAGCAGGTAGACGTGTCTGAACCGTCGAAACGCTGGTAGCCGGCACGGCGCCGTCACTGGATGAACGCATTGAACGCCTGGCGGGCCTCGGCACTGAAGAACAGCGCCTCGTGGCCAGCACCGGCTATCTCGAGGAAGACGCTCTCCTGGCAGTCCGTACAGGCCTGCACGGCCTCCCGGAACAGCGGCCAGGAGCGCATCTGGATCGGGCTGTCGTCCAGCCCCTGGACGAACAGCACGTCGGCCTTGAAGTTCTCGGTGAACGACAACAGTGAGCGCTCGCGGTAGGGCTGGGGGTTCGAGGAGGCAGGACCGTGGCGCTGCACCATCAGTCCACACTCCGGACTTCCTGGCGCGTTGCCGCGTTCCTCCAGCAGACAGCGGAACTCCAGGTCCAGGGGTCCCGGCGCATTGGCGATCACCCCATCGGTCGCGTGCAGCGTGTTCAGCCGGGTGACCACATAGCCACCCTGGGAATGACCGGCCAGGAAAATACGGTTGACTGTAATGCCGAGGACCCCTGCAGCCTCATGCTTCGCCCACAGGAGAGCAGCTTCGGCCTCGCGCAGACCCTCGCCGATCTCGCGGTCCTGCTGCGGGTAGGCGACGCTGACCACCACCACGTCGTTGTGGTCCAGCAGCCGTCTGAAACTCTCGAGGGTATGCTGCGCGGCCGCTACGATACGATCATCGAACCATACCGTTGCGTGGTAGACCAGCAGCAAATCCGCGACCGGTCCGGGCGGCTGGTCGATCACCACCCGCACCGGGACGCCCCCGTAGCTGACGGTGCGGACGCCTTGCAACATCGGGGGCGGGGAGATGGCGGACTCGGCCGAGTCCGAGCCGCCACAGCCGGAGGCGGCAATCAGCATCGTCAGCAGGGCGAGGAGGCCCGCCGCCTGAGTCGACGACCGCAACCATGGCTGCATTTCAGTGGCGGGCATCGCCGACAGCCTTGGGGCGGATGACATGTGTGACGCCGGGAAGGCGGATGGTTTCCATGGCAGCCCACGCAAGCAGGGTGATGCCAAGGCTATTGCCGCCGTCACCTGCCTGTCAACGGGGGGCTGTGGGGCGGTGCTCGCGCAAATCAATCGGTCGCGATATACACCCGTTCGCTTCAAAGCCAAAGATCGGCTGCTGGACTTCCTGGAAGGGCTCTGACTATGCGCAGTTGGAACTCCGCTGGCTCTGCTCAGGAAAGGGGGCCGCCGAAAATACTCCGCATAGTCCCGATGTGGGCATAGACTCGCCTATGCGGAGATCTGCATAGGCGAGTGAGGTTGACCCGCGGCTTCGGCACCAAGGCCGCCAGGCGAGCGATAAAATCCAACGGCTCGACAAAATCGCCGGGAGCGATTCTGGACAGCCGCAGGCTGGCCCGCAGGGCGGAGGGCAGGATGCCCGGAGCAACATGACGTGCGTCGTGCCGTCCCGATAGGGCGTTTTCAGCTGGTAGCGAACGTTGCCCTTCGGCGTGAGCGACAGGCGCTTTTCCGAGACCGCCGGGCGGCAGATGTAGCGACACAGCCGCTCAAGCTTCTGGCGCTGGTGCGGGCCGACGGCAATGCGGTAGGTGATCGAGGCACCCAGCAGTTGGGCCATCGGGCCGGCCTCGAGCTCGTCGCCGGCCAGATAGCTGTTTTCCGCATCGCGTTCCAACAGTCGCTGGCGCTCCAGCGACCGGCCGATACGCAGCGCCAGGGTCTGGGTCAGCCGGGCAAGCTCGGCGCTGGTGGGTGCCTTCACCCAGCGAAAGCGCAGCGAACCGTCCTGACGCTCGACATACACCCCGTCGAGGAACGGCCTTCCTGGTCAGGTGCGTGGCGATACAGCGGTAGACGATGCCCAGCACCCGGCCCATCACCTCGGGCCGGCGCTAGCATA
>RECU01000102.1 GCA_007693855.1 Gammaproteobacteria bacterium | reverse complement strand
CAGCGGTAGACGATGCCCAGCACCCGGCCCATCACCTCGGGCCGGCGCTAGCATACCCGGACGAGTTGATAGTCGAGCCTTGTAGTCACTGGCTGTTGAGGCCGGATCAGGTGGATGCTCAGCCGGACGGGTTGGCGACCATGCGATGGCACTGGTCGCGCAGCTCACGGATGAAGCTGACGGCCCGGATGGGATTGTCGCCGGCGATGTAATCGCCGATGGCCTCGAGGTCCTACTTGGCGAGCGGGGTCAGGGTCAGGCGCATCAACGCGACGCGTCGTCAGCCTGGCCCATTGGTGCTGGCGGTGCTCAAGGCCTGAAATCCGGCCGACGGCGCGAGCGAGCTATTTCGCGAGCGCGCGAATGCGTTCCTCGATCCGATCCCGCATGTCCTGCGGGCAATCAATGTCCGCTACTCGCCCTAGCAATTCATCACGATCTATCACCGCGAGATCGAACGCAGCGCGCACAAAGTCGAGGTCTTTCTCCCGGCCCGCGCCCAGCTTGCTCAAGGCTAGATCGTGTGGCTCCATGCACAGGCCGATATACGTCTCCACACGCACCGGGATACAACGCCGCTGCCACGAACGAGGCGCGTAACTTGGTGTGCGTGAACTCGCGCCCTGGACGTAGTAGCCATACTCGTCATCGAAGTCACTCGCTTCGCCAAGCACGAAGTCGATACGATCAATCAGCGTGGGATCATCGTTCAGGGGGATGACGTCGACATCACGGGTCGCGGTGAGCTCGCCCGGCGCTAGGTCAGATACGGCGGCAAAAATCGCTGCCGAGCCGATGATGTAAAAGGTCTCCAGATCGAAGCGTCTACCTACTTCCAGAATAACGTGCTGGAGTTGCCCGCGGTTCATGTCGGCTCAGCCTGCGCGCAGACGCTCGAACAACCGCGCGCGATCCCGCTTATCGACCAGCACCGTGAAGGGAGACTCGCGCCGAAGCGCGGCCGCTGAGTCAGAGTCCTCGGTCATGGCGCGGAGCAGCTCGGGAGTCGGACCATCAATCAGCGCCTGCCACTGCCGGTGATAGCGAGCGCCGTGCGGATTTACAGCCTGGAGTTGCCGCAGACGACCACGGACCCGCTCCAACCGCTCCGGATGCCTGATGAGCGTCCTCGCCGCCAATTCGTGCAGCCGCCGGCTCCTGATCTCGGCTAGGCGATTGCCATTGCTGGCGTGGTAGCGAGTCGCCCGGGCTTTGCCCTCTACAGCGACAAGGCCTTTCGCACGCAACTCGTCCAGCAGGCGCCAGAGGGTCGGCTGGCTCACCGATTGCGCCAGTGCAACCCGCAGCGCCCGAGCGGTGATGCCCTCGGGGCTGGCCGCCAACACGGCGAGCACCTGGTCTTCAAGCGACTGTTCCATGGGCAAGATTCGACTATGAATCAATAATGAATAGATTATGGTTCCAAAGTATCCCTCGTTCAAGCCCCGATCTCGGATGACTATCACAGGGGTGAGCTCCATCGACGGGTTCCCGGCGCACATGACGCTCTACCCCGACGACCACCTCAGCCTCATGGTGCTCGACTGGCGTGGCGCGCCGCTGGCCTACGACCGCGCGGCCTCGGACTGAGCCCGTCCGGCGGCCTCACGCTTCAGCGCCTTGCGATCGACCTTGCCGATGGCGAGCATGGGTACACTCTCGCGCAGCTCGAAATGCTTGGGGATCTTGTAGTTGGCCAGGCTTGCGCGACAGTGCTCGCGCAAGGCCTCGATTGAAGGCTGCGCACCCTCGCGCGGCACGATGAACGCCACGCCCACCTCGTCGTACACCGGGTCCGGCGCGGGTACGACGAAGGCCGCCGCCACGGCCGGGTGCGACTCCAGCGCCAGTTCCACTTCGCGCGGATACACGTTGTAGCCGCCGGACTTGAACCGTTCGACCAGACGACCGGCCATGCGCCAGGCGCCGCCCGGCAGCACCTCCACCAGATCGCCGGTGCGCAGCCAGCCGTCGTCGTCCAGCACCGCGGCGGTCGCCTCGGGCTGACCCCAATACCCGAGCATCACGCCGGGGCCGCGGATCTGCACCTCGCCCACCTCGCCGACGCCCGCCTCTCGCCCCTCAGCGGTCAGCACGCGGTACGCGTTATCTCTGTCGGGCCAGCCAATCGTATTGCACAGCACCTCCGGGCTGCTGCCGGGCCGGCTCACGCTGTTGATTGAGCCGCCTTCGGTCAGCCCATAGTGCATGGAGAACGCATATCCACGCGCCGCCAGCCGCTCGAGCAGGCCTCGCGGCATGGGTGCCCCGCCCCACGCGATCACCCGCAGGCTGGAGACGTCGTGATCGCCACGCTCGATCTCCGCGAGCACCGCCTCGATCATCAATGGCAGACCGCCGAGCATGTCGATGCGCTCGGCCTCGATCACGGCGGGAATACGCACGGGCTCGAACTGTTCCATGAACACCAGGGTACCGCCATCGATCAGCGCGTTACCGCAGACGTCAGCCTGGCAGCCCACATGGTTGATGGGCAGGTTGCAGATCACCCGGTGTCCCAGGCGCAGCGTCTCGTGTCCGGCGAAGGACTCACGCATCGCCCGGTAGGAGTGCAGGAAGCTCGAGGCGGCGAGCAGCGCGCCCTTGGGGCGGCCTGTCGACCCCGAGGTATAGACGATCACCGCCGGATCGCGCCCGCCGGAGACCTGCGGTACCGGCGCGCCGGAGCCGCCTCGGCCGGTGGCGAGAAACGCCTCGAACCGGGCGACACCGGGAGGCCCATCGTCACCGATCATCACCAGGTGAGGCGGCGCCGCCGCAGCGCCGGCCACGCCGTCCAGCAACGGGGTGTAGTCATGGCCATCGGCGCCGCGCCCCAGCGACCACAGCAGCACGGGGCGACAGTCGTCGAGCACATGCAGCACCTCGGGCAGCGTATAGCGGGGATTGAGGCCGACCCAGATCGCGCCGATGCGCATTGCGCCCAGCAGGCTGACCAGGAACTCCCAGCGCGGCGTCGACAGCATGGCCACGCGATCCCCAGCACGCACCCCGTGCGCCACGAGCGCCCGGGCGCAGTCATCGACCAGACCGTCGAGGGCGGCATAATCGAGGCGCAGATCGCCAAATACCACCGCCTCGTGAGTCGGTGTCTCGCTGGCACGCAGGCGCAGCACCTCGGGCAGGGTCGCGACCTGCTCCAGCAGGCGCGCGCCATCCATCATGGCAGACTGTCCTTGCCGGCTGGCGGGGCGGCGGGATGACGCACCAGCAGGCCCAGCCACTCGGCCACCAGTGCAGGGCGATCGCCGTACTCCACCTCGATCGTGTGTTCGGTGGTGACCAGCAGGCCCCCGTCAGGCCGGCGCTCGACGGCCTTGAGCACCACGTGGTCGCGGAAGCGTCGGCCCACCGGGACCGGCGAGACGAAGCGGATCCGGTTGAAGCCATAGTTCACGTCATAGCCCGGCTCGTGCTCGCCATGGCGGAAGCGCAACCCCTTGGCCAACGCCGGGAGCAGCGATAGCGTCAGGAAGCCATAGAGCACGGTCTCGCCGAACGGTCCATGGTTCCGCGCCCAGTCAGGGTCCATGTGCATGGGATCGGGATCGCGGGTCAGGCGGCCAAAGGCATCGACCTCCTCCTGGCTGATGCTGAGCCAGTCGCTGACCAGCAGGGTCTCGCCGATGCGCTCGGACAGTTGCTCGAGACTCGATGCCGAGCCACTCATGGGACACCTCGACACATCATTCAACGCTCCAGCATAGCGGCAACCGCGCCGGCTGACGGAACTCGTAACCTTCGGGCGTACAGCGCGCGGCAGGATCGATGCGCCAGTCCGCCAGCCTGCTGCAGATCACCTCCAGCGCGATCCGGGCCTCGGCCCGCGCCAGGTGAAACCCCAGGCAGTGATGCGGCCCCACGGCGAAACCCAGATGCTGGCCGCCCTCCGGCCGATCCATGTCGAAGCGCTCCGGCGTCGTAAACACCCGTGGGTCGCGATTGGCGGCGGCGAGCATGCAGTTGACCGTATCCCCGGGTCGCAGGCGTACCCCATGAAGTTCGACCTCGCGGGTCACATGGCGCGTGGCCGACTGCACCGGTGAGAGCCAGCGCATGGTCTCGTCGATCGCCCCCGGCAGCAGCGCGGGATCGGCCACCACCCGCGCGCGGGCCTCTGGGTGGAGGTCGAGCGCATAGAGGGTGTTGAGGATCAGCGCCTCGACGGTGGAGATGCCGCCGAAGAAGATGATCGAGACATTGCGCCGGATCTCGTCGTCGTCCAGGCGCTGCCCGGCCGGCGCGTTGACCAGCAGGGAAAGCAGCCCCTCGCCGGGCTGTGCCGCAAAGGCATGCATGTACTCGGCGAGGAATGCATGGAACTCGGCCACGGCCGCGGTCGCGGCCTGGGCCACCGCCTCGTCGCGCTCGAAATTCGCCAGCGCCCGCTCGAAGCGGTCATACCAGGCGCGTAATCGCGGCTCCTCGGACAAGGGCAGACCGAACAGCACCAGCATGGTCTGCACCGGCAGTCGGCTCGCAAAGCTCGCCCGCAGTTCGCACGCGCCGTGCCCGGCAAACTCATCCACCAGCGCGCGGGCCAGAACCTCGATCCGTGGCTCGACCGTGCTGCGCAGGGCACCGGGCAGAAAGCCCTTGCGCACCGCGCGCTTGTAGCGCGTGTGCAGCGCGCCGTCACTGCTCAGCACCTGGGGGCCAAAGGTCGCCTGGATCAGCGAATGTGGCGACACCGTGGTGAAGTTCTGGTCGTCCAGCAGAACGCGGTGGCAATCCTCGTGTCGGGTCACATACCACATGCCGAGCGCCGGTATCCAGGATACCGGCTCCTCGGCCTGCAGACGTCGCAGCGCCGGATATGGATCGCGCGAGAGCTCCGCCGGTGCCAGGCGGGCGCCGAGCGGAAAGCGCGTTTCAGCCGGCCCGTGCGTCATCCGGCGGTCCCCCCGCGCAGGCGTACCCTCTCAGCGGCCCGCCCAGCGGTAACTGACCTCCAGCCCCCAGGTGCGCTCGATGCCGATGTTCTGGAAGATCGCACCGGGCGCGAAGGCCGGGCTGCCGAAGAAACGTGAGCTGGCATAGTCCTTGTCGAACAGGTTTCTCGACCACAACCAGGCGCCCAGGGTACCGTCGTTGCGTTCGAAACCGAGACGCACGTTGACCAGGTCGTAGGCCGGGACTTCCAGCGCGGGCGAATTGGCGGCGTCGGAATAGCGGCGGCCGCGATGGATGTACTCGCCGCGCGCCATCAGGTCCCAGTCGCCGGTCAGGCTGTGGCGGTACTGCAGGGTCGCGCCCAGCGACTGGCGTGGCGACTGTGCCAGGCGGTTGCCGCCGAAATCGGCGCCGCCAGGCGTCGCGCCGGGAAAGCGCTTGAACTTCGCGTCGGTGTAGCCATAGCCGACGGTCAGATCCAGTCCGGTCATCAACCGCGCGGCAATTTCGAGTTCGATCCCCTTGGTCTCGGCCGTCGCGGCGTTCGAGGTCTGGAAGTCGATGACGCCCTGGGCGTTGGGGATGAGCTGGTTGACCTGCAGATCCCGATAATCCATCAGGAACGCGCTGGCATTGAAGCGCACCCGGCCATCGGCCAGTAGCGTCTTCACGCCGATTTCGTAGTTGTCGACGAACTCGGGCTCGAAGTCCGCAGGCGTCCCGTCAGCCTGGACGATCTGGAAGGCGAAGGCGTTGTAGCCGCCGGCCTTGAAGCCTCGCGAGTAGCTGGCATACGCCATGACATCGTCGTTGACAAAGTACTGCAGCCCGGCGCGCCACGAGGGCTCGCGGTCGGAGCGTTCGAACCGGTTCAACGGCACCGAAGGCACGAACGTCCCCGTCGGTTCGCCGAACAACTGGTGGTTGATGGTCTTGTCTTCGGCGGTGTAGCGCAGACCAAGCGTCGCCTGCAACGCATCGGTCACCCGCCAGTCCACCTGGGCAAACGCAGCCATGCTCTCGGCCCGCGTACGGATATCGATGAAGCCGGTCCCAGGGGCCGGATTGGCACCCAGCGGTGCACCGAAGGGTGAAAACGCGTCGGCACCCACGTCCGCATAGGCTTCGGCCTGCATGGTCTGGGTGAAGTACAGGGCGCCGACCACGTAATCGATCCGGTCGCCGGCCGTGCCGGCGAAGCGGATCTCCTGGCTGAACTGGTCCTGGTCTTCGGTGATGCCGGTGCCAAAGATGTCGAACGGCGACTTGTCGGTGGTCTGGAAATTGTTCCAGTCGAACTCGCGGTAGGCGGTGATGGACGTCAGCGTCCCCGGACCGATATCCCAGTTGACCTCCACCGAGGCGCCAAACACATCCCGGTCCTGGAAGGAGGAACGCGAATCGTTGATCACCCGATCCCAGGGGTCGAGATCGTGCGGGGTATTGAAGGGCTCGCCGGCAAACAGCGGCGAGGGCACCCAGACCTCCACGCCACCGAGATGCGTGCGATCACGCGCGGCATCGGCACGCAACACCACGGAGAGCTCATCGTTCGGCGTGAACGCCAGGGCGATACGGCCGTTGAGGTTGTCGGCGTCATTGTTGTCAGGGCCGGCGAGGTTGCGCAGGAAGCCGTCGCGCTTCTCGTACTGCACCGCCCCGCGCAGCGCCACGCGACCCGGCGTGATGGGCAGGTTGGCGACCGCGGAGGCGGTCCGGGCGTTGAGGTTGCCGACACCGGCGGTGACCGCGAACTCGGGTTCATCGCCCGGCAGGCGCGAGACGAAACTCAACACGCCCGCGATGGTGTTGTAGCCGAACAGCGTCCCCTGCGGCCCCCGCAACACCTCGACCCGCTCGAGATCATGCAGCCCCACGTTGACCGTGGTCGGGCGGCCCATGTACACGCCATCGACGTACACCCCGACGGCCGGGTCGATGCCGACGCTGTTCGGGTCCGAGATGATGCCGCGCATGGAAATGGCGGTGGTGCGGATCGAGGAATTGAAGTTGATGTAGACGTTCGGCACCTGGCCGATGAAATCCTCGATACGCTTGACCCCGCCGTCTTCGAGATCGGCGGCACCGAACACGCTCATCGAGATCGGCACTTCCTGCACATTCTCGACCCGGCGCTGGGCGGTGACCAGGATCTCGTCGAGCGCGGCGGTGCGCTCCTGGGCCTGGGCGTCGGACCCGCCAGGCAGCATCATGGCGCCAAGCGCCGAACACACGGCAACACGCAGGACGGTCGGGCTGTTCATCGGTCTGTTCCTCCAGGGCGGCGCCCGCCCGTCGATTGCGCTGGCGGCGCTGTGCCCTGGCAGC
>RECU01000027.1 GCA_007693855.1 Gammaproteobacteria bacterium | reverse complement strand
GGCATTACCGAGGTCGATCCCTCCCGCATGTCGGTGCTGATGGAGCGCTTCATCTCGCGCGAGCGCGATGAGCCGCCGGACATCGACGTCGACTTCGAGCACCAGCGCCGTGAGGAGGTGATCCAGTACATCTACGCCAGATACGGCCGCGATCGCGCCGCCCTGGCGGCCACCGTGATCCGCTACCGGCCACGCAGCGCGGTGCGCGATGTCGGCCGGGCACTCGGCCTGGACGCCGACAGGCTCGACCGCCTGGCCGGGGCGATCCAGTGGTGGGACGGGCGCACGATCGCGCCTGAGCGGTTGCGCGAGGCCGGCGAGGATCCGGACCATCCGCTGATGCGCCGGCTGCTGTGGCTGGTGCAGGCGCTGCAGGGCTTTCCGCGGCACCTGTCCCAGCACGTCGGCGGCTTCGTGATTTCGGCCGGGCCGCTGGAGACCCTGGTGCCGATCGAGAATGCCGCCATGCCCGAGCGTACGGTCATCCAGTGGGACAAGGATGATCTCGAGGCCCTCGGGCTGCTCAAGGTCGATGTGCTGGGACTGGGCATGCTGACCGCCATCCGCCGCAGCTTCGAGCTCATCCGGGCCTTTCATGGACAGGACCTCACGCTGGCCAGCGTGCCGGCCGAGGACCCGGCCGTCTACGACATGATCTGCCGGGCCGAGACCATCGGCGTGTTCCAGATCGAGTCGCGCGCGCAGATGGCCATGCTGCCGCGCCTGAAGCCGCGCTGCTATTACGACCTGGTCATCGAGGTGGCGATCATCCGTCCGGGTCCGATCCAGGGCGATATGGTCCATCCCTACCTGCGGCGGCGTAACGGGCTCGAGCCGGTCAGCTATCCCAGCGCAGAAGTCGAATCGGTGCTGCAGCGGACCCTGGGTGTACCGATCTTCCAGGAGCAGGTGATGCAGCTGGCCATCGTCGCGGCCGGTTTCTCGGGCGGCGAGGCGGACGCGCTGCGCCGCGCGATGGCCGCCTGGAAAAAGCAGGGCGGGTTGGGGCCCTTCGAGCAGCGTCTGATCGAGGGCATGCGCCGGCGCGGCTACTCCCAGGCCTTCGCCGAGCAGATTTTCCGGCAGATTCTCGGTTTCGGCGAGTACGGCTTTCCGGAGTCGCACTCCGCGAGTTTCGCCCTGCTGGTCTATGTTTCGGCCTGGCTGAAATGTCACCGGCCGGCGGCGTTTTTCTGCGCGCTGCTGAACAGCCAGCCCATGGGCTTCTATGCGCCGGCGCAACTGCTGCGCTGTGCCCGCGAACAGCACGGCGTGGAGCTGCGGCCGATCGATGTGCGCTACAGCGCGGCCGACTGCACCCTGGAGCGTCGTGCGGACGGCACGCCGGCCCTGCGGCTTGGTCTGTCCCTGGTGCGTGGTCTCTCGGCGAACGGCCTCTCGCGGCTGCTGGCCGCGCGGGCCGAGCAGCCCTTCGAGCATCCGCAGGATCTGGCCAGCCGGGCGCGGCTCAACCGTACTGATCTCGGCGCCCTGGCGGCGGCCGACGCGCTCGCCGGTATCGCCGGTCATCGCCACCGGGCACGTTGGGTGGTGGCCGGTGTCGAGCCGCCATCGCCCTTGCTGCCGGCGCCCGAGTTCCGTGAAGCCGAGCCGCTGCTGCGCGCGCCCAGCGAAGGCCAGGACATCGTGGCCGACTATCGGCACACCGGCTTCAGCCTGGGCCGTCATCCGCTTGCCCTGCTGCGTAAGCGCCTGGCGGAGGAGGGCAGTGTCACCGCCGCGGCGCTCGGCACGCTGGCCGACGGTGCGGTGGTCCAGGTGGCAGGGCTGGTGGTCACCCGGCAGCGGCCGGGCTCGGCCGGTGGGGTGACGTTCGTGACCCTCGAAGACGAGACCGGGAATGTGAATGTGGTGGTCTGGCAGGCGCTCGCAGAGCGCCAGCGGCGTGCCCTGCTGCAGTCACGCCTGCTGCGGGTGCGCGGCCGCCTGCAGCGTCAGGAGGGGGTGATGCATCTGATCGCGCGCAGCCTGGTGGATCGCAGTGACTGGTTGGGCGCCCTGGTGACGCGCTCGCGGGACTTTCACTGAGCCAGAGGGCTCAGACGTCGTAGTCGTCGAAGTCTTCCAGCTCCCGCGCTGCGCGTCGGGCTTCAAGCAGTTCTTCCAGCCGGCGTCGCGCCGACATGTCCCGGGCGGGTACTGGGGCGGTGTCGTTATCGAAATCGTTGCCCAGGTCTTCCACGTCGATCTCCTCGGAATCGTCGCTGCTGGCATCCGTCACGTCGGCGTCGCTGTTCTGCGCCACGTCAAGACCCTCGGCGTCGTGCGTTGCAGATTGCCTTTACCCTGCCGCGACGACTTCTGGGAAGCCTCCGGCCAGCGACTTATAAACGGGAAACCGCATCCGTGCAATAGCCCTGGAGGCACTCTGAGGACTATTTTTTTATCTCGCCATTTCAGCGGATTACCGAGAGGTTTACGCCGGGGTTCAGGGGTGACTCGGGCGACTACATGACCAGCTGATTCATGTTGATGATGGGCAGCAGAATGGCCAGCACGATGATCAGTACGATCACCCCCATCAGCACGATCACCAGCGGCGCGAGCAGGCTCAGCACGTTGCCGAGAATGGCGGCGATCTCGTTTTCCTGATGATCCGCCGTGCGCCCCAGCAACTCCTCCAGCCGACCGCTGGTCTCGCCGCTGGCGATGAGGTGCACCATCATCGGCGGAAACAGACGGCTCGCGCCCAGCGAACGGGCAATGCTCGCACCCTCGCGCACCCGCGCCGCCGCATCCTCCACCGCGCGGCGCATCGGCAGATTCTCGACCACCTGGCCGGCGATGCGCAGGGCATCGAGCACGGGGACGCCGCTGCCGGCGAGGATCGCCAGTGTGCGCGTGAACCGCGCGGTGTTCAGCGCCCGTGACAGCCGCCCGAACAGCGGCAGGCGCAGCTTGAAGCGATCCCAGCGCAGCCGCACGCTCTCGTTGCGCAGCAGCCGTCGGAACACGAAGATGGCCGCAGCGATCCCGGCCAGCAGCAGCAGGCCATGGCTGGCCATGAAGGCACTGACCGCCATCAACCCCACCGTCAGCGGCGGCAGTGTCTGCCCGGAGGTCTCGAAGACCGTCACCACCCGCGGCACGACGTAGGTCATCATCAACGCCACGATGAGCAGCGACAGCAACACCAGCACCGCGGGATACCCGAGTGCGCCGGCGACCTGCTGGCGCAGCCGCTGGCGACTCTCGGTGTAATCGGCCAGCCGGTCGAGCACCCCGTCGAGGTGGCCGGACTGCTCGCCGGCTGCAACGGTCGCGCGATAGAGCTCCGGGAAGGCCTGGGGAAAGTCGCCGAGACCCTCAGCCAGCGCATGCCCCTCCATCACCTTGGCACGCACGCCGACCACCACCCCCTGCACGCGCGGTTTCTCGGTCTGCTCGGCGACCGCCGAGAGTGCCTCCTCCAGCGGTAACCCGGCGCGCACCAGCGTGGCCAGCTGCCGGGTGAACAGCGACAGGTCCGCCGCTCCCATGCCGCGGCGTACGCGAGGCGCGCGTCCGCGACGGGCATCAGCACGGCGCGATACCTCGGAGACTTCCAGTGGGATGAGTTCCCGCTCACGCAGCAGCTGGCGGACGTGGCGGGCGGTGTCGCCCTCGAGCACGCCCTTGCGTTCGCGGCCCCGCGGGTCGACGGCGACATATTCGAAGGCACCCATGGCTGCGCCGGTCCGCTGCGTCCGCGATCAGTCGTCGCGGGTGACGCGGACCACCTCGTCCATGGTGGTCGTGCCTTCGAGCACCCGCCGACGGCCGTCATCACGAATGCTCGGGCCCTGCGTGCGCGCGTGGCGTTCGAGCTCCTGTTCGCTGGCACCGTCGTGGATCATGGTGCGCATGGCGTCGTCGACCACGATCAGCTCGTAGATTCCGGTACGCCCGCGATAGGCCTGGCTTTCCATGCCCGCGCGCGGCCGCTGCAGCATCGGCGGGTCGGCCGGATCGACGTTCAGCGCGCGGCATTCGTATTCGGCGGCGCGGTAGTGCTCGCAGGCCTCGGGGTCGAGCACGCGCACCAGCCGCTGCGCCATCACGCCGATCAGGCTGGAGGACAGCAGATAGGGCTCGACACCGATGTCACGCAGCCGGGTGATGGCGCCCACGGCGGTGTTCGTATGCAGGGTGGAGAGCACGAGGTGGCCGGTGAGGCTCGCCTGCACGGCGATCTCGGCGGTCTCGAGATCCCGGATCTCCCCGACCATCACCACGTCCGGGTCCTGGCGCAGGATCGCCCGCAGGCCGCGCGCGAAGGTCATCTCGACTTTGGTGTTGACCTGGGACTGGCCAATCCCGTCAATGTAGTACTCGATCGGGTCCTCGACAGTCATGATGTTGCGGGAGTTGTCGTTGATCCGCTCCAGCGCCGCGTACAGCGTGGTGGTCTTGCCCGAGCCGGTGGGGCCGGTGACCAGGATGATGCCGTAGGGCCGGTGAATCAGGGTGTCCATGGCCGCCTGGGTGCGGCTGTCCATGCCCAGATGCGTGAGGTCCAGGCGTCCTGCCTGCTTGTCGAGCAGACGCAGCACCACCCGCTCGCCGTGGCCCGAGGGCATGGTCGAGACGCGCACGTCGACGGCGCGGCCGGCGATCCTGAGGCTGATCCGGCCATCCTGGGGCAGGCGCTTCTCGGCGATATCGAGCTTCGACATGACCTTGATGCGCGAGACCACCAGCGGCGCGACCGCGCGCCGCGAGGTGAGGACCTCGCGCATCACCCCATCGATGCGGAAGCGCACGACCAGACGATTCTCGAAAGGCTCGATATGGATGTCCGAGGCCTCGTCCTTGATGGCCTGGGTGAGCACGGCGTTGATCAGGCGGATGATCGGCGCATCGTCCTCGCTCTCGAGCAGGTCCGAGGGCTCAGGCAGCGCCTGCGCCACCTCGAAGAGATCCATGTCTTCCTCGAGGCCATCGACCATCTGGGTGGCGCTGCCCGAGCCGCCTTCATAGGCCTCGCGCAGCAGTTCATCAAACCGCTCGGCGGTCACTTCGACCAGCGACAGGGGGCGTCCGCAGACGCGCCGAACCTCCGCGAGGGTCAGCAGCTGTACGCCCTGGCGATGGACGACTTCGATGCGGTCGCTGTCGGGGGCCTCACGCAGCAGCACGCCATGTCGCTTGGCGAAGGTGAACGGGAGGCGCCGCGGCGCCAGTTCGACGGTGTCGGCCCCAGGCGGCGTCTCTGGCGCCCCGATCTGAACCAGCGGGTCAGTCGTTGCCATCGGGGTCTGGTGGGGTGTCAGCCGGGTCGTCGTCTTCCGGATCGCGGCGCTCGCGCAGGTCGAGCACGGGCAGCTGGGGGCGTTCGGCATCGCGCAGCAGGGGCACGCGGCGGCCGTCGCCGAGTTGCATGTCGCGGATCATGTTGTACTTGGCGTCCGTGGCCAGGGTGGCGCTCAGGCCATCGCGCAGGATGACCGGCCGGATGAACACCATCAGGTTGGTCTTGACGGTCTGCGTGCTGCGCGAGCGGAACAGGTGCCCGAGCACCGGAATGCTGCCGAGCACCGGGACCCGCTGCTCGCTCTCACGCAGCGTGTCGTCGATCAGCCCGCCGAGCACCAGGATGTCGCCGTCCTCGACGATGACGGACGTGCTGATCTCGCGGTTGTTGGTGATCAGATCCACCGCCCCGCCCGTGCCGGCGCTGATGCTGGAAATTTCCTGGCGGATCCGCAGGATGACCGAGTCGGCCCGGTTGATCTGCGGCGTGATCTTGAGCAGCGTGCCGACATCTTCACGCTGGATGGTCTGGAAGGGGTTGACCGGCTGCGCACCGCCGCCGGTGCCCACCGTGGAGAACTGACCGGTGAGGAAGGGCACGCGCTGGCCCACCTTGATCTCGGCTTCCTCGTTGTCGAGCGTGACGATCGAGGGGGTGGAGATGATGTTGGTGTTGGCATCGCCCTGCAGTGCCCTGAGGATTGCGGCGAAGTTGGTACCGCTGCCGCTGATCCGGCCGACGCCGATGGTGACGCCAGAAGGAATGGCACCGAGGTTGGGGACGTCGCCGGCGACCGCGCCGGCCAGCTGCACCACGCCCGGGCCGGCACCGGGGAAGTTCGTCACGCCGATCGCGTTGGAATCCCGCGAGCCGTCGATGGCCCAGGTGACGCCGAGCTCGGCGGCCTTGTCGGAGGAGATCTCGACGATGATGGCCTCGACCATGACCTGGGCCCGGCGGATGTCCAGACGATCGACGATGCTCATGATCGCCCGCATGTCGGCCGGGGGCGCCGTGACGATCAGCGCGTTGGTCTGCTGATCGGCCCAGATGCTCACCGGTTCACCGTTCTCGCGCCGCTGTCCGCCCTCGGCGAAGCGCTGCTGCAGACGCCCGGCGAGGTCTTCGGCATCGGAGTAGGCAAGGTAGCGCACCTGGGTGTCGCCCCCGGCCTCTACCGGCGTGTCCAGGTGCGCAATCAAGGCCCGCAGGCGCAGTCGTCCGGCGGGCGGCCCACTGAGCAGCAGGCTGTTGGTGCGGGTATCGGCGAGCAGCTGTGGGGTGGGCGTGCCGCCCTGGGCCGCCTGGGTGTTCTGCACCAGGGTGCGGAGCATGTTGGAGAGATCGCCGGCGCTCGCATGCTGCAGCGGGATGACTTCGATATCTTCTTCGGCGGCGCGGTCGATCCGTCGGATGATCCGGTCCATGCGCGCGACGTTGGCGGCGCGGTCCGAGACGATCAGGATATTGGACTGCGGGTGGGCCGCGAGGTGTCCGTACTGTGGGATCAGCGGCCTGAGAATGGCGACCAGCTGGGCCGCGCCCACGTTCTCCAGTTGCATCACCCGCGTGATGAACTCGTCGCCGACGCCCCGCTCGGCATCCGGGAACTGGCGCGCATTCGCATCCGGTACGATTCTGACCACATCCCCGGTGTCGATGGCGACGAAGCCATAGACCTGCAGGATCGACAGGAAGGTCTGATAAAAGGCCTCCGGGGTCATCGGGGTGGCCGAGAGCATGGTGACCTTGGCATTCACGCGCGGGTCGAGGATGAAATTGCGGCCACTGATCTCGCTCACGGCCTCGGCGATCTGGCGGATGTCGGCTTCCCGGTAGTTGGGCTTGATCGACTGCGCCTGGGCGGGGAGCGCGAGCGACAGGCCGGCCAGGGCCATGACCAGCGTCATGCCTGCGGCCACGATCAGGGGCATGCCGGATCGCGTCACTGCCGCGCTCCCGCCGCACCGGCCAGCTGGCTGGTATCCAGCATCATCGTCTCCGTCACACCTTCGCGCTCGATGGTCAGGCTGACCGATGTGGCATCACCAAGTTCCGCGAAGATCTCCAGCCCGCGGCTGGGATCGCTGAGCGGTTGACCATTGATCTCCACCACCAGGTCGCCGGGTTGCAGCCCAAGGGCGCTGAACTGCTGCCGGTTGCGACCAGGATAGACCCGGTAGCCGCGCATGCTGCCCCCCTCCAGATAAGGCTGCACGCGCAGGATTTCGGTGATCCGCGCAGCATTGTCGGAGATCACCTCGCGGACCGAGCTGGTGGCCGTGCGCTGCGAACGCACGATCCCGCCGGGCTGAGCCGCGGGCTGCCGCGCCGCCGCACGGCCGTCGGGGAACTCGCGCGGCAGCATCAGCCGTTCCAGGGTGCCGGCGCGGTTGAGCACCACCTGATCGGCATGAACCGCGTGCAGCCGCACGTTGCCGGGGAGCTGGGCGCCGACACGATAGACCTGATCGCGCCCGCGGTTGTCGGCGATGATCGCCACCCCCCGTTCGGGGTCGTCATCGGCGATCACGCCACGCAGCTGCAGATTCAAGCGGGTTTCCGGCACCTCCAGCGGCTGCGGCTGCTCGACGACCGGCTCAGGCTCGTCGGAGACGCGGCCGAACAGCGCGGCCTGGACGATGCGCTGGGCGTCGATCGGGGCTGCATTGCCGCTGCGCGGCGCGGGTAGCGTCGCCGGCACCGCCGGCAGGGTAGCCGGGTCGGTGCTCGGGGTGAGCACCAGCCAGGTGAGCCGCGCCAGCTGGATGGCGATCAGGGCCACGAGCAGGGCGACCACCCACGGGGGCATACGGCGGCTTGCCCAGGTCAGCGTGGCCTGGGGATCGAGTCGTCCGAGTGTGGTGGCCAGTTGCATGGTCGCGTAGGAGCACCGGTCATCGCGCGGCCGAACCTTTGGCCGCACGGGGGAGTCACATGGACTGAGGACTATACCCGTGCCACTACGCGCGCAACAAGCGCTGTTGGATGGAAAATTGTCATCCAGTCAGGGGACTTGCGCGTATTCTCTCAGAGTGGCGCTGAGGATGTGTCCCAGTCGGTGCCTGGCGCACCGGTATGATGCAGTTCACAGCGTTGACGGCGGCGCTTGCAATGCGCCGTAGGGTGCCGAAAACTTCAGGGTCACGGGTAACGGTCTGCCGACGAGGCGGGCGATGGAGTAAGCGAGGGATGTCGGGTTCGGACCACGAACACCATCAGGGCGGTGACGATCGCGGGCTGGCGCTGGAAGAGGCCAGGCCGAAACTGAAGAAACCACCGCTCTACCAGGTTCTGCTCATCAACGACGATTACACGCCGATGGAGTTTGTCGTTCACGTGTTGCAGGACGTCTTCACGATGGATCGCCAGAAGGCCACGCGGGTCATGCTGGAGGTGCATACGAGGGGCAAGGGCGTCTGCGGGGTCTACACTTACGAGATCGCGGAGACCAAGGTGGCCCAGGTCACGGCGCAGGCACGACAACAGCAGCATCCGCTGCTGTGCACCATGGAAGAGGTCTAAATGCTCAGCAGCGAGCTTGAATATTGCCTTAACGAGGCATTCCAGAATGCGCGGGAGAAGCGCCACGAGTTCATGACCGTGGAGCACCTCCTGCTGGCCCTTGTCGATGTGCCCCGCGTGGCGGACATCCTGCGCGCCTGCGGCGCGGACACCGAACGCCTGCGCCAGGATCTGCAGGCGTTTATCGACGAGTCCACCCCGCGTCTGGCGCAGGGCGAGGAGGACACCGACGTGCAGCCGACGCTGGGGTTCCAGCGGGTGCTGCAGCGCGCGGTGTTTCACGTGCAGTCGAGCGGCAAGAAAGAGGTCACCGCCGCCAACGTGCTGGTGGCGATTTTCGGCGAGAAACAGTCTCAGGCCACTTACCTGCTGGCCCTGCAGGATGTCAGCCGGCTCGATGTCGTCAATTATCTCTCCCACGGCATCGGCAAGGACGGCGAGGCCCCGGGCGGGCCCGCGCCGGAAGAGCCGGATGCGGTCGCCGCCGAGAAAGAGGGCGAAGGCGGTGACGCGCTGGAGCGCTATGCCACCAATCTCAACCGCCTCGCCGAAGAGGGGCGTATCGATCCGCTGATCGGTCGCGATCTCGAGGTCGAGCGCACCATCCAGATTCTCTGCCGCCGGCGCAAGAACAATCCGCTGTTCGTGGGCGAGGCGGGCGTGGGCAAAACCGCGATCGCCGAGGGACTGGCCCGCCTCATTGTCGAGGAGAAAGTGCCGGAGGTGCTGCGGGGGGCGACCATCTACGCCCTGGACATGGGCTCGCTGGTCGCGGGAACCAAGTACCGCGGAGACTTCGAAAAGCGCCTGAAGGGTGTGCTCGCCGAGGTGCGCAAGCGCGAGGGCGCCATTCTGTTCATCGATGAGATCCACACCGTCATCGGTGCCGGCGCGGCGTCGGGTGGGGTCATGGATGCCTCCAACCTGATCAAGCCGCAGCTGGCCAATGGCGAGCTGCGGTGCATCGGGTCAACCACGTATACAGAATATCGAGGCATTTTCGAGAAAGACCGGGCGCTCGCCCGGCGCTTCCAGAAGATCGAGGTGCCCGAGCCGAGCGTCGAGGAGACCTACGAGATTCTCAAGGGCCTGAAGAGTCGCTTCGAGGAGCACCACGAGCTGCGCTACGACGATGCGGCCCTGCGGGCAGCCGCCGAGCTTGCAGCCAAGCACATCAACGATCGTCACCTGCCTGACAAGGCCATAGACGTGATCGACGAGGCCGGCGCGAGGGTCCGGCTGATGCCCGAGAAAGACCGTCCGGCCTCGGTGGACGTGGAACTGGTCCAGTCGGTGGTGGCCAAGATGGCGCGGATTCCGCCAAAAAGCGTTTCCGCGTCGGATCGCGACGTGCTGCGTAACCTCGAGCGCGACCTGCGTCTGGTCATCTACGGCCAGGACGAGGCGGTCACCGCGCTGTCCGCGTCGATCAAGATGTCGCGCTCCGGGCTCGGCGATGAGCAGAAGCCTGTCGGCTCGTTCCTGTTCGCCGGGCCTACCGGCGTCGGCAAAACCGAGGTGACCCGCCAGTTGGCGCTGATCCTCGGCGTGGAGCTGATCCGCTTCGACATGTCCGAGTACATGGAGCGCCACACGGTGTCGCGGCTGATCGGTGCCCCCCCGGGCTACGTCGGTTTCGACCAGGGTGGCCTGCTGACCGAGGCGATTTCGAAAAACCCGCACTGCGTGCTGCTGCTCGATGAGATCGAGAAGGCGCATCCCGAGGTGTTCAACCTGCTGCTCCAGGTCATGGACCACGGCACGCTGACCGACAACAACGGCCGCAAGGCGGACTTCCGCAATGTCATTATCGTCATGACCACCAACGCCGGGGCCCAGGAGATGAGCCGCGCCTCGATCGGGTTCACCTCGCAGGACCACGGCACCGATGGCATGGAGGCGATCCGGCGCACGTTCACCCCGGAGTTCCGCAACCGCCTGGATGCCATCATCCAGTTCAACGGCCTGGACGAGGTCTCGATCCAGCGGGTGGTCGACAAGCTGGTGGTCGAGCTCGAGGGTCAGCTGGAGGAAAAACACGTCACCCTGGAACTCGACGACGCTGCCCGCAGCTGGATCGCCACCAAGGGTTATGATCCGAAGATGGGGGCCCGGCCGATGGCACGCATCATCCAGCAGCACCTCAAGCGGCCGCTGGCCGAGGAGCTGCTGTTCGGCAAGTTGGCCGAACAGGGTGGCCACGTCCGCGTCGGCGTGGGCGAGGACGGCGAGCTGTCGCTTCGGGTGGAGCCGACGGTGCGGGAACTGGCGCACCTGCCGGAGTAAAGCCGCTGGGTGGCCGCGGCCACCGACCCGGCTCAGCGGCCGCGGTAGACGATGCGGCCCTTGCTCAGGTCATACGGGGTGAGTTCCACCGTGACCTTGTCGCCGGTGAGGATGCGGATGTAGTTCTTGCGCATCTTCCCCGAGATGTGCGCGATAACCACGTGGCCGTTGCTCAACTCCACGCGGAACATGGTGTTCGGGAGCGTCTCGATGACGACTCCTTCCATCTGGATGGCGTCTTCCTTGGACATGAAACCTCAAATCTGCTGACAGGGAGATACCCTGAAGGACGCGGATTCTTGCACAGTGGCGCGGGGGAGGCAATTTAGCCTGTGACCAGCGTCCATGGGCCTGGCTCGCCCGGCGGCTCGCAGGCCGCGTGCAGGGTGGCGAGAAACTCACGGCGGGGGATGGTCACGGCGCCGAGGCGGGTCAGGTGCGACGTCGCCTGCTGGCAATCGATGAGCACCAGGCGCCCGGCGAGGTGCCGCACCAACTGCACCAGAGCCGCTTTTGAGGCATCGGTGGCCCGCGAAAACATCGATTCGCCAAAGAACACCTCGCCGATATGGAGACCGTACAGCCCGCCGACCAGCCGGGCGTCCTTCCAGACCTCGATCGAGTGGGCCCAGCCCAGTGTGTGCAGACGCTGGTAGGCGTCGCGCATTTCCGTCGTGATCCAGGTGCCGCTGGTGTAGTGGCGTGGGGCGGCGCAGCCGGCCATGACCTCGGCGAAGGCACGGTCTGCGGAGTACTCGAAGCCGGCACGGCGGAGGCTCCGGCGCAGGCTGCGCGAGACTTTCAGCGCGTCGGGGCGAAGCACTGCGCGCGGCTCCGGGCTCCACCACAGAATCGGCTGGCCGGCCTCATACCAGGGAAAGATGCCGTGGCGGTAGGCGTAGAGCAGCCGTTCGGGGGACAGGTCGCCGCCGGCGGCAAGCAGGCCGTTGGGTTCGAGCAGCGCGGTTTCCGGGTCGGGGAATGCCGTCGGGCGATCGCGGGCGGACAGCCAGACCAGCCGGGTCATGGCGCGCCTGCCGTCTCACGACGGTAGGGGCTGTGGGCTTCCACCTCGTCCATGTAGTGCTGGACGTGCCGGCGTTCCTGGTCGAGATAGTCGGCCACCGCAGCGCGCAGGCGGGCATCGGCGATCCAGTGGGCCGACCCGGTGGCCACGGGCAGAAAGCCCCGCGCGACCTTGTGCTCACCCTGCGTGCCCGGTTCGAAACGCCGCAGGCCCTCGGCGAGACAGTACTCGATGCCCTGGTAGTAACAGGTCTCAAAATGCAGGCTGTGGAAGTCGTCCAGCGCACCCCAGTAACGCCCGTAAAGCGTCTCGTCACCGCGGAAGAAGATGGCGCCGGCGATCGGTGTGTCGTGGACCTCCGCCAGCATCACCACCACCTGCTCACCCATGCTGCGGCCGATCTCCCGGAAGAACGCCAGGTTGAGGTAGGGCGGGCGGCCCCGGCGCAGGAACGTGCGCGCGGAAAAGCCCCAGGCCACTTCCCAGAGCTCGTCGGTCATCGCGTGGCCGTCGCGCACCACATGCCGGATGCCCTGTTCCTGCACGCGGCGGCGCTCCCGGCGGATTTTCTTGCGCTTGGCGGAGCTGAACCTCGCGAGGTAACCCTCGAAATCCTCCTCGCCCGCATGCTGCCAGTGGAACTGCGTGTCCTGGCGCAGCAGCAGGCCGTGATCCCGGGCCAGCGACAGCTCCTGCTCGGGCGGGAACAGCAGATGGAGTGAAGACACGCCGAGGGCTCGCGCCTGCGCCAGGGCGGCCTCCAGCAGCGCTGCGCGGCAGGCTGCACCATCGGCCTGCGGGTGCACCAGCAGGCGGGCTCCCGTTGCCGGGGTGAACGGCACCGCGGAGGTGAGCTTGGGGTAGTAGGGCAGGCCCACCCGTTGCCAGGCCTGCGCCCAGCTCCAGTCGAACACGAATTCGCCCCAGGAATCCGTGCGCAGATACAGGGGCATGGCGCCGACGAGCCGGTCGCCCTCGCGCAGCAGCAGGTGGTGGGGCGTCCAGCCGGTGTCCGGCGCGACGCAGCCGTGGCGCTCGGCCGCAGCCAGGAACTCGTGGCGCAGGAACGGGTCGCCGCCCGGTACCAGCGCGTTCCAGGCCTCCGCCGTCACCGCTTCAAGCGACGTGCCGATCTCGACGTCCATGTCGACCCCTCCCCGTCGTACAGGTGTGTGAGCGTCCCGTCTCGGGGACGGTTGACGGTGGCGGGTCAGGCGCGTCGCAGCCGCGCCCTCAGGCGGCCTTGACCTCGCCACCGAGCCCGAGTTCGTCCAGGTATTTTTCCGCATCGAGTGCGGCCATGCAGCCTGCACCCGCCGAAGTCACGGCCTGACGGTAGACCTGGTCGGCCACGTCGCCTGCGGCGAACACGCCGGGGACACTGGTGGCCGTGGCGTTGCCCTGCAGACCGGAGCGCACGGTGATGTAGCCGTTGACCATGTCGAGCTGGCCGTCGAACAGCGAGGTGTTGGGCTGGTGGCCGATCGCGATGAACACGCCGGTGACATCGATGTCGCGGCTCCGGTCGGCCGCATCGCGCTCGCCGATGCGCATGCCGGTCACGCCCTGTTCGTCGCCGAGCACCTCGGTGAGCACGTGGTCCCAGACGATGTCCGCCTTGCCGGCACGCACTCGCTCGAAGAGTTTGTCCTGGAGAATTTTTTCCGCGCGCAGGCTGTCGCGACGGTGCACCAGGGTGACGTGCTCGGCGATGTTGGCCAGATACAGGGCCTCCTCGACCGCCGTGTTGCCGCCGCCGATCACCGCGACCCGCTGGTTGCGGAAGAAGAAGCCGTCACAGGTGGCGCAGGCCGACACGCCGCGGCCCTTGAAGGCTTCCTCGGAGGGCAGGCCGAGATACTTGGCGGTGGCGCCCGTGGCGATGATCAGCGCGTCGCAGGTGTACTCGCCCTGATCGCCAGTCAGGCGGAAGGGGCGGGCGCCAAGGTCCGCGTGATTGATATGATCGAGAATCACACGGGTGTCGAAGCGTTCGGCGTGGCGGCGCATGCGCTCCATCAGGTCCGGCCCCTGCAGCCCCTCGACATCGCCCGGCCAGTTGTCCACGTCGGTGGTGGTCATCAGCTGGCCGCCCTGCTCGACGCCGGTGATGAGGACCGGCTCGAGGTTGGCGCGCGCGGCATAGACCGCAGCCGAGTATCCGGCAGGGCCTGAGCCCAGGATGATCAGTCGGTGGTGTTGTGCTGGGGACGTCTGCTCCATCACCTTCATACGGTCGGGCAGGCTGCCTGCTCAGGCAGCCTGCCCGCTCCTGTATACTCGGGTAAATGTTCGGTAGGTTTCAAGTTCCCGCGCAATTGGCGGCATTCCAGGGCAGTTCGTGAGTAAAGCGAAATCCGATTCGCCGCCCGCCATCCTGGGCACACCGGTGGTGCGTGTGCTGCGCGAGGCCGCGCTGTGGGTGTTTGGCGCCCTGGCGGTCATCGTGCTGCTGGCGCTGGTGACCTACCACCCCGCTGATGCTGGCTTCAGTTCCACCGGCGCGGGTGGCCAGGTCAACAATCGCATCGGCAGCGCCGGGGCCTGGTTCGCGGACCTCTCGTTCATGCTGTTTGGTCGTCCGGCCTTCCTGTTTCCGGTGATGGTGATGCTGGCCGGTTGGCTGGTGTTCCGCGAGCGGCGCAATCCCGGCCCGCTCGACCGGCGCCTGCTGGCGGCCCGGTTCGGCGGTTTCGTCCTGACGCTGGCCACCAGCTGTGGTCTGGCGACGCTGCATTTCGCCGAGACGCTGCTGCCCGAGACCGCGGGCGGGATCGTCGGTCAGCTGGTCGGGCCACAGGGGCTGCAGGCGATCATGGGGCTGCTCGGCGCGACGCTGCTGCTGCTGGCGTTGTGGCTGGCGGGCGTCTCGCTGTTTACCGGGGTCTCGTGGCTGGCCGTGATGGATCGCACGGGACGCGCGGCCCTGTGGGCCGTGGACCAGGTCCGTGAGTCCGTGGCCCGGGCCGGGCGCTGGCTGGAGGGGCGGCGCGCCCGGCAGGCCCGCGCCCAGGTCGTGCGCGAATCCACGGCCAAGCAGATCAAGCGCACGCCGCCGCGGATCGAGCCCGTGGTCAAGCGGGTCGAGCCCAGCGTACGGGTGGAGAAGGAACGCCAGGTCCCCTTGTTCGATCCGCCGCCGGCGCAAGGCGTGCCGGCGCTGTCGTTGCTCGACGATCCCCCGGAGCGCAAGGCGGGCTATTCGGACGAGTCGCTGGCGGCGATGTCGCGGGTGGTCGAGCTCAAGCTGAAGGACTTCGGGGTCGAGGTGGAGGTGGTCTCGGTCCACCCGGGGCCTGTGGTCACCCGCTTCGAGCTGCAACCGGCGGCCGGTGTAAAAGTCAGTCAGATCAGTAATCTGTCGAAGGATCTTGCGAGGGCACTTTCAGCCATCAGTGTGCGGGTGGTCGAGATCATTCCGGGCAAGAGCGTGGTCGGCCTTGAGATTCCCAACGAGACCCGCGAGCTGGTCACGCTCGGCGAGATCCTGAAGTCCCGCGCCTATGACGACATGCGCTCGCCGCTGGCGCTGGCGCTGGGCAAGGATATCGGCGGTGCCCCCATCGTCGCGGACCTGCAGCGCATGCCCCACCTGCTGATCGCGGGCACCACCGGCTCGGGCAAGTCGGTGGCGATCAACGCCATGGTGTTGTCGCTGCTGTACAAGGCCACGGCCGAGCAGGTGCGGATGATCATGATCGATCCGAAGATGCTCGAGCTGTCGGTGTACGAGGGCATCCCGCACCTGCTGGCCCCGGTGGTCACCGACATGAACGACGCGGCCAACGCGCTGCGCTGGTGCGTGGCCGAGATGGAGCGGCGCTATCGGCTCATGGCGGCGCTGGGCGTGCGCAACATCGGCGGCTACAACCGGAAGCTTGCCGAGGCGGCCGCGCGGGGTGAGGAGATCCCCGACCCGCTGTGGCAGCTGCCCCCCACCGCTGATCCCGATGATCCCCCCCCACGGCCGGGGCTGGAGCCGTTGCCGATGCTTGTGGTGATCATCGACGAGCTTGCCGACATGATGATGGTGGTCGGCAAGAAGGTCGAGGAACTCATTGCCCGGCTTGCACAAAAGGCTCGGGCCTCTGGGGTGCACATGATCATTGCCACGCAGCGGCCGTCGGTGGATGTCATCACCGGACTGATCAAGGCGAATATCCCGACCCGTATCGCTTTCCAGGTGTCGGCGCGGGTGGATTCGCGGACCATTCTCGACCAGATGGGCGCGGAGAACCTGCTCGGGCATGGTGACATGCTGTATCTGCCGCCGGGGACCGCGCTCCCCACCCGGGTGCATGGCGCCTTCGTCTCCGATGACGAGGTGCACAAGGTGGTGGCCAGCCTGAAGAAGGGCGGCGGCGAGCCTCGGTATCTAGATGAAATTATCGAGGGTCCACGCGGTCCAATTCCTGGCCTGTCCGACAGCGGCGACGCCGGTGCGGACGGCGAGCAGGATCCGCTTTACGACGAGGCGGTGCGTATCGTCACCGAGACCCGCAAGGCCTCGATCTCGAGCGTCCAGCGGCGCCTGAAGATTGGCTATAACCGGGCGGCCCGCATGGTGGAGACCATGGAAGCGTCCGGCATCGTCGGGCCCCTGCAATCGAATGGGAGCCGCGAGGTGCTGGCGCCGGAGCCGCCGGAGGATTGAGCGTGCAGAGCAGACTTCTGTGGCCGGCGGCGCTGGCGATGGCGCTGGCATTGGCGTGGTGGCCAGGTGCAGGCCACGGCGAGACGGCGCCGGGCGACCCGCAGCACCTGGCCGTGGCGGCCGAGCGTCTCGATGCGTTGCTCGAGGCGACTGATACGTTGCGGGCTCGCTTCGAGCAACGGGTCTACGACGGCAGCGGCCGCGTACTCGACGAGGCCCGCGGCGAGGTGGAAATCGCCCGGCCCGGACGTTTCCGCTGGGCCTACGCAGCGCCTTACGAGCAGCTGCTGGTCACCGATGGCGAGCAGGTGTGGATGTACGACGTCGACCTCGAACAGGTCAGCGTCAGCCGGGTGGAGCAGGCCATCGCCGGGTCGCCTGCGATGCTGCTCGGCGGCGGGCGCCTGGCCGAGGGCTTCGACATCATCGACAGCTGGGCCGGTGAGGGGCTCGAGTGGGTGGCGCTGGTGCCGCGACAGCTCGACAGCGACTTCCGACGCATTGCCCTGGGCCACGACGGGACCCTGATTCGGCGCATGGAGCTGACCGATGCCCTCGGCCAGCGCACCCTCGTGGTGTTCGCCGACATCGAGTCGGGGATCGAGCTCCCTGCGGAGCGGTTCGTGTTCATCGCGCCGGACGGCGTGGACGTGATCGGTCCGGACGGACGCTGAGCATGCCGCGTTTGCGATGGGCGCCGTATTGGCGCGCGGCCGGTTGGCTGTTGCTGGTGTTCGCCGTGTATCTTAGCCTGGGGCCGACGTCGGCCGTGGAGCAAACCTGGCTTCTGCCAATCCCTTACAACGATAAGCTCGGGCACTTTCTCGCCTACTGTGCTCTGATGCTGTGGTTCGCGGGGGTGCATCGACGCGAGCACGATCTGCTGGTGGCCCAGTATCTGTTTCTGCTCGGGCTGATGATGGAGCTCGCCCAGGGCAGCCTCGCGCATCGCAGTGCCGATTTCGGCGACATGCTGGCCAACACCGCGGGCATCGCCACCGGTCTCGTGCTCGCACGGCTGGGCGTCGGGCGCTGGTGTCACTGGCTGGAGCGTCGTCTGGGCGTCCAGCATGCCTGAGTCTGCGGGCGCGGCCGACGTACGGCCACTGGCCGAGCGGATGCGACCGCAGCGGCTGGAGGAGTACGTCGGCCAGAGTCATCTGCTCGGCCCCGGTCGGCCGCTGAGGCGGATGGCCGAGGGCCAGAGCCTCCACTCGGTGATCCTCTGGGGCCCGCCCGGGACCGGCAAGACCACGCTCGCGCGGCTGGTGGCTGCGACCTGCGAGGCGGAGTTCATTGCGCTGTCGGCGGTGATGGCCGGGGTGAAGGACGTGCGGGCGGCTGTCGCCCATGCCCAGGGTGCGCGCGCGGCGAGCGGGCGGCCGACGGTGTTGTTCCTCGACGAGGTCCATCGCTTCAACAAGGCCCAGCAGGATGCCTTTCTGCCCTACGTCGAGGACGGGACGCTGACCTTCATCGGTGCCACCACGGAGAATCCCTCCTTCGCGTTGAACAATGCGCTGCTCTCGCGCGCCCGCACCCATGTGCTCAAGGCGCTGACTACGGGCGATCTGCTGGTGCTGCTGCAACGGGCGCTGGCGGATGCGCAGCGCGGGCTGGGCGGACTCGCGGGCCTGGCCATCGACGCCGAGGTGCTCAGCGGTATCGCCGCCGCCGCCGATGGCGATGCCCGCCGCGCGCTCTCGCTGCTCGAGCTTGCGGGGGAGCTGGCCATGGCCGCCGAGCCGCCGGGTCAGCTGACGGCGGCGGCGCTGCCGCAACTGCTCGGGGCCAGCCTGCGGCGGTTCGATCGCCAGGGCGAGGCCTTCTACGACCAGATCTCGGCCCTGCACAAGTCGGTGCGCGGGTCCGACCCCGATGCGGCGCTCTACTGGCTGTACCGGATGTTCGACGGGGGCTGCGATCCGCGCTATCTCGCGCGCCGGGTGCTGCGTATGGCCTCCGAGGATATCGGCAACGCCGACCCCCGGGCGCTGCGCATCGCGCTGGATGCCGCCGAAGTCTATGAGCGGCTGGGCAGCCCTGAAGGGGAACTTGCGATCGCCCAGGCGGTGGTGTTTCTCGCCTGTGCGGCCAAGAGCAATGCGGTCTACCGTGCCGCCAGTGCCGCTGCCGAGGATGCCGCGGCCTTCGGCTCGCTTGAGGTGCCGCTGGCGCTGCGCAACGCCCCGACGCGGCTGATGAAATCGCTGGAGTACGGCAAGGGCTATCGCTATGCGCATGATGAGCCCGACGGCTTTGCCGCCGGGGCCTGTTACTTTCCAGAGGAGATGCCCGAGCGCGTTTACTACCAGCCCGCCGACCGTGGGCTGGAAGGCCAGATCAGCGAGAAACTCGCGGACCTCAGGCGCCGCAACCGCCAGGCGCGCCGGTCCTAGCGACGCGCCTGGCGGCCCCCCAGGGGCGGGCGTACGCTGATCCCGGCGAACCAGTTGCGCCCGGGCGCCGGTTCGTAAAAGCGGCCGTTGGCGTCGTTGATGCGGATGTTGGAGAAGATCTCCCGGTCGGTCGCGTTGTTCAGGGCCACAAACGTCTCCACCTCCCAGCCGTGCCAAGCGCTGTTCAGCCCGGCACGCAGATTGATCACGGCATAGCCGCCGACTTCAGTCAGATTGGCGTTGTCGGTATACACTGAGCCTGCGCTGAACACGTCCACAATGGCGAAGCGTCCCTGGTCATCGCGCCAGGCCAGTTCGCCGAACAGGGTCTGCCGCGGGATGCCCGGCAGTCGGTTGCCATCGAAGCGCCGGCCCTGGGCGTCCTCGAAACGCCGGTAGTCGAAGTCCGACCAGGTATAGCTGCCGGCCAGGGACAGCGTGTCGGTCGCCTGCCAGCGCAACCCGAGCTCGGCGCCGTTACGCCGGGTTCGCCCGGCATTGCGGAAGAATATCCGCTCATCGGCAGAGCCCTCCAGCTGGAAGGGCGTCAGCTCGTTACGCACGCGCGTGAGGTGGACGGCGGCCTCATACTGCAGGCGGCTCTGGCGCCCACGCAGGCCGAGCTCCACGCTGGTGGCTTCCTGCGGCGCCAGATCGGGGTTGAAGCCAGCGCTGCCCGTGGGGTTGGCGAACTCGGTGAACGTCGGTGTCTCGAAGGCGGTGGCGGCGACCGCGTAGACCTGGTGGCTGGGCGCCAGCGCGTAGCTCAACCCCCCGGTGACACTGGTCTCGCTGAAATTTCGCCGGCCGGAGAGGTCCAGCCCCTCGGCCTGGAAACGATCGTCGATCCGGAAGCGGATGCGGTCGAAGCGGGCGCCCGCGGTGGCAGTGAGGCGCTCGGTGAGCGCCAGATCGCCCTGGGTGTAGGCGGCGATGAAGCCGGCACGCTCGACCTGGTCGAGAACCCGCGGGCCGAAACTGGCGTCGAACTCGCGGCGGAAGCGGTCACGGTCGTCACGCTGCTGTTCGGCATCCAGGCCCGCGGTGTAGCTCAGGCGCCGCCCCCCGACGGTCACGTCATGGGTGTACTGCACGCCGGTGCCATAGAACTCCCGGTCGAAGCCCACGATGCTGGCGCCCGGGAAAGGCAGCTGCTGGACGAAGTCGCGCTGGGTGTAGAACGCCCGGGTGCGCAGCTGGCCACCGTGCGCCAGCGTGCTGTCCCAGACCAGCCCCAGCCGCCACTGTTCGACCTCCTGGCCGGCATCGAAACGCGCCGAGAACAGGTTTGGCTGGCGACGGTCCGCAGCCACCTGATCGGCCGTCAGCCCCCCCGGGTCCTGGGAGGTCGGTGCGTCCAGGTAGGTGAAGACGCCTGTCAGGCGGTTGCGGTCGCTGAAGTCATAGCTGACCTTTGAACGCAGCAGGCTCTTGCGCGCCCGGCTCTGTTGCCGATACCCGTCGTAGTCCATCTGCCAGGCGCTGACATGCCAGTCCCAGGGGCCCTGTACGCCACCCGCCTGCGCCGCCCCACGGCGAAACCCGTAGCTGCCGGTCATCGCGCTGAGGGCCAGTCCGGGGGCGGTGGCGCCCGAGGCGGTGGCGATATTCACCACGCCACCGGTGGCGTTACCGTACAGCGCCGAGTTGGGCCCGCGAAGCACCTCGATGCGCTGCACCGACAGCAGGTCGATCATGTCCACCTGTGACTGACCATCCGGCGTGGTCTCCGGGATCTCATCGACCAGCACGCGCACGCCACGGATCCCGAACGGCGCCCGGGCACCGAACCCCCGGACCGAGAGACGCACGTTCTGCGCGAAGTTGTAGCGATTCTGCAGATAGACACCGGGCACCCGGTTCAGCGATTCGTCGAGCTGCAGGTGCTGCCGGCCCTGACCGGCATCCAGGGCATCGACCACGCTGAGCGCAGCCGGTGTCTCGAGCAGATCTCGCGGCAGTCTCTGTGCCGTCACTTCGAGCTGTTCGAGCTCGGCGGGGTCGTCAGCAAAGGTTTCAGCCGCCGGCGCAGCAGCCAGCGCCACGCCCACTGCCGCAGCCAGCGACAGCAGCCGAGCCCGCGGTCCAGGCGGCCGCGGTGGTGCGACGATATTCCAAGCGCAGGGCATTGTTCCCGCCTCCATGCAGGCCACGCGCAGCAACGCGCGCAGCGGTCCAGTCCATGGAGGTAAACTAGCACGCTCGCGGGGAGGCGCAAGCCGACCCGGCCAGGGGTTCGACGGCAGCGTCGATCCGCGATATCTTCCGCCGCGCGCGTTGCCGGGCGGCCATCCCGCCGCGGCCTTCTGCGGCCCACCGGAGTCGACATGCTGGACCCGAAAAAACTGCGACAGGACATCGACGCTGTCGCCGCCAACCTGGCACGCCGCGGCGTGAGCCTGGACACGGCAGGTTTCAATGCGCTGGAGGCACGCAGAAAGGGCGTGCAGGTGCGCACTGAGGAATTGCGCAACGAGCGCAATGCGCGCTCCAAGGCGATCGGTCAGGCGAAGGCCCGGGGTGAGGACATCGAACCGCTGCTGGCCGATGTGGGGCGGCTGGGTGAGGCGCTCAAGGCCGCGGATGCAGAGCTCGAAACGGTGCAGACGGCGCTGGAAACCCTCATCCTCGGGCTGCCGAACCTGCTGCACGAGAGCGTGCCGGACGGCACGGGCGAGCAGGATAACGTCGAGGTGCGGCGCTGGGGCGAGCCGGTGGCCTTCGGCTTCGAGGCGAAGGATCATGTCGCGCTTGGTGAGCGCCTGGGGCAGCTCGATTTCGAGGCGGCAGGACGGATCACCGGTGCGCGGTTCGCGGTCATGCAGGGTGGACTGGCCTCGCTGCACCGGGCGCTGATCCAGTTCATGCTGGATCTGCACACCCGCGAGCATGACTACGTCGAGGCCTATGTCCCGTATATCGCCCACCGGCGGGCCCTGGAGGGTACCGGCCAGTTGCCAAAGTTCGCCGACGATCTGTTCGCCCTCGAAGGCGAGCACGACTATTTCCTGATCCCAACCGCCGAGGTGCCCCTGACCAACCTCGCCCGGGAGCGGATTTTCGAGGCCGACGAGTTGCCGATGCGCCTGGCCGCGCACACGCCGTGCTTTCGCTCCGAGGCAGGCTCTTACGGCCGCGACACCCGCGGCATGGTGCGCCAGCACCAGTTCGAGAAAGTCGAACTGGTCCAGCTGGTGGCGCCGGCACAGTCGCTGGAAGCCCTGGAGACGCTGACCTCGCATGCCTGCAAGGTACTGGAGCTGCTGGAACTGCCGTATCGGGTGATGGCCCTGTGTGGCGGCGACATCGGCTTCGGTGCGACCAAGACCTATGATCTCGAGGTCTGGCTGCCGGGGCAGCAGGCGTACCGCGAAATCTCTTCCTGCAGCACCTGCGGCGATTTTCAGGCGCGGCGGATGCAGGCCCGCTGGCGTAATCCCGACACCGGGAAGCCGGAGCTCCTGCACACGCTCAACGGTTCGGGGGTGGCGGCCGGCCGCGCCTTGATTGCGGTCATGGAAAACTACCAGCGTGAGGATGGCAGTGTCGAGATTCCGCGCGTCCTCAGGCCCTACATGGGCGGTAGGGACGAGCTCAGACCGCCGGGGTAGGAGAGCACCCCATCGACTCGCTTTCAGCCGGCGGGTGGGCTTCCCAGACGCTCCATGCGCCAGGCCTGTTCACGCGCTGAAGCGAGACCCGACTCTGCGAAGCGGGGGTTGTCGTCGAGTGCTTCACGCGGCGGGCCCAGCGGCATCACCTGCCACTGCGCAGCGGCCAGCGCGTTGACCTCGGCATCCGGGACGGCAAACGGCGGCCCAGCCATGCTGGCCTGGTGGTAATCGAGCGTCAGCAGCAGGCCGGGCGCGCCGGTCGGCAGCAGCCGGGCGAGATGCTCGACATACCGGGGCCGCATCTCGGCTGGCAAGGCGATCAGTGCGGCGCGGTCGTAGAGCGCGTCGAGCCGCCCCAGGCGCTCGGTATCGATGGCGAAAAAATCGCCGCAGTAGATTTCGATCCCTGGTGCGCGCCAGATGACCAGATCACCGGTCACCTCGCAGCGGGGCAGGAGTTGCTGCTCGGCAAAAAATGCCTCCACGGCGATCGGGCTGAGTTCGACGCCGACCACGTCATGGCCGCGTTCCCGCAGCCATGCCATGTCGACACTTTTACCGCACAGTGGCACGAGCACCCGCGCCGGCACCGGCAGCTCCAGCGCCGGCCAATGCTCGACCAGCCGCGGGTTGACCTCGTCGAGGTGAAACCCGATACGGTTCTCACGCCAGCGCTCGTGCCAGAACTGCGGGTTCATGCCGGGTCAGCCCGGCTCAGTCGTCGCCCGCCATGCCGAACAGCTGCAGCAGGCTCACGAAGATATTGTAGATGCTCACGTACAGCGTGACGGTCGCCATGATGTAGTTGGTCTCGCCGCCGTGCACGATCTGCCCGGTCTGAAACAGGATCAGGGCTCCCATCAGCAGGATGATGGCGCCGGAGATGACCGACGCGTAGGCCGAAAGATCGAAGAACAGGCTCGCGAGAATGACCCCGAGCAGGGCAAACACGCCGACGATCACGAATCCCCGCAGGAAGCTGAAGTCCTTGCCCGACATCAGGGCGTAGGCCGACAGACCGACGAAGGCCAGGCCGGTGGTGGCGAGTGCCGAGGCGATCACCTGGCCGCCGTTCGGCACCATCGTGAGGTAGGCCGAGAGCAGCGGGCCGAGCGTCAGGCCCATGAAGCCGGTGAGGGCGAACACGCTGACCAGGCCCATGGCCGAGTTGCGGGTCATGTGAGTGAGGAACAGCAAGCCGAAATAGCCGCCAAGGGTGACGAAGGGCCCGAGGTAGGGCATCTGCACGGCCATCGCCACCATCGCCATCAACGCGCTGAACAGCAGCGTCGCGGCGAGCAGCATGTAGGTGCTGCGCAGGACCTTGTTCGTCGACAGGACGTCGGCTGCCGACGGGCGCCGGGCAATGACCTGTTCCTGACCGAAACCACGTGGCTGCATTGTTTTCCTCCAGAAAAAACCGGTTAAACGAAGCGACACGGATGGTAACACACGCGAACGTGGCGGCAATGTGTCACGATGCCCGACGCCAGGATGCCCTTTGCAGCTTGCTTTAGACCGTGGGCGCCGGGAAAATTCCCGCCTTGGACCGGAGAGGTGGCAGAGCGGTTGAATGCACCGGTCTTGAAAACCGGCAACGGGGCGACCCGTTCGAGGGTTCGAATCCCTCCCTCTCCGCCAGCCCGAGCGAGCGCCGATGACGAGTGATGACAGTCGATTCCAGGTCACCAGCCCCGCCCGGGTGCGGCGGCTGCTGGAATTGCTGAGTCGGCAGCGGGCCCCCGTCAGCATGCGCTTCGACGATACGCAGGACAGCCACGTCAGCATGGTGTTGTCGGTGGATGGTGACGCGCGCGTCTTCTACCTCGATGAGGTCGGCCTGGCCGTGGGGCGCCGGCAAGCCGAAGCGGGGGCGGTGTTCTCGGCGCATGCAGCGCTGGATGGTGTTGCCGTGGCGTTCACGGGCTGCCGCGTGACGGGTCGCGCCGTGTTTGACGGCGTCGATGCGTACGCCGTGCCGTTCCCCCCGCAGGTGATGTATTGGCAGCGGCGGGAGCAGTTTCGCGCCCGCGTACCCCGGGCGATCGGCGTGACGGTGACGTTGGTGGCGGACCAGGGGAAATACCGTCTGCAAGGCCTGCTGGAAGATCTCTCCGCAGTCGGCTGTCGAGTGGTGTTCCAGGCGCTCCTCCCGCCAACCGATCTGACCGGCCAACATTTCGCGGACGTCATGATCGATGCGCCAGAGCCGTTCGGACGGCTGGAACTGGCGGCCGACGCCTGCCACATGTTCCAGGATTCGGAGGGGCGGGTGGTCGCTGGTGGGTTCCGGTTTGCCGGGGTGAGCCGGGGGGTTGCTCAGTCCCTGGAGCGCTTCGTCCAGCATTTGCAGCGTGAGGCGCATCGCCTGCAGCGCGACTGAGTCCTGGTCTGTGAAGTGATTTCGAGCTGGACGTGAATTGCAGCCGCGCTTGCGTTGCCCGGCTGCAGTGCGGAAAATTCGACGATAATCCTGGCGGTTGTAGCGACTCGTCGGCTATGGTTGACCAGACCCGGTGCGCTGCGCTCGATAGCGCGCCAAATCCCCACTGGAGAGCCTGTCACCGTGAATGACTTCAATGCCCGTGCGGCCGCGTCAGCCCGCTTCGACATCCCGGCGCGCGTGCCCAGCTTCATCCACGGTGAGCCCCGTTTCTCGACGGCTGGCGACGACATCGCGGTCATCGACCCGGCGACCGAAGAGCAGATCAGCAGCCTGCGTGAGGCAGATCCGGCGGAAGTCGATGCGGCCGTGCGCTCGGCCCGAGAGGCGTTCGAGCAGGGCCCGTGGCCAGGCATGGATATCGATCGGCGCAAGGACATCCTCTATGCGATCCGCGACATCCTGCGCGCCAACAGCGAGGAGCTTGGCTATCTCGAGACCGTCAACACCGGCCTGACGCTGGCGAACATCGAGCGCCACGTGGAGCGCATGGCGAAGAATTTCGAGTTCTTCGCCGAGGTCATCAGCACCGTGGCCGGCGAGACCTACACCCAGGACACCCGCTACCTGACCTACGTCACCCGCGAACCCAAGGGCGTAGGCGCCATGATCGCGCCGTGGAACGCGCCGCTGGCGCTGGCCTCGATGCGGGTGGTCACTTGCATCGCCTTCGGCAACACCTGTGTGCTGAAGCCCTCGGAGTACACCCCGCTGTCGATGTACCGGATGGTGGAACTCATGCACGAGGCCGGCCTGCCGCCCGGGGTGGTCAACCTGGTCAACGGCCGTGGGGGCATCACCGGCACCAGCCTGGTGGGTCATCAGGAGGTCGACATGGTGGGCTTCACCGGGGGCACCGAGACCGGCAAGGCGATCATGTCGGCAGCCGGCAAGGCGTTGAAACCGGTGATCCTGGAACTCGGTGGCAAGTCGGCGAATATCATTTTCGAGAGCGCGGATCTCGAGCGGGCGCTGGATGGCGCGTTGACAGGCATCTACGCCAACAACGGCCAGCAGTGCCTGGCCGGCTCGCGCATCCTGGTGCAGCGCTCGATCGCTGACGATTTCATTGCCCGCTTTGCCGAGCGCGCCCGCAACATCCGCATTGGCGACCCGTTCGATCCGAGTACGGAAATCGGCCCTCTGTGCTATCGCGCCCACATGGAGCGGGTGCTGTCCTACGTGGATATCGCCCGGGCCGACGGCGCCGAGGTGATCGCCGGCGGCCAGCGCGCTGCGGGCTTCGAGCGCGGGCTGTATATCGAGCCCACCGCGGTGCTGGCGCCGAGCAACGCCTCGCGCGTGGCCCAGGAGGAGATCTTCGGCCCGTTCGCCACCTTCCTGGTCTTCGATGACGCCGACGAGGCGATCCGGATCGCCAATGATTCGCGCTTTGGCCTGGTGGCCTATGTCTGGTCGAACGACCTGAACACGGTGATGCGCTGCAGCCGCGAGATCCGTGCCGGCACCATCTGGGTCAATACCCCGATGAGTCGGGAACTGCGAGCCCCCTTCGGCGGCTACAAGGAATCCGGCATCGGCCGCGACGGCATGCACGACAGCCTGCAGTTCTTCACCGAGCCGAAGACCACCACCATTCCCCTGGCTGCGGTACCGGCCGGCAATTTCGGGAAACGCTGAGCCGTGCTGGCCACGGTCCTGAAGCGTCTGCGGGATCTCGCGATCCTGCTGTTCGGCCTGACGCTGGTGCTGTTTTTCATGCTCCGGCTGGCGGGCGATCCGGCGATTGTCATGGCCGGACCCGATGCCACGCTCGAGCAGGTGGAGGCCCTGCGGGTACAGTATGGCCTCGATCTGCCGGTATGGCAGCAGTTCCTGGTGTACCTGCGTAACGTGCTGCTGCTGGATTTTGGCCAGTCGCTCGCCAGTGGGGTCCCGGCCATGGACAAGGTCATGACCATGTTGCCGGCGACTCTGCTGCTGACCTTTCTCGCGATGGCATTTACCCTGGTCGTGTCGATTCCGCTGGGTGCCTGGCTGGGCTATCGCCCCGATGCGCCCTCGCGCCGGCTGACCGGCTGGATGGTGTTCATCGGCCAGGGGGTGCCGGGCTTTGTGGTCGGGCTGGTGGCGATCCAGGTGTTCGCCGTAAATCTCGGCTGGCTGCCTTCGCTCGGCTATGGCAGCGTCAAGCACTGGATTCTGCCCACTGTTTCCCTTGGTGCGTTCCTGATTCCGAAACTGACCCGCGTGCTGGCCGCCAATGTCGCCGAGGCGATGCGCGAGGATTACATCCGCACTGCCCGTGCGAACGGCGCCCGCTCCAGGGAGTTGCTCACGCGCTATGCCTTGCCCAACGCCCTGTTGGGCGCCACGGCGCTGGTGGGCACGCAGTTCGCGTTCCTGATCAGCGGCACCGTCGTGATCGAGATCATCTTCTCCTGGCCGGGCATCGGCTGGTTGCTGATCGAATCGACCCAGACGCTGGATTTCCCGGTGGTACAGGCGATTGCCATCGTCGTGGCCGTGCTGGTGTTCGGCATCAACCTGCTCACCGATCTGGCGTTCCGCTTCCTCGATCCGCGGGTCGGGCAGGGAAGCACCTGAGATGGTCATCAGCGTCGAGAAGCGCCTGCAACGCAGTCGGATTCGCCTGGGGGGCACCCTGGAACTCTGGCTTGGCGGTGGGCTGGCCCTGGGCCTGCTGCTGCTGACAGTGTTCTCCGGGATCGTGCAGCCGCATGACCCGATGTATGGCGACCTGATGGTCCGCTTCGCACCGCCGGGCACGCCGGACCACTGGCTGGGCACCGACAATCTTGGACGGGACATGTGGTCGCGCGTGATCGCCGGTCTGGCATGGTCGCTGTCCTGTGCGCTGGTCGCGACGCTGATCGCGGCGGTCATCGGCACGGTGCTCGGCCTGCTCGCAGCCGAGAATCACGGCAGGTTGCGCGGCGTGATCCGCCAGGCCGTTGATCTGGTGCTGGCGTTCCCCGGACTGGTGGCGGCAATCTGTGTGATCGCGGTGGTCGGCCAGGGGTTCTGGCCGTTGGTGCTGACACTCGGTCTCCTGACCTGGCCGGTGTTTGCGCGGGTCGTGTATGCCGAAGCGCTGTCGTTGCTGGAGCGCGATTACGTGCTCGCCGCCAGGCTGGTGGGCGTCAGCCGTACGCGCATCCTGTTGGGCCATGTGCTGCCCGGGCTGCGCGCGACGCTGCTGGTGATGCTGGCCTTCCACTTCGCCGACATGCTGATCGCCGAAAGTGCGCTGTCCTTCCTCGGCATCGGTGCGCCCCTGGGTGATCCCACCTGGGGCAACATGCTGGCCGAGAGTCGGCAGTTCCTGTTCCGGGCGCCGTGGATGCTGTTCGTGCCTGCCGCAGCCATTGTTCTGGCTGTAGTCACCGCCAATCTGCTGGGTGACGGCATCGCAGTCGCGGCCCGCAAGCGTGGCCGGGGGATCGACGTCTAGCCGCGACGTCCGCTGCAGCGCAACCATCAAAAAAGGCCGACACCCCTGGGGGTGCCGGCCTTTTTCAGTCACCCGCTTGCGCGGGATCGGCCTCAGAAGCGGAAGCGCAGGCTCGCACCCACCTCGCGGCCGCGGTCTACACCGACCGCCAGACAGCGCTGCGTCGGGCCAAACAGCGTACCGTCGCCCTGGTCCCGATACAGGCAGGAGTTGGTCGCGGAAATGGCCGGCGAACCGGGCTTGTCGCTGTCGAACAGGTCGCGTACGAACACCGCAACCTCCCACCAGCCGGCGTCCACGGCGGCACGCAGATTCACCCGGGTGATGGGCTTGATCTCCGCGAGGTTGGCCGCGTCGGCGTAGGTCTTGCTCTGGTAGGTGAGGCTGCCATCCAGCTGGATGTCCATGTCGGCGTTGAGCGGGAAGAAGTAGGTGCTGCGCACATTCCCGGTCCAGCGCGGCAGGCCGATCGAGGTCAGGCCCTTGAACGTGCCGCCGTCGAACAGCCGCACGAGATTGCCGTCGGTGGGGACGGTGTCGGAGGTGAACTCGTGCTTCGCCATCGCCAGGCCGGCGGCGACGCTCCACTGCTCGGTGATCGCCATACGTGTATCCAGCTCGAAGCCATAGCTCTCGGATTCACCGACATTGTCGAACAGCGTGACCGGCTGGCCGGCCTGGTTCGTCGACACCGCCGAGAACTGCTGATCCTTCACATCCATGAAGAACAGCGCGCCGTTGAACAGTACCCGGCCGTCCAGCAGTTCGCTCTTCCAGCCGAGCTCGTAGTTGGTGAGCTTCTCCGGATCGACGTA
>RECU01000066.1 GCA_007693855.1 Gammaproteobacteria bacterium | reverse complement strand
TTGACATGATGATGCATAGGAACCGACGTGCCAGCTTTCAACTCCCAACGGGAAAAGGTGCTCTGTGTGCCGTGCACGACCTGTCGAGTGATTCCTGGCGCCAGAGTTTCCATGGGGACGTCATTCAAAGACAGCTTTGCCGCCTGGATCACTCTGCCGTCAGGTCTTGTCGGCTGGGCATCTGCGTTTGATGTCTCGCCGGCGGCCTGGCCAGTCGCGACCATTGCAAGCGCAATGAGGCCGACGAGTAATGCAAGTGCTGAAATCTTTTTCATGGTCTCGGCTTTATCCCTGTTCCATTGAATTTCGAAGTGACCGAACTCGTCTACTTACTCCGGATGGAGGTAGAACACCTTGCTCATGATCTGCCACTGGCCATCGATCCTGACCAGGGTGAAGAAGTCGGTGAAGCGGTGACCAGTCCAGTTGTGGAGTTCGACACGTACGCTGGCGGCCGTGCCCTGGCAATCGACGTCGATCCGGTCAACCTCCAGGTCGGTTGCCGGTCCGTTTTCGGTATGCCAGTCGTAGAACATCTCGATCGGGCCGGCGAACAGGTCGGGCCCGACATAGCCACATATCGTCGCCATCTCGTGGAAGATCGGGCGAAGCGTCTCGACGCTGCCGGTGCGCGCCAGAGCCAGCGGCGGCGGGTACGGTAGACCACGTGGGCCAGGGACCTGGTGATTGCGGGCACGGGTGTATCCTTTCAAGTTGCGTCAGTCATGGAAGTAGCGTTCTTCGACGATCTTGCTGTCGCGCACCGTAAACACCACGATTTCGCTGCAAGGCCTGCGCCGGCCGCCGTGGACGACCAGCATATCGACGAACAGGGCAAAGTGATTGCCGGTCACGAACGGTCCGTCGAGACTGAGATCTTCGATGCCGTGCGTGGCCAGCAGCTGCTGATACTTGGCGCGTACCGCCTCGATGCCCTGGCAGACCGCTGCGGTGCCATTGGGCAGGACACGCGGCTCGATACTGACCACGTCGTCGGCCCAGTACTTCTCGCCGGCAGCGTGAAAGTGTCCGGCCAACCACATCCCCGTGAAATCGGCAGCGATTTCTGCAATGGTGGTCGGGGGCCCGGTCATGGCTTCGGGCGTGCATCCAGCCCGAAGTCCGCCTCGACCCGGGCATACCAGGCATCGTCGTCCAGCGCACCCCACTCGATCCATTGTTCATCGCTCATTGCCTGGCGCCAGGCAAGGAACGGCGCGGCGTCCGGGCCCACCAGATGCCTGAGCTGGGTTGTGGTGCCCTCGGCGATCTCGAAGATCTTTTCGGCCACCAGCGACGGTGGTGTCGGTTGCTTCAGCGAACTCCGGAACATGGCGGCCATGCGGTTCCGATTCGGATAGTTCGAATCGCTCGCACCCGTGCTGATTCTTTCGGCCATTCCAGTATCGATAATTCCGGGCTCGACAATGGCAACCCGGATACCGAAGGGCGCGACTTCCTGCGCCAGGCATTCCGACAAGGCTTCGAGGGCGAACTTCGACGCCGCGTAGGCGCTAAAGGGCGAGTTCGCCAACCGTCCGGTGATGGACGTGACGTTGACGATGCAACCGCTTTGCTTCTCGCGCATCGCCGGCAAGACAGCCTTGATGCAGCGGACTGCCCCGAGATAGTTGGTTTCCATGGAGGCTTTGAAATCGTCCATCGCCAGGTCTTCGATGGCACCCACGCGTTCTATGCCGGCGTTGTTGACCAGCACGTCGATGTCACCGATGGACGCCGTCAGGCGCTCGATTGCACCATTCACCGAGAGATCATCATCGACATCGAGGGTTTCGAGCGAAATCTTCAGTGTCTCCCGGGTCGCGATCTCGGCCAGTTCGGTGGCTGCGTCGGGATTGCGAATACCAGCGGCGACGCAGTGGCCAGCCCGGGCAAAGGCAATTGCCGTGGCCCGGCCAATCCCCTTGCCGGCGCCGGTAATCAGGATGTTTGCCATGTCGTGTGCTCCCTGTGTTGGTCAGAGCCGCGCGGTGCTGCGGCGATACCGTTCTACCGGGTCGCGCACGACCCACGGGCTGCTCAGCTGTAGCGTCGGAGTTCGGTATGGAGACCAAGCGTGCGGCCGAAGCCGCCGGTGGATCAATCTGGCGACCGTCAATACTTCGTCATTTCTTGGTGTCGCCGGCATGGGTTCCGGGCCGGTCAGGTGGTCAGCACCCAGAAGGCCTTGTTCCGCGACCGCCAGTCCGCGCAGGTTTGCGCCAGGATTTCGGCTGCGGTGTTCCAGGTGGCAGGCGATTGGTCGTGTAACTGCCGGGCCTCCTCGACCACCAGCAGATCGCCCGGCGCCTCCAGCCAGGACAGGTCACCGAGGCATTCGGCAAGTGCGTCCCAGTTGTGACCGAACCACTCCGGGAACGCCAGTGCACCGGCCAATATGTCCAGCAGGGCTTCGCGATCGCCCGACGCGGGTAGCGCGGATCGCGTGCGCCCGGCGTGCTTACCGTGTACTCGCGGTAGTAGCCTGTCGGACGCGCGGTCAGCAGCCCCTCCCGGCAATCAGCATCAGCAGGAATATCAGGCCCTTGTGCACGGACTGTGCCTCGCGCGACTACCCGCTACAGCACATCCACGATGGCCTGGGCCAGCACCGGCACCGTATCGGTGTTCAGGCCGGCGATGTTGATGCGGCTGTCGCCCACCATGTAGACCGCATGCTCCGCGCGCAGCCGCTTCACCTGTTCCGGCGCAAGCCCAAGCCGCGAGAACATGCCGCGGTGGCGTGCCACGAAGTCGAAGCGGTCGGAACCGGTCAGACGGCGCAGTTCGTCGGCAAGACGGGTCCTGAGGTCGAGCATCCCCAGCCGGACGTCTTCAAGCTCCGCCTCCCAGTCAGCCCGCCACTCGGGGTCTTCAAGGATCAGGGTGACGACACGGGCACCATGGTCCGGCGGGAAGGAATAGTTCTGCCGGTTCAGGAAATTCATGTTGTCCTGCGCCAGGCTGGCCTCGTCGGCGGTCTTGCTGACGGCAATCAAGAGCCCGGTGCGTTCGCGGTAGATGCCGAAGTTCTTGGAGCAGCTGGCGGCGATCAACACATTGTCGAACGCCTTGGCGACGCGACGGGTGACCGCGGCGTCGGCCTCCAGGCCATCGCCGAACCCCTGGTAGGCGATGTCGATCATCGGGACAAGACCGCGCTGCTGCATCACCGCGATCACCTGATCGATCTGCTCGACGGTCAGGTTCGCGCCCGTCGGGTTGTGGCAGCAGCCATGCAGCAGCACGACGTCGTTGGCCTGTGCCGCGCCCAGATCCTCCAGCATGCCCTCGAAATCGATGCCGCCCGTGGCGCTGTCGAAATAGCGATAGGGCTTCTGGGTCATACCCATGAACTTCAGGATCGACAGATGGTTCGGCCAGGTCGGGTCGGAGGCATGCAGGGTCACCTCTGGATTGGCCAGCCGGATGAGCTCGAACCCCTGGCGACAGGCGCCGGTGCCACCCGGGGTGGCGATGGCGGCAATTCGGTCCTCGTCCACGCTGTCCCCGAGGACAAGCCGTGTCAGCGCGGCGGCAAAGGCCGGATCGCCGGCAAGCCCGGTATAGGCCTTGGTCTCCTGGGTCTCGACGAGACGCTGCTCGGCGGCCTTGACGGCCCGCATGACCGGCGTCCTGCCGCTGGCGTCCTTGTAGACGCCCACGCCCAGGTCGATCTTGCCTTCGCGCGCGTCGTCTCGATACGCGGCCATCAGCGCGAGGATTTTGTCCGCCGGCTGGCGGTTCAGTGATTCAAACATCGGGCTCTCCGTTTCAAGCCGCCTCGCCGACCTCGATCCGGTCCTCGAGATCGGCATAGATCTCCTGCAACTGGTCGATTATCGCAGGATCGGCGTTCCAGAGCCCGCGGCCGTTGGCTTCGAGCATGCGGCCGACGATATTGCGCATGGCTTTCGGGTTGAGGGCCGTGAGGCGCTCGCGCATCGTGACATCCAGGGCGAAGGTCTCCGCGGTCTTCGCATACACCCAGTCGTCCACCCCGCGGGTCATCGCGCTCCAGCCGAGCATGTAGGTGACCCGGTTGCTGATCTCGGTGGCGCCGCCCTGGCCGGAGGCAAGCATGCCCTCGTACCACTTGGGGTTCAGCAGCTTGCTGCGGTACTCCATCCGCAGCGTCTGCTGGGCGTCGTCGATGCGTACGTCCGCGGTCAGGGTCTCGACGTAGTTCAGGCGGATATCTGTATTGCGGGTGTTGCGTCGGCGGGCAGCCAGCTGCAGCGAGCCCGACGAGGAGAAGTAGTTCTCGATATCCGAGACGCCGAACTCGGTGGAGTCGACCTGGTGGACCACGCGGTCGACCGAGCCGAGCAGGTTCTCGAGTACGCCGGTGAGCTTCTCGCCGCGGCGCTTGCCGCCGTAGGCCGAGGCGTTGCGGCGGATGAACAGGGCATCCAGATCATCCTCGGACTCCCAGGCGGAGTCCGAGACCATGTCATCGACATAGTTGCCGTAGGTGCCCGGCGCCTGGGTGAACTGGCGCGCGGTGGCGTTCTCGAAACTCTCGCCGGCGGCGACCAGGGCGTCGACGTGCTTCTTCACGTAGTTCATCTCGTGCGGCTCGTCGGCCAATGCGGCATCGCGCACCAGCTTGTCGAGCTGGTCCATCAGGATCCCGAACGAATCGCGGAAGATCGAACTCAGCTTGATCAGCACGTCGATGCGCGGGCGCCCCAGCTGCTCCAGCGGAATCAGCGCGTAGCGCGAGATCTTGCCCACGCCGTCGTAGACCGGCTCGCCGCCTACCAGTCGGATGATCACGGCGATGGCCTCGCCCTTGGTTTTGATGGTGTCCAGCCCCCAGAGCACCTGGGCGATGGTCTCCGGCCAGGCACCAGCGTGTTCCTCGCGATGGCGGGCAACCAGCTGGTCGGCGATCGCCGCGCCGCGGCGGAAGGCCAGTTCCGAGGGAATACGCCAGGTGTCGATGGAGTGCAGGTTGCGCCCGGTTGGCAGGATGGCTGCACCGTCGCGCACCAGGTCGCCGCCGGGGCCGGAGGGCAGGTGGCCGCCGTCGAGCGCGTGCACCAGTGCGTTGAGCTCGCCTGTGTTATCGCGCAGGGCGGCGAGCAGGGCGTGGCCTTCGGTGACCAACGTCGCCAGCGTCTCGAGGCTCTCCTCGGGTGGCGGGCTGCCGGTGAGCCTCTCCACGCAGGCGGCGGGTGCCGTCTCCCCCAGCACGCAGTCGCGGATGAACTGCTCGCAGGCCGGTTCAAGCCACTCGCGCGCAGCCAGCGCCTTCGCCTCGCCCTGGCGGGCGCGGCGCATCAGGCCTTCGTAGTCGCCGAAGTCGGCGAGTCGGCCGCCCAGGCGCAGCAGCAGCGTGGCCAGGGTCTCCTCGCCGAGCTGGCGGTTCTTCAGGGTCTCGCTGAGGGTCACGAACTGCGCCTCGGGCGGCGAGGCGTTGCCGAACACGTGCAGCGAGTTGGAGATCAGCCGGTTTTCGAGTTCCTGCAGGTAGCCATAGAGGCGGCCGGCATAGTCGGCGAAGGCCTCGCCCTCGCGGCGCGGGCAGTCGTCGGTGAGGTTCAGGAGTTCCGCTTTCTGCATCACCGCAGCCTCGACGGTGGCGGCATCGTCCTCGCCGCCACCGCGTTCGCGCCAGTCGGCGAGCAGATCCTTGAGCGCCGGCAGCTCCTTGTAGAGTCCGGCGCGTGAGAGCGGTGGCACCAGGTGGGAGACGATGGTCGCCAGGCCCCGGCGGCGGGCGATCGCCGCCTCGCTGGGGTTGTTGCTGGGGTAGAGGTAGACCTGCGGGGTTTCACCGAGCATCCGGTCCGGCCAGCAACTGGCCGTGAGCGCAGTCTGCAGCCCCGGCATCCACTCGGCCGAGCCGTGCATGCCCACATGGACCATCGCATGCGCACCGAACTCGCGCGCGATCCAGCGGTAGAAGCCGAGGTACTGGTGGTGTGGGGTCTCCTCGCGGTCGAAGACCAGGCGCATCGGGTCGCCCTGCACGCCGATGCGTGGCTGCACGCCGATGAAGACCTTGCCGAAGCGAAGCCCCCCCAGGAACACGGCATCGCCGCCCACCGGCGCGATGTCGCCCGGGAAGCCGCCCCAGCGCGCCTCGACACGTTCGCGCTCCTCGGCAGTGGTCAGTGCCTTGAAAGCCTCGCGGTCCAGGGTGAGCGCCTCGCGGCGACCCTGCTGGCGGGCGGCGTCGGTGGTCTCGTCGATCAGGCGATAGAGGGCCTCGGCGCTCTCGGGCAGCTCGTCCGTGTCGTAGCCCTCGGCCTTCAGGCGCTGGAGGGTGGCGAGCAGGCTCGCCGGCACGTCGAGCAGCGCGGCGGTGGCCTTGCGGCCCAGCCCCGGCGGGTAGTCGTAAACAATGAAGGCAAGCTTGCGCTCGGCCCTGGGCGTGGCGCGCAGGCGCAGCTGTGACTGCACCACCTCGACCAGGCGATCGAGCCGGTCGGGCACGGTGCGAAGGCCACCTTCGTGCAGCGCGCCGATCGTCACCGGCGCGATGGCGCCATCCATTTCGGGGATGGCGTAGGTGAACGAGGCCTGCACCGGCGACATGCCGGTCTGGTCCCAGGCGGCGAAATCCTGGATCAGCAGCGGCTGGGCGACCATGTAGGGCGCATCGAGCTCCGCCATGATGGCATCGCGCGCGGCCATCGCCGCCCCTGGCTTGGTGGAGGCCGCGGGGCCGCCGACCAGGCCGAAGCCCATCATGTTCACCAGCAGTTCCGGGCGCTCGCGCATGAACCAGTCGCGCACCATCACGTGGCCTTCGATGCCCATCACGAAGCCCGGTAGCAGCGCGATGCCGGCGGCCTCCAGCCGGCGGATGGTGTCGTCGATGTAGCCGCGCTCCTGCAGCAGGTGCTTGCGGAAGAACAGCAGCGCGACCGTCTGGCCGCGCGCGAGGTCCACGCCGCGCTTCTTGGCCCAGCGCTTGTAGCTTTTCACGTCGCTGAAGTAATCAGGCGCGTCGGGGTGATAAAGCCCCATGGTCGGCACGTCGACCACCTTGCCCACTTCGCCGGTGCCGTCGAAGTACTCGCGGTGGATCAGCCGGAACATGTTGCAGATGTTCTCGGCCGTGGGCTGGGACCAGTAGGCGAACACCTGCAGCCAGTGCTTGAAATCACGCGCCTTGTTCGGCACCAGCGGCAGCACGCTGCGCATGATGCGCATGAGCTTGGTATAGCCGTAGAGTGCGTCTTCGTCGCGCCCACGCACCAGCAGCTTGGCGACCTTCTTCACCATGCTCGGCATGCCGCCTCCGCCGCCGCCCTTGACGACGTAGCGGCCGACACGCGTCAGCTGGGTGGCTTCCGGCATGGATTCGTAGACGAAGATGGTCTTGCCTTCGCCGCGGGCCGGGCCGAGCTGCTCGGTCAGCCACTCGACCTGCTCGATGAACTGGATACGGCTGATGAACAGGCAGTCGGCGTTGCGGATGGCCTCCGCGGTGGCCGGATTCTGCGCCTCGAGATCATCATCGCTCCACTGGGTCAGCTCGATCTCGTCGGCCAGCGTTTCGCGGATGCCGTGCCAGAGGTTGGTGCTGTACTGCTCGAGGCCGATGATGGCGGTAAAGCGGGGGCGGCTGGCGGACCCAGGCATGGTCACTCCTCAACAATGGCGCCTGGCCACCGACGGCTGGGGCGCTCAGGATGTCACGTCAGCTTGACAGACTAGCGTGCAGGCCAAGCTGGCGGCAATGCGGAAATCCCTCATCATCGCGACCGGCCGGCAGTACCGACACTCAGCCCAGCGCGGCCTCGACGATCTGCTCGGCCCGCGCGTTCGGCAGGTAGAAATACCGTCCCTGCAGCTGACCCGCGAGGCGCTCGGCTTCGCCGCGGGAGAGGTATTTCGCCTGGGTGTCGACCACCACCGTGGCGATGCCCGCGCCGGCCGTCGCCGCGGCCAGCGCGGCCACCTCGGCCTCGAGCGCCGCCCGCTCGGGGCGCGGGGCCGAGGGGTCGGTGGCCTGGGAGAGCCCGATGTTGCCGCGGCCGTCGGTGATCAGGATGAAGGTGACCTGGGAGATGCCGCGGCTGCGGGCCTGGCGGGCGACTTCCAGGCCCTGGTGCAGGGCCGAGGCCAGCGGCGTACCGCCCCCCGTGGGCAGCACGTCGAGTTCCCGCTTGGCGCGGTCGACGCTTTGCGAGGGGGGCAACAGCACTTCGGCGCGCTGGCCACGGAAGGCGATCAGCGCCACCTGGTCGCGGTGCACATAGGCGTTCTGCAGCAGGCTGGCCACCGCGCCCTTGGCCTGGCGCATGCGGTTGAGCGCCATCGAGCCCGAGGCATCGACCAGGAACACGAACAGCGTCCCTGACTTGTCGCGGAACTGGCGGATTCGCAGGTCCTCACCACGGATCAGCAGGCCCGTGCGCAGCGTGCGCCCGCGGGCTGCCGCGTCCTCGCGGCGGCTGTCCTGCCAGGGGGCTGCGGCGAGCAGGGTGGGAATCAGGGCGATGCGCCCCTCCCGCGCGGTGCCGGGCCGCGCCCGCACGAAACGCCCGCGACGGCTGTTCAGTGCCTCGCCACGACTGCCGGCGCGGCTGCGGGCGCGCTGCGCCACCGATACCGTAAGGATGTCCTCGGGCATCTCGGTGGCTTCGGCCTCCAGCAGCAGGTCCTCGAGCAGGTCGGGTGGGCCGGCGGTGTCCGCGGTCTCGGGCGGGGATGCCGGCGGGGTATCCTCCGGCGACGCGTCCGCCGCCTCGGGTAGCGTGTCGGCGCCGCGGTCGGTCGCGGCGTCGGGCGTATCGTCTGCCGACGCCTCCGGTGGTGTCGCCCCCTCGTCGCCGCTCTCCTGCCCGGCTGCCTGCGTCTCTGGAGGGGATGAGGTGTCGTCCTCGCAGTCGGGTACTGAGGTCGCCCTGGGCATCAGCACCAGCTTGATCGCCGTCTCGAGGTCCTGCTCGGCCACCTCGTCACGCCCGGCCAGGGCTGCCGCGGCGCGCGCGGCCCGGGCGGCAAAGATATCCGCGCGATTGCCTTCAACGCCAAGCGAGAGCGCGGCGGACACCAGCGCCTCGAGCTGTTCGCTCGTGAGCTCAAGGTCGGTGAGGCGTGTCCGCGCGGCGGCGAGCTGCTCGCGCAGCAGCGCCAGGCCGACGTCGTGCTCGTCTGCGCTGTTGGCCTCGGCCCCGTCCCCGCGGCGGGCGGCGGCAAGCACGGTGCTGACGATCTCGCGGCGGGCGCGCCAGTCGCCCTGGCCGGTCAGCGGCACGATCAGCCCGACGCGATCGAGCAGGCCCATGCGCACGTCCCCGTCGCCGGGGTCCCAGGTGCCCACCAGCATGAATCGCGCCGGGTGGACTTCGCTCAGACCCTCACGCTCGACCAGTACCTCGCCACGCGACATCGCGTCGACCACCTGCGAGACCGCGCCGGCGTCGAGCAGGCTGATGGCGTCGATGTAGAGTACGCCGCCATCGGCCTGGGCCAGCAGGCCCCGTTGGACCACCCGCTGGCCGCGGGCCAGGGTCGCCTCCAGGTCGATGCCGCCGATGAGCCGATCCTCGGTGACGTTCAGCGGCAGCTCGACGAACGGACAGTCCGCCGGCAGCAGGTCGGCGAAGGCACGCGCCAGGGTCGACTTGCCGGAGCCGACCGCCGCCGGCACGACCACGCCGCCGAGCGCCGGATCGACAGCCAGCATCAGCATCGCCTGGCGCGCCAGGTCCATGCCGACGATCTCGGTGAAGCGCAGCATCAGTCGGCCTGGTCTTCTCCGAACACCCGCGCGAGCTCACGCTCGATCTTCTCGCCCGGATCCAGCGTCTCCAGCGGGTCCTTGCGCAGGCGGTGACGCAGCGCCAGCCCGACGATCGCACGCACGTGCTCGCGTGAGACCGTCTCGTCGCCCTGCAGCGCGGCATAGGCCTGGGCCGTGCGGGTGATGGTGAGCTCACCGCGGTGGCCGTCGATGTCGAGCTGCATGCACAGCCGCGCGATGTCGGTGAGCACGGTATCGGGCAGCACGATGCCCGGCAGGCGTTCGCGCGCGGCGACGATAGTGCGCTGGAGGGCGCGCTGGCTGCGGTTCCAGCGGCGGAAGAAGGCGGTGGGGTCGTCGTCGAAGGCACGACGGCGGCGCACGATCTCCACGCGCGCGTCGAGTTCGGTGATGGTCAGGATGCGCGCATACAGGCCGAAACGATCGAGCAGCTGCGGGCGCAGTTCGCCCTCCTCGGGGTTGCCTGAGCCGACCAGCACGAAACGCGCCGGGTGACGGATGCCGATGCCTTCGCGCTCGACCACGTTACGGCCACTCGCGGCGACGTCGAGCAGCACATCGACCAGGTGATCGTCGAGCAGGTTGACCTCGTCGATGTACAGAAACCCACGGTTGGCCTGCGCGAGCAGGCCGGGCTCGAAGGCCTTCACGCCGGAGGTCAGCGCCTGTTCGATATCGATGGTGCCGCAGACGCGGTCTTCAGTGGCGCCGAGCGGCAGATCGACCACGGGCACCGGGACGGTCTCGATGTCGAGCTCTTCCGGCCGCATGCGCCGCCGGCCCACGCGGGGCTGCTCCTCGGCGATGACCTCGGCGGCGGTGCGGTTGTAGGGGTCGTCGCGGACGCGCTCGATCGACGGCAGGACTTCTGCCAGCGCCCGCACGGTGGTGCTCTTGCCGGTACCCCGATGTCCCATCACCAGCACACCGCCGATCCGCGGGTCGATGACGTTCAGGGTCAGTGCCAGTTTCATCTCCTCCTGGCCGACGATGGCGGTGAACGGGAAGGCCTGCGGACGGGCTGCGCGCCGGCGGGGTCGGGGTGTCCTGCTGTTCATGGGTGCTCCGTCATGTATTGAGCCATCCGCGGCTCATTCGGGGGTGTGTTCGGCGATCAGCCAATCGACACGGCCCTTGCCGCCGGGCCGCCCGAGCACCTCGGCCAGCCAGGGCAGCGCCTCCTGGAGGGCTTCCGCCAGCCCGTAGGGCGGGTTGACGACCAGCATACCGCAGCCGTCCATGCCCGGCCGGTCGCCGGGGGGACCCAGGGCCAACTCGAGCCGCAAGGTGGGGCGCGACAGCGTGGCGGTCAGCGTCTTCAGCATCGGTGCGGCAGTGTCCGGCGAGAGGCGCGGATACCAGAGCAGGTAGACACCGGTCGCGAAGCGTCGCAGCCCCTCTGTCAGCGCGGCGGGTACCGCCCGGTACTCCTCGGCGCGCTCGTAGGGCGGATCGATGAGGATCAGGCCGCGCCGCTCGCGCGGGGGCAGGGCGCTTTTCAGCGCGGCAAGCCCGTCTGACGCGTGCACCTGCGTCTGGCGATCCGTCTTGAACAGGGCGGCCAGTGCGCCGTGATCCCGCGGGTGCAGTTCGTGGAGTTGAGCGCGATCGTCCGCCCGGAGCAGCGCGCGGGCGAGCAGCGGCGAGCCGGGATAGCGGCGCAGTTGACCACGCGGATTGCTGGCGCGCACGGCGTCGAGATACGCCCGCACCGCAGCCGGGGCTGAACTCACGGTGAGCAGCCGGACAATGCCCTCGTCGGCTTCGCCACCGCCGCCGGGGGTGAGCGGGTAACGCCCGGCCCCGGCATGGGTTTCGAGGTAGAACATCGGCTTGGGCTTGCGCGTCATGGCGCCGAGCGCGGCGACCAGCACGACGTGCTTAAGGACATCGGCGAAGTTGCCGGCGTGGAACGCGTGACGGTAGCTGAGCATAGGTGTAGGGGCCCAGAATGGGTTGTCGAAGCAGGGCAGAGGTCTTGAGCCGGGTATAGTCGCATGCATTCTATCGCTCCCTGGTCAGGCGGCATGGCTGATCCCTCTGTCTCCCTGTTGCGCGCGCTGTGGGAGGCGGCGCTCGCGGCGGCCGATCCGGCTGAAGTACTGCCGGCTGCGCTGCCGTCCCCGCCGCGCGGGCGCACGGTGGTGTTGGCCGTGGGCAAGGCCGCGACCCGGATGGCCGAGGTGGCCGTCGCCGCCTGGCCCGGCCCGCTCGAGGGTCTGGTGGTGGTGCCGCCCGGGCTGGAGCGGCCTGTCGGCGGGCTCGAGCTGCGGGTGGCCGGCCATCCACTGCCTGATGCCGGCAGTGTGTCCGCGGCGCAGGCGGCGCTCGCCCTGGCCGGGCGCCTGGGGCCGGACGATCTGCTGCTGTGCCTGCTCTCGGGCGGGGGCTCGGCACTGCTGGCCGCGCCCGCGCCCGGACTGACGCTGGCCGACAAGCAGGCGGTGACGCGCGCGCTGCTGGCCAGCGGCGCAGCCATCGACGAGATCAACTGCGTGCGCCGCCACCTCTCCGCCATCAAGGGCGGGCGACTGGCGCAGGCGGCCTGGCCGGCGCGGGTGGTCACCCTGGCCGTGTCCGATGTGGTCGGAGACTCTCCGGAGGTGATCGCCTCGGGGCCGACCGTCGCCGATGGCAGCACCCTGGCCGAGGCGCGAGCCGTGCTGGCCAGGTACGGCATCGACGCGCCCCCGGCAGTGGCTGCCCGCCTGCGCGATCCGGCGGCCGAGACGCCCAAACCGGGTGACCAGGGGTTCCAGCACAGCGACTACCAGGTGGTGACCAGCCCCCGCCAGGTCCTCGCCAGCGTGGCCGTGGCGGCGCGGGGCCTGGGCCTGGAGGTGGTCGACCTCGGAGTCGACTGGACCGGCGAGGCGCGCGAGGTGGCCCACACGATGGCCGCGCAGGCGCTGGAGGCGCGGGTCGAGGTCCGCGCCTCAGGGCGAGCGCGCGTGTTGCTCTCCGGCGGCGAACTGACGGTGACGCAGGCCACCGCCGGCGGCCGCGGCGGACCGAATGCCGAATTCGTGCTCGCCCTGGGGCTGGCGCTGGCAGACACCCCCGGCGTCTGCGCGCTGGCTGCGGACACCGACGGTATCGATGGCAGTGGTCCCCCCGCCGGGGCCTTCTGGACGCCGGAGCTGCCGGCCCGCGCGCGTGCGCTGGGGCTCGATCTCGGCGCGGCCCTGGCGGCGCACGACAGCCACGGTGCGTTCCTCACCCTCGGGGCCGCGCTGGTCACCGGTCGGACCGGGACCAACGTCAACGATCTGCGGGCTGTCCTGCTCCTGCCCGCCTGACCGATTGGCGGCCGATCGGAAACACGCGCATGGCAGGATTACTTGACCGGGTGGTAAATTACAGCGGTCATTTGCTCCAGCCTGACCGGAGGCCTTCCATGCCCCAGCGTATCGCTGTCCTGTTTCCGCTGTTTGCCAGTCTGCTCGTCGGCTGCGGCATGCGCGGTGCCCCGGAGGCACCGCCCTTGGCGATGAGTGACCCGGAGCTCTGTGCCGGGTTCCAGACGCAGCTCAGCCTCGCGCCGCTGGACATCGCGACCGAGATCCACGATGACTGGGAGGCCTTCGTGCTGGCAAAGCCCACGGTCGAGCCGCTGGTCATTCACCAGATGGCGTTTGCCGCGGTTGCCGGTGGGCGCGCGGAGGGGGTGTCCTGCAAGCTCAAGGGCGCCGATCACCTCGCCGAGGTGGTGGGGCCTGAGCAGGTCATCGATGACCTCAGCTGCAGCGACTTCAACCGGGAGATCTTCATGGGCCAGGCCGAGGCCCTGCAGGCCGAAGGCGTCGCGCTCGCCCTCGACCCGGCCAGTCTCCACTTCGTCGCCGACGAGAGGGCCAACCGCGGCACGCAGTGGCTGGACCCGATGCCCTGGCATGGCGTCCATCGTGATGCCGAGGGGCGTGTGCAGGTGCAGGCCAAGGCAATGATCTCGCCGCTGAAATCCTGGACCCCGATCCCGCGGGCCTGGAAGGGCATGTTCTACTGCCACCTGGTCGCGCCGGAGCATGCCCGTGCGCTGCTGGCAGGCGAGGTCGCGCCGCCCGACGCGTAGCGAATATACTCTGCGGATGTCAGACGCCTCCCCGATCACCGAACAGCCGCTGCGGCGCATCGACGGCGTTGCCCGCAGCTCCAACACCTTCCGCAAGCTCCAGGCCCACCTGCGGGGGCTGACCGGCAAGGCGATCGCCGATTTCGGCATGATCGAGGAAGGCGACCGGGTGATGGTCTGCCTGTCCGGAGGCAAGGACTCCTACACGCTGCTCGATGTGCTGATGAGCCTGCAGCGCGCCGCGCCGGTGCGCTTCGAACTGCTCGCGGTCAACCTCGACCAGAAGCAGCCGGATTTTCCCAAGCACGTGCTGCCGGAATATCTCAGCGCGCTCGGGGTGGCGTTCCGGATCGTCGAGCGCGACACCTACAGCGTGGTCCAGCGGGTGATTCCCGAAGGCCGGACCATGTGCAGCCTGTGTTCGCGGCTGCGTCGCGGCATCCTCTACGGTATCGCCGAGGAGGAGGGCTGCAGCAAGATCGCGCTGGGCCATCATCGCGACGACATCGTCGAGACGCTGTTCCTCAACATGTTCCACGGCTCGCAGCTCAAGGCCATGCCGCCGAAGCTGCGTTCCGACGACGGCCGGCATATCGTCATCCGGCCGCTGGCCTATTGCGGCGAGCGCGATATCGCGCGTTACGCCCGTGCCCGTGCGTTTCCGATCATTCCCTGCAACCTCTGCGGTTCGCAGGAGAACCTGCAGCGCAAGCACATCAAGCGCATGCTGGCCGAGTGGGAGCGCGACGACCCGGGCCGCACCGAGCGGCTGTTCCGCAGCCTGCAGAACGTCGTGCCCTCGCACCTGGCGGACACCCGGCTGTTCGACTTCGCCGGGCTGGCGCGCGACGAGGCGGCGCCAACACCGGGTCAGGTGAACAGCCGGTAGAGGCTCGAGGCCAGGATGTAGACGCCCATCACCACCAGGAAGATCGCGAAACCCTTGCGCAGCCCCTCGGCCTGGATGCGCCCCGCCAGCCAGCTGCCGGCCAGAGAACCGGCGACACCGAAGGCACTGACCCCGAGCAGAACCATCCAGTCCAGCGCCAGGCCCTGGTGGTCCAGCACCTCGAGGTATTTCCAGAAGCCGGCGAAGGATTTCATCGCGATCACCAGCAGGCTGGTGCCGATCGCCAGGTGAATCGACAGGCCGCCGAGCAGCACCAGTGCGGGCACGATGAGGAAGCCGCCGCCGACGCCGACCAGGCCGGTGATCGCGCCCACCACCACGCCGTCGGCGATGATCTTCCAGGCCGCCCGCGGTGTGCCGCCCGCCGGATCGACCTGTCGCGGCCGCAGCATCATGACTGCCGCGAGCAGCATGACCACTGCGAAGGCGGCGAGCTGCACCAGCCCCGGGATGAATTTCGCTGACCAGGCACCGAGGTAGGTGCCGAGCATGCCGGGCAGGCCGAACAGCAGCACGCTGCGCCAGTGGATCTGTCGGCCCGCCAGTTTCGGCAGGGCACCGATCAGGGCCACCAGCCCGACGATGAACAACGAGCCGGCGATGGCGGTTTTCTCGTCCTGCCCGAACAGGTAGACCAGCACGGGCACGGTGACAATCGAGCCGCCGGAGCCAAAGACGCCAAGACTCAGCCCGATGAACAGGGCGCCCAGCCAGCCGAGTATCGCCACCTCAGCCGCCCCGGCGCCGGCCGTGGGCCGGCTGACAGTAATGCGCGTACAGCAGTTCGACGATCCGCGCGGCGAGGGGCTCGCCCAGCGAATAATAGACCGCCTGGGCCTCCCTGCGGGTGTGCACCAGCCCGTCGATGCGCAGCCGTGCCAGATGCTGCGAGAGCGCCGACTGTGACAGCGGGATCATGCCGTTGAGCTCACCGACGCTGTATTCACCCTCGGCGAGGGCACACAGGATCATCAGCCGGTGTTCGTTGGCCAGCGCTTTCAACAGCTGTGCGGCGCGCCCGGCGTTGCGGGCCATGTCGTCGGCCGACATATTGGCCATGACCGGTAAGGGGGATGCCATGGAACTCTCCGCGTGAATGGACAGCCAGAGTCGGTGGTCGATCTGGGGACTGCAGCTATTATATTAGGCTTGACTAATTTAGCAAGTTCTAATCTAATTGACCTCAAGGTTACGGCAAGGAGTCATCGACATGACCGAGCAGGTAAAGAGTTTCTTCCACGATCAGACCAAGACCTGGTCGCACGTGTTCATCGGCGCCGACGGTCGCGGGGCGGCCATCATCGATCCGGTGCTGGATTACGAGGCCAGTTCAGGGCGCACGCAGACCAGCAGCGCCGATGCGCTGATCACCTGGTTCCGTGAGCAGGGGCTCACGCTGGAGTGGATCCTCGAGACCCATGCCCACGCCGACCACATCTCCGCGGCGCCGCATGTCAAGGCCGCGCTGGGCGGGCGCATCGGCATCGGCGAGGGCATTCGTCAGGTGCAGGCGCGCTTCAAGCAGATCTTCAACATGCACGATCTCCAGGCGGATGGCAGCGTCTTCGACCACCTGTTCGCCGATGGCGAGCGCTTCGAGGTCGGTGGCAGCCGCTTCGAGGTCATGGCCACCCCGGGGCACACCAACGACAGCGTCACCTATGTCGCCGACGGACACGCCTTTATCGGCGACACCCTGTTCGCGCCAGATTTCGGCTCGGCGCGCTGCGACTTCCCCGGCGGCGACGCCGCCGCGCTGTACACGTCGATCCGCAAGCTCTACGCCCTGGGTGATGACACGCGCCTCTACCTCTGCCACGACTACGCCCCCGAGGGTCGTGAAGTCCGGCCGTGGTTCAGTGTCGCCGAGCAGCGGCAGGCGAACCGCCATGTGCGTGACGAGACGGCCGAAGAGGAATTCGTGGCCATGCGGACCGCGCGCGACAAGGGCCTGCCCTTGCCGGAGCTGATCATTCCTTCCGTGCAGGTCAACGTCCGGGCCGGGCACATGCCACCGGCCGAAGACAACGGCATCGCCTACATCAAGGTCCCGGTGAACACGCTCTAGGAGAGTGACGATGGAGAATTTCACGCCGCTGTCGGCGAGTATCGGCGGCCTGCTGATCGGCAGTGCCGCGGCCTTGCTGTTGTGGTTGAACGGACGGATTGCCGGCATCAGCGGCATTGTCAGTGGCGCCGTCGAGGGGCACGGCACGCCACGCGGCTGGCGCTGGATGTTCCTCGGCGGGCTGGTGGTCGGTGCCCTGGCGGCGCTGATGATCGGCGAACAGCCGCTGGCCGGTGTCACCGGCGTGAGCGGCCCGCTGGTGATCACCGCCGGCTTGCTGGTCGGCTTCGGCACGCGGCTGGGCAGTGGGTGTACCAGTGGTCACGGGGTCTGCGGACTCGCGCGATTCAGTCTGCGTTCGCTCGCCGCCACCCTCACATTCATGCTGGCCGGCGCGCTGACGGTGTTCGTCGTCCGCCACGTCCTGGGAGGCTGAGATGCGACAGGTCAATCTGAGAATGCTCGCCGCGCTTGCCGCGGGTGCGCTGTTCGGTATCGGGCTGGTGGTCTCGCAGATGACCAGTCCGGCCAAGGTGCTGGCGTTCCTCGACGTCGCCGGCGCCTGGGATCCCAGCCTGGCGCTGGTGATGGGGGCGGCGCTGCTGGTGACCATCCCCGCGTTCCGTGTCATTCTCGGGCAAGGGCGGCCGCTGCTGGACGAGAGTTTTCATCTGCCGGTGAAGCAGTCGCTGGATGCCCGTCTGCTCACCGGCGCGGCGCTGTTCGGTATCGGCTGGGGGCTCGCGGGCTTCTGCCCCGGGCCCGCCGTGGCGGCGCTGGGGTCGGGTCAGTCGGATCCCTGGCTGTTCGTCTTCGGGCTGCTGGTCGGCGGTTGGGTGGCCGGGCGGATGCCGTCGCGGGGTTGAGGCTCGGACAGCGCTTACGGCTCGACAGGATCGGGGAGGACACATGCCTACCGTGTCACTGGTGCTCGGCAGCGGCGGCGCACGCGGTCTGGCGCACATCGGCGTGATCCGCTGGCTCGAGGAGAATGGCTACCGCATCCGCAGCATCGCGGGCTCATCAATGGGCGCGCTGGTCGGCGGCATCCATGCGGCCGGCAAACTCGAGGTCTACGCTGACTGGGTCAGCGCCCTCGAGCGGGTGGACGTGTTGCGACTGCTGGACCTCTCGCTCAGCCGGCACTCGCTGTTCAAGGGCGAGCGGATCATTGCCAAGCTGCGCGAACTCGTCGGTGAACACGACATCGAGTCCCTGCCGATGCGCTTCACCGCCGTGGCCACCGACATCGAGCGCCAGCGCGAGGTCTGGCTCGACCGCGGTTCGCTGTTCGATGCCATTCGGGCGTCGGTGGCGGTGCCGATGGTGTTTGCGCCGGTGCGTCGTAACGGCCGTCTGCTGGTCGACGGCGGGCTGGTGAACCCCATGCCCGTGGCCCCGGTGCTGAACAGCGACGCGGATCTGATCATTGCCGTGAACCTCGGAGCGCACGCCTCGAGGCAGGTGGGTACGCGGATCGAGGCCGACAGTCGCACACCGTCCAGGGCCTCGTCCCTGCTCGAACAGCCGTCGAGGGCCTCGGAGATGACCGAACGCATCCGCAGTTTCGTGATGACGCTCTGGCAAGACGAAGGTGACGAGACGCCCGAGGAGGCGCCGGACCTGGTGATGCTGATGTCACGCTCGCTCGACTGCATGCAGACCCAGATCACGCGCCTGCGGCTGGCGACGCACTCCATCGACGCGGTGGTGGAGATCCCGCGCAACCTCTGCGGCTTCTTCGAGTTCTACCGCGCCCGCGAACTCATCGCCTACGGCTACGACGAGGCGGGGCGGCAGCTCGCCGATCTGGCCGGGTCGAGCCGGCCGGCTCAGTTGCCGGGGCGATAGTCGGCCAGTCGCCCGCCCTCGGCCACGAGACGTTCAAGCAGCGGCGCCGGTGTCCAGTAGCCGTATTCGTTGCCGAGCAGTGTGCCATACAGGCGCAGCCGCTCGAGCAGGTAGGGCAGGCCCACGGCCTCCTCGGCCCAGTGCAGCGGACCGCCGCGCCAGGCGGGAAAGCCGTAGCCGTAGACCCAGACGACATCGATGTCGGAGGCCCGCTGCGCGATACCCTCTTCGAGCAGGCGCAGTCCCTCGTTGACCAGCGGGAACAGGCAGCGCTCGAGGATTTCCTTGTCGTCGATCTCGCGTTGTCCGACACCGAGATCATCGGCCAGCCGGGCGATCAGGGCGGCGACTTCGGGGTCAGGCGTGGGACGGCGTGAGCCGTCCGCATAGCGGTAGATCCCGCGCCCGGTTTTCTGGCCGAGATGGCCCAGTTCGGCCAGCCGATCATGCACCGCGCCGTAGCGCGGATCGGCAGGCAGCTGTCCCGCCGCGCGGCGTTCAGCGCGCACGCGCGCACCGACGTCGATGCCCGCAAGATCGCCCATCGCCAGGGGCCCCATGGGCAGTCCGAAGCCGGTGATGACCGCGTCGATCCGCTCCGCGGCCGCCCCCTCCAGCAGCATCAGGCCGGCCTCCCGGCCATACCCCTCCAGCATACGGTTGCCGATGAAGCCGTAGCAGACCCGCGAAACGACGCCGACTTTGCCGATGTCGCGTGCCAGTTTAAGGCAGGTGCCGAGCACCTCGTCGTCGGTCTCCCGGCCACGGACGATCTCGAGCAGGCGCATCACGTTGGCCGGGCTGAAGAAGTGCAGTCCGATCACCCGTGCCGGTGTACCGCTGGCGGCGGCAATGGCGTCGACGTCGAGGGTGGAGGTGTTGGTGGCGAGGATGGCCTCCGGCCGGCACCGTTCAGCGAGCTCGGCGAAGATCTGCTGCTTCAGCGCCAGGTTTTCGTACACCGCCTCGATCACCAGGTCGGCGTCCGCGACGGCGGCCAGGGTGTCGCCCGGCCTGATGCGGGCCAGGCGAGTGGTGGCCGCCGCCTCGTCGAGTCGACCGCGCGAGACACTGCGCCGGTAATTGCCCGCGATGACCTCGAGCCCACGCTGGACCGCCGTCTGGTCGGTATCGATCAGGGTGACCTCGTGGCCCGCGTTGGCGAAGCACATGGCAATCCCCCCACCCATCGTCCCCGCGCCGATCACGGCGACGCGGCGGATCGGGCGCACCGGCGTGTCCCGCGGCAGGTCCGGTACCTTGGCGGCCTCGCGCTCGGCGAAGAACAGGTGCTGCAGGGCCTTCGACTGGGGCGAGCGCAGGCACTCGGCAAAGCGCTCGCGCTCGACGTTCAGGCCCTGGTCGAACGGCAGGGTCGCAGCGGCCTCCAGGCAGGCGACGATCTGCAGTGGCGCGACCTGCCCTGGGGCCTCGCGGACAACCTGCTCGCGCACCCGGTCGAAGTGGCCGGCGGGCAGCGCTTCCGCCCCGGGGACGCCCAGCTCGCGGACCCGACGGGGTGCGAGTCCCTCGCCAAGCCGGCGGCGCAGCCAGGCAACCGTGGCCTCGGTGAGCTCGCCTTCCAGCACGGCGTCGACCACGCCGGCGGCTTCGCCTTCGACGGCCAGCATGCGACCGGTCAGCATCGCCTCGAGCGCGGCATCGAGTCCGAGCAGCCGCGGCAGGCGCTGGGTGCCGCCCGCGCCGGGCAGCAGGCCCAGCTTGACCTCCGGCAGGCCCACGCGTGTGCCGGGCGCCGCGACCCGGTGCGAGCAGCACAGGGCGAGTTCCAGGCCACCGCCGAGTGCCGTGCCATGCAGCGCCGCGACCACCGGCTTGCCGGCGTCCTCCAGCGCGGCGAGCACCCGGGTGAGCGAGGGCTCGGCGTGTGGCCGACCGAATTCCTTGATGTCGGCGCCGGCGATGAACGTGCGGCCGGCACAGGCCAGCACGATGCCGGCGGTCGCCGGGTCGCCTGCAGCCCTCTGCACGGCTTCCAGCAGTCCGGCGCGCACCGGTTGGGACAGGGCGTTGACCGGCGGGTGGTCGACGGTGATGACGGCGATGTCGTCGCGCTGCTCGAGGCGGACCGGGTCGGACATGGGCGGGTCTCCGTGCATCCAGAACGGCAACGCTAGCAGTCTGTCGCCGCGCCGACCAGCCATGACCGCCATCACGCCCCGCCGACCCAGCAGCCTGCTACAGTGTCAAGCGGAAAAACACTGGCGGAGCGCGGTGAGATGAAGCCTGGGAGACTGGACCCTGCCCTGGAACCTGCGGATGCCTGGCGCCAGGCCGTCGCGGGCGAATGCGCTACCGCGGTAGCCTGGCTGGCGGGTCGCGATGAGGCGTCCTCGGTGCGCGCCGTGCACCAGGCGCGGCGCGCCTGCAAGCGCCTCAGAGCGCTGTTGCGGATCGCCGAGCCGGCGCTTGGCGAGACCGCCGTCGAGGCCCGGCGCTGGGTCGCGGTGTCGGCGCGCCAGCTGGCCCCGGCGCGCGATGCCACTGTCCGCGCCGCCACGCTGGCCGCAGTACTGGCCGAGTATCGCGAGGTCCTGGGTGAGGAGGCCTGCGCGGCCCTCGAGGCGACCTATGCCATCGAAGCCCCTCACGAGGTGCCGCCCCAGGCGCGCGATGATGCCAGTGCCACACTCGAGGCGCTCGCCGACCTGCTCGATGACAGCGCGTTGCGCCAACTGTCGCGCCGCAGCCTGCTGCGGGGTGGCCGGCTGGCCTACCGGCGCGCCCGGCGGCGCTGGCGAGCCGTCCGCAAGGCGCCGTCGCCCGAGGGCTGGCACGAGTTGCGCAGCGCCGTACAGGTGCACCTGAACCAGCTCAAGGCGCTGCGCGAGTGCACCGGGGGGCGCTTGCGTGCGCGTGGGCGCAAGCTGGCGCGCCTGGCCAGCCTGCTTGGCGAGGCGCATGATCTCTGGATGCTGCACGCCAGCCTCGCCGAGGCGCCCCAGGGCTCGCTCGGTACCCTGCTGCGGCCTGTGCTCGCCGACCGCGAGCACGCGCTGTACGCCGCGGCGGCTGACCTGGCGGCCGAACTGTTTTCGCGGCGGCCGAAGGCTTTCGAGGCCAGGCTCGAGCAGGCCTGGGTCGACGCCACGCTCGCCCGCGAGGCGGTGATTCGTGATGCGGATGGGCTGGATCCGGAGGCTTGATGGCTCCGGCACCTGAGCCACCGCTGTTCGTGCATGCCCGGCGTCTCGGCGTCGACACCGGCCAGGAGGCGGTGATTTTCCTCCGGGAAGATTCGGACATTGCCCGCGCCGAGGGTTTCAAGGCCCATTCCCGGGTCGAACTGAGCACCACCAGGCAGCGCACGCTGGCGACGGTTCACACCGTGAGCAACCAGGCGCTGTCGCGCGGCTGGGGCGGGCTTTCGGAAGCGGCCTGGCAGCGGTTGGACGTGCGTGAAGACGACGTCATCTGGGTGCGGCATCCGCCGCCGGTCGACTCGCTCGGCCATGTGCGCGCCAAGGTCTACGGTCAGACGCTCGGTGAAGCCGAATACGCCGCGATCATGGCCGATATCTCTGCCGGCAGATACATGGATGTCCATCTCGCCGCGTTCATCACCGGGTGTGCGCAGCAGGGCCTCTCCGCGGATGAGATGGTCGGCATGACCCGGGCCATGGTCGCGGCCGGCCAGCGGCTCGACTGGGGTACGCGCCAGGTCATGGACAAGCACTGCGTCGGGGGGCTGCCGGGGAATCGCACCACCCCGATCGTGGTGGCGATCGTCGCCGCGGCCGGCCTGCTGATCCCCAAGACCTCATCGCGCGCCATCACTTCGCCGGCCGGCACGGCCGACACCATGGAGACGCTGGCGCCGGTGGAGCTGACACTGGCCCAGATGCACACGGTGGCCGAGCGCACTGGCGGCTGTGTGGTCTGGGGGGGCTCGGTGAGCCTGAGTCCCGCCGACGATGTGCTGGTGCAGGTCGAGCGCTCCCTGGACATCGACAGCGAGGGTCAGCTGGTGGCCTCCGTGCTCTCCAAGAAGGTGGCGGCCGGCGCGACCCATGTGGTCATCGACATGCCCGTGGGCCCGACCGCGAAAGTACGCGATGCGGCGCAGGCCCGCTCGCTGACGGCCGCACTGCAGCGCACCGGGGCGGCGCTGGGACTCGCGGTACACGTGGTCGAGACCGATGGGCGGGCTCCGGTGGGTCGTGGCATCGGTCCCGCGCTTGAGGCCCGTGACGTGCTGGCGGTCCTGCAACGCACGGCTGAGGCCCCGGCGGACCTGGCGGCGCGCTCGGTCACGCTGGCGGGCGCGCTGCTCGAGATCGGCGGTGTCGCCGAGGCTGGGGCGGGCGAGGCGGCCGCCCGGGCGCTGCTCGACAGCGGCGCCGCCTGGACACGCTTCCAGGCCATCTGCGAGGCGCAGGGTGGGATGCGCGAGCCCCCGCGCGCGCCGCACACCGAAGTGATCACCGCGGTACGCCGTGGCGTGCTGCTCGCGCTCGACAACCGGGAGCTCGCGCGGGTGGCCAAACTGGCCGGCGCGCCGGTCGATCGGGCCGCCGGCCTCGAGCTCGCCGTGCGCCCCGGTGACCGCATCGAGCCTGGCCAGCCCCTGTTCACCCTGCATGCGCAGACGCCCGGGCAGCTGGCCTACGCCCGCGACTACTGGCTGAGCCGCCGGGCGATGTTCACCCTCGGGGAGGACACCTCGTGAGGCCACTGCTGTTCGATCTCGGGGCCCATCCCGGGCTGTCCGTCCGGCTGCAGGATCTGCTCGGTGCCGAGCGCGGCGCGCTCGAGCTGCGCCGCTTTCCCGATGGCGAGAGCTATCTTCGCCTGGACACCTCACCTCAGGGTCGGGCGGTGATCCTGCTGTGCCCCCTCGATCGGCCCGACGAGTGCACTCTGCCCATGCTGTTCGCCGCGGCCACCTGCCGCGAGCTCGGCGCCACCTGTGTCGGTCTCGCGGCGCCCTATCTTGCCTACATGCGCCAGGATATCCGCTTTCGACCCGGCGAAGCGGTGACCAGCCGGACCTACGCCGGGATGCTGTCTGGCGCGCTCGACTGGCTGGTGACCGTGGATCCGCACCTGCACCGCTACCAGAGCCTCGACGAGATCTATCGCATTCCGAGCCGCAGCGTCGCCGCAGCCCCTGCGCTGGCGGAATGGTTGCGTGCCGAGGTCGCGTGCCCGGTGCTGATCGGACCGGATGCCGAGAGCGCCCAATGGGTGGCGGAGGTGGCGGCGCGCATCGATGCGCCGTGGCGGGTGCTGGAGAAAACGCGCAGCGGAGATCGCGAGGTGGCGGTCTCGGTGCCGGATCTCGACGCCCACGCGGGCTGCACGCCGGTGCTGCTCGATGACATCGTCTCCACCGGCGGGACGATGGCCGCAGCGCTCGCGCACCTGCGCGAGCAGGGCTTTGCCTCGCCCGTATGCCTGCTGGTGCACGCGATATTCGCCGCCGAGGCCGAGGCCATGCTGCGCGCGGCCGGCGCCACGCGGATCGTCAGCTGCAACACCGTGGTGCACTCGAGTAACTCGGTCTGTGTCGCCGAAGTGATGGCGGACGGCATCCGCGGCTGTCTCGATTGAGCAGCCGGTGACCGCTTAGATCTGGAGTTCGCGCGTGGGGTCGTCGCCGGCATTGCCCGGGCGCTGTCCGGCATCCACCGGCAGGCTGAGCGTGGCTTCCTCGCCATCCTGCCAGTAGCGCAGCTCGACCTGCGCGTCGGCCGGTGTCGAGCGCACCAGTTCGAGGAAGGCCATTGGTGAGGCCGGTGCCTCGCCGTTGACCTCGAGCAGCAGCGCCCCGGGATTGAGCCCCGCCTCGGCGGCCAGTCCGGTGGTGCGGTTGATCAGCAGTCCGCTGCGCTCCGGCAGCTGCAGGGTCTCACGCAGACGCGGGGTCACCGCCACCACAGTGATCCCCAGTGCCGTCACCACCTGCTCCTCGGGCAGGCCCTCGTACTCAAGATCGCGTCCAGCCACGAGAATGCGCGGCGCCACCAGGATGCGGGCGCCGGTGCGCACGGCCAGCGCCAGCGCATCGCTGGGGCGGGTATCGACCCGCAGTGGCTGCTCCTGGCCGTCGACCGTGAGTTCGAGCATGCCGTAGTAGGTCCCGTTGTCGAGATCGTCAACGAAGACCCGCGACAGCCGTGCCTCGAGCGTCCTGAGCAGATCGCGCATCAGGTCGTGGGTCATCGGTCGCGGGACGGGTGTGTCGTGCATCGCCATCAGGATGGCCCGCGCCTCGGGGACGCCGATGAAGATCGGCACCACGTCACCGCTGGCCATCTCGCGAAGCAGCACCACCGGGGAGCCGGTCAGCGGGCTCACGCCAACGCTGGCCAGTTCCACCTCGATCATGTCCTCTACCGGGGTCGCGAGCTCGCGCGCGTCCAGCGGGCCTGCGGCGATGGCGAGCCAGCCGCACAGGAACAGTGTGTTGAACATGGGAAATCGCTTGAACATGGGCGTCTCCACGTGGGGTACGTTCACGCCAGCCAGGGGGGCAAGGGCAGGTCGCGGGCGCGCAGGAACTCCGGGTTGAGCAGTTTGGACTCGTATCGCGAGGCCGAGTCGCACAGGATGGTCACGATGGTGTGACCGGGGCCGAGGTGGCGGGCCAGCCGCAACGCGCCTGCGACGTTGATGCCACTGGAGCTGCCGAGGTACAGGCCCTCGTCACGAATCAGATCCCAGAGGACCGGCAGAAGTTCAGTGTCGGGGATGCGGAAGGGCACGTCGACCTCGAGGCCCTGCAGGTTACCGGTGATGCGCCCCTGGCCGATGCCTTCGGTGATGGAGCTGCCCTCGGACTTCAGCTCGCCATGTTTCACCCAGTGGTAGATTGCCGCACCTTCGGGGTCGGCCAGTCCGGTGATCAGCTGTGGATTGCGGCTGCGCAGGTACTCGGACGTGCCGGCCAGGGTGCCGCCGGTGCCCACCGCGCAGATGAAGCCGTCAACGCGCCCTTCCAGGGCCTCCCAGATCTCGGGGCCGGTGCTCTGGATGTGTCCCTCGCGGTTGGCGGTGTTGTCCCACTGGTTGGCGTAGAGCACGCCGTGTTCACTGCTCGCCGCCAGCTCACGGGCCAGCCGTTCGGCCTGGTGCACATAGTGCGAGGGGTCCCGAAACGGCACTGCCGGCACGGTTCTCAGTTCCGCGCCCATGCCACGCAGGGCCGATTTCTTCTCTGCCGACTGGGTGTCGGGCATCAGGATCACCGTGCGGTAGCCGCGGGCATTGCCGACCAGGGTCAGGCCGATCCCGGTATTGCCCGCCGTGCCCTCGACCACCGTGCCGCCGCGCTCGATCAGCCCGCGGCGCTCGCCATCGAGCACCATGTATTTTGCGGCGCGGTCCTTGACCGAGCCGCCGGGATTCATGAACTCGGCCTTGCCGTAGATTTCGCAGCCGGTGGCCTCCGAGGCCCGCCGCAGGCGAATGAGTGGCGTGTTGCCGATGGCATCGATGAAATCGCTGCGGGTCTGCATGCAGGCTCCGGGCCGCCGCGCGGCGTTCAGGGTGGGTTCACGGTCATAGTATAGTGCCGCGAAGGCGTCGCGCCCGCGGGCGACGCGACAGGCTTGGGGCGAGGAGGGGTCATGAACGGAAAACTTTCCCGGCGCACGCTGCTCGGACAGGCCGGGGTCGCCGCGGCGACAGCACCCTTGTGGCTCGGTGGCTGCGCGGCGCCGGGCCGGCGGGATGCCGACGTCGTGGTGATTGGCGCGGGCTTGTCCGGACTCAACGCCGCCCGGCTGCTCGAGGAGCAGGGCCTGGAGGTGCTGGTGCTGGAGGCCCGCGATGCGGTCGGCGGGCGCATGCGCACCCTCGATCATGTGCCTGGCGGTCCGGAGGCGGGCGGGGCGCAGATCGGTGCAAATTACGCCCGTACCCTGGCCACGCTGGAGGCGCTCGGCCTCGACACCCGCGGCGGACGGGGGACGAGCTTCGGCCAGGCCTTCAATCTCGGCGGCGAGATGATCGCGGTGGCCGACTGGCCGGAACACCCGGCCAATCGTCTCGAGGGGCGTGAGCGAGCCCTGGCGCCCTGGCAGCTGCTGGGCGCCTATGTCGATGCCGAGAACCCGCTGCGCGCGTTCGATGACTGGCTGGCCGAGGAATTCCAGTCGCTCGATCAATCCTGTGAGGCGTTCATGCGTGAGGCCGGGGCGTCGGCCCAGGCCATCGAGCTTGCCGGCGTGACCATGAACGCCAACGCGCTGGACACGGTGTCGGTGTTCGCCCGCTGGCGAAGTGGCGTGCTGTTCCGTGACGCCATACGCGGTGGCCCGGTCCATTTCGTCGCTGGCGGCAGCCAGCGCCTGCCCGAGGCGATGGCAGCCAGTCTGGCGGCGCCGGTGCTGACGGGTCGCACCGTCGCGGGGATCACCGCGGGTGAACGCGCGGCACAGGTCCGCTGCACCGATGGCAGCCGCTTCGACGCCGAGTTCGTGGTGTGCACCCTGCCATTCGCCGTACTGCGAGGTCTCGAGATCGACGCCCCGCTGGCTGCAGCGCAGCGCGAGGCCATCGAAGGTCTTGCCTATACGCAGATTGCCCAAATCCATTTCAGCGCGACCGCGCCCTACTGGGAAGACGACGGCTGGCCACCAGCAATGTGGACCGACAGTCCGCTGCAGCGGATCTTCATGAGTGATGACGAGGCGGGACAACCGACGGGCCACCATCTCGCCTGGCTGGACGGCGCTGCCGCCAAGCGGCTGGCGGGCATGAGCGATGCAGCGGTGGTGGAGATGACCCTGGCGGAGATGGCGCGTCTGCGCCCGGCCTCCGCAGGCCGCCTGGAAGTTCATGAGGTGGTGCGCTGGACCGTGGAGAACCCGCACGCCGGCGGCGCCTACATGCACTGGGCGCCGGGCAGGATTGCGCGCTGGGCAGGGCGAATGCAGCTGCCGGCAGGGCGCCTGCATTTTGCCGGCGAACACACCGGCATCCAGCACACCGGGATCGAGGCGGCCATGGAATCCGGCGAACGCGCCGCGCTCGAGATCCTGCAGCACGTCGGTGCCTGACCCGGGGGCGCGCGGCCAGTACGACGCACTGATCATCGGCGCCGGGCACAACGGCCTGGTCTGCGCCTGGCAGCTGGCCCGGGCCGGCTGGCGGGTCTGCGTGCTGGAGGCCCACACGGTGCCGGGCGGCGCTGCAGTCACCGAGGAATTCCATCCGGGCTACCGCAACTCCGTGGCCAGCTACACCGTCGGCCTGCTGGCCCCGGAGGTGATCGAGGAGATGCAGCTCGCCCGCCATGGTCTGGAGATCCGGTTGCGTCCCGCGGCCAATTTCGTCCCTGCGCTCGACGGGCCGGGACTGTTGCTGCATGGCGAGGCGTCGGCGACCTGCGAGGAGATCGCCCGGCACAGTCCGGCGGACGCGGCACGCTATCCCCGTTACCTGGCGCAGCTTGGCGAGATCGCCGACGCGCTGGCGACGCTGGCGCGGCGGGCGCCGCCTGACCCGGCCGGAGGACTGCGTGACCTGCTGGGCATGCTGCGCGATGGGCGGCGCCTGCGCCGCCTGGGACGCGAGGCCATGGCCATGCTGGGCGAGCTGCTCGGCGGCAGTGCCGGCCACCTGCTCGATCGCTGGTTCGACAGCGACCTGCTGAAGGCCGCGCTGGGCTTCGATGCGGTGGTCGGCGCCAACCAGTCTCCGTACACCCCGGGCAGTGGCTACGTGCTGCTGCACCATGTGTTCGGTGAGACCTTGGGCCAGCGGGGCGCGTGGGGACATGCCGTCGGAGGCATGGGTGCGATTACCTCCGCCATGGCTGCGGCCTGTCGTGCCGAGGGCGTGGAGCTTCGCTGTGGGCTGGCTGTCGAGGAGGTGCTGGTGGCCGACGGCCGCTGTCAGGGCGTGAGACTTGCCGATGGCGAGCGGGTGTTCGCCCGCCGGGTGGCGGCGGCGGTGAACCCGCGCCTGCTCTGTACCCGACTGCTGGCGCCCGAGCATCTGCCCGCGGCATTTCTCGAGCGCATGCGTCACTGGCGGTGCGATTCGGCCAGCCTGCGTATCAACCTGGCCCTCGAGCGTCCGCCGACCCTTGCTGCGCGACCGGCGCCAGGCCCCCACTACGGCGCGGGCATCATCCTCGCGCCTTCGCTGAGGCATATGGACGCGGCATGGCTCGAGTCGCGGACCGCCGGCTGGTCACGCAGCCCCGTCGTCGAACTGCTGCTGCCCTCGATGATCGATGACACGCTGGCGCCCCCGGGTCGACATGTCGCCAGCCTGTTCTGCCAGTTCTTCCCCTACGACCTGCCCGGCGACCGGCACTGGGACGAGGCTCGCGACGCTGCGGTGGACGACGTGCTGGCCTGGGTAGAGCGGTTCCTGCCGGGTCTCCGGGCCAGCGTGGTGGGGCGGCAGGTGCTCTCGCCCCTGGACCTCGAGCGCCGCTTCGGGCTCACGCGTGGCGATATCTTTCACGGCGCCATGGGGCTGGATCAGCTGTGGAGCCTGCGACCCGCGCTGGGGGCGGCAGCGTATCGCCTGCCGGTCGAGGGCCTGACCCTCTGTGGCGCGGGAGCTCATCCCGGCGGTGGCGTCACCGGGCTGCCCGGCCGCAATGCCGCGCGGGCCATGCTCGCCGAGGGGTTTCGTAGACGCCACTGAGCCGGCGACGTTTTTTTGCAGGAAACATTACATATTGTCTTAAGCGCCTGTTTTATCTGCATATTGATCGCGGTATGGCGTGTGCTTCGTGGTCCTGGTCCCGCCGCTGGGCTATACTGGGGGGGAACCATTGAGCGCCGCCGTCGGACCAAGCTTCAGAAGCTTTGGAAAACCGGTCTCTGTTGGGCTAGGCTGCTCTACAGAGTTCCCCAGGAGGTGGCAGCGCAGATGTTTTCGCAGCGCAGCATGGCTTTGATCGTCATTGGTTCGCTGGTGCTGGCGGGGTGCAAGACCACCGACAGCACTCGCCAGCAGCCACCGCCGTCGGGCCAGCCTGTACCACAGACTTCCGGCGGCACGCCGTCCTCGGGTTCACAGGGTAGTCCATCCGTGTCCCAAGGTCCTGGCTCTTCGGGTGACGGCGTGTCGGCCGGTTCTTCTCCTTCCCCCTC
>RECU01000042.1 GCA_007693855.1 Gammaproteobacteria bacterium | reverse complement strand
GACTATCCGTGCGTCCGCGACAACGAGCGAGACACGCTGCTTGAGTATGTGACGCTGCGACCCGGCATGCGCGTGCTGGACGTGCAGGCCGCCGGGGGCTATCTGTCTGACGAGGTCTGTCGCCGTCTCGACCGTGACGTGGTCAACGTCTGCGTAGAGCCGAATCCCGAGTTGCGTGGGCGGCTTGATCCCGCCTACCTCGCCGTCGACAACCCGGTCGAGCACTTCCATGACATCGCCAGCGATTCCATCGATGTCGCCCTGGGCCTGATCGGCCTGCATCACAGCCAGTCGCATCGGGCGACCTTTAGCGAAACCGTTCGGGTGCTGAAACCCGGTGGCGAGCTTGCCTTCTGCGATGTCCCCGAGGGCAGCCGTCTCGCCGCATGGTTGAACGAGTTCGTCGATGCGCACTGCCCCGCGGGACATGCCGGCCACTTCCCGGCGATCGGCAGTCTGCAGGCGCATTGCCGGACGCTCGGCTGCGAGGCCGTGATCGAGGAACTTCGGGAGGTCCCGTGGATCTTCCCGCAGCGCGAGGCGATCGCCGTGTTCTTCCAGGGGCTGTTCGGTCTGGCCGTCGATACGGCGGTGATCGACGAGGCGCTGGCAGACTACTTCACGCTGCGGGAACATCACGGCCAGGTGCTGGTCGACTGGCAGCTGGTGTACTGCCACGCCAAAAAGCCGCGGGCCCAGTTATAACCATATAGGTAACCCATCTTTGGGTACCGCGGCGACGGCCCCTAGGATGCCCTCCGGAATCTCTGCACCGGAGGCGTCATGGCCCGACTCACCATCCATTCGCCGGCGACAGCGCCGGAGGAAAGCCGACCGCTGCTTGAGGCGGCCCAGGCCCGTAACGGTTTCATTCCCAATCTCCTGGGCGTGCTGGCCAATGCACCGACCGCGCTTGAGACCTACCTGACGGTGTCCGGGATCAATGCGCGGGCCAGTCTCGATCTGGCTGAACGCGAGACGGTCCAGCTCACGGCGGCCACGACACATGGCTGTGATTTCTGCGTCGCCGGCCACACGGCGATTGCCCGCAAGGGCGGCCTGCCCGAGCCGCTGATCGAGGGGCTGCGGGGCCAGGACAGGCTGGCTGACGAGCGCCTCGAGGCGCTTGCAGCGTTCACCCGCGCGGTGATCGCCCATCGCGGTGGCGTGAGTGACGAGGCGCTGGCGGCGTTCCAGCACGCCGGCTACAGCGAGCAACAGGCGCTGGAGGTGGTGCTTGGCGTGAGCCTGGCCACGTTGTGCAATTTCGCCAACTCACTGGCGAAGACCGAACTCAACCCCGAACTCGCGCCGCATCGCTGGCGCCCGGCGGCCTGAACATGGCTCTGCTGCAAGCGCGCGGGCTTGCGTTCGCTCACGCAGGCCGGCCGGTGTTCGCGGGCCTCGATCTCGAGGTCGGGACCCGCGAAATCGTCTGCCTCGTCGGCCCGTCCGGCAGTGGCAAGTCGACCCTGCTGCAGGTGCTGGCCGGTCTGGTGCCACCGCAGGCTGGAGAAGTTCGGTTGGCCGGTGAGCCGGTCCGTGCCGGTGGCGGTGGGACGGGGGTGGTGTTCCAGGCGCCGACCCTGCTGCCGTGGCTGACGGTGGCCGAGAACGTCGCCTTCGGGCTGCGCTTCGGATCGACGGCGGCAGGCTCGCGTGCTGAGCGTCAGCGCCGTGTGGCTGGCGTGCTGAGCCAGGTCGGGCTGGCAGCCGACGCGCAGCGCTACCCTGGCGCGCTCTCGGGCGGCATGGCGCAGCGCGTGGCGCTCGCCCGGGCGCTGGTGCGCGAGCCTGAGCTGATTTTTCTCGACGAGCCGTTCTCGGCGCTTGATGCCCTGACGCGGGAGGCCATGCAGGATCTGCTGCTCGCCCTGGCAACCGAGCATCGCAGCGCCGTGCTGATGGTCACCCACGACCTCGACGAAGCCTTGCGCATCGCCGATCGCATCGTGCTGCTCAAGGGCTCGCCGGCGCGGCTGACCGGCGGCTGGTGTCCGCCGGGTCGCGCACCGCGCGTGCACCGCAGTGCGGGCCTGAACGCGCTGCGCGAGACGCTGCTGCATGCCCTCGGCGCCGCCGAGGCTCCCCTGCAATCCGCCGCCTGAGGTCTTGCTGATGACACACTTACGTACCCAAAGCGGCACCGACAGCCTGCTGCCGTCCCGTCGCGAGTTTCTCAAGCTCTCGGCACTGCTCACGGGGGCGGCCGCCTGGCCGGCGATGACCCGCGCGGCGGGTGCAGACGAGCCGGTACGCATCGGCTATCTGCCGATTACCGATGCTTCTCCGCTGCTCGTGGCCCATGGGCGCGCCATGTTCGAGGCCGAGGGATTGGAAGTGGCGCCCCCGGTGCTGCTGCGCTCCTGGGCGCAACTGGTGGAGGCCTTCATGGCCGGCCGGGTCAACGTCGTGCACCTGCTCTCACCGATGACGGTGTGGGCCCGCTATGGCAGTGGCTTTCCGCTCAAGGTCGTGGCCTGGAACCACATGGCCGGCTCCGCCCTGACCGTGGCGCCCGAGATCGATGGCTTGGCTGATCTCGGTGGTCGCCGGGTCGCCGTGCCGTTCTGGTACTCGATCCACAATGTCGTGCTCCAGCATCTGCTGCGCGAGGCGGGGCTCGAGGCGGTCACCCGCCGGGTCAGGCGCCTGCAACCCCACCAGGTGGGGCTGACGGTGATGGCGCCGGCCGACATGGGCCCGGCGCTGGTCAACGGTTCGATTGCCGGCTTCATCGTCGCCGAGCCGTTCAATGCGGCCGCGGAAACCCAGGGCATCGGTCGGGTGTTGCGCTTCACGGGCGATGTCTGGCGGGATCATGCCTGCTGCGTCGTGGCCATGCATGCCGCGGACCTCGACGCGCGGCCCGAGTGGTCACAGGGCGTGGTCAGCGCCATCGTCAAGGCGCAGCACTGGTTGCGCGATCATCGCGGTGAGGCGGCGCAGCTGCTCTCGAACGAGGCGCCGGGACGCTACACGCCGTTTCCGGTGGAGGTGCTCGAGCGCGTGCTGGTGCCGGACGCCGCTCGCGAGGCGATCTATGTCGAGCGCGGGGCGATACGCCATCCCCACTGGCAGCAGGCGCGCATCGACTACCAGCCCTATCCGTTTCCTTCCTACACCCGCAAGCTCGTGGAGATGCTCAAGGACACGGCGATCGAGGGGAACAACCGGTTTCTCAGCGGACTGGATGGGGCGTTCGTGGCCGGTGACCTGGTCGACGACCACTTCGTGCGCTCGGCCATCGCGGCACTTGGTGGTCTCGGCGCCTTCGGCCTGGACGACCGTTTCGAACGCAGCGAAACAATCATCACCTGACCGATGCCAGCGCTTCGTGACATCCCGCTGCCGCTGGCTGGCCTCGCACTGCTGGTGGGCGTGTGGTGGCTGGGCATCCACTGGCTCGGCGCTGGGGCTTTCATGGCCGTCCAGTTCTCGCCGGGCAACACCTGGCAGGCGGCCCTTGCACTCGCGGGCTCCGGTGAGCTCTGGATCCACGCCCTCTACAGCCTGCGGCGCGTCGCCCTGGGGCTGGTGATCGCCCTGGTGATCGGAGTGCCGCTCGGGCTGCTGGTCGGGATCTCCCGGGCGTTTGCCAGCGCCAGCTCCGCGAGTTTCCAGTTCCTGCGGATGATCTCGCCGCTGTCGTGGATGCCGCTTGCCGTGATGGCGTTCGGTGTGGGCGATGCGCCGGTCGTGGCCTTGGTGGCGTTCGCGGCGGTCTGGCCGATCGTGCTGAATGTCGCCGCCGGGATCCGCGCGATCGATCCGCAGTGGCTGACGCTGGCCGACAGTGTCGGTGCCGGTCGCGTGGCCCGGCTGATTCATGTGATGGTCCCGGCCATCGCCAGCCACCTGCTGACCGGCCTGCGCCTGGCCATCGGCCTGGTGTGGATCGTGCTGGTGCCTGCCGAGATGCTTGGCGTCAACGAGGGCCTCGGCTATCTCATTCTCGATACCCGCGACCGCATGGCCTATGGCGAGCTGATGGCCACCATTGTGTTCATCGGCTTGCTGGGTTTTCTGCTGGACTGGCTCGCACGCCAGGCCCATCGTCACGCCGGCGGGCAGCCGGCCTGACCCGCCACGGAGTCACCCATGACTGCTACCGCACACCGATTGGCCACGTCTCCCGCAGACCTCGATCTGCAGGGCCTCGTCGCGGCAGAGCTGGTACCGCGGGTGACCGCGATCGATCTCGAAGGCGAGTACCCGGAAGCCTTTCTGCGCGCGCTCGGTGCGCTCGGTGGCTTCGCCGATGCGGTTGCGCCTGAGCATGGCGGCAGCGGCCGCGGGCTGGCGGGCACCATCGATACCATGGCGACGCTCGCCGCGACCTGCCTGTCCACCGCCTTCACGCACTGGTGTCACACGGCCTGTGCCCGTTACGTGCAGCTCTCGGACAACGCACGGGCACGCCGGGATCTGCTGCCGGACCTGGCCGCGGGTCGTCTGCTCGGCGGTACCGGGCTGTCCAACACGCTGAAGTCGGCCAGCGGGATCGAGCCGTTCCGTCTGCGTGCCCGGCCGGTGGCGGGCGGCTATGTGGTGGACGGCACGCTGCCCTGGGTCTCCAACCTTGGGGACGACCATGTGTTCGTCACGGGCTGTCCGGTGACGGGTGACGATCGTCTGGTGTTCTTTGTCGTGCACTGCGATCAGCCGGGCTTTCGGCTGCTCGATGGCGCGCATTTCACCGCGCTGGAGGGGACCGCGACACGGGGCTGCAGATTCCGCGGCGTGCGCATAGACGAGGCGCGGGTGCTGGCGCATCCGGATCAGTCCGCGCGCTTTCTGCAGCGTATCCAGCCGGGGCTGATCCTCGGCCAGGTCGGCATGGCGCTGGGGTTGGTCCGCGACTGCCTGCGACTGGTGGAGGAGGCCGGGCGGACGCTGGCGCATGTCAACGTGTTCGAGCCGCTCCAGGCCGCAGAGCTGGCGGAGCGCCTGAGCGGGCTGGAGAACGAGGTCACCGTCCTCGCCCCAGAGGTGGACCGGGTTGCAACCTGCGATGACCCGGTACCTGAGGCGCTGCGACTGCGCGTCCTGCGCTGTCGCCTCGCCGCGGGGGAGCTGGCGCTGGCGGCGGCACAGGCGGCCATGCTGCACCAGGGCGCGCGCGGCTATCTGCGCACGGCCACGGCCCAGCGTCGCCTTCGCGAGGCCTACTTCATCGCCATCGTCACCCCCGCCCTCAAGCACCTGCGTCGCGAGATCGCCCGCCTGGAAGGCTGAAAACCTGCGCAGCGCAGCAGGGCGCGGGTGCTATGCTCGCGGCGGTGGACAGTTTCGAGGGGACCGCGTGCGCAGCCACGGCAAGCCTGGTGCAGCCCGACTGATCCTCGGTGCGGTCGTCGGGCTGCTGGCCGCCGGCTGTACCGCGGTGATTACCGCCCCGGTGTCGGTCAGCGATCCCGTTCCGGTCTATGTGCTCGACCACGGGCGGCACAACAGCCTGGTGCTGGTGGTCGAGGGTGAACGGGCGTTGCGTCTGGCCTATGGCGAATGGGGCTGGTATGTGGAAGGTCGCACCGGACCGCTGCGCACCCTGAGTACGCTGTTTCGTCCGACGCCCGGGGCGTTGGGCCGGGGTGAATTGCGCGGGCCACTGGAGCCGGCCTGCTGGCAGGCTGAGGTGGGATCGGAGATCCGCGCCGTGCTGGGCTTTTCTGCCGAACGCGCCGAGGTCCGGGCGCTGGCGACCTCCATCGAGCAGCGCTTCGACACCGCGGATCCACCGCCCAGTGTCAGCCTGCGCCTGAATCTTGAGTTCATCGTTGCCGAGCGGCCCTATACCCTGGCGTACAACTCCAACCATCGCGTGGTGGAGTGGTTGGAGACGCTTGGCTTCGAGGTGCGGGGAGATCCCACGCTAGGCCGCCTGCGCGCAGCCGATCCCGCCCATGTGGTCGTACTGGACGGGATCAGCTGCGCGCCTGGCGTCGGCTCAGCGCCTCAGAACCGCCAGCCCAGCATCACCGAATAGACCATCGGATCGATCTCGACCTTCGGGCCGAGCACCGCGCCGTCGAGTTTGGCCTCAGTGCGGATGCGGATCTTGCGGACGTCGACGTTCAGGAAGAAGTTGTCGGCGAACATGATGTCGGCACCGGCCTGCAGCGCCCAGCCGAAAGACCCGCCCAGGCTGAGGTCAGCACCCTCCAGGGCTCCTGTGGTCCTCTCGCTGAAAAATGTCGTGTAGTTCAGGCCCGCGCCCACATAGGGCTGAAACTGCGCGCCGGGCAGGAAGTGCCATTGCAGCGACAGGGTCGGTGGCAGGTGCTTGGTCGAGCCGACCGTGGAGCCGTCATCGTTGAGCTTGATGTCGTGCTTGAACGGCCAGGCGCCGAGCACGTCCACCGCGATATTGTCGGTGACCATGTAGGTCAGGTTGACGCTGGGCTTGATGTCGTCGTCGACATTGACGACCGGATGGTTATTGGACTTCGGATCGACCAGGGTGATGCCGGCGCGCACGATCCAGTCACCCTGTTCGTGTGCGTTGGCGGCATGGGTCCAGCCGGCGGCCAGTGCTGCGGCGACCAGCGCCGAGCACACTGTTGCGGATTTCATGAAGCGACTCCCTTATAGGTGTGATGTTGCGGTCGCTATGGTGCCCATGCCGGGTACCGGGCGCGCTCGGGAGTTACCCCAGCGAGCTTGCGGGGAGTGCGTATGGAAATCGGCCGTGCACCGCGCGCCGGCCATCAGCCTGTCGGGTTAAGCCGCCAGATCTCGAGATTGACCGCCAGGGCAAAGCTGACCCAGGCGATGTAGGGCACGAGCAGCGATCCGGCGATTGTGCTGATGCGGTAGAACACCGCTACGGTCAGTGCCACCGAGAGCCAGAGGGCCAGCAGATCGATCAGCGCAAGGCCGATATTCTGCTGACCGAAAAACGCCCACGACCACCCGGCATTGAACACCAGCTGCAGCAGGAACAGCCCCAGGGCCAGCGGACGCAGTGGATGCCCGCGTTCGCGCCACACCAACCAGGCGGCGATGGCCAGCAGGGCGTAGAGCAGCGTCCAGACCACGCCAAACACGAACACGGGTGGTGTCCAGGGTGGTTTTTCGATCAGTTCGTACCACGTGCCAGGCGTGAACTGTCCGGCGAACACGGCCACCGCAAAACACAGCCCGAAGAATACGCCGAGGGCGACGCCATCACGCCGTCGCCGCCGCCGTCGCAGCACCATCGTGCGCGTCGGGTCGATCCGCTCGGCGCGGCGGAAGATCACCGTCAAATCCTCCTCCCGCCGCCGTTGTGGCAGCAGTCGAGCATACTGAGTGCCAGAAATTCCCCTGATAATTCCGCAGCATAGCGGAGTCTGTCGAACTCTGGAAGCTTTTCGCGTCACGCCCGTCTCGCTATAAACACCCTAGGATAGAGCGAGTGGAAGACGTGCATCGAACGCCAGGAGGTGAGGGGTATGCGATACGGCGAAGAGGCTTCGACAACGGTGCTGCAGGTGGAGAGTCTGCAGGCGTATTTCCACCAGGGCCTGACGGCCGCGCTCGCGACGCAGGACGTCGCATTGCAGGATCACACGGCCCACTATGTCGTGAACCTGCTCGCCAGCTTCGCACGTTCGGAAGCGCTGTACGACGCCGCCGACGAGGGGCCGCGGCTGCGGCCCCTGGCCCTGAGGCTGCGGGATGCGCTGGAGGCCGAGACGGCGGAGGCGCGTCACGCCGCACTGCAACGGCTGGGCGACGTGTCGTTGTTCATTGCCGGTTTTTTCGCAGACAGCCTTGCCAGCCGCACCGTCGATCTCGACTACTACATCTACATGGGCGGTAACGCCTATGGTTCGCTGTCGGACACCGTCGAGGGCTCGCCGCGGGGCCGGGCCTTTGCGCCGGTGTTCCGCGAACTGGCCAGCAAGTTCCAGGCCATGGTGGATGTCCTGCATGAGCTGCGTGATGAAGCGCGGGGGCATCCGGATCACGATGTGCTGCGGCTCTATGAGGTGTGGCTGCGCACCGGCAGCCGTCGGGCGGCCCGCCTGCTCCGGGGGCTGGGCGTGGCGCCGGTGCGCCAGGGCACCCTGCGCTATGCCCACTGACATCCCGGGCTATACTCGCGCGCTCACCGCCGCGAGGGCCGAGACCATCATGGGCACCCCGACCGTCATCCTGCGTCCCGGGCGTGACGCCTCCCTGCGTCGCCGGCATCCCTGGGTGTTCAACGGCGCGGTGGCCACGTTGCGTGGCCAGGCCGCGCCTGGCGATACCGTCGATGTCCACGCCGCCGATGGCCAGTGGCTGGCCCGGGGGGCCTGGTCGCCGTCTTCGCAGATCCGGGTGCGGATCTGGACCTTCGATCCCGACGAAGCGGTGGACGAGGATTTTTTCATGCGACGGATCCTGCGGGCAGTCGCGCAGCGCGCGGCCGATCCCTGGCTCGCGCTGACCGATGGCCGCCGCCTGGTCAATGGCGAGGGCGATGGTCTGCCGGGTGTGGTGGTCGACCAATACGCCGGGGTGGTGGTCTTCCAGTTCTTGTCGGCCGGCGCCGAGCGCTGGCGAGAGGCGCTGCTTCAGGCGTTGCGGGCGGCCACCGCCGGTGAGGTGTTGTACGAGCGCTCCGACAGTGATGCCCGTGGCCGCGAGGGCCTGCAGACTCAACGCGGCGTGCTCGACGGCACGCTGCCCGATCCGCTGGTGATCGTCGAGGGTCCGGTGAGCTATCGGGTCGACTGCGAGCAGGGTCACAAGACGGGCTTCTATCTCGATCAGCGCGAGAACAGAGCGCTGATGGACCTGCTGGGCCGCGACGCGCGGGTGCTCAACGCCTTCGCCTACACCGGCGGGTTCGGCGTGCGCGCGCTGGCGGCTGGCGCGCAGTCGCTGGTCCAGCTCGACGCCTCGGCTGACGCCCTGGCCATCGCCCGCGCCCAGCTTGCGATCAATGGTCTCGACGAGCAGCGCGTGGAGCATATCTGCGCCAACGCCTTTCAGTGGCTGCGCGAGGCGCGTCGCGAGCGGCGACGGTTCGACGTGGTGGTGCTCGATCCGCCCAAGTTCGTGGCCGCATCGAGCCAGCTGAAGCGCGGGACGCGGGGCTACAAGGACATCAACCTGCAGGCGCTGGGGCTGGTGGCGCCTGGCGGCTGGCTGCTCAGTTTCTCCTGTTCCGGTCTGGTCGAGCCGAGGTTGTTCCAGAAGATCGTCGCGGATGCCGCACTGGATGCCGGTCGCGAGCTCACCCTGGTGCGCTGGCTGCATGCCGGCAGCGACCACCCGGTGTCGGCGGCCTGCCCAGAGGGGCAGTACCTCAAGGGTCTGCTGTGCCGCGTGCATTGACCGCGCCGTCGGCGCACTGTGCCCCGCGGCGCCTTGCAGTAGACTTCGCCATCACCGATTAACCCTGCCCTGCTGTCCAGGAGATGACCATGACCAGCCCCCTGTGCCGACTGACCCCGATGCTGCTGGCCGCGCTGCTGCTCGCCGGGTGTGACCCGGCAGAACGCGAGGTGCCGGAGCCTGCGGTGGACACCACGGTGCCCACGGTGGTGCCCATCGAAGAGGACCGGCTGGTCACCGATGCCGTGGAGGCCCGCCTGGCGGCGATTCTCGCCGGGGCGCATCGCAGCGAGGCGCACCGCGCGCGTGATCGCTACCGCAACCCCGCCGCCACACTGAGCTTTTTCGGTCTGCAGCCGGACATGACCGTGGTGGAAATCTGGCCGGGCGCGCAGGGCTGGTACACCGAGATCATCGCCCCCTTCGTCAACGAGGCTGGTCAGTATTACGCTGCACACTTCGATCCGGACTCCGAACGTGAGTTCGCGCAGCGCGCGCTGGCGGCGTTTCGCGACAAGCTCGCCGCCGACCCGGAACTCTACGGGAATGCCCGCATGACGGCGCTGGGGTGTCCCGATACGCTGGAGATCGCGCCCGCCGGCTCGGCTGATCTGGTGGTCGCGTTCCGCAGTCTGCACAACTGGATGGGAGCCGAGTGCGCCGACGCGGTGCTCGGCGCGATTTACACTGCGCTGCGGCCCGGTGGGGTGCTGGGGCTGGTCGGCCACCGCGGCCGCGCGGAGGAGCCGCAGGACCCGCGGGCGCCGCGCGGCTACGTCCGCCAGGATTACGCCATCGAACTGGTCGAGGCGGCTGGCTTCGAGTGGGTCGCCAGTTCCGAGGTCAACGCCAACCCGCGCGATACGGCCGATCATCCGCGTGGTGTCTGGACGCTGCCGCCGATGCTGGCGCTGGGCGACGAGGACCGCGAGCGCTATCTCGAGATCGGCGAGAGCGACCGCTTCACCCTGAAGTTCCGGAGGCCGGAATGAGTGCCGTTGGTCGACGCACGCACCGCTTGACGCCGGGCGCGGCAGTGCTGGCGTGCCTGTTGCTCGCCGGCTGCGGCGGCGCGACCCCGGCGGATGCCGAGGAGTGGGTGCCGGAAACGACAGCATCCGGTACCAGCGCCGCCGACGCGGTCAACCGGATGAGCGTGGCCCGTTACCTGCGGCTGCAGCGTGAGGCCGAGGAAGACGGCGCCTCGGCGATGCTGCTCGGGGGGTATGTCGCCGGGCTGTTCAGCGGCTTAGCACACCTGGCCGAAGTGGGCGCGGCGACGGGTGAGGGGTCGCTGCCGTTTTGCATGCCCCCGGGGCTGGCCCCCGGCCTGCTCGACCTGCTGACCTTCCTCGATGAGGCACTGGTGCCCTATCGTCAGGGTCTGCGGGATGCGGAGGCAACGCTGCTGCAGACGCTCATGTTCGAGGCCCTGGTGGCGCGGTTCCCCTGCGAGCCGGAGGCCTCCGGGGGGGAGCCTCCAGCCTGATCGTCTCAGTGCTGACCGAGGAACAGCCGGTAGGCCGGATCCGCAGTTTCGTCCCAGTGCGCATAGCCGAGGTGGGCGAGATGGGACTCGAAGGCGTCGCGGTCGGCTGAGGGGACCTGGACACCGGCCAGCACGCGGCCGTAGTCCGAGCCGTGGTTGCGGTAGTGGAACAGGCTGATGTTCCAGCGATCGCCGATCGCCCGCAGAAATCGCAGCAGCGCCCCGGGTCGTTCCGGGAACTGGAAGCGGAACAGCACCTCGTCACGTAGCCCGGGGGCATGACCACCCACCATGTGCCGGAGGTGCAGCTTGGCGAGTTCGCTGTCGCTGAGGTCGGTGACCGCATAGCCTTGCCCCTGGAGAGCGGCGATCAGTTCGGCTTTCTCGGCGGCGCCCCTGCTCAGGGCGACGCCGACGAAAATGCGCGCGGTGGTGGTGTCGGCGTAGCGGTAGTTGAACTCGGTGACGTTGCGACGGCCGATGGTTTCGCAGAAGGCCCGGAAGGCCCCGGGGCGCTCCGGGATTTCCACGGCCAGCAGGGCTTCGCGCTGCTCGCCGATGTCGGCACGCTCGGCGATGTGCTTGAGCCGGTCGAAGTTGACGTTGGCGCCGCAGTTCACCGTGACATGACACCGGCCCTGTCCCGGGTTGTCGGCAAGCCAGCGCTTCAGCCCCGCCACCGCCAGGGCGCCGGCCGGCTCCACCAGGGTGCGGGTGTCCTCGAAGATGTCACGGATCGCGGCACAGATCTCATCGGTGCTGACCAGCACGATCTCGTCGACATAGCGCCGGCACAGGCGGAAGGTCTCGTCGCCTACCCGCCGCACCGCCACACCATCCGCGAAGATGCCGACCTCGGGGAGCGTGACGGGCTCGCCTGCGGCAAGCGCCGCCTGCATGCTCGCCGCTTCCCTCGGCTCGACGCCGATCATGCGCACTTCCGGATAGAGAGATTTGACATAGCAGGCGATCCCGGCCATCAACCCGCCGCCGCCGATCGGCACGAAGATCGTCTCCGGGGGTGTCGGCCGCTGGCGCAGGATCTCCATGCCGATGGTGCCCTGGCCGGCGATGACGTCCGGATCGTCGAACGGGTGGATGAACACAAACCCTGCGGCATCCGCCTGCCTGCGGGCTTCCGCGTAGGCATCGTCATAGGTTTCGCCGTGCAGCAGAATCTCCGCGCCGAGGGCCTCCACGGCCTGTACCTTGATCGAGGGTGTGAGCGTGGGCATCACGATGACCGCACGGGTGCCGAGCCGGCGTGCAGCAAGCGCGACACCCTGGGCGTGATTCCCCGCAGAGCTGGCGATCACGCCGCAGGCACGTTCGTCGGCAGTGAGGTGGGAGATCCGGTTATAGGCGCCGCGCAGCTTGAACGAGAAGACCGGTTGAAGATCTTCGCGCTTGAACAGCACGCATTCGCCGAGGCGTTCACTGAGCCTGCGCGCAGGCTCCAGCGGGGTTTCGATCGCGACGTCGTAGACGCTGGCCTTGAGGATCCGTTCGAGATAATCGTCCATAAGCCATGCTAGACCGGCAGACATTGCGGGTCTACGGCGGGATACCTGCAATGAGACGTCGCCCTGCAGCGCCGGGTTCACAGCGCCCCAGGCGCTGCAGGGCGGCGGTCAGGGGCGACGCATGGGCCGGCGGCCGGCGTCCTGGCGAGGTTGGGCTTCGTTGACCCGCAGCGGCCGGCCGTTCATCGGGCTGCCATTGAGCCGCTGAATCGCCTCGCTGGCCTCACTCGAGGTCGGCATTTCGACAAAGCCGAAACCCTTGGAGCGACCGGTTTCCCGGTCCATGATGACCTTTGCCGAGCTGACCTGGCCGAAGGCCTCGAACATCTGCCGCAACTCGTCATCGGTGGCGGTGTAAGGCAGGTTTCCAACGTAGATATTCATACACCTGTCGTCTCATGCTCTGTGTCATTTGCAATCGGCATCGCATCCCCGGCCAATGACACCAGACCGGGCATGGATCGGCGGATAGTACAACCACTTCGCCAGCGCGGTACAGCACTACCTGGGGTCTCGTCAATATGTCCGGACCAATCAGTCTGCCGGGACCGGGGCCAGCAGATCTTCCATGCGCCGGGTCAACTGATCGAAGCGGTGTCGGGGAATGCGCAGCGCGCGTCCCGCCAGCGGTTGCAGCGACGCGGCAAGGGCACCCTCGTGGCCCTCCATCGCGTCCGGCAGGTCGAGGCTCAACCATGGGCCCTCGTCGTTCACCAGTGCCCGCAGCCGGAGTGTCTCGCCTTCGAAGGTTTCGAGCTCGATGCTGATCGGATCGTGCTCCCCGTCGAACACGCTCTCGCGTCTGGCCAGCTCGTCGATACGCAGTGCCGACAGTGCGCCGAGCGTCGCCGCCGCGATGTTCGCGTGCAGCGGGCTCCGCCCCTCGGGGATCTCGAGGAGCTCGAAACCGGCCCCGCCTTCCGGCGGGTGCTGGAGTCGGACCTGCTCGCCGTCAGGATGCCGGATGCTGATCGCGGCGATCCCTCCCGCGGTGAGATCCGGGATGGTCGGGTCGAGCCACTCGCCCGTGCTGCCGGCCGGCTGCAGCACACCACTCACCAGCCAGGCGGCGGGTTCGCGGACGAGTCGGACATTCGTGTAAGGGCCATCCACGTTGCCGATCAGCAAGGTGACCGGACCGCTTGGCGTCTCGAGCGCGAGCTCGATACCGCTCGCCTCTTCGGCCTCCATGGGCGCGACGCCCAACCGGTGCCACAGCGCCGGGTTGCTGGTGCGTTGTTCCACGCGACGTGCCTCGGCAAGCATCAGCAGGAGCTCGCGCAGTCGTCGGGTGTCGGCGGGCCAGTCGTCGCGCTCGGCCACCACCCAGCGCTCGCCACGAAGCTCGAGCGTCGCCACGACCTCCGGCCCGGGGGCAGAGACCCGCAGGGTGCTGAGTTCGGCAAACTCGCCACGCAGTCCGGGCAGCAGCGGTGCGTCAATCCCCGCCACCGGCTCGTTGGCGAATCGCAGCCAGGCGGCCAGCGACAGCAGCAGCAGCGCGGCCACGCCGAGCAGCATGAGCGCTCGGCGACTCACACCGCCGTCCTCCGACGCAACACCAGCCCGGCGATGGCAACCAGGGTCAGGAGCAGGGGAACCAGACCGATGTTGAGGATCTTCAGTCGTCTGCCCAGTGCCTCGATGTTGGCCTCGCGGTCACGCTGCACTTCGCGGAGTTCCTGGCGCAGCGTCACCTGTTGTTGGCTGAACCGGTCGATCTCGGCTTCCTGCTCGGGCGAGAGCAGCAGTGTGCCGGCGTCTTCGCGCGCAGCCTGCAGCGCGGCGAGCCGCTGCTCGGTCTCGGCCAGTTCCTGCTCCAGGCGCGCCAGCGTTTCACTCAGGCGCGTGTCCGCCTCCCGGCGCAGCGCCTCGACGCGGGTGAAGGGCCGTTGAAACGTGGCGCGCCCCCGCAGCCCGAGCAACTCCTCGCTCCCGCCCAGGTAGTCCAGGGCATTGATGATGAAATCGCCGTTGCTCGCAAAGGGGCTGGGCAGTCGCTGGCCGAAGAACGACTGGACCTGCACCCACATCCGATCACTGGCGACGTCGCTGTCGGCCACCAGCAGGAGATGGATGTCGCCGCGCGAGGAGGCAAGATGTTCGGTGGCTGCGGTGTGCGCCGGGGAGTCCTCGTCGGGCCGGGCAGGGGGTCCGTCCGCAAAGCTGCTGGGCACCGCGCCGGTCAGCAGCGCTGCCAGCGTGAGCGGTTGCCCCTCCGGGGTGAAGCGCTCGCGCAACGCGGCAGGATCAGGTGTCGCGCGGGCCTCTGCCGCCGGAATCCGGCCCGCCTGCGGGCTGGTCTGGATCAGCGGTTCAACCCGCAGCGGGCTGTCGGCCTCGGCGAGAATATGTCCGGGAAAGGCGAAGTTGACCTGCTCGAGGCCGGCCGTGGTTACCTGCGAGGTGCTGAGGCCGTCGCGGCGCACGCCGAGCAGCGCGAGGTGGCGCTCCGGGCGTTGTCCCGGGCTGCTCACGGTCAGCGCGCTCACATCGTCGAGCACCACGTCGTCGGGGGGGACGCGAACGCCCCAGGCGTCCAGCAGCCGGTTCAGTGATGACGCCGGGACGTGCTCGAGCCCACCCATGGTGGCCATCGGTTCGGCGGGATCCATCTGCGCGAAAGGATCGACCATCGCGAGCGTCCGGCCGCCGCGCAGCACGAACTGATCGATCGCATAGAGGGTCTGCTCGGGCAGGTCGCGCGGATGCAGCAGCCAGAGGATGTCGATCTCGGCATCGATGACTGCCGTATCCGCCGACAGGCTGCGGACGTCATACAGCTGGCGTGCCTGTTCCAGCACCACCCATGGGCTGGCGACCTGGCGGGACACCGGATCGAAGCCGCCCTCGATGTCGAGACCGGAGATCAGCCCGACCACCGGGCGGCGGGCGTCCATCAGTTCGAAGACCAGGCGGGCGATCTCGTACTCGAGAAAGGCCTCCTGGGCCGGATCGAGAAACGGCAGCACCGCCTCCTCGCCGACCGCATTGGTGCCGGCCAGGGCGAAGTAGACCCGGTCGCCCAGCGGACCGATGCTCGCACCGCGCAGCCCGAAGGCGGTCGCGCGGTCTTCAGCCTCCGAAAACGGCAGGGGATCGAGCACCTGCACCCGCAACTGCCCACCGGAGGCGGCGCGCATCTCTTCGAGCAGCTCGCGGACCCGCTGGGCATAGGTCCGCAGCGCGGGAAAATCGCGGGCGCTGCGCTCGGAGAAGAACAGGTAGAGCGTGATCGGCTCCTCGATCCGTCCCAGCAGGCTGCGCGTGCCCGGTGACAGGGTATAGAGCCGGTTCTCGGTGAGGTCGATTCGCAGGCCGCCCAGCAGTGCCTGGTTGGCGACCACCGCGGTGACGAACACCACGGCGAGGATCGCGAGCATGCCCGCACCCAGGGTATTGGCTGCACGGCGGTCCATGTCAGCTGGCCTTCTTCATGTCGAGCACAATGGTGTTGGCATACAGGAACACGCCGATCACGAGTGCGAAGAACACCAGGTCGCGGACTTCGATCACCCCTCGCGACAGCGCGTTGTAATGGGTCAGGAACGACAGCGCGGCAACCGCCTCGACCAGTGCGTCCGGGGCCCAGCCGGCGAACAGATCGAGCACCAGGGGGAAGCCCGCAAGCAGAAACCCGAAGCAGGCGACCACCGTCAGGATGAAGGCGATGATCTGGTTGCGGGTCGCGGCGGAGATGCAGGCACCGATCGCCAGAAAACCACCCGCCATCAGCAGGCTGCCGAGGTAGGCGGTCAGGATTGCGCCGTTGTCCGGCTCGCCGAGGTAGTTCACCGTGAGCCACATCGGGAAGGTCAGCGCCAGCGCGAGCGCCGTGAAGGCCCAGGCCGCGAGGAACTTGCCGAGCACCGCCTGCCACAACGTGACCGGCAGCGTCATCAGCAGCTCGATGGTGCCGCTCTTGCGCTCCTCTGCCCACAGTCGCATCGACAGCGCGGGGACGAGAAACAGATACAACCAGGGGTGGAAGCTGAAAAAGGCGGCGAGATCCGCCTGGGCGCGCTCGAAAAAGCCCCCGAGGTAGAAGGCGAACGTGGCTGACAGCACCAGGAAAATCACCAGGAAGACGTAGGCCACCGGGGTTGCGAAGTAGCCGGCCAGTTCGCGCCGCAACACCACCGTCATCGCGCTCATGCCGGGGTGTCCATGGTGATGCGACGGAAAACCTCGTCGAGTCGGCCGGATTCGAGATGCAGCTCGGCGAGCGTCCAGCCCGCGGTGCGGGCGAGTTCGGCGACGCTGGGCAGAATCTGGACGCCGTCCTTCGGGAGTACGGTCAGGCGCTGCTGGTCGCACTCGACCGCGGCGACACCCGGCAGCGCGGCCAGTGCGGTTTCGGCGTCCGCCAGCTGTGCGGGATCACTCAATCTCAGGCTGACAGCATTGTGATAGCGGGAGCGGGCTTCGAGCCGTCGCGGCGTATCGTCGGCCAGCAGGCGCCCATGTCCGATGATCATCACGCGGTTGCACAGGGCATCCACCTCCTCGAGGAGGTGAGTCGAGATGATGATGGTCTTGTCGGCCGCCATCTCGCGGATGAGTTCCCTGACCTCATGCTTCTGGTTGGGGTCCAGGCCGTCGGTGGGCTCGTCGAGGATCAGGATCGCGGGGTCATGCAGGATCGCCTGCGCCAGGCCGACACGCCGGCGAAAGCCCTTGGAAAGCGTCTCGAGGGTCTGTGTGGCGACGCCGCCCAGGCTCAGACGATCCATGACGGTTGCCAGTCGTTGCCGGCGCACGGGCCCACGGAGTCCACGCAGGTCGGCGACGAAGCCCAGGAAGCCCGCGACCGTCATCTCGCCGTAGCCCGGTGCGCCTTCCGGCAGATATCCGATCAGCCGCTTGACCGCGAGCGGTTCACGGCTGACATCGTGGCCCCCCACCAGGGCGCGCCCCGCGCTGGGGCTGATGAACCCGGCCAGCATCTTCATGGTGGTCGACTTGCCCGCGCCGTTCGGCCCCAGGAAGCCGAGCACCGTGCCCGGCGCGATTTCGAAAGACAGCGTGTCCACCGCAAGCAGTGGACCATAACGTCTGCTCAGGGCTTCCGTTCTGATCATTCGCGAAAATCCGGAGAGAGGCGTCGGAACCGTCTGGGAAGTCGGACTGCCGGAGTGGCTTCGGGTTCAATGCCTCTGGCGGCGCAGGTCAGAATTTTTCGGGTCGCATGACCTCGACATCCTGCATGAACAGGATCATGGCGTAGTCGCGGTAGTAATGCTCGCGCAGCCAGCTGGCGATCCGCTCGGCAACGCTGCTGTCGCAGACCACTTCCACGCGGATGTTGCCGGCTTTCTCGAAGCCGCTCTCGCGCACGCCGCGCGAGCCCTCGCCGTAGGCTTCGGTGATGGTGTAGCCATGGGCGCCGCGCTGTTTGATCCCGGCAACAAGCCGGCGTTCCAGCGAGGCTTCGGTGATGATCGTGAGCAGCTTGCGTTGCATGTCAGCCTCCGGCGGAGGGCCATACGGCCTGCAGGATGCGAAAATAAAGGGGAATCCCAACCAGGACATTGAAGGGGAACGTGATGGCCAGCGAGGCGGTCAGCGACAGCCCCGGGTTGGCTTCGGGCACCGCCATGCGCATGGCGGCCGGTGCCGCGATATACGAGGCGCTCGCACCCAGCGTGGTCAGCAGCAGCGCGCCGCCGAGCGACAGCCCCATGAGCAGGGCAAAGCCGGCACCGATGAGGGCACCGATCAGCGGCATGACCAGTGCGAAGCTGAGCACGAACAGCCCGTGGCGGCGGATGGCGCCGAGCTGGGTTGCGGCGACCAGGCCCATCTCCAGTAGAAACAGCGCAAGAATGCCCTTGAAAGCATCGAAGAACAGCGGCGAGATGCCTTCCAGCCCCACCGGGCCTGCAATCACGCCGATGAGCAGCCCGCCCAGCAGCAGCACCACGCTCTTGCCAAGAAACACTTCGCCGGCGAGCGCGCGCCAGCCACCCTCCGGCCGCGCGCCGCGGGCCAGCACGATACCGATCAGGATCGCGGGCACCTCGAGCACCACCACGAAGGCCGCGACGTACTCCTCGAAGCTGACGCCGACATGGGCCAGAAAGGCGACGGCCACGGCGTAGGTGCCGACACTGACCGAGCCATAGTGCGCGGCGATCGAGGCGGCATCGCTGCGGGCGAGCCCCCGCGAGAGCCGCAGCAGGCCGAAGGCGACCAGGCCGGTGACCGCGCCCATTACGGCGACCGCGGCCAGCTGGACGAGCAGTTCGCCCGCGGGCACGCCGGACATGGCCATGCCGCCCTTCATGCCAATGGACAGCAACAGCAGCACGCTGAGCAGCTCATACACCGCGGCGGGCAGGCGCAGGTCGGCCTTCAGGGCCCCCGCGCCGAGGCCCAGCAGGAAGAACAGGATGACGGGATCGAGAGTCATGGTGATTCCAGTCCTGCCGGAGGCGCATGGTGAGGTTGCTGGCGGGCGTCGGCACCCACGCGGCGATTCTGCCCGATCTGGCGCGCGCCCGGTACCGGCGTGTCGGTCAGCGGGTGGGTGCGTGGTCGAGCGGGACGGCGGTCGTGTACTTGAGTTCCTCCATGGAGAAGCTGGAGCTGACGTCGGCGAAATCCACCCGATCGATCATCTGCTTGTAGACGGCGTCATAACCCGCAATATCGGGCACCACGACCCGCAGCAGGTAATCGATCTCACCGCTCATCCGATACGCCTCGACGATCTCCGGGACGTCCTGAACCATGCGGTGGAACCGCTCGAACCAGTCCGTGGCATGGCGATTGGTTTTCACCGCCACGAACACCGACACGGGCACGTTCAAGCGCGCCCGGTCGAGCAGGGCGACGCGCTTGCGGATGTAGCCGGCCGCTTCGAGCTTCTGGATACGCCGCCAGCAGGGGGTGGTCGACAGGCCGACCTGGTCGGCGATCTCGGAGGCCGGCATCATGGCATCCTGCTGGAGCAGGTCAAGAATCTGTTTATCTTTCGAATCGAGCGATTCCATTTCAATAAATAGCCTTTTAAAAAAATAATTTTGCTAAATACTAAGCAAAAAGAGCAAAACTTGTAACCACTTTCTCCTGTCGGGCTGCTACCCTGAGATGTCAAATCAATTGCATGGGGGCCCGTATGTCAGCAGTCGTCGATCTCCGGCAGCATCGGGATGTGTCCGGCCGCCGGCCGTCCGGGCCCCTGGCGGTCGTCCCGCCCGCGCTCGCACGCTACGTCGCGCACGTGGAGAGTCTGCTGGCCGGCGCTGCCGACGAAGAGGCGCTCGCCGCTCGGGTCGCCGGCGCCCTCGGTGAACTTGCCTGTGAGCGGGATCTGCTCGCGCCGGAACAGCGGATCGGGGACGCCGAGACCTACACCCGGCATCTGCTGTACGCCGATCCCGAGGGGCGGTTCAGCGTGCTGGCGCTGGTCTGGATGCCCGGTCAGGGCACGCCGGTGCACGGGCATACCGCCTGGGGTGCCGTGGCCGTGCACGAGGGCCGGCCCACGGTGGCGCTGTACGAATATGAACCGGGGTATGGTGCACTGCCGCGCCAGGAACTCCAGTGTGTGCCCGGTGAGGTGAGTTGGGTGCGTGCCGGCATCCAGTATCCCCATCGCATCTGCAATACCAGCGACCGCCCGGCGATCACCCTGCACACCTACGGGCGCGACCTGAGCCGCAATCCCACCGGCATCAACATCCTGGTCTAGCCGTGCGGGCGGGCCGCCGCGGCCCGCACCTGACCGCTGTGATACATTAGCTGCCTGTGGCCGCGCCACCATGGACGGCAGTAGCGGCCAGATGATCATGGCGAGCAGACCCAAACCCCAACCCCGCCTCTACGAGATTCGCGCAGTCTCGAAAATGACCGGTGTGCAGCCGGTCACCCTGCGTGCCTGGGAGCGCCGCTACGGCGCGGTCGAGACCCGCCGCACCAGCACCGGGGGGCGTCGGCTGTACACCCAGGACGATGTTCAGCGGCTCTCGCTGATCAAGTCGCTGGTCGACCTTGGGGAGTCCGTGGGCACGGTCGCCGTGCTGCCGACCGACGAGCTTGCGGCCCGCCTGGAGGCGGTGCTCGGGGCCCGTGCCGGCGAGCCACGACCGGATGTCCTGGTCAGGGTCGCGGTGTTCGGACCACGGCTCGCATCCATGCTGCATGGCGACTTCAGCCATCGGGGGATCGAGCTCGTCGCCGTGCACAGCGACCAGGCGGCCTGCGAGACGTTGCCGCCCGATCTGGCTGTCGACACGGTCGTGCTGGAATTCACCGGGGTGCATGAAGACACCCGTGAGCAGGTACTCGGCTGCATGCAGCGCGCGCGGGCCAGTCGTGCCGTGGTGATGTATGACTTCGGTAATCTCGCCAGCGTGGCCAGCCTGAAGGCCCCGCCCATCGCTGCCGTGCGCGGGCCGGCTGAGCCGGAAGACATCGCCCGCGCCTGCCTCGTACTGGCCGCCCCTGGGCGGACGCGGCCGGATCCCGATCTGGTGCCGGAGACCACCGGGGAGATCCCACGGCGGCGCTATTCGCGGGCCCGACTCAATCGCCTGCGCGAGTCGACCACGCAGATCGGTTGCGAGTGCCCGCACCATCTGGCCACCCTGGTCGGCCAGCTCTATGCCTTCGAGGACTACTCGGCCGAATGCGAGAACCGCAACGCCGAGGACGCCCGGATGCACGCCTACCTGCACGAGGTCACTGCCCGCTGCCGCGGTGAACTCGAAGAGGCCCTGTCGCGGCTGATCCACTTCGAGGGTCTGGAGGACTAGCCTCCGGCGTCGGGGTGCAGACCGAGCGCCCCAGGGTTCAGCAGGCCATCGGGGTCGACGCGGTCCTTGAGCTGCCGCACGAACGCGGCCAGCGCGGGCTCGCGCGTGGCGAGATAGGGATAGTCCTTGCCGACCTGCAGGTGACTGGCGCCATTGGCGATGCACAGCGCCTGCAGCCGGTCCTTCATTTCCGCGACCAGCGCCCGTCCGCCCGGGTTGGGTGGATGCCGCGGCACGGTGGGCAGCAAGGCTGCGGGATAGACGCGCTCGTGATAGGCCAGCAGCTCGTCCTCCCAGAGAAAGGTCGGCTCGTACACGAACGCATGCGTGGACACGAACATCAGCATGCGTGTCAGCCGCACCCGATGCTCGGCCATCTGCGGCGCATACTCGGCCACCAGGGCCTCGACATCGGCATGGTGTTGCAGTACCCGGGACAACGGCAGGATGGCATGGGTCGGCTTCCAGCGTTCACCGTTCGGTCCGAGAATGGGGGTGAGGGGCAGAAACGGATTGGCATTGAAATAGGTCGGGATGGACGCGGCCACCTCCGCACCATGCGGTCGCAGCACCCGGCGCAGCACGGCCAGCTTCTCGCGTGCCTCGGCAATGCTGGCGCCCTCGGTGCTGAAGTGCGCGGAATAGCTCGCGCCCCGCAGGAAATTCCGCCCCCCAGCCGCCAGGCGTGCGACCTGCAGCAGCCCGTCCAGCGGATGTCTTGCGGAGCGGAAGACCGAGCGGGCCGCCTCCCAGGTGTTGGCCGAGGCCATCCGGTCGAGCGCGCCTTTCTGCTGGCGGGGGTCCATGGCGAAGTTCTGCGCGACCACCCCGAGCCGGGCGGCTGCGGTCATGGCCGTGAGGCAACGCTCTCCGTCAGGGAAGCCAAAAGAGACCGCGGCAAAGCCGCGAGGCTGCGGCACCAGTCGCAGCGTCAGCCTCGCCTTGACGCCGAAGGCGCCGGCATCGCCGATAAACAGTCCTGCGAGATCAGGCCCGTAGAAGCGGAAATGCGGCAGAGAGCCGACGGCGCCTGCGGAACCCGTCCGGATCAGCTCACCGTTTGCGAGGATGACATCCATCTGCACCAGCGATTCTGCCGAGACGCCATAAGTACCGCTGCCATAGTTGACCGCATAGTGAGACATGCCGCCCGCCACCGTCGCGGCGATCCCCGAGAACGGTCCCCAGAACGGCGTTCGCAGGCCGTGGTGTGCCAGTGCCTCATGCAGCGCCGCCCAGGTGACGCCGGCCTCGACGGTGACATACATGTCTTCGGCGTTGATCTCGATGCCTTGCAGCCGGGAGGTGTCGATACACACGCTGCCCGGCCGGGTGGGCAGATAGGCGTCGGTATACGAGGCGCCGCCGCCACGCACGACCATCGGCGCGCGGTGTCTGGCGCACAGGGCCACCAGTGCCTGCAAGGCGTCGACGCTGCCCGGGCGGGCGACCGCGGCAAAGACCAGCGGGGAGGCCCGATAGATGTCGGTGGCATAAAACCGGCAGTCGGCCTCGCCGGTCAGCAGATGCTCGGCGCCCAGGAGGTCTTCAAGCGCCTCGAGCAGGCCTTCAGCCAGGTCGGGCGTCGTGGCCGCCGCCGGTGCCGGATGCGATCCAGCCATCAGCCGCCGTCCCGCTCGATACGGAAATGCCTGGAATAGTGGCGGTCCATGATGTTTGCCTCGAAGCCCTTGACGTATGGCCGCACCAGCCGCTTGCTGGTGTAGAAGTACAAGGGAATCAGCGGATGGTCGGCCAGCATGACCCGTTCGGCCTCGGCCAGCAGCGCCGCGCGAGCCTCGAGATCGCGTTCGAGCTGGGCTTCGATGGCCAGCGTATCGAAGGCCTCGTTCGACCACCCCACGATGTTCTGACCGTGGCCTGTCTGCAGGATCTCGAGGAAGGTGAAGGGGTCGTTGTAGTCGCCGATCCAGCCGAAGCGCATCACCTGCCAGGCGTCGAGGTCGCGACGGGTCTGCAGCATCACCTTCCACTCCTGGTTCAGGGGCGAGGCGCGCACCCCGAGGACCTGTTCCCACATCGAGGCCACGGCCACGGCGATCCGGCGATGGTTCTCGCTGGTGTTGAACAGCAGTTCCAGGCGCAACGGATTATCCGGACCGTACCCGGCTTCGGCGAGCAGACGGCGGGCTTCCGCGTGTCGCCGCTCGACCGGCCAGTCGGCCCAGTCGAAGCGCACCGGCACGTGGTTCGCCGTGCCGTCCGGCACGAAGGCATAGGCGGCACGCTCGCCCACACCGGTGACCCGCTCGACAATGATCTCGCGGTCGATCGCCATGTTGAGCGCCTGGCGGACCCGCACATCGTCGAAAGGGGGGCGGCTGAGATTCACCGAGAAGTAGTAGGTGCCCAGGTAGGGCGCGACATGCAGTGAGTCGGCCAGGTTGCGGCGGATCGAGTCGATCTGGGTGTTGGGGATCTGAATCGTGAAGTCGAGTTCTCCAGCACGAAAACGGTTGAACTCGCTGTTTACATCCTCGGTATTGTGAAAATACACGGTATCGATCTGGACATTGTCGGCGTCGTAGTAATAGGGGTTGCGGCGCAGGCGGATGTGCGACTGAACCACCCATTCATCCAGCTGGTAGGCGCCGTTGGTGACCTTGATCCCCGCCCGTGCGAAGCGGCCCCCGTGCTCGGCGAGCGTGGGCCGATGCACGGGGTAGGTGACCGAATGCGTCAGCATGCCCAGGAAATAGGGAGCCGGTTTTTCGAGTTCTATCCTGAGTACCCGCTCCTCCAGCACGCTCACGGCCAGCTCGTCCACCGCCATACGGCCTTCGGTGATGGCGCGTGCATTGCGGATCGGCCAGAGCATCTGCGCGTAGGTCGAGGCGGTGGCCGGATCGACGCTGCGGCGCATCCCTGCGGCGAAATCCTCGGCGACCACCGGGTCGCCGTTCGACCAGCGCGCGTTCTCGCGCAGACGGAAGGTGTAGATGAGCCCGTCGTCGCTGATCTCCCAGGACTCCGCCATGCCCGGCACGACGGTCGAATTTGCCGTCTCCGTGGTCAGGCCCTCGTAGAGATCGCGCAGGATCGCCGCGGCCGCGGTTTCTTCCGAGCGGTGCGGGTCCAGCGTGTCGGGCTCGGCACCGTTGCCGCGATGGAAGACCACTCCCGCGTCTGCCGCCATCCGGGTGCCGGATTCCGGGGTTTCGGCGGGTCCGCAGGCGGCCAGACCCAGTGCGGTCAGGCCAAGGACCACTGGGGCAAGCCTGACCGTGAGGGGGGTGAGATGGCGTGAGAAAGGGCTCATCGGGTTCTCCGCTGGGGGCAGGTTGCAGCACAGTATAAGGGCTCGGCGGGGAGGCCGGCGTGCGGGCGGCACTGTTAGACTAGCGTACCCCCGTGCATGAGTTTCCGTGATGCTCGCGACCGACACCCTGAGAACCCTGTATCCCCCAATCGAGCCGTGGCTGACGGCCACCCTGCAGACAGCGGATGGTCATGAGGTCTACTACGAACAGTGCGGGAACCCCGAGGGGCCGCCTATCCTGTTTCTGCATGGGGGGCCGGGGGGCGGCGGCGACACCAACGCGCGGCGCTTTTTCAATCCGGCGAAGTGGCGGATCGTCATCCTCGACCAGCGCGGCTGCGGCCGCAGCCGCCCGCATGCCAGCCTCGAGAACAACACCACCTGGCATCTGGTCAGTGACATCGAGGCGCTGCGTGAGCGCCTCGGGATCGAGCACTGGACGGTGTTTGGCGGCAGCTGGGGGAGCACGCTCGCGCTGCTGTATGCCGAACGGCATCCGGAGCGCGTGGCGGGGCTGATCCTCCGCGGGATTTTCATGCTGCGTCGCCGTGAACTCGAGTGGTTCTATCAGCACGGTGCCAGCATGGTCTGGCCGGAGCGGTGGGCGGATTACCTGGCGCCGATCCCGCCCGCGGAGCGGAGCGATCTGCTCGCGGCGTATCACCGGCGGCTGACGGGTGAGGATCGCGAGCAGGTGCTGCGCTGTGCGCGCGCATGGTCGATATGGGAAGGCGCCACCAGTTGTCTCCGCCCGTCCGAGGGACTGGTGGAGCGCTTCGGCGCCGACGAGTTCGCCGCCGCGATGGCGCGGATTGAGTGCCACTATTTCGTCAACGGCGGGTTCATGGCGAGGGAAACCCAGATCCTTGACGACATCGCGCGGATTCGTGGCATTCCCGGCGTCATCGTGCAGGGTCGCTATGACATGGTGTGTCCGGTGCACAGTGCCTGGGAACTTCACGAGGCCTGGCCGGAGGCGGACTTCCGGCTGGTCGCCGACGCGGGCCACTCGGCGTTCGAGCCGGGCATCCTGCACGAACTGGTCAGTGCCACCGACCGCTTCGCCGACCTCGCGGCGTGACCCCACGGCTGATCATTCATGCCGGTGCCGGGCTGCGCGAACGCACCCGCGCGTCGGCTGAAGAGATCGACGCCCGCCTCAGCAACATCCTGGCCGCGGCCTGGCGCGTGGTGCTGGCCGACGGCAGCCTGGTGGCTGACCAGACCCCCGGGGTGCAGACGCTGTATGCGGCGCGTTGCGGAGATCGGACCCGGAGTTTCCTGCAGGTGCCTGTGCTGCACTGGCCAGCCAGCACCCGCGCATGAGCGGCAGGCCGGAGATCGCCTCAGAGCAGGCCGCGGTGCACCAGTTCCTGGATGTCTTCTTCCTGCCAGGCGGTCATTTCGCTGCGTGCCGGAATCCTGTAACTGCCATCGGGCTGGACCAGTCGATTGCACGGCCGGAAGACGATGTCGCGGTAGCTCTCGGCAAAGACCTGCAGCGGGAGTCGCGAGACCATGTTGGTCAGTCCGGTCCGCCGCCTGGCATCGCGCAGGCTCTTCAGATTGATCAGGGCGTGCGCGACCATGCTCTCGCCGCCGGGGTTGGCCTCGCAGAGCACGTTGCCGTAGTAGTCGACGACAGTGCTCATCCCGGAGGTCGAGGCGGCCGGGAACGGGATACGATCCAGCGAGGCGGAGTTTGCGGAGACGACGTAGGCCATGTTCTCGATCGCCCGGGCCCGCTTGGCGACATCCTTGGGGGTGAGCAGCGGACTGCCCACTTCGCTGGTCGGGTGCAGCAGCACCTCGGCACCGCGCATCACCAGACAGCGCGCCACCTCCGGGTAGAGGATTTCTTCGGAGGCGACCGCGGCAATGCGCCCGATCTCGGTGTCGGCCACGGGAAAGACCCCGTCCATGCCGTAGAGGTCGAGGTACTTCTGCCACAGGTCGCAGGGCGAGGGGGCGTACAGCGAGATCAGGCGTCGGTACCGCAGCACGGTATGGCCTGCCGGATCGATCAGGAAGCAGCACTGGAAGTACAGGTCGGGGAAGTTCGCGTCGGTCTCGTAGACATTGCCACAGAGAAAGACACCGGCGGACTGGGCCAGGTCGGCCAGCGCCTCGTATTCGGCACCCGCCGGATCAAGACAGGCCTTGGCGATCCAGGTCGGCACGTCCTCGCCCATCGGGAAGCCCGACAGAAAGTACTCCGGCAGCACCACCAGCTTGACCTCCGTGCCGTTGTACTGGCGCACGAACCCCTTGCTGGATCGCAGCTTGGCCCCGATTCGACGGATGTTGTCCATCATCACCCGACGCGCTTCCGCCGGGTCGTCGATGGCGTTCACCGCATCGGTACTGACCTGCAGCGCCATGGCTGTATAGGGCTCGGGGGCTGGGGTGCTGTCGTTCATGCTCACGTCCTGTCCAGGGCTTGGCGGGATGATACCCGACGGGGGTGTCCGGGGTGAGCGGCGCGCTGGTCGCCCAGCTCGCCGCCATCGTCGCGCCGATCTTCATCGCCGCCGGCATCGGCTTCGCGTGGGCACGCAGCGGTCGGGGTTACGACGGGATCTTCGTGCGCCGGGTGGTCATGAACATCGGCACCCCCTGCCTGATCGTCTCGACGATCGGCCGTGCCGAGGTGGCCACCGAGGTGCTGCTCACCAGTGTCCTGGCCTGCTGGCTGGTGGTGGCGTTGACCATGACGACGTTCGCGCTGGTGCTGCGTCTGGCAGGCCTCGATCAACGCGTGTTTCTGCCGCCGCTGGTGTTCGCCAATGCTGGCAACATGGGGTTGCCGCTGGCGCTGTTCGCCTTCGGCGCCGAGGGTCTTGCGCTGGCGCTGGGATTTTTCGTCGCCAACACCATGGCGCATTTCACCGTCGGCATCTACGTCACCGCGGGTCGCGCCAAGGTCGGCGAGATGCTGCGCACCCCCATTCTCTGGGCGGCATTCGTCGCGCTGTTCGTGCAGCTTTCCGGTGTGAGCTTCCCCGTATGGCTGGACAACACCCTGGAGCTGATCGGTGGCATCACCATTCCGCTGATGCTGATCACCCTGGGCGTGTCGCTGGCAAGCATCCGGGTGGCGACGCTTGGCCGCACTACGCTGCTGGCACTGCTGCGCCTGGGTGGTGGTGTCGCCGCCGGCTGGCTGGTGGCGACGGTGCTTGGGCTCGAGGGCGTGGCCCGCGCGGTGGTGATCCTGCAGTCGGCGATGCCGGCGGCCGTGTTCAATGTCCTGCTCGCCCAGCAGTTCGGCCGCGCGCCCGCAGAGGTGGCCGGCCTGGTGGTCGTGTCCACGGCCCTGTCTTTCCTGACGCTGCCATTGCTGCTCTGGTGGCTGTTGTAGTGGCAGCCCCGGGCGCTTGCCGGGCCGTCAGGCGGCCTGCATCATGAGGCTCTGTCTCGATTCTGGAGTGTTCAGATGATCATCCGTCCGTCGCCCGCCGCCCTGGCGGCACTGTTGCTGTGTACCGCCGCCCTGTTCGCCTGTGGCCAGCCACCGGAGGAATCGCCGGCGGAAGAACCGGTGCTCTCCACAGACGATCGCGAGACGGCCGAGCGCATCGCCCATGAGCATGCGCACGACGCGCCCTCAGCGACGCCCGCCGTCGCCTCTGCGCCGCGTATGCCCGTGGTCGCGCGGGCGGTGGAGTACGGCGAACTGGAGGGCGTGCCCCTCACCGGTTATCTCGCGATGCCCGAAGCCGAGAGTGCCGAGCCGTTGCCCGCCATCATCGTGATTCATGAATGGTGGGGTCTTAACGAGAACATCCGCGCCATGACCGAGCGGCTGGCGGGGGAAGGCTACGTGGCCTTGGCCGTGGACCTGTATCGCGGGGCGACCACCGAGGATCCGGTCGAAGCCAGGGGGTTGATGCAGGGCCTGATGGGCGCGCGTGATCAGGGCCGGGACAACGTCCGCCAGGCGCACGACTACCTGGTGTCCTATCTCGGCGCCCCGGCGGTGGCCTCACTGGGCTGGTGTCTGGGCGGGACCTGGGCGCTCGAGACCGGCCTGGCGCTGCCCGATCGGCTTGACGCGGTGGTGATCTACTACGGCAACGTACCCGCCGAGGAAGCCGTGCTGGCGCCGTTGCAGATGCCCATCCTCGGACTGTTTGCCGAGGACGATGCCGCCGTGCCGCTGGCGGGGGTGCATGCCTTCCGCGACCAGCTGGCCGCGCTTGGCAAGAACGCCCATATCGAGATCTATCCGGGGGTCGATCATGCGTTTGCCAACCCCTCAGGCGGGAACTACGACCCGGAGACGGCCGAGGACGCCTGGCAGCGCACGCTGGCCTTTCTGGCCGCGCACCTGCGGGGTGAGGACCACGAGCATCACGGGCTGCACGAGTGAGGGCGCCGGCGCCCCGGCGGCCGCAGGACAGCGCTGTCGCCTCGGCTCAGAGCAGGACGGACGACATCCTGCGACGATAGCGCCCGGTGAGTTCCGACGTGGACCCCAGGATGTTGAAGGCCGCGACGAGGCTCCGGCGGGCGATGGCGTCGTCGAAACTGCGGTCCCGGGCCAGCAGCTCCAGCAGCTGCTCGAGCGCGGCTTCGTGCTCACCCTCGCTGAACAGTCGGGCGGCGAGCTGGTGGCGGGCGCGGTGATCGTCCGGGGTCTCCGTCAGCCGAGCCTCCAGCGCTGCGCGCTCGGGGGCGTCTTGCAGCGCGTCGGCGAACAGGACATAGGCACGTACCCGCTCCGCGCCATCCTTGGTCTGCGCGTCGACAGGCAGGCTGGCCAGCAGGTCGCTGGCGCGCGTGGTGTCACCGTGCATCGCCAGCACTTCGGCGAGTTCCAGTGAGGTCTCGGCGTCATCCGGCTTCGCCTGGTGGGCCGCTTCCAGGCGTGCGAGGCGTTCCTCGGCGGGCTCCGCCTCGGCCTCCGCGCCCATGCCTGGCGCGGCGGCATCGGGCAGGTGACGGGCGAGCATCTCGCGGATCTGGGCCTCAGGCTGCGCGCCGACGAATTCATCGACGATGCGGCCCTGGGAGATCAGCTTGACCGTCGGCAGGCTGCGGATGCCCAGCTGCTGCGCGATCATCTGTTCCTCGTCCACGTTGACCTTGACGACGTCCAGTACACCGGCGTAATCGGCGGCCAGGCGGTCGAGAATCGGCGAGAGTGTCTTGCAGGGCGCGCACCAGTCTGCCCAGAAATCCACCAGCACCGGCACCTCCATCGAACGCTGGACGACCTCCTGGGCGAACGTCTCGGCAGTCACGGGGCGGGCGGTGGCAGTGGGGATCATCGGTAACTCCGGCAGGGTGACGCTGAACCGGGGCACAGAGTGGCGTTGACGGCCGCGGATTTCAAGCCGTGCCGCATTGTCGGTCCGAGGGCCCTACTCGTACAGAGGAAGGTCTTCGAAGTCGAAACTGTCCATGTCCAGCGCGGCAAGTTCCCGTCGTACCCGGCGTTCCTCCAGCACGGCTTCCAGACGCCGGCGTGCGCCACCGTCGTCGCGCGGGCCGATGTCCCGCAGATCGCGCACCGGCGCGTCGTCGCCGCTGTAGGTCAGGCTGTCGATGTCGAGGTCAGATGCCATGGTGAGCCCGCTCCTGTTCACGGGGAGGTGCAAGGAAGTGGGACCAGAGCCGGATGTCCTATCCGCATTCCAGTTTCGGGTTTCATACCCTGACCGAACGGCAAACTCTGGTCCCTAAGGCCGTCCGGTCTGTTGGGGGCGACACGCCTGGGGGGAGGGGGGGAGTGGCGTGTCGCCCCGCGCAAAACGGTTGTCTGTCGCCGCTATCGTTCAGCCACGCTCCATCGGAGTGGTGGCAGCCGCCAGGCGGACGTCGCGGGGGGCCGCCCGCTGGGTCTCGACACCGGCCGCCAGGGCGGTCGCCCGCGAGATGGCCGTCTTGATACCGAAGCTGTAGGCCACTTCGTCACGCGACAGGCGCGGCGCCGTGACGGTCATCTCCTCGATGGGCATGACCGGGCGTGGGGCCGTGACGACGATCTCGTGGATCACCCTGGACGCAGCGGCCGTTGCCTGAGCCGCCGGGGCGCCGGCCAGCGTCGCCGCCATCGTGATCGCTGTCGCCATGATCAGCGCGCGACCGGGGGTTACCTTGTTCAACAGCTTGTTCATGTCGCTCACCTTTCCGATAATCCGTGTTTCCGGGATGTCGTCTTTCAAAACACCCGCCAGTGTGCCCTAAGATAATGCACAAGCTGTGCCAACTTGGTGCGCATATAAATCATGGACTTAGGGCTTTAAATAATTACGGAAAACCGTAAAATACGGAAAACCGTAAAAAGTTTAACGGAAAGTCGTAAAATTATGATGACTGACAGTGACAAGCCGTGTCCTGAAGCGGACCCTTATCTCTGGGTTTTCCGCAGGATTCCGGCGATGGTGCTGGTGTTCGATGCGGAGGGTCGGGTGCAGGATGCCAGCGACAGCTGGCTCGCACGGATGATCTATGCGCGCGATGAAGTCGTCGGTCGCAGGCCGGAGGATTTCGCCACTGCCGAGAGTGCCCGGCGTGTGCAGGAGGAATACGCGCCGCTGCTGCGCCGCACCGGCCGGCTGGAGGCCGTACCCATCGAGTTGCAGACCCGCCAGGGCGAGGTGGTCGACTGTGTGACCAGTGCCGTCGTCGAGCATACCGTGGTCGAGGGCGGCGGGTACCTCAGGACCGTGGCCGTGTACACCGAGTCGTCCGTGCAGGCGCACATCGAACGCCACTATCGCGATCTCTACCGGGCGACACCCGCGATGCTGTACACGGTCGATGCGGAGGGACGGATCGTCCTCTGCAGCGATCGCTGGCTCAGCAAGATGGGCTATCGGCGCGAGGAGGTGCTGGGTCGCTACATCTCGGAGTTCATGAGTTCCAGCAGCCAGGAGGCCCTGTCCGGCGGACGGCTGCAGCGGATCATCAGCACCGGTGAACTCGACAACGAGCCCCGCGAGATGATCAGTCGTGATGGCCAGAGCATGGAGGTGCTCATTTCGGCGCACGCCGAGCGCGACGCCCAGGGCAGAGTGACACGGATGCTGGTGGCGATGAAAGACGTGACCGAGCGCAACCGCGCCGAGCGCGCCCTGCGCGAAGCCTTCGAGGAGAACGCCCGGCTGCGTGAGCAGCTGGAACGCGAGCGCGACTACCTCCGCGAGGAAGTCAATGTATCCATGAACTTCAGTCAGATCGTCGGCGAGTCGCCGGCGTTGCGCAAGATGCTCGCCCGGATCGAGGCGGTGGCCGAGACGTCTGCGAATGTCCTGCTGCTCGGCGAGTCGGGTGTGGGCAAGGAGCTCGTCGCCCGCGCGATTCATGCGCAGAGCCCGCGTGCCGCACAGCCACTCGTCAAGGTCAACTGTGCAGCCGTGCCGAGGGAACTGTTCGAAAGCGAGTTTTTCGGCCACGTGAAGGGTGCCTTCACGGGCGCGACCAAGGATCGGATCGGCCGCTTCCAGCTGGCCGATGGTGGCACACTCTTCCTTGATGAGGTGGGCGAAATCCCACCAGAGCTCCAGAGCAAGCTCCTGCGGGTGTTGCAGGAAAAGGAGTTCGAGCCTGTGGGCAGTGACCGCACGCGCACGGTCGATGTCCGGGTCGTCGCCGCGACCAATCGCGATCTCGAGGAGATGGTCGAGGCGGGAACCTTCCGCGATGATCTGTACTACCGGCTCACGGTCTTCCCCATCGAGGTGCCGCCGCTACGCGAGCGGGGCGATGATGTGGTGCAGCTGGCCGCGCACTTCCTGGAACGCGCCTGCAAGGACTTCGGCTATCCGCCGATCGCGCTGGCCAAGGGGCAGGCGGATGCGCTGCGCGCCTACGACTGGCCTGGCAACGTCCGCGAACTCCAGAGTGTGATCGAGCGGGCCGTCATCCTCGGCAAGGGCGAGGTCACGCGCCTGGATCTCGCGCTGCCGGGGGTGTCTGTCCTCCGGGCGCAGCAGGGTGCCCTGGAGGCTGGCCGTCGATCTGCCGGCGAATCGGGCAAGGCCGCCACCTCCGTAGTCCCCGAGTCGGGATTCCTCACCGAGGAGGAGTTCCGGGTGCGCGAGCGGGAAAACCTGCTTGCCGTCCTCGAGGCGGCCGACTGGCGGGTTTCCGGCGCTGGTGGTGCGGCGGAACTGCTTGGCGTGCCATCGACCACCCTGGCCGACCGGATCCGGCGGATGGGCCTGCGCCGCCCCCCGCGTGATGCGGCTCCCGGCGCGATGCGCTGATCCCCTCGATCGGCTACTCTTGCCGCGGGATCGACGCTTCGTGCGCCGGTACGACACACGGACGGGGGACTGAGATGGGTGAAATCAACCGGCAACTGGTGCTGAAAGAGCGGCCTCGCGCAGAGGTTCGGGATACTCATTTCGAGATGCGCGAAGGCGATGTACCCGTGGTCGACGACGGCCAGGTGCTGCTGCGTACGCTGTATTTCTCCTTCGATCCGACCCAGCGCGGCTGGCTCAATGACGTGCCGAGTTACATGCCGCCCGTGCAGATCGGCGAGCCGATGCGTGCCGGTGGTGTCGCGCAGGTGGTCGAGTCGCGCCATCCCCGCTTTCGCGCCGGCGACGTGGTCTCGGGAACGTTCAGTTGGCAGGATTTTGTCCTGGTTGGTGAGCAGGGGATCTCGGGCCTTTCGAAAGTGCCGCGCGGCGTGCCGCTGACCTGGCCGCTCGGCGTGCTCGGGATTACCGGCCTGACGGCCTACTTCGGCATGCTCGAGCTTGGCCGGCCGGTTGAGGGTGAGACCGTCGTGGTCTCCGGTGCGGCGGGGGCGACCGGTTCGGTGGCCGGCCAGATCGCCCGGCTCAAGGGGGCACGGGTGATCGGTTCGGCCGGCGGCCCCGAAAAATGTCGCTGGCTGACCGAGGTCGCCGGCTTCGACGCCGCGATCGACTATCGCAACGAGAACACCTTCGAACGCCTGCAGGCGCTGTGCAAGAACAGCATCAACGTGTTCTACGACAATGTCGGCGGCCAGATCCTCGACGATTGCCTGCTGAACATGGCGCAGCATGGCCGGATCGTGCTCTGCGGCGGCATTTCCTCGGGCTACGGGCTCGATCTGCCGCCCGGGCCCAAGCACTACATGCAGCTGGTGATCCGCTCCTGCCGGATGGAAGGGTTCATCGTGCTGAACTACCTGGATCGTTTCCCGGAGGCTATCGAGGCCCTCGCCGGCTGGGTCAAGGCGGGCCAGATCCATTTTGAGGAAGACGTCCAGGAAGGGCTGGAGAACTGCCCGGCGACGCTGCGCAGGCTGTTCGAGGGCCGCAACTTTGGCAAACAGCTGCTGAAGGTCGCCGAGCCGCCGATCCCGCTGTCCTGAGCGGCTGGCAGGCGCGCGACCGCGCGCGGCGGGGCCCGCAGGTGTCAACCTGCGGGCCCCGCCTGCGTTATGGTCAGTGGTATCCCTCTGCAGGAGAACTTTCATGCGCAAGATCACCCTCAGCCTGTTGGCGGGCAGCCTGGCCCTGCTGGCGTTACCTACGTTCGCAGAGCCCGCAGACCGGGAAATATCGAGTGAGCAAAGAGCCCCCATGTCTGCTGAAGAGCGCGCCGAGCGGCGCGAGGCCATGCAGGCCCGGCGCGAGGAGCGTCGTGAGCGCTGGGAGGCCCTGGAGCCTGAAGAGCGCGAGGCCATCCGTCAGGCCATGCAGGCCCGGCGCGCGGAGCGCCGTGAGCGTTGGGAAGCCCTTGAACCCGAAGAGCGTGAGGCGCTTCGAGAGCGGCTGCGCGAGCGCCGGGGCGAGCGGCCGCGTGGGCCGGGCCGCTGACGTCGCAACGGGGACTTGCGGACTCTTGCTGCCAGCTGTTATACGTACCCTGAACTAGAGCATTGAAACCTCGGCGATTGGTGTGATAAGTCCGGACGTATGGGGGCATAGGCCCGGACAGTTCACCTCAGGGAGAGCTTCCCCAGCCGGAGTGATCAGGCCAGGTCATCTCTGGGCTACCAGCCTGGGCATGCAGATACGTCACGGTGAGGGGTAGGGATGACGCAGATTGCAGACCGGTTTCAGTCGGCGGTGTTTACGCTGGCAAGCGAGCGGCCGATCAAGGTGAGGCTGGTCGAGGCGTATTCCCGTCATCTCGAAGATATCGACGAGGAACATGTTCCTGAAGAGCTGCGGGGCAGTTTCGTCAATCTGCGGGAGCACCTGCAGCAGCACCGGCCGATCGGCAGCGAGACGGCGGTAGAGGCCACCGTACGCAAGATGTCGGTTTTCGAAGCCGGCGCCTGCGCCGGTGAAATCGTGACGCTGCTGCTGCGCCTGCTGCGGGATCCGGCGGCTGTGGACAGACTCCGCGTGGTCGGTGGCGCCCGCACGACCGGCCATCAGGAGACTTCGGCTGCGCTGGAACCGCCGGCGTTCCTCGCCGCGGAGACGCGCTGAGTCTGCCCGCGGCGCGCTAGCGGTCCTGGGAGACGCTCGGGACTGCAGCCTCGCCAGGCGCCGCCGCCAACCGATCCAGCACCTGCAGCAGGAATTCCGGCTCCTGCGCCCCCGAAAAGGCGTGGCGTCCGTCAAGGATGAAGGTGGGTACGCTGGTGACGCCGGCCTCGCGAACCTGTTGCAGGTGGTCCGCCACGGTTGCGGCGTCATCGCGCCTGGCGAGCGTGGCCTCGATCTCGTCTTGCGGCAGCCCGCAGCCCCGCGCCAGTGCTGCCAGCGTCTCGGGGTCACCGATGGGCTTGCCGCGGGCGAAATGGGCCGCGAACAACGTCTCCGCGAGTTCGTCGGCGCGCGCGTGGCGCGCCGCCAGGTGCATCAGTTCGTGGGCCAGACGCGTGTTGGGCTGAACCTCGATGGCGGTGAAGTCGAAGTCGATATCGAGGTCCAGGCCGACCGCCACCAACTGCCCGAGCATGCCCGCCAGACGTTCCGGCGAGCCGAAACGCTCCCGCCACCAGCGCTCGCGCGCCACACCGCCTGCCGGGATGTCGGGGTTCAGTTCGAACGGATGCCAGTGGATCTCGGCCGGCAGCGCCGGGCGCTCGGCCAGCGCGGCTGCCAGACGTCGGCGCCCGACGTAGCACCACGGGCAGGCGAAATCGGAGACGAGGTCGATTCTCAAGGCTTCCTCCTGCGGATCTGCCTGGGAGCTTGATAAGATTCCGGTCCGGCGTCCAGTTTCGCTCACCAGGGGATATCCATGAAACTCTTTAGCTTACCGGCCTCGCCGTTCGCGGCGCGCTGTCGCATGATGATTTACGCCAAGAACCTGCCGGTCGACATCGTCGAGCCCCCGGGCGGGCTTGGCTCGGAGACTTACGAGGCGATCAATCCGCTGCGCAAAGTCCCGGCGCTGGACACCGGCGAGGGCGTGATTCCCGAGTCCGACACCATCCTGGAGTATCTCGAGGATCACTACCCGGAGCCCTCGTTGCGCCCGGAAAAGGCCTTGCACCGCTCCAAGGCGCGACTGCTGGCGCGCATTGCCGACCTGTACGTCATGGAGCCGATGTTCCCGCTGTTCATGCTGATGCGCAGCGAACGCCCGGACAAGGACGCGGTGGCCAAGCAGCTCGACAAGATCGACTGGGGGCTCAGGACGCTCGACTGGTACCTCGACAACAAGCATGGCTTCGCCGTGGGTACCCATCTCAGCAAGGCCGACTGCGCGCTGGTGCCGACCCTGGTCTATGTCACCGAGATGCTGCCAAAGTTTGGCAAGGACAAGCCGCTGGCTTTTCGCGACAAGCTCGCCGCGTACTGGGACGGCATCCAGAACGATCCGCATGCGGCCCGGGTGATCAGCGAGATCCGCGAAGGCATGCAGCGGATGGCCGCTGCCCGCGCACAGCAGTAGGCCTGCGACCGTGCGTGCCGCGCCAACGCTGATCGGCAGTCTGCTGCTAGGGGCGCTGTGTCTGGCGCCCACCGGTGTGCTGGCTGAGACCGGGCTGCCCGAGCCCGTGGCGCGCGTGGCCGCGGCGCTCGGCGTGCCGGCCGGGGACATCAGCCTGTGGGTGCAGGAACTCGGTGCCCCGGAACCGCTTGCCATGCATCTGCCCGAGGTGTCGCGCAATCCTGCGTCAGTGATGAAGCTGGTGACCAGCTTCGCCGCGCTGCAGGGTCTCAATCCGGCCTACCGCTGGCACACCGAAGTCCACCTCCTCGGCGCGCTCGAGGACGGGGTTCTTGACGGCGACCTGCTGATCCGCGGTGGCGGCGACCCCTTTCTGGTTGCCGAGGAATACTGGAAGCTGGTCAACGGCCTGCGCGGTCGCGGCCTGCAGCGCATTACCGGTGACCTGGTGTTCGACGTGTCCTACTTCGATCTTCCGCCGGAAGATCCGGGCAGCTTCGATGGCCGGCCGGACCGCATCTACAACCTGGTGCCCCACCCCTTGCTGGTGAACTTCAACGCCGTGCGCTTCGAGTTCCAGCCGGGGGGCGACGGCCGCAGCGTCAAGGTCCGCACCGACCCCCAGCTCGACACCCTTCAGGTGCGCAACCGCCTGCGCCTGGGCGAGGGCCGCTGCGCCGGCTACCAGCGCGGCGTGTCGCTGACCGTGCTGGCTGATCCGCGTGACCAGGTGCTGCTCGAGGGTCGTTTCCCGAGCGCCTGCAATGTCTACGGTCTCACGCGTAGCGTGCTGTTGCCGGAGAGCTATGCCTGGGAACTGTTCAAGGTGTACTGGCGCCAGCTCGGCGGCGAGCTCGAGGGCGGCTGGCGCTGGGGCGAAGTGTCGGAACGCCCCGCGCTGGCGGCACCGGAAGCCAGCCTGGCGCGCACCCACGGCGGTAACGGCAGCCCCGCCAATGGCCTCGGGGACAGCCGCGACGCATTCCATGTGCATCGTTCCCGGCCGCTCGGCGAGCTGGTACGACTGGTCAACAAGTACAGCAACAATGTCATGACCCGGCATCTGGAACTGACGCTGGGTGCCGAGCGTTTCGGCGCCCCGGCCACGCCGGAGAAAGGCCGCACGGCGATTCTCGAGCTCCTGGCAATCCACGGCATCGGGACCGAAGGCATGGTGCTCGACAACGCTGCCGGCCTGTCGCGGAATGTGCGGCTGACGGCGCGTCAGGTGACCGAACTTCTGCAGGTCGCCTGGGAGGCGCCCTACATGCCGGAGTTCGTGTCGTCGCTGGCGCTGTCCGGCCTCGACGGGACGTTGCGCCGTCGCCTGGACGATGCGCCCTCACGCGGCCGGATGCACCTCAAAACCGGCACCCTGAACGATGTCTCGGCGGTTGCGGGCTATGTGCAGGTGCCGGATGGGCGCCGGCTGTCGGTGGTGCTGCTGGTCAATAGCCCCGATGCTCACCGTGGCCCCGGCGAGGAACTGCAGGATGCCCTGCTGAACTGGGTATACAGCCAGTAAGCGGCGCTCAGAACACCCCGGCCTCGAGCCCTGCCGCCATCGTCAGGCCGAGTTCCTCACAGGCGGGCAGGACAGCGGCTTCATCAGCGGGCCCGGCAACCACCAGCGGCGCCTGGATGGCCTTCCAGCGCAGCCCTGCGACGATCCGTTCGACACTGCTGACCGCGCCCTGGCCATCGTTCCCCGCACGCACGAACAGCGCCCAGGGCAACCCCTGGGTGTCCTCGAGGCAGGCGTGATAGCTGCGATCAAGAAAGGTCTTCAGGCCGCCGCTCATGTAGCCGAAATTCTCCGGCGTGCCGAGAATGACGCCGTCGGCCCACAGAAGATCGCCGGGACCGGCGTCCAGGGCGGCACGCACGCGTACCTCGACCCCCTCGATCGCCGGGTCGCGGGCACCGCGGATCACCGCCTGCGCCATGGCCTCGGTGGTGCCGGACTGTGAGTGATAGACAATGAGCAGATGTTGCCTGGGCATGACGACTGCGGCCGGTGACGGATTCGTCAGGGTACCGGTGGTATGATCTCGGCAGCTACCCGTTCGGCCAAAGGGGCCGGATGCCGCAGACACCGGGAGTGAATATGAAGCTCATCACCGCCGTGATCAAGCCATTCCGGCTGGACGACGTCCGAAACGCGCTGGCCGAGGTCGGTGTGCAGGGCATGACGGTGACCGAGGTCAAGGGCTTCGGACGCCAGCGTGGCCACACCGAACTCTATCGCGGCGCCGAGTACGTGGTTGATTTCCTGCCCAAGGTCAAACTGGAAATCGCCGTCAGCGACGAGCTTGCCGACCGCGCAATCGAGTCAATCGTCGAGTCTGCACGCACCGGCAAAGTCGGCGATGGCAAGATTTTCGTGGTCGACCTGTCACAGGTGGTGCGGATCCGGACCGGCGAGACGGACGCCCAGGCCATCTGAGGGCCGGCCGAGCCGTAGCCAAAAAAATGCGGCCGCAAGGCCGCCTGCGGGTAACGTTCCCCGCCAGCTCCGAGGTTCGTGTTCGCGCTCGGGCGGGTTCAGTCGCGCATCGCAGCCCTGTCCAGCCCGCTGAGGTCAAACCCCTGCTCCAGACTCTGGGCGCTGCGCTCGCGCGGCACCATGTAACCCTTGATGCACAGGAATTCGTCGTCGGGCATGCGTGGCTCGCGGGTCCGGGCACTGCGGTCTTCGCTGTATTCCATGATCATGTGCAGATCTCCATAGTGATTTGCCCGAAGACTATGCAAGAGACATGACAGGTTCATTAAGCCTCTGAAATAATTGGAATAAGATTTAAGGTCAGTGGAGCGGTGACGGGGTGTTCGACCTATCCTGGTGCAGCCGCCATCACTGCATGCACCAGGATGGTGTCGCTGCAGTGCAATAAGGACACCCATTGCCACCACGCGAGGCGTGTTGCATCTTCGGGTCCGTCGGTCACGGACAGTTGCGGAGGTTGACGGGTATGGCGACACGCTCGACGGATGACGCGCCCGCGCCGGGCACCCCTTACCAGAGCTACCTCGATCGCGATGCGCATCCGCCCACGCCGGGTGTGCGCGAACATGTCTGGCAGCCGCCTGAAGGCGAGGCGGAGATTCCCATCGAGCGCTATGTGTCACGAGAGTTCTTCGAGCTCGAGAAGCACAGGCTGTGGCCGAAGGTCTGGCAGATGGCCTGTCGCGAGGAACATCTCCCCGAGCCAGGCGACTACACCCTCTACGAGATCTGCGACCACTCGTTCATCCTCGCCCGCCAGGATGACGGTTCGATCCGCGCCTTCTACAACGCCTGCCTGCACCGCGGGAGGATGTTGCGCACCGAGCCGGGTTCCACCCGGCAGTTCAGGTGCCCGTTCCATGGGCTGACCTGGGGTCTGGACGGCCGGATGCAGGAGTTGCCCTGCGCCTGGGACTTCCCCGGCGTCGACCCGGCGGCGCTGCCGCTGCCGCAAGCGCGCGTGGCGCGCTGGGGCGGTTGGGTGTTTCTGAACATGGACGAGGCGGCGCCGCCGCTGGAGCACTACCTGCGGCCCTTGCCCGAGCACTTTGCGACCTGGGGGCTGGCACAGAGCTATCTTGGCGTCCATGTGGCCAAGGTGATCCGGGCGAACTGGAAAGCCGTGCTTGATGCCTTCTCCGAGGCCTGGCACTCGCAGGACACCCACCCACAGATCCTGCCGTTTACCGGGGATACCAACACCCGCTATGACATCTGGCCGGACAATCCCCACGTCGATCGCATGATCACCCCCTTCGGCGTGCCCTCGCCGCTGCTGGAAGGTCAGATTGGCGAGGGCGACATCCTTGCGGCGATGGCGGCCCTGGGCGAGGGCGGCCGCCGCCCGGCCGGCATGGCGGCGATCGAGCTGCCCGAGGGCGTCACCGGGCGCCAGGTCGCGGCCGGCAAGGCCCGCGAGACAGCGGAGGCCATGTGGGGCTGTCCGCTGCCCGAGGCGCCGGAGAGCGAGCTGCTCGACGGCATCCTCTACAACGTGTTTCCCAACTTCGTGCCCTGGGGCGGCTATGGCCCCAACATCAATTACCGCTTCCGGCCGCACGGCAACGACCATGAGGCCTGTGTGATGGAGGTGATGCTGCTGCTGCGCCACCCGGCCGACCAGCCCAAGCCGCCGCCGGCTGAACTGCGCTGGCTGGAGGCCGATGAGCCATGGTCAACGGCCACGGAGCTCGGCGGGCTCGGTGCCATCTTCGATCAGGACAACAGCAACCTGCCGTGGGTGCAGCGTGGAATGAAGGCGACGGCCCGCAGCCGGCTGCTGTTGGCGCATGTGCAGGAAAGCCGCATCCGCCACTATCACGGCACCTTGATGCGCTACCTCAACGGCGCTTGAGATCGACACCGGAGATCGCTACCAGGGGATGGTCTGGCCGTCCCAGGCAATGAAGCGGCCCTGGTCGTCCGCGCCCAGGCCATTGATGATTTCGAGCAGCTGGGTGACTGCTCGCTCGCGGCTGAACAGCCGCTCTGCCGGGACATTGCCCTGGAAGGGCGCGGACAGGTCGGTATCGACGGTGCCGGGGTGCAGCGCGATACACAGCACGCCACGGTGCCTGCGGGGCAGTTCCACCGAGAGGTTGCGCGTGAGCATGTTCTGCGCCGCCTTGGCGGCGCGATAGGCGTACCAGCCGCCGAGGTGGTTGTCGCCGATGCTGCCCACGCGGGCGGAGAGGCTGGCAAACACCGCGCGCTCACGCCTCGGCAGCAGCGCTGCGAAGTGCTTGGCGACCAGCAGCGGGCCGAGGGCGTTCACCTGGTAGCTCAACACCATGTTGGCGGGCTCGACCTCCGCCAGCCGCCGTTCAGGACACATTCCCTCGGGGGTGTGCAGGATTCCCGCGACGTTGATGATCAGGCTGAGGGTGTCTGTTTCGCGTGCCACGTCCTCGGCCGCGGCCGCGACGCCGCCCTCGTCAGTGATGTCCAGGCGCAGCGGGCGCAGGCCCCCGGTGGGAGTGTCTGCAGGCAGCGCGAGGGCCTCGGGTTGTCGGCAGCCGGCCCAGACGCGGCCCACGTCGGGGCAGTGCAGCAGCTGGCGGACGAACTCACGGCCAAGGCCGCGGCTCGCACCCTGAACCAGTACATTGACCTCGCTGCCGAGGCTGTCGAGACGGATCATCCTTGATCTCCCGCGGGTTGTGGTGGATTCAGTCGCGTGCGGCGGCATCCTCCAGCCGCACGGGTGTGGTGAACTCATCGGGTTTCATGACCAGCACGTCGCAGGGCAGTCGATCAAGCACCTGTTCGGCCGTGCTGCCGATGAAAAACCGTTTCAGCCGTCCGCGCGCCACCGCTCCCATGATCACCAGCCCCGCCTCGAGCTCGCGCGCGAGTTCCGGCAGCAGCTCCCTGGCCGGGCCGCGCAGCAGGTGGACACGGTCATCCGGCAGCCGGTAGGTTTCTGCGAGATCGCCCAGGGCCTCGCCATGGCTGCGTTCGAGGTCCTTGCCGATATCCTCGGCAGGGACCGAGATCGGCGTGGCCACCGCGGTAGCCGTGCCCGCGATCGCCGGCATCGGGTCGTAGCTATGGAAGGCGTGCAGTTCGCCACCGGTGGCCCCAGCCAGCCGTTCACCCTCGCGGAGGATGACGTGATCCAGGTTGGCCGGCTTGTCGTGCTCATGCATGGGGTCGACGGCCGCGACGATGCGCAGCGTCTCGGCCACCGCGCGTGGTTTCACCAGCCACAGCGGCGCCGGGCAGGTCCGGATGAGGTTCCAGTCCGTGTTGCTGAACACCGAGCGGCGCAGCGCCTGGTGGTAGTGGGTGTCCTTGAGCACCAGGGCGGGCTGTATGGCAAGCGCCCGGCGCACGATACCTTCGTGCAGCGGGGTGTCCCAGGCGACCTCCGTGCTGACATCCAGCCCCTCTTCGGCCAGCGGTTCGGCAAGTCTGCCGAGCCGGGTGAGCATCGCGTCCATGGTTTCCCTGCGGGCTTTCTGCAGGCCTGGTGAATCGAAGAAACGCTCACCGGACAGGTAAGGGTCATAGTGGCAGATGAACAGCTCCATGCCGCAACCGAGCGCCCGGGCCAGCCTGGCGGCGCGTGCCACTGCCGGTTGTTCGTCGGCCGTTGGATCAACCACGACCAGGATTCGCTGACCATTGCTCATGCCCTGCTCCTTCCGCTGTTTGTCCTCCGCCGGATCATGATACGCGGCCAGCGGGCGTGGAGAAATCGAGGTTTCTATATAATCAGGATGATGGGGTCGCGACTATCGCGGCCATCCTGCTATGGCGCTGTGGAATCTGCTTATGAGTGTCGACCGCGTTCCGGAGTCCCTGTATCCGGCCAGCGACATCGGAGATGCGAATTTTCGTGCGCTGCTGCACGCGGCCGTCGACGCCATCATCATGATCGACGAGCGCGGCGGCATCCTGATCTTCAATCCCGCCGCCGAACGGATTTTCGGCTACCGGGAAAGCGAGATCGCGGGGCGTAATGTGAGCATGCTCATGCCGTCGCATTTTGCCGATCACCATGACGGCTTCATGGCGCACTATCTCGTCACCGGCGAGCGACGCATCATCGGCAAGGGCCGAGAGGTCGAGGCCCTGCGCCGGGACGGCGAGGTCTTCCCGATCGAGCTGTCGGTCGGACAGGTCGATCTGCCCGGTCCGCCACATTTCATCGGCATCATCCGCGATATCTCCGGGCGCAAACGTGCCGAGCAGGAAATGCGCGAACTGCAGGAGCGTCTGGCACGCGTGGGCCGCTTCAGCACCATGGGCGAAATGGCCGCAGGCCTGGCGCACGAGATCAACCAGCCGCTGGCGGCGATCAATACCTATGCCCAGACAGCCGAACGTCTGCTGAAGGCGGGCGCGGCGGCCGACGCCGAAGACCTCCAGCATATCTGTCGCCAGGTGAGCCAGCAGGCGCACCGCGCAGGCGAGGTGATCCGCCGGCTGCGCGGGTTTCTGCGCATGCAGGACTCGGCGCGCGAGCGCCTCGACTGCAACGCCCTGATCCGCGAGATCATGGTGCTGGCCGAGCTCGATGCGCGTGATCGCGACGTGCCGCTGTGCATGTCGCTGGCCGAGGTGCTGCCCCCGGTCCGCGGCAACGCGGTGGAAATCCAGCAGGTGCTGCTGAATCTGATTCGCAACGCGGTCGACGCCATGTCCGCACAGCCGGACCGCTCGCAGGGGGTCATCATCAGCACCCGCCAGCGCGAGGAGGGTGGCGTGGAGGTGACGGTCACCGACCACGGCCCTGGCGTCGACGAACAGGTGGCCCGCCAGATCTTCCACCCCTTCGTCACCAGCAAGCAGAATGGCCTGGGCGTCGGCCTGTCCATCAGCCGCACCATCATCCAGTCGCATGGTGGCCGCCTGGGTTTCCAGCCCAACCCTGCCGGTGGTGCGATTTTCAGTTTCCACCTGCCCCTGTCGTTCGAGGACTGACTTCATGACCCAGCCGATTGTCTTTATCGTCGATGATGATCACGCCGTGCGAGATGCCCTGCGGATGCTGATCAAGTCGGTGGGGCTGCCGGTGCAGGTGTATGCCTCCGGCGACGAGTTCCTCGGCGCCTGGCAACCGGAGATGCGCGGCTGCATCGTCGCCGACATCCGCATGCCCGGCATGAGCGGCCTGGAGATGCAGGAAGCGTTGCTGGATCGCGGCTGCCGTCTGCCGGTGATTTTCATCACCGGGCATGGTGACGTCCCCATGGCGGTGGAGGCGATGAAGGCCGGTGCGCTGGATTTCGTGCAGAAGCCCTTTCGCGACCAGGACCTGCTTGATCGCATCAACGAGGGCCTGCAGCAGGAGAAAAGCCTGCACCAGGTGGAGCTGGAGATCGACGAGATCACGGGACGGCTCGAGGCGCTGACGCCGCGGGAGCGCCAGGTGCTTGACCGGGTGGTCTCCGGGCAGCCCAACAAGGTGATTGCGATGGATCTCGATGTCAGCCAGCGGACCGTGGAGATCCACCGGGCGCGGGTGATGGAGAAGATGCAGGCGCGCTCGCTGGCCCAGTTGGTGCAGATGATGAGCCGGCTGGAGAATCTCCGCGAAGGGTAGACCGACGGTCCACCCCGTACATTCCCCTATTGTGACAGTCCGGGCCCCGGACGGACACTTTGGTTCACTCTGAAGTGTCTTCTCGCGGCGTGGTGACCTGTTGCTGATGAAAATCCCGGCCGATCTGGATGTCTGTGTGGTGGACCCGGATCCGGCGCTCTACAACGCCCTCGCTCCCATGTTCCACGCGGCCGACGCGAGGCTGCGCAGCTTCGTGCGGGCAGAGGAACTGCTGGCTGACCGCAGCGTAAGCGCGGTCCGCTGCGTGGTTGCCGCGGCCCTGTTGCCCGGTATTTCGGGCGTTGAACTCATCGATCACCTGCGCCGTGCTGGCAGTGGCGCGCCGGTCGTGCTGCTCGTACCGCCCGATGATGTGGGTACAGCCGTCTCGGCCATGCGCAGTGGCGCGGTGGATGTGCTGGAGATTCCGGTGCCGATCTCCCGCCTGCTGCACAGTGTCGTCGCCTCGGCGGCGGTTCTGCGTAACGGACGGCAGGTGGCCGCCCCGCTCGGCCCGGAAGGCGCCTGACGACGCGACGCTCGTCTTTGCGCGGTCGTCAGGACAGGCGCGCACGCCGCTGACACAGTGCAAGTCCACCCAGGATCAGGGTCAGCGCCAGCCAGGCGTCGGCGGGCAACCGTTCGCCCGCGAACACCGCACCGAGTCCGACCGCCACGCAGGGCACGAGATAGTTCGACAGTGACAGAAACGGCGCGCCGCTGCGGTGCGCCAGCCAGAAGAACACCAGGTTGGCCGCCGCGGTACACAGCAGCCCCAGGGCCACCACGGCCAGCAACGGCCCCGGGGTGAGTTCGACCGGTGGCGCCAGTTCCCCGGCCCAGACCATGAGCACCAGCATCACGGCGCTGGCGGTCAGCAGCGTACCCGCCGCCGACTGCAGCATGTCCCGGTTGGGCTGGTACTGGGCGAGGATGCCGGCGGTGGCATAACTGATGGTCGCGCCCAGCAGCGCCAATCGCGCCAGTTGCGCCTCCTGGCCCAGCAGCCCCCCGAGATGCTGCGGACCGATCAGCACCACCACCCCGGCAAAGCCCAGCAGAAAGCCCGCAGTCCTTCGCCGGGTCAGCCGCTCGCCCGGCAGCAGAAAGTGCGCGAGCACCATGACCATCAGCGGCACCAGTGCCATCAGGATGCCCGCTTCGCCCGAAGGGACATGCTGCTGTCCCCAGGCGATCAGCAGGAAGGGCAGGCAGTTGCCGGTGATCCCCATGGCGAGAAAGTAGGCCCATTGCCGCCGTCCTCCGGGAAGCCCCGGACCGAGCACCAGGCACAGGGCCACCAGCACCCCGCCGGCGATGATGATGCGGGTCCCGGCAATCTGCAGTGCGCTGAAGCTCCCGAGCGCAATGGACACGAACAGGAATGCGCTGCCCCACAGCAGCACCAGCGCCAGCAGGCCGAGCCAGTGCGAGGCGGGGTGTTTCCGGCTCACCGGACAGGTTTGAGGCGCAGCACGGACTCAGGCGGTCTCGAGGCGGGCGAGGCCCGCCGCGAGATCTGCCTGCAGGTCCTCGACCGCCTCGAGACCGGCGTGCAGCCGCAGCAGCGGGCCGCTGCCGGCGGGGGCCGGCGACCGGTGCGGTGGCAGCCGGACGGGGATCAGCAGGGATTCGAAGGCCCCGAAACTGTAGCCCATGCCGAACAGTTGCATGCCGTCGAGCATCCGGCGCAGCGCCGCGCGGTCGTAGTGAGGCTGCAGCCGAAACGCGAACAGGCCCGAGGCGCCGCAGAAGTCCCGCTGCCACAGCGCATGCTGCGGGTGCTGGGGGAGCCCCGGATGCAACACCTCGGCCACGGCCGACTGTTCGGCCAGCCACTGCGCCAGCGCAAGCCCCGTGGCCATGTGCTGGCGCAGCCGCACCGCCAGCGTGCGCAGCCCCCGCAGGCCCAGCCAGCAGTCATCCGGGCTGGCGTACACCCCCTGGAGTTTCGCATTCCGTCGTACCGTCGCCAGTGTCGCCTCGCTGCAGGCCACCAGACCGAGCATCGCGTCGGAGTGTCCCGAGATGTACTTGGTGGCGGCCTGGATGACCACATCGGCGCCCAGCGTCAGCGGTTGATGGAACAGGCCGCCCGACCAGGTGTTGTCGGTCAGGATCAGCGGCTTGCGCTCGCGCTCCACCGCTGCCGCGCGCACGGCCGCCGCGATGGCCGGCAGATCCTGCAACTCGAAGGTGCCGGAACTGGGGGATTCCAGGTAGACGACGCGGGTGTTCGGCTGCAGAGCCTCGCCAATCCGTCCGCCGATCTCCGGCGGCACCAGGGTGACGCTGACACCGAACTCTTCGAGTACGCCCTGCACATAATCTACGGTCGGTTCGTAGGCACCCTCGCTGAGCACCAGATGATCACCGGGGCGCAGGAACGAAGACAGTGCGACCGTGACCGCCGAGAGGCCCGAGCAGGTGGCCACAGCGCCTGCCGCGCCCTCGAGTTCGGCATAGGCGCTTTCCAGGGCGCGCGCGGTGGGCGTGCCGTCGCGGGCATAGCGGAAGGTCTGGCCCCCCCGGCTGTGATCCTCGAACGCTGCAAGATCCTCGAACAGCACCGTGGAGCAGCGGAAGGGCGGAATATTGACCGTGCCGGCCGAGAGCTGGCGGTCGCGCCCGGCGTGGGCCAGTACGGTGTCGCGGCGGCGTGTCGTCATCAGGGCATCCTTGCTTGGGGCCAGGGTTGCGCATTTTCGCACAGCGCGTCGACCGTCGTGATCGGGGCGCTGGTGCGCCAGAGGCGGATCACGGCTTCATGAGGCTGTCATGGCACTGTCACGCGCGCGACACCCAGTGCCGGCTATGGTTTCCCCAGTGAGTTCAGTTGGACTGCGGTCGTGGTGTTCCGCAACGGAGTGATGATGATGCCCAGACTCAGCGCCAAGAGCCTGCTGCCGGCACTGATCGAAGATGGTCGGCTCGACCCCCGCCATGCCGAGCTGCTGGCGCGCTACTGGGACGAGCGCGACAGCACGGCCGTCAACCTCGAGGCCATCGGCTACTGGCTCGAGGTGTGTGGTCGCCAGGACGCCGAGATCGTCGAGCTGCACCCCAGGGGGGCCTGAAGACCACCCCCGCACTGGATTCCGTGGCGGCCAGTTGCGAAGATGTCGGCTGGTTCGCGGCAACGGAATGCGTGCATGTCTCCGAGAATAGGCTGGGTCCTGTGTTGTGCGGTCTTGCTGTTGGCGGGCTGCGATGCTGGCGAGCGCACCGGCATGGAAGTCACGGTGGCCGGGACGGCGGCCGCGCGGACCGCGGGCGAGGAGCAGTGGCTGATGTTCCAGCGGGCCGTGGAGGCCTCGGACGAGGACATCACCATGCGCATGCTGATCTACGGCCAGCTGGGCTCAGAAGAAGCCCTGGTCTCGGGCCTGCGTCGCGGCCGCGTGCAGTTCGCAAATCTCTCGGCGATGGCGGCCTCTACCGTCCTGCCCGAGCTTGCACTGCTGTATGCGCCCTACCTGTTCGACAGCTATGCAGAAGCCGATTACGTCTTCGACACCTACCTGACGCCGGTTTTCCGCGAACTGCTGGCAGAGCGCGGGCTGCACCTCGTCACCTGGAACGAGATCGGGTTTCACCACGTCTATGCGAAGCGGCCACTGATGACGCCGGCGCAGATGCGTGGCGTGCGCTTCCGCGTCTCGGCCAGCCCGGCGTCGCAGCTGTTCGCGCGGGCATTGGGCGCCGATGTCATCTCGGTGGGTTTCGGCGACATCGTGCCCTCGCTGCAGACCGGCCTGATGGAGGCTGGCGAAAACGGTGTCCCCCTGTACGCACGCACCGGCATTGCCGGTGAGGCGCCGCATCTGATGCTCACCGGGCACTCGCTGGGCATGAGTGTGATTGTCGCCGACCTGCGCTGGTGGAACGGGCTGACCGACGCGCAACGTGAGCTCTTCGGGACGGCGTTCCCCGACATCAGCGTGACCCGCCGGATGATCCGCGAGGAAATCGATCGTGATCTGGCCATCTCCGAGGCGGAGCTCGGGTTCGTCTCGCACGAACTCACCGTCGAACAGCGGGCGCTGTGGGTCGAGGCGACACGCGGCACCCACGACGACATCATCCGCACGCTCGGCGGGCGCAGCCGGGAGATCTATGAGCTCATCGAGCAGGGCCGTGCGTCCTGGCAGGCGCGCGGCGCCGCGGCTTACAGGTCAATGCCCGTGGTTGCCGAGCTCGCGGTCGATTTCCTCGAAGACCTGTAGCAGTCCCTGGCCCATGTCCACGTACTCGCCGGCCGTGAGCTTGTGGCCGGGGCGCGGCGTGTAGGCATAGGGCGTCTGCCCGTAATGGCCGCGCTGCGTGTCAGCGACCATTGCGTCGTCGGGATACGCGTAGCTGATGTCCAGTGGCCGGCCGAGCATCTCGGCAAACATCGCGAACAGGTCACCGATCCGCAGGGCGTCGTGGCCGGTGATCACGATATGCCGGTTGGCATAGGCCGCGTCCAGTGTCTGGACGCTCAGGCGGGCGGCGTCGCTGACATGAATATATTCACGCCGGTCGAGCGGGCTGCCGTGATGGTGGATGGGCTCGCCGCGCAGGGCCTTGTCGATCAGCCGGTAGACGCCGTTGCTCGCGTCGGCGCGCGGGCCATAGAGGCTGCCGTAGCGCAGGATGGTGTATTCGATCCCGCTACAGCGGGCGAATTCCTCGATGTAGCTCTCGGCGGCCTGCTTGCTGCAGCGATAGAAGCCGCCGTGGCGGCTGTAGACATAGACGGTGCTGGCGAACAGCAGCCGGCCGATGCCGTGGGCCCGCATGCCTTCCAGGACGTTCAGCGTGCCGCAGACGTTGATCTCGAGCGTATCCCGGGGGCGTGCCAGTCCGGCCTCGAGGTCGGCCAGTGCCGCGAGATGGATGACGGCGTCATGACCGGCAACAGCCGCGGCAACGGTATCGGCGTCGCGGATATCGCCGAGAATTTCCCGATACCCCGGGGCACACCAGGCCGAGGGCTCCAGGTCGAACAGGCTGACTTCGTGGCCGGCCGCAGCCAGGGCGTCGGCGACATGACTGCCGAGAAAGCCAGCCCCGCCGGTGACCAGCACCCGGCTCACCGCGGGCCCTCCGCGGCGGTGAGGGCCAGGCCGCGCAGCAGGTTTTCCACCGCCTGGCGTTCCATCAGGGCGCGCGCCTCGCGTGCATACGAGCCGAGATGCGCACTCAGCAACACCCTTGGGTGGCTGGCCAGTGGCCCGCGATAGGGTTCTTCAGCGAACACGTCCAGGTAGGCCATGAAGGCGGGGTCGGCGTCGAGATGGGCGAGCAGCGCCGTCTCGTCGACCAGCTCGCCGCGGGCGGTATTGATCAGCACGGCGCCAGGACGCAGGTGACCGAAGGCCTCGGCGTCGAACACGGGTCTGCCTCCCTGGCCGGGCACATGCAGCGAGACAATCTCGGCCCGGGCCAGCAGCGCCTCGCGGGACAGCAGTTCGACGCCCGCGGCCCGCGCCTGGGCCGGGTCGGCCGCGGGGTCAGTGGCATACAGCGTCACGTCGAAGGGTGCGAGCAGGGCGGCGAGGCGCCGGCCGACTCGGCCGAAGCCCAGCAGGCCCACGCTGCGGCCCCGCAGCAGCCCCCCCATCGGCCGTTGCCAGGCCCCGTCGCGAATACTCGCGTCACTGCGGGCAATGCCCCGGAGCAGTGCGAGCAGTCCGCCGAGCGCGAGCTCAGCCACAGCGTCGACATGCGCCTCCGGGGTGTTGTAGACCTCGATCCCGCGCGCCGCGGTGGCCGCGAAGTCGATGGCATCCATGCCGGTGCCCACGCGCGAGATGACCCGGAGGTTCGGGGCTGCCGCCAGCACTTCGGCGTCGAGCCGCTCGGTACCGGCCACCAGTCCGCTGATCTCGCCCATCAGACTGCGACTTTCCTCGGGCGTGAGCTTGCGGCCATGCGGATTGAGCTCGACCTGGAGACCTGCCGACTCGAGCAGTGCCCGTGCGTCGTCACCAAAGCTCGAGGTGCTGACCAGCACCCGCTGGCTCACGTCGGCTCCTCCGGCGGGCGGGTGATGCTCGCGTAGTCGATGCCGTCGGCCTCGGTCTGCAGCTGGTGGCCTTCATCCAGCCACCAGCGGTGCACACCGAGATCGAAGTGCGAGTGCACGTCGCGCCCGGTGGTCCACATGCGCACGACCGGATGCACCCGGGCACCCATCCACCACCAGGGGTTCGGACCGTCACGCCGCTGGACGCAGTCCTTGCGAAAGGCCCAGACGCCCTGGTCGTAGTAGTAGGCCTTGGGATAGCTCTGGCGCTCGGTGGAGACTTCGCGCTGCGTGCCGCCATAGGGCACGACCAGGCCGTCGCGGATTTCCATGGCCCGCAGCGGGTGATCGTCGCCGGCCTCCCACACGGTCATGACCGAGTCGATGTCCTTGCGCGTCTCGAGAACCTCCAGGCAATGATCGATCAGCTCGCCGCTGATCATCACGGTATTGCCGAGCAGCAGCACGATGTTTTCCAGTCCCTCGACGCGCTCGTCCACCCACTCCACGGCGTGACGGATGACGATGCCGTGGTTGACGCTGTCGCCGCCGAGTTCGTCAGGCCGCGGGATGATGGTGGCGCCCGCCGCGCGCGAGGCCTCGGCAATCTTCTCGCCGTCGGTGGAGACGTAGACGCCGCCGATGCGGCGGGCCGCGCGGGCGGCGTGGATCGGATACTGGACCATCGCCCGGCCGTTCACCGGGTAGACGTTCTTGTCGATGATGGACTTGCTGCCGGCGCGGGCGGTGACGATGGCGACATTCATGAGCTGTTCCTGGCGTTTTTTCCGGTGTTCTGAAGCAGGATCCGCGAATCGTATACCGGGCCGCCCTCCACGTTCACCTCGAGGCGGAATACCGCGCCGGCATGCGGGCCAGCCTGTGCCCTGGCCGGGCCGCCGGCAGAGGTGACGAACAGCTCACCGCGGCCAGGCGCACCGAAGCACAGGCTGGTGGTATAGCGCGCCGGCAGCGTGATCCGCTCGAGGACTTCGCCTGCCGGCGACAGCCGGAGCACGGCGCCGCCCTCGTAGAGCGCCGTCCAGACGCAGCCTTCGACATCCACGCACAGGCCATCCGGTCGGGCCGGTGGCGTGTCGCTGACGTAGAACGCCGTGCGGGCGCCGACTTCGCCCCGGTCCACGTCGTAGTCATGGCGCCAGATGGTGCGGGCCCGCGTGTCGGTGACATAGAGCGCATCGTGGGTTGGTGTCAGCCCCATGCCGTTCGGTGTACCCAGGCCTTCGAGGACCGCGGCGATCTGCCCGTCGGGGTCCAGGCGATACAGTGCCCCCGCCTTGTCCGGGCTGCTGAGGGTGCCGCAGAACACCCGCCCGGCTGGATCGGCGAGCACATCGTTGAAGCGGCTGGCCTGCTCGCCGGGCAGGGCCTCGACCAGGGTGCGGGCCTCGCCCGGCTGGCCCGGCAGCGGCCAGTGCACGACGTTGCCGCGATCGCGGAACAGCAGCAGTGCACCGTCGGCCTGGCGGGTAAAGCCGCCGACCGGCCGGTCGTGGTAGAGGCGGTCTGCGGCGACTCCCGCCGCCGCCAGCCGCCAGAGCTCGCCACGTTCGATATCGCTCCAGAACAGCGCGCCGTCCAGCCAGCAGGGCGCCTCGCCCAGCTGCGCGCCGCCATCCCAGGCCATGTGCCAGGGCCGGTTCACGCCGGCGGCGCCGGGGTGAAGCACTCGCCGGTCCAGGCCGGCACCCGGCCCAGCGACTGCATCACCGGGTCGGTGGTCTTCAGCCAGGGGCGCTGCTCCGGGGGCCAGGCCTGCATCAGCAGCCGGTCGGCGCGGGCGCGTGAACTGCTCATGCGCCCCACGCCGTAGAAGTGTCCGCCGGGCTGCAGGCCGATCCCGGCGGTGATGATCTCCTGCGCGGCGGCGAAACGGCGGCGGGCGTAAAACACCGCATTCATGCCGGTGGAGGCGGTGACGAAGGCCATGCGCTCGGGTGTGGCGATGAGGCGCAGCGACTCCAGCAGACGCTTGGGTGACTTCAGGTCGTGCGCGGCGATCAGCCAGGCGCGGCGTCCGGCGGCTTCGCGCAGGAACTCGAAGCGCTCACGGTAGGCCAGGGTCCGCAGCACGGTCCGCTCTAGCCCCAGGGTCTCGCGCATGAAGGCTTCGCGCTCGGCGATCACCTCCCCGACGATCAGCAACTCGTCGGGCTGGGCTGTGCGGATGGCCTGCTGCACGGCCGTGTCCTTGGCCAGCACGCCACTGTCGACCACACTGATCACCCAGGCCCCGCAGCGGGCCCGGTAGGGCGGACCAAGCAGCGCGGCGCCATTGGCGGTGAGCAGTACCGGGCGCTCGAGCAGGGGCAAGCGCACGCCGGGCTTGGCGCCCGCCACCACCACGCGGGCGGCGCTGTCGACCCAGTCCGGCAGGCTCATCGTGTCACCGGCCCGCACTCGAGCAGCGGTTCGATTTCGGCCAGCTGGGCCACCGTGTCCAGCGCCTGCTCGCGGCAGTAGGCCTGCCAGTCCTCGAAGGCGGTCCAGTCGGAGACGAACACGAAGTCCAGCCCTGCGCCGCAGGCGGCCTCGTGGTCTGCACGGCTGTCGCCGGCGTAAAGTGCCGGCCGCTGCAGGCGCCCGGCGGCGAGTTCCCGCGAGAGGATTTGGGCCTTGGTGTCCGGGCTGCCATAAATCCCGCCGTCGAACAGCGCCGCCAGGCCCCGGTGCTGGAACAGCTCGCGGAGCTCCGACTGCGCGCCGGCGGACACCATCATCCAGGTCAACGCTGGCCAGCGCGCGCGAAGCTCGGTCAGCCCGGGGGCAACCGCACACGCGCGCAGCCCCGCGGCGACGCGCTCGGCGAAGTCCTCCAGCAGCGTCTCCAGCGTGACGCCTGCGGCCGCCTCCCCCCCGTGGCGGTCGAGCAGGTGCCGGAACTTGTCGAAGCGCGAGACGCCCGGGTGGTCAAGGTGGTAGCGGATGAACTCGCGGCTGGCCGCGGCGCCGAAGCGCTCGGCCACGGCGCCGAAGGCGCGGGTCTTCACCCCGTTGGAGTCCAGCAGCACGCCGTCACAGTCGAGCACCAGCGCCCGGTAGGTCTCGGTCATCGTTCATCTCACCTTTTAGAGCCGACTCAGCAGATGCGCGGCAGCTGGTCCCCACTGAGCAGGTCGAGGGCCCGCCGCGTCCCGTAGCGCGTCACCAGGGTCACCTCGCCACCCTGGCCCGCGTGCAGTCTGCCGCAGACGCTTGGGGTGGCGCCCGCACGGCGCAGTGCTGCCGCGGCGCGGTCCGTCTCGTCGTCGGGCACCAGCCACAGCATGCGTCCCTCGTTCGCAAGATACAGCGGATCGAGGCCCAGGAGTTCGCAGACGCCACGGACTTCCTCCTGCATCGGGATGGCCACGGCCTCCAGGGTCGCTGCCAGGCCGGCGTCCCGACACAGCTCCACCACCGCCGTGGCCAGCCCGCCGCGCGTGAGATCGCGGGCGCCATGCACATTCACACCCGCCCTCGCGAGCGCCTCGAGCTGGCCGTGGAGCGGGGCGCAGTCGCTGGCCAGCCGTGCCGTCGACAGCCCGAGTGACTCACGCGCCGCGACAATGGTCGCGCCATGCCGGCCGATGTCGCCGCTGAGCAGCAGGGTGTCGCCGGCCTGCAGTCTTTGTGGCCCGGGGGGCTCGCGCAGCAGCAGCTCGCCGATGCCCGCGGTGTTCACGAACATGCGGTCGGCGCTGCCGCGTTCCACCACCTTGGTGTCGCCGGTGACCAGGCGCACGTCCGCCTCGGCCGCCGCCTGACCCATGGCCTCGAGTACCCGGCCGAGCACGGCCAGGGGCAGTCCCTCCTCGAGAATCAGGCCCACGCTCAGCCAGCGCGCCCGCGCGCCGGCGGCAGCGAGGTCGTTGATCGTGCCGTGGATGGCCAGGGTGCCGATGCTGCCGCCCGGGAATTCCAGCGGCGAGACCACGTAGGAATCGGTGGTGAAAGCCAGTGGCGCCGAGACCGGGCCCAGCGCCGCCGCGTCCACCGTCAGCGCCGCCGGCGCGAGACGCAGTCGCGGGGCGATGAAGCCCTCGATCAGTTCGCGCATCAGCCGGCCACCGCCGCCATGGGCCAGCGTGATGCAGGCCTGCTCGCTGCCGCCCGGCAGCGGGCAGACCACGCCGATGTCGGTGGGGGCGCTCATGCCGCGGTATGGCGCGTGCGGCGATGACGGAAATAGGCCGCGCAGGCGCCTTCGGAGGACACCATGGGCGCGCCCAGCGGCGTCTCGGGGGTGCAGGCCCGGCCGAAGGCTGGGCAGGCGTCCGGTCGCAGCCGCCCCTGCAGCACCTCGCCGGCGTGGCAGCGGACTGCGTGGCTGTCCCCGCTGCTGGCGCCGTCGGTGGCGGACCCTGGCGGACCCGCTGGCCCGGTGGCCTCCCCGGCGGGCAGGCCGAAGCGCCGGCCGGCGTCATGGCGGGCATATTCGGGGCGCAGGGCCAGGCCGCTGTCGGGGAGCGAGCCCAGTCCCCGCCAGGGCCGCGGCACGCGCTCGAACACCTGTCGCAGCAGGCCTTGCGCGGCGGTATTGCCCTGCGGGTCGACCGCGCTGGCGTAGGCGTTCTCCACCCGCGCCTCGCCACGTTCGAGCTGGCGGACGCACAGCAGCACGCCTGCGAGGATATCCACCGGCGAGAAGCCGGTGACCACGATCGGGACCTGATAGCGCTCAGCCAGCGGACGGTATTCCTCCAGCCCCATGATCGTGCAGACATGGCCGGCGGCCAGGAAGCCCTGCACGCGGTTGCCCGCCGCCGCCAGGATCGTCTCCATGGCCGGCGGCACCCGCACGTGCGCGCACAGCAGCAGAAAGTTGCCCAGGCCTTCGCGGGTCGCCTGGGCCACGGCGACCGCGTTGGCCGGCGCCGTGGTCTCGAAGCCCACGGCGAAAAACACCACGGTGCGCGCAGGCTCGGCGCGGGCCAGCGCCAGCGCATCCAGCGGAGAGTAGACGATGCGCACGTCGCCGCCGCGGGCACGTGCCGCGAGCAGCGTGTCGCCCGCGCCCCCCGGCACCCGCAGCATGTCGCCAAAGGAGCACAGCGTCACGCCCGCCCGACCGGCCAGGGCAATGGCCTGGTCGATCAGCTCGGGCGGGGTCACACAGACCGGACAGCCGGGCCCGTGCACCAGCTCCAGCCCGGGGGGCAGCAGCTGGTCGAGGCCGTGCTCGAGGATGGCATGGGTCTGGCCGCCACAGACTTCCATCAGCGTCCAGGGCCGGGTGACGCTGCACGCGATCGCTTCGCTCAGGCGGCGGACAGCCGCGGCGTCATCGGCACTCATTTCCGCGCTCCGGCGGCGAGGGCCTCATCCAGCGTGCGCCTGACCGCTTCGGCCCGCTGCGGCTCAAGCCTGGCGATGGCCAGTCCTGCATGCACCAGCACGTGGTCGCCCAGGCCCGCCTCGGGAACGCAGGCCAGGCTGACCTCGCGGCGGACGCCGCCGAAGCACACTTCGGCCGTCCGCAGCAGCGGGTCCTCGCCATGCAGGGCCACGATCTCGCCGGGGATGGCCAGGCACATGCTCAGTGCCCGCCGGCTGCGGCGGCCAGGGCCCGGCCTGCGGCGACCACCTGGCCGAGGGCCAGTCCGCCGTCGTTTGGCGGGATGCGGCCAGCCACGAGGACCTGGTGGCCAGCCGCCTCGAGCCCGCGCCGCGCACCCTCGACCAGCGCGCGGTTCTGGAAACAGCCGCCGCCCAGGGCGACCGTCCGCATGTCGAGCCGTCCCGCCACCTCGACGATCGCTGCCACCAGGGCGCCATGCACCAGTGCCGCGAGGGCAGGGGCCTCGCTGCCCTCGGTCCGCGCCGTCACCACCCGGCGCACCAGTCCTCGCCAGTCAAGGGTCAGGCCGCTGTTGGCGGGGACCAGCCCGAGCCGGGCGTCCGCCGGCGGCGCTGGCAGCGCGGCCCCTGCCGGCAGCGCACTCTCCAGCCGCATGGCCGCCTCGCCGTCGAAGCTTGCCGTCCCGATCAGTCCGCACAGTACGGCCAACCCGTCGAGCAGCCGCCCGGCACTGCTGCACAGCGGCCCGGCCGAGGGGCGGTCGAGGAGCGCTGTCAGCGCCTCGGTGGCCAGCGGGCTGCGCTCTTCAGGCAGTGCGGGCCATGGGGTCGGACACCCGGCGGCCGCGAGCAGCGCGATCGCCACCCGCCGCGGGTCGCGGATCGCCGCCTCGCCGCCGACCAGGCGCAGCGGCATCAGCCAGGCCATCCGTCGCGCCTGCGCACCGTCGATCGCCAGCCACTCGCCGCCCCACACCGTGCCGTCGTCGCCGGCGCCGGTGCCGTCCCAGCAGACAGCGAGCAGTGGGCCCGTGTAGCCATGTTCAGCCGCGCAGGCCAGCGCGTGGGCATGGTGATGCTGCACCGCCAGCGGCGGGGCGGTGCCAAGACGTCGGGCCAGCGCGGCACCGGCGTCATCGGGGTGACGGTCGTGGGCCGTCTGGGCAGGGGTGTGGTGGTAGAGGCGGCAGAGTTGCTCGGCGACCTGGGCATGCCGGGCACGGCTGGCCGGCGTGTCGAGATCGCCGACATGCGGGCCGAGCAGCGCCTCGTGGCCACGGGCCAGGGCGACGGCCGCTTTCAGGTGTCCGCCGGTGCCAACAAGAGGCGGGGAGGGCGGCAGCGCTGCAGGCAGCGCAATCACCTGCGGGGCGAGTCCGCGACCCACCCGCAGGGTCACGGGGCGGCCGTCGATGATCCGGACGACCGGGTCGTCGCAGGGCAGGGCGATGGCGCGGTCGTGGCTCAGCCAGCCATCGGCCAGCGCGCCGACGGCGGCCCGCGCCTCGGCATCGTCCCGACACAGCGGCTCGCCGGCGAGGTTGGCACTGGTACAGACCAGCGGCCCACCGACCGCCTCGGCCAGCAGCAGGTGCAGCGGCGAGGCCGGCAGCATCAGGCCCAGCCAGGCGAGCCCCGGGTGGATGCCGTCGGCCAGCGGCGGGCCGTTGCGCGCACGGGTGAGCACGATGGGCGCCGCGGGGCCTGCCAGCGCCTGCGCTTCGGCAGGCTCGAGCGAGGCGAGCCTGGCGGCCGCTGCCAGGTCCGCGACCAGCACGGCGAAGGGCTTGCGCGGCCGCCGCTTGCGCGCGCGCAGGCGGGTCACCGCATGGGCGTCCGTGGCGTCGCAGAGCAGCTGGTAGCCGCCGACGCCCTTGAGCATGAGGATGCCGCCGGCCTGCAGACACGCCACTGCGGCGGCCAGCGCCGCCGTGCCCGTGGCCGCTACCTCGGCCGCCGGGGTGTTTGTCCCGGCCCAGGCGAGTTGCGGCCCGCAGTCTGGACAGGCAGTCATCTCGGCATGGAAGCGCCGGTCGGCCGGGTCGGCAAACTCCCGGGCGCAGGCCGCACACAGCGGGAACGCCGCCATGGTCGTGTTTGCGCGCGCCCAGGGCAGTCGCTGCGTGACCGTCAGCCGCGGTCCGCAGCGGCTGCAGGCGATGAACGGGTAGCGGTGGCGTCGGTCGGCCGGGTCGGCCAGTTCCCGCCGGCAGTCCTCACAGGGCGCGACATCGCGCAGCGGCAGGAAGCTGGCGGCCTCGGCCACCGTGCCCGGGATGACCTGGAAGTCCGGTTCGCCGCGGGGTTCGACGCCCTGGCAGTCGCGCAGCATGCAGGGGGCCGGAGCGTCGGCGAGCAGTCGGCGTTGGAACTCGGCCCGCGCAGCCGCCGGGCCTTCCAGTTCCAGGTGCACCTCCCCCCCGCAGTTGCTGACGTGGCCGGCAAGTCCCAACTCGCGGGCGAGTCGCCAGGCGAAGGGTCGTAAACCCACCCCCTGCACCCGGCCGCCGAGCACCAGGTGCTCGCGCCCGTGGTCAGCGGACATCGATCGACACCAGCCGCACTTCCGCGGCGTCGGGATGGAACGGATCTTCGGAGCAGTCGCAGTCCAGCGCCGCGTGCTCGGCGAGTGTGCCCGGCGCGACCTGGTGGAAATGCTCGGCGAAATGCCCCGGCGTCATCTGCGACAGCGCCCCCAGCCAGACCCGCACGCGCCGGACCTCCGTGGCGCCCGCACGCTGCGCCTCGGCCTGGATCCGCGCCATCAGCCCCCGCATCAGTCCCGCCTCGTGCATCAGGCCGCCGCCTTCGCCAGGGCCGCGAGCTCATGCTCGAGCGCGGCGACCGCAGGCCGGATGGCGGCCTGCGCCGCCGCCGACAGGCCCTCACGGCGACCGAAGGACTCGCCGCGCACGGCGAACACCACCAGCCGCGCCGGCAGCCGCTCGAGGCTGCGGCCGAGTTCCACCGCTTCGGCCAGCCCCAGGCCGTGGCTCGAGGCGCGTTCATACAACGCCGGCAGCGCGCCCGCCCGTGCATCGATGCGCCAGACGGGGCTTTGCCCGGAGGCGGCCTCCGGCGCGGCCAGCGCATCGATCACCAGCACGCAGTCCTCACCCTCCCAGGCAGCGAGCAGCCCCGTCGCGTCCCCTGGCAGACAGCGCAGCCGTGGTGCCGGCCCTGGCCGGTCGGCCAGCCGGATACGCAGTGCCTCGAGCACCTCCAGGCCGAGCGCATCGTCGCCGCGCAGCCGGTGACCGATGCCGATGACCAGCGGCCCGCGCGGGCTCATGTGCGCTCCACGTCCAGGCGCAGGAAGTGCGTGGCGCAGGAGATGCAGGGGTCGTAGTTGCGGATGCTCTGCTCGCACTGCCACTGCAGCGTGTCGTCGTCGAGCGCCAGCCGCGGGGCGACGAAGGCGCGCAGGTCGTCCTCGATCTGGCCCTGGTTCTGCGAGGTGGGCGGGACGATCTGGGCCTCCTGGATCAGGCCCTCATCGTCGATCACATAGCGGTGATAGAGCAGGCCGCGGGGCGCTTCCGTGGCCGCGTGCCCAGTGCCGGCGCGTGCCGGCACCTCGACGAAAGGCTGCTCCGGCGGGGTGAAGTCCTCGAGGATGCGGATGGCTTCGTCGCAGGCCTCGACCATTTCCACCGCCCGCACGATGATGCTGCGGAAGGGATTGCGGCATACCGGCTCCAGCCCGGCGGCCGCCGCGGCCGCCCGGGCCCGCTCGCCCAGGCGCGCGTGGTTCAGGGCGTAGCGCGCCAGCGGGCCGACCATGTAATGGCCGCCGTCGCGCCGGCGGCAGTGCAGTGCATTGGAGCGCTCGACATGCTCTTCTTCGAACCAGTCCGGCCACTGCGTGACGTCGATGTCGAGTCCACGGCTGGAGACGATACGACCCTCGTTCATCGGGTACTCGTCCGGATGGCTGAGGGCGACGAATTCGTAGTCCTGCTCGAAGTCCGGGAAGTCGAAGTCGGCCACCGTGCGCACTGTCGTCTCGGCGGCCTCGCGCGCCCACTTCAGCTGTTCGCACAGCTCGGCGAAGCGCGCGGTCTCGGGGATGCGGTAGAACCCGCCCAGGCGCACGTTGATCGGGTGGATCTCCCGCCCGCCGAGCAGCGTGACGATGTCGTTGCCGGCCTTTTTCAGTTTCAGCCCCAGTTCCACCAGCCCGCGGTGATCACGGGCCATCTCCACCGCACCGGCATAGCCCAGGAAGTCCGGCGCATGCAGCATGTAGACATGCAGCCCGTGGCTCTCGATCCACTCACCGCAGTAGAGCAGGCGGCGCAGTGCCCGAAGCTCCGGCCCCAACGCTACACCGCAGGCCTGTTCGATCGCATGCACTGCACTCATCTGGTAGGCCACCGGGCAGATCCCGCAGATGCGGGCGGTGATGTCCGGCGCCTCGCCCATGTGGCGGCCGCGCAGGAAGGCTTCGAAAAAGCGTGGGGGCTCGAAGATGCGGAAGGCGAGGTCGGCCAGCTGCCCCTGCTCGATCCGCAGATACAGCGCGCCCTCGCCCTCCACGCGCGCCAGCGTGTCGACCTGGATGGTCCGGGTGCCGTCCTCAGTCGGGGTCATGGCGCAGGCTCTCCTGGCGGAAGGCATCCGCGTTGGCGTTGAAATTGCGCAGCAGCCGCCGAAGCTCGTCACTGCGCACGCCGAGCTCGCTGCCCAGCCAGCCGGCCAGGCTTGCGGGGTTGGGCAGATCTTTCGGGCCGTAGCAGCCGAAACACCCGCGATCGTAGCGCGGGCACAGGGCGCCGCAGCCGGCGTGGGTGATCGGCCCGAGGCAGGGCGTGCCGTGCGCGACCATCACGCATACCGTGCCGGCGCGCTTGCACTCCAGGCACACGGCCTCGGGTGAGACCAGCGGCCGGCGGCGGCCGAGGTACGCCGAGATCACCTCGAGCAGCTGGTGCTTGTTGATCGGGCAGCCGCGCAGTTCGAAGTCCACCGGCACGTGATCGGCGATGGCGGTCGAGTCGGCCAGGCTGCTGATGTACTCCGGATGGGCATAGACCTGGCGGATGAACTCGTCGACATCGGCGAAATTCTTCAGCGCCTGGATGCCGCCGGCCGTGGCGCAGGCGCCGATGGTCACCAGGAATTCCGATTGTGCGCGGATCTCCTGGATGCGCTGGCGATCGTGCTCGGTGGTGATCGAACCCTCCACCAGCGACAGCTGATAGGGGCCTTCGCTGACCGCGCGGGTGGCCTCCGGGAACAGCGCGATGTGTACGCGTCCGGCCACGGTGAGCAGGTCGTCCTCGCAGTCGAGCAGCGACAGCTGGCAGCCGTCGCAGGAGGCGAATTTCCACACCGCGAGCTTCGGCAGGGTGTCGGCGTCACTTGCGGCGTTCACAGTTCGGGTACCTGCAGCAGGGCCGCGGCCTGGGCGTAGTCGAAGACCGCACCCTCGCGGCAGACGAAGTGGCTGCCGAGCTGGCAGTGCCCGCACAGGCCGATCGCGCATTTCATGTTGCGTTCCAGCGAGAGATACATGCGCTCGTGCGCAAGCCCGCGGTTGGCCAGCTCGACGATGGTGCGGGTCATCATGATCTCGGGGCCACAGACGAAGGCGGTGAGCCGCTCCGGGTGCAGGCGCAGTCGCGTGAGCAGCGGCAGGATCGTGCCGACCGGGCCATGCCAGCGGTCATCGGCGAAGTCCACCGTGACCAGCACCTCGATCCCGTGCTCGCGGCGCCAGTGTTCGAGCTCGTCGCTGAACACGAGCTCGTCAGGGCGACGGCCACCGTAGAGCAGCATCACGCGGCCGTAGCGCTCGCGCTCGGCTGCCAGCCGGTAGAGCACCGGGCGCAGCGGCAGGAGACCGATTCCGCCGGCCGCCACCAGCACGTCGCCGCCCTCGGCACGGGCGACCGGCCAGGCGCTGCCAAACGGGCCCCGCAGGCCCAGCATGTCGCCGGTCTCCAGGCGGGTGAGCGCACCGGAGACCATGCCCACGCGGCGGATCGAGTGCACGTAGCGGCTGCGATCGGCCGGGTCGCCGCTCATCGAGATCGGGATCTCGCCGGTGCCGAAGGCATAGAGCATGTTGAACTGGCCCGGCGCGAAGGCAGGCACCTCGCCACCGTCGGCCGGGCACATCTCCAGCGTCACCACGTCGGCGTTTTCGCGGATCGCGCGCGTTACGCGGTAGCGGACCGGCAGCATCGCAGGCGCGACGCGGGCCTGTTCGGCGATCGCATTCATCGACTCAGGCATACATGTCCAGCAGGCGCAGGCGGGTGGCCTGCAGCCTTCCCAGCAGCAGGTGGGAGAAGCGCTTCATCAGCGCATAGCCAAAGGCCGGGTCCTCTTCGCACTTGGCGTAGACACAGGCCACATCGATGGCGAACGTGCGGGTGGCCATGGTGGCGCGGGAATCGAAGGTCCAGCGCGGCGAGCCGGCCATCCATGACAGCCCGACCACCTCACCCGCCTCGGCGGTCTGGATGGTGACGCGACCGCGCCGTGGCACGAAAATCTCGACCGCGACCCGTCCGTCGCGGACCAGGAAAAAATCGCTCGCGGGCTCGTTCTCGCGGGTCAGGCGCTCGTCGGGCCGGAACACGGCGTTGCGCGCGCAGCCGGCGAGCAGGCTGCTGACCTCCTCGGGGAGGCCCTGCATGAAGGGGTGCTCACGCGCGAGTTCTTCCACGCTGATCATGTCGCCGGCTCCTTGCGGGCAGTGGCCTGGAAGCGCGCCGCCTCGCGGGTGATGTCGATGCCCACCGGGCACCAGGTGATGCAGCGGCCGCAGCCCACGCAGCCCGAGCTGTCGAACTGGTCCCACCAGGTGGCGAGCTTGTGGGTCAGCCACTGGCGGTAGCGCGAGCCCGAGGAGGGCCGGATGGCCCCGCCATGCACGTAGGAGAACTCGCGCGTGAAGCAGGAGTCCCAGCGCTGCCAGCGCTCGGCGTGGTCACCGCTGAGGTCGCCCGAATCCTCGATGGTGTGGCAGAAGCAGGTTGGGCAGGCCAGGGTGCAGTTGGCGCAGGACAGGCAGCGCTCGGCGATCTCGTCCCACAGCGGGCTGTCCGGCTGGGTGAGCAGGGCCTCGCGCAGGCCCTCGACCGGCATGCTGCGTCCCGCCTGCTCGGCGGCGCGCGCGCTGGCCGCCTGCGACTCGGCGCGGTCGTGCGCCTCGGCCGGTGCGAACCCCAGGGTCTCGAGCAGCGCCTCGCCGGCGGCACTGCCAGGCTCGACCAGAAAGACGTGGCGCTCGTCGCTGATCAGTTCGGTCAGTGCCAGGTCGTGGCCGCCGCGGCTGCGCGGTCCGGTGTCCATCGACGGACAGAAGCAGGTGGCCGCGGCCTCGGCACAGTTGACCGCGACGATGAAGACGCCGGCGCGCAGGCTGGCGTAGCGCTCGTCGACGTACGGCCCGCCGGTGAACACCCGATCCTGGATGCCGATGGCGGCCAGCTCGCAGGGGCGTACACCGATGAAGGCATGACGCTGCTCCGGGATGGGCGTGGGCAGGAACTCGATGCCCTTGTCGGTACGCTCGGCACGCCAGAGCCGGGTCTCGGCCGGGAACAGGAATTTTTTCCAGGACTGCGGACCGACAACGTAGCCGAACAGGGCCTGGTCGTCGCGACGCCTCAGGCGGTACTGTCCCGCGTCCTGCTCGTCGGTCCAGCCGACCGGCAGATCGGCGGTGGTGGCGAGACGGTCGTAGACGATCGCGCCGTCGGCCAGCCGCGGACCCACGAGTGTCCGGCCCTCGTCGCGCAGCGCGGCGAACAGGCGGTCGAGGCCTTCGCGGTCGGTGAGGTACGCGGCAGCAGACGCCATGACGATGCCCGGTCATCCCGGCGAGCGGCACACGGCCACTCGCGCTGTTCAAGGTTCACCGGGACGCTAGCACCCGCGCGGCGCCACCGGCATCGTGGCTTGCCACGATGCGCTGCCGGGTCAGTCGATCGGGGCTGGCGCTGCCGGGACGGGCAGGGTGGTTTCGGTTTCGCGCAGGCGCCGCTGGACGGTGACCAGGCGATCGGTGGCCTGGCCGTCGGAGTTCCAGTCCACCAGGCTCTCCATGCGAACCAGCAACTCGCCGCGGAAGCTCACGGTATAGGCCTGGCGCTCCATCACCGGCTCGCGCTGGAACAGCATCAGTTCGTCCTCGTCGATGATCCAGTAGCCGCTGCTGGTCTGCAGCTCGCGGCCGTCGAGATCGCGCTGGACGCTCAGGTAGAGTCCGTCCTCGGCGAAACGGGTCTCTGCCGGGGCCAGGCCGCTGTCGGCCCACAGCGCCTCGTCCAGCGCCAGGGCGCGGGTGGTGTCATCGTCGTCAAGGTAGACTTCCATGCTGACCTGCTGCCAGACGCCGACCAGCGGGTGGGGCCCCGGATCGTTGATGCGGCCGTAGCCCTCTTCCCACTCGCAGCCCCCGGTCAGCAGTGCGCCGAGCAGCAGCATTCCCGCCAGTGCGCTCGCATGGCGCGGGCGTGAGGGACGGGCGGAAGCGGTGGTCATACGCATAACCCATTATTTTGCCACGTCTGGCCCGGGGCTGCCGCGGGCCGTCACTGGAGCTTGTCGGCGGCCTGCATTAGCCTTGCCGGTTTCCGGTGCGGCCTGTGGTCGCGCCGCCGTGCATAGGACAAGGATTGCCCGTGACCCCCGTCAACCCGCCAACCCCTGCCCGCGATGTCAGCCTGGTGGCCGTGATCGCCTCGATCAGCGTGGTGGGCGTGACCTTCGGCATCACCACGCCGCTGCTGTCCCTGCTGCTGGACACCATGGGGGCCTCGCGCACGGTGATCGGCTTCAACGCGGCCATGCCCGCGGTGGCGGCCATTCTGCTGGCACCGGTGCTGCCCCGCCTGATCGCCGTCGTCGGCCAGCGCCCGTTCATGCTGCTCGCGCTCGGCGGCGTGCTGGTTACCCTGATCGCTTTTCCGCTCTGGCCGTCGATTCCGGCATGGTTCGTGATCCGCTTCCTGATGGGTGCGGCCGCCACGGCGCTGTTCATCGTCAGCGAGACCTGGATCAACCAGCTGGCCACCGAGCGCACCCGCGGACGTGTGATCGCCGTGTATTCCACCGTCCTGTCGCTCGGCCTGGTGATCGGTGCGCTGGTGCTGCCGGTGACGGGCATCGAGGGTTGGGCGCCGTTTGCCGCGGCGGCGGGCATGACGGCACTGGCCGGCCTCCCCCTGCTGTTTGCCGGCCGACAGATGGCACCCATGGCGGTGCACGAGGCGGGCGATGTGCTGCGCTACGTGCGGGCCGCGCCCGACGCCATCGGCGCCGCCTTGCTGATGGGGGTACTGTATTTCGGGATCTTCAGCCTGCTGCCGCTCTATGGCCTGGCGCTGGGCTTCGACACCGCCAGCGCGGCGCGGATGGTCGCGGTCGCCGGCAGCGGGTTGGTGGTCTGTCCACTGCTGGTCGGCTGGCTGGCCGACCGCATGGATCGCGCGCGGCTGCTCCGGCTGCTGGTGGCGGCGATGGTGGTCAGCGCCCTGCTGCTGCCGTGGGCCATGGGTGCTGTGCTGCCGCGCTCGCTGCTGCTGTTCGTCATCGGCGGTGGACTGATCGGCCTCTATACGCTTGGACTCACGTTGCTGGGTCAGCGCTTCCAGGGCGGACGGCTGGCCGCGGCGAACGGTGCGTTCGTGCTGATGTTCGGCGTCGGCGAGATGACTGGGCCGCCAGTCATGGGCGCGGTGATGGATCTCATGCCGCCGCACGGCTTTGCCTGGGCCGTGGCCGGCGTGTGCGCCGCCTATGGCGTGTTCCTGCTGGCCTTCCGGCCGGTCGCGCCAGTGCTGACCGAGGGGGTTCGATGAAGGCCCGTCCCCATGGCGACTGTTACTGGGTGCGTCCGGGAGCGTTTCTGGCGGGTGAGTATCCCGCCGCGGCGACGGCGCCCGCGGCGCGGCGACGCCTGGCCCGTCTGCTCGATGCGGGGGTCGACAGCCTGGTCGACCTCACCGCGCCCCACGAGCTGCCGGCCTATGCCCACCTGCTGCAGGCCGAGGCGGAGCTGCGCGGGTTGTTGCCCCGGCACCGGCGTTTCCCGATCCCGGATCACGGCGTGCCCGAGCACCCGGACCTCATGGATGACATTCTCGCCCACATCGATGCCGAGCTGGCTGCCGGTCGCGGCGTCTACCTGCATTGTCGGGCCGGCATCGGCCGTACCGGAATGGTGGTGGCCTGCTGGCTGGTGGCGCAGGGCGCAAGCCCGGAGGAGGCGCTGGCGCAGCTGGCGGACTGGTGGCGTGGGGTCGAGAAATCCTGGCGGCATGAACGCTCGCCGGAAACCGACGAGCAGGTCAGTTTCGTCGAGGCCTGGGGCGCGCGCCGCCGGTTCGCCCGCGACTGAGCCGGACGCACCGGTCCAGCGCGAGCGCGAGACCCAGCAGCAGCAGTAACGGCGCGCCGGGGCTGCCGCCGCCACCCTCCGGGGCGGGTGGCGGAGCCTGCGCGACCACGGTGGCGCTGGCTGTGGCCTCGGTCAATGCCGCGTCCGCGCTCGCGCTGAAGTCCAGCCGGTAAGTGCCGACGGCGGTGGCCTGCAGACGATGCTCGATACGCCGACCGGCCGAGACCTCCAGTGGCCCAAGCTCACAGCGAATGCGCGCGCCCTCTACCGTGCAGGCCGCGCCGCCGGTGTCGGCGCTGGCGACCGTGAGCCCGGCGGGGACCTGGGTTTCAAGCCGCACGCGCTCCAGTGCCACGGTGCCGTTGTTGCGCACGTCGATGCTGAAGCTGAACGGGGTTCCAACCTGCACCGAGACGCTGGTGACCGGCAGCACCACGGCCACCTCCGCAAGCGTGGCGTCCAGCAGGCAGCCGGCCGCCAGGGCCCGCTCGGCGAAGGGCAGCATGGTGTCGAGGCTGCAGGCGGAGAACTCGGTGACGCCGACGCCGAGCCGGGTAGCCATGATGAAGCCGCTGTCCGGTGTGTCCTCGCAGGGCGGCTCCTCGCCGTCGTGCACCGCGCCGAAGTTGTGGCCGATCTCATGGGCGATCACCAGGGTGTCGAGGGCGACATTGCGCTGGCGCCGCACGGCGGTCAGCGCTGAGCCGAATTCCCAGGCGAAGCTGCCGCGATCGGCGCCTTGGCCGCACAGCACGCCGGTACCCGTGCCGCTGCTGACGTAGGCGATGCCGAGGGTCTGGCCGTTCCCGTTCCCGTTGTCGCTGCTGAGGTTCCGCCCGGTGAGCAGGTGCGAGAGCGCCACGCCCCGGCGAAGTTCGCGGTCGGCCGCCAGGTAATCCTTGAAACCGTCCAGCAGCTCGCCGGGCTCATCGGGGCTGAGCAACTCCGGGGTGCTCTCCAGCACCCGGATGTTACGCAGCTGGAAATTCACCCCGACCTGCTGGCGATAGATCCCGTCGGCGTTGTTCATGCGGATGAGGATTTCGTCTTCCGGCTGCCGACCGGCGTCCAGCGCGAGGCGGCGGAATTCGTCATCGGCGACGATCGACAGCGGCGTGGTGGCGAAGACCCCGTCCGCGGTGCTGCGTGCGACCTGGGCCAGCTCACCCGCGAGCATCGTCATCGCGAGATCGCCACGCAGCATGCGCGGCGCCAGCGTCGAGCGGCCGGTGGCGCAGCTCATGGCGGCAGGATCGACCAGGGTGTCCGACATCCGGTAGATCGCGTTGCCGGTCCCCGAACCGACCGGGCCGCCAGGTCCAGCGAGGTTGGCGACGTCAGCCGTGGGCTCGATGACCCAGAGTTCGTGGCCATCGTGCAGCAGCCCCCAGAGGGCGCCGTCGATCCGGGTGACCCGCGCCCAGGACCCGGTGGCGCCGGCGAGATGCCCCTCGAAGGCTGCGGTGTCGGCGCCACCGGCGTGGCCTGCGAGGCGTGCATTGGGCCGCAGCAGCACCTGCCAGTCGCGGCCGGCGGCCTGGAAGCTCAGGCGCGCGTGGCCAGTGGTCGGTGACAGGGTCTCGAAGCTTGGCTGCTGCAGGGCCTCGAAATACAGCACCTGGAACGCCGGCGAAACCGCCGCGGCCGGCACCGTGGTGACCAGCAGCAGTAGCAATAAAAGACAAACACTGCGGATGGGCTTCATGCCGTCATGCTCCAGAGCGGGCGTCCCTGTCCCGGCGACGTTACCGCAGGCCGGACGGCGTGACCTTGTGCCATGTCACAGGCTGCCATTGCCGGTGGCTTAGTCTGCGGGGCGGTAACGGAACGGATGCGTCAGCCTCGCGCCGGGAATGGCGACTGGCTCGCCGTCCCTGAAGCGCGGACGATAGCGTCCCGTGGTTTCGAGCTGACGAAGGGTGGCCTGATCCATGGTGCCTTCGGGCGAGGGCTCTTCGACCAGGATGTCGCTGGCGCGGCCGTCGGCGCCCACCGTGAAACTGAGCACCAGCCGTCCGTCGCGGGCCCCGGCGGCCGCGGCGGTGATGGGGGAGGGCGGTGGCACGAAATACAGGGTGGCCGGCCGGCCGAGCAGCGCCTGTTGGGCGGACTCGTCCTCGGCAAGCAGGGTCCACGCCCGGCGGTAGTAGGCCAGCGCCTCCTCCGGGCCTGGATCGAAAATCATGTGCCAGTCGCCCACGGCGATGAGCATGCGCGCCTGCTCGACGGCGGGCAGGCTCGGGTGCGCTGCCAGCAGGCTCTCGCCCTGGCGCAGGACCTCGCGGGCGGGGCGCGCGCCGGGGCTTGCCGACGGGCTCAGGCGGGCGAGCTGGCGTGCAGAGCGCCGGTCCATGGGGTGGCGCAGCGCCGCCGGCACTTCGGACTGCCAGGAGCGTGCGATCTGGCGGAGCGTCTCGAGTTGGCGTTCTGGCTGGTCGGCATGGTGCTCGCGTTGCAGGCCGAGTATGCGCTCGCGGGTCCGCCGCTCGCGCACGGTCAGGCCACGGCCGGCGTACCAGTCGGCGAGCTCGTCCAGATAGGGCAGCAGCTCGGCGCTGTCTTCGCCGAGTCTGCGCTCGGCAATCTCCAGCGCCTCTTCGCGCAGCTCACGGCCGCGGGTGCGATCGCCCAGGCCGTCGTTCGCGGCGGCCATCACGTGCATGGCCGCAATCTGCTCGGTACTGAACAGCCCGAAATTGCGCCGGGCGATATGCCGGGCCTGGTCGCCGAAGATCAGCGCCTCGGCGTGGCGGCCCGCGGCATTGAAACTCCCGCCAACGGCGAGCATGGGCGGCATGGTCTCGGCGGCGAGGCGGCCGTGCCGGGCTTCCACCGCGTCGAGCAACTCGAGGTAGGTTTCAGCGGCGCCATCGGGGTCGCCGAGCGCCCGCTGGGCACGGGCCTTCAACGACAGGGCGGCCTCGCGCTCGTCGGCCGGGGCCGAGGACGCTGAACGCAGCGCCTCCAGCCAGCCTTCCGCGGTGGCCAGGGCGTCGAGTGGCCGGCCGTCCGCCAGTGCCGCGTCGGCCAGGATCCACAGGTCCAGCCGCGTGTCTGCGACTGGCGTGACCGTGACGGCAAGCTCCTCCAGCCCCTGTTCGCCCGCGGATCCTTCTTCCAGGGGCTGTCCGGCCGCAACGCCTGCCAGTATCAGCAGGCCGGGGGCCAGGAGGCGCGACGACGGGTGGGTCATGGGCGAACACCGAAGAGGAAACTGTAGCGCTGATCATCGCTGGCCACCGGTTCACCGTCTTCGAACCGGGGCCGGAAGCGCATCTCGCGTAGGGTACGACGGACGGTCGTGTCCTTGCGACCCGGCGGGTAGGACTCGATGATCTCGATATTCTCCGCGCGGCCCTGTGCGTTGACCGAATAGGTGGCGATTACCTGGCCGTCTGTCAGGCCCGGCTCGCTGCCGCGCGGCCGCACACCGCGCCAGGAGGGTTGCGGTGCCGTGACCGCCGCAGGCGTGCCGAACCAGGCCTGACGCAGGCGGGCGCCATCCTCGGCGTCGCCCAGCCGCAGCCAGGCCTCGCGGTAACGGTCCAGTGCGGCGACCCGTCGGCCAATCGCCATGCTCCAGTCGCCCTGGTCGATCAACAGCAGCGCCTCCACGGCCGGGCTCGGTGCCTCGGCGCCGCGCGCCAGCACCAGCGCGCGACCGAGCGCCTGGTCTGCTGAAAGATGGCCGGTCGGGCTGCTCGGCATCGCCCGCGGGTCGATGAAGCTTGCGGCGTACTGGTGGCTTTTCGCGAGGCGGCGCAGGGGCTCGATCAGCCGCGGGTCCTCCGCACCGCCGTCGGCTTCGAGCATTGCGATGGCGCGCATGTACAGTGCCCGCTCCTCGGCCAGCTTACCGGTGCGGCGCAGCCAGCCGGCAAACTCGTAGAGTCGCGGCAGCAGGGCCAGCGAGTCTGTGCCGTGATGACGCTCGGCGATGTCGAAGGCCTCACGCTGACGGGTTTCCGCCTCGTCGTATGCCTCCAGGGCGATCAGGCTCTCGGCCATGCCATCGAGCATGTCGAGTTGGGCCAGGTTGAGCAGCCCCAGGGTGCGCCGGGAAAGACCCTGTGCCTCGGCGAAGGTCGCGATCGCCAAGGGGTATTCCTCCATGGCCTGGTACACCCGGGCCAGTTCGGTGAGCGGTGCAAGCTGGCTGGGCGACAGCGGCCCGTCCAGTGTCCGACTGAGCTGCAGTGCCTCGCGCAACAGCGTCTCGGCGCCGTCGAGCTCGCCCGCGATGCGCTGGGCGCGCCCTGTGCGGGTGAGGGCCGAGACGCGCTCCGGCGCCGCGCTGCCGAATTCCGTCTCGACGGCCGCCAACCACTCGAGTGCCAGCGCCGCGGCGCGGGCGGGCTCGGCATCTGCTTCCGCCTGGCCCAGCGCGAGTTCCAGTTCGATGCGGCCCAGCGGGGTGGGCGCTTCAGCTTGCCGCGGCCCGGTCGGCTCGGGCGGTTCCGGCGGTTCGTCGCGCGCGAGGGCGGGGGCCAGGCTGAGCCCGATGGCACAGGCCACCAGGACCGTGCGCCAATGGCCCCGGGCCTGCACCAGCCAGGCACTGTGGCGGAGTGGGCTAGGGCGTACTGCGCGCAACAACACAGGCCTCCTGGGCGTCCTTGTAGTGACAGACCATGTCCCGCCCGACTCGTTCTCCTCAACTGCTGTGTTCGCGCGGTGCGCGGGCACGGATTTCAGGCGTCGAGCGTCTGCAGCGTCGTCAGGTCGAGCCCCTCCCCGGACGCCGGTCGCGTGACCTGGACGTCGTGGCGTGCGCTGAGTTCGTCGGCCAGCGCGTTCCGCGCCTGAGGCTCGCCGTGGATCAGCCAGGTCGGCGGCGGCTGCTCGAAGCCTGCGTACCAGCGCAGCAGCTCCGACTGCCCGGCATGGGCCGACATTCCCCCGAGGGTATGGACTTTAGCCTCGACGCGGATCGCCTCGCCGTGGATCCGGATCCACGGCTCACCGTCGACCAGCCGGCGCCCCAGGGTGCCGCGCGCCTGGAACCCCACGATCATCACATGGCACTCCGGTCGCCAGGCGTTGTGCTTGAGATGGTGCAGAACGCGGCCCCCATTGCACATGCCACTGCCGGCGATGATGATCGCACCGTGCCTGACATGGTTCAGGCGCATTGACTCCTCGGGGCTGCGGCAGAGCACGAGATTGGGCAGCGGGGGCATGAAGCCGCCCCCCTGCGCCAGTTCGCGCGTCTCCTCGTCATGCAGTTCGTCGTGGGTGACGTACAACTGGCTCGCCTGGATCGCCATTGGACTGTCGAGGTACACCTTCCAGCGCGACAGCTCCCACTCGTCCCAGTGGCGGCCGAACAGGTACAGCAGATCCTGGGTGCGCCCGACAGCGAACGCGGGAATGATGACATTGCCCTGGTCATGGCGGGCACTGCGCAGCACCTCGCCCAGCTCGGCGAGGGTTTCTGCATGGCTGCGATGGTTACGATCACCGTAGGTGCTTTCCATCACCAGCATATCGGCCTGACGGGGGGTCACCGGGTCGCGCACGATCGGCATGTCGTAGCTGCCGATGTCGCCACTGTAGACCAGGCGCCGGATCGCCCCGGCGATGTCCAGCTCGAGCTCGATGCTCGCCGCGCCGAGGATGTGGCCGGCCTCGTGCAGCCGCAGCCGTACGCCGGGGAGGATGTTCACCGTCTCGCCGAAGTCGACGTTGTGGAACTGTCGCAGGGTCGCAGCCACATCTTCCGCGGTGTACAGCGCCTCCACGGCCGGAAGGCCCTTGCGGGCGCGGCGCCGCGACTCCTGCTCGGCATCCCGACGCGAGAGCGCCGCGGCATCGGGCAGCAGGACCCGACAGAGTCCGCGGGTGGCGCGATGGGTGTAGATCGGGCCGCGGTAGCCCCGGCGGACCAGCAGCGGCAGGCGGCCGGAGTGGTCGATGTGGGCGTGCGAGAGCACCACCGCATCGATTTTCTCCGGGTCAAAGGGAAAGGCCGCGGCGTTGCGCGCCTCGTCGCGTTTCGAGCCCTGGATCAGGCCGCAGTCGATGAGCACGCGCATGCCGTCCGCCTCGAGCAGGCAGCAGGACCCGGTGACCTCGCCCGCCGCACCGTAAAACCTGAGTTTCATGAGTCTCGCCATCTCCTTGGGGCGCCTGGGGCGGCCGGTCACCGGCAGTCTAGCAAGTCACCTGGCCCGCGCGTGGACACTGAAGCCCCGGCTGCCTACACTCGATGGCCACACCAGACCTGCCATCGAGACCTGCCTATGACCACGGTGTATGATTTTTCCGCCGAGCTGCTCGACGGCACCCCGCGGGCACTCGCGGATTACCAGGGCAAGGTGCTGCTGATCGTCAACACCGCCAGCCGCTGCGGTTTCACGCCGCAATACGCCGGCCTCGAAGCCCTGTACCGCCGCCATCGCGAGCAGGGGCTGGAGGTGCTGGGTTTTCCCTGCAACCAGTTCGGGGCGCAGGAGCCAGGCGATGCCGAGGAGATCGCGCGCTTCTGCAGCACGCGCTATGACGTGAGTTTTCCGATGTTTGCCAAGGTGGAGGTCAATGGCGAGGGCGCCCACCCGCTGTATCGCCACCTCAAGCAGGCGGCACCGGGCCTGCTTGGCAGTCAGGGCATCAAGTGGAATTTCACCAAGTTCGTGGTTGACCGCGACGGTCGGGTCGTGTCCCGCCACGCTCCGAACGCCAAGCCCGAAGCCCTTGAGCAGGAGATCGCCCAGCTGCTCGGCTGACACTCAACCGAACCATCAGGAGTACACCATGCAGGGTTTCCCCCATCACTACCGCGTCACCGCCACCTCTGCCAGCAGCGGCGACGTCCGTCTCACCGCCTCCGGTCTGCCTGAACTGCTCACCCAGGCGCCCGCGGAGTTTGGGGGGCCGGGCGATCGCTGGTCCCCTGAGACCCTGCTTGCCGCGGCGGTTGCCGACTGTTTCGTGCTCAGTTTCCGGGCGATCGCCAATGCCTCGAAATTCGAGTACGCGTCGATCGAATGCGCTGTGGAGGGGGTGCTCGACCGCGTCGAGCGCACCATGAAGTTCACGGCGTTCACCGTGCGGGCCAGGCTGAGCGTGCCGGCAGGGGCGGACGAGGCGCGGGCTCACAAACTCCTTGAGAAAGCCGAGCAGAGCTGCCTGATCACCAACTCCCTGAGCTGCGAGACCCACCTCGAGGCGGAAGTACTCAGCGCCGACGGCTGAGCGGCAGTTCGTCGAACACCGGTAACGGCTGGCCGGCGAGCGATTCGCTGAGTCTGCGCAGGCGTGCATAGGTGATCGGCTCCCGAGCCTCGGCGAGCTGCCGGGCGACATCGTCGAGGCTGTAGTGTTCCTCGCTGGCTTCACGAATGGCGGCATCGATCCGGCTCAGTTCGATGACCGCGCGGGCGGTGACGGCGCCCCCGGCGTCGCGGGTGTCGAGGCGGCGAACGCCTTCGGCGCGCCGCGTGAGCGTCTCCAGCGACAGACGATGACGCCGATCACTGATCACCCCGGCGCGGTGCAGCACCTCCAGGCTGTAATAGTCGGCCAGGCCCTCGACGATCCAGCCCGCGCCCGGGCCGGGCTGGACAATGCCTGCGACATGCACCAGCTCGTGCAGCAGCGTGGAGGTGCCGCGTTCGTTGATCATCGGTCGGTCGGCGTGCAGGTAGAGCGACTCCGGGCCGGACAGTCCGCCCCGCCACATCGGATCCCCTGCGCTGACGACCAGCAGACGCTCCGGGAAGTCCGGGAAGATTTCCAGCAGGGCAGGCAGCGTCCAGCGCAGCAGCGCCAGGGCGTCCATGCGCCGGGCGCCCTCGCCGACCGGTGCCGCGACGACCAGCTCGCGGCCGGCGACACGGTCGCGGCGCACCCCGAGATCGCCAGCCAGCAGCCAGCCGGTTGGCCTGATGAAGCGACGCTCGGGATCCTCGACGACCAGCGGCTCGCCGCGCCAGGGACCGTAACGGCTCTCCAGTGACCAGCTGGCGGGCAGTTCGAAGCTCACTGTGGCGCGGGCATGGGCCCCGGCCAGACTGCGGGTACGCGCGGCAGGAAACAGATGATCGGCGCGGAGCAATGCCCACTCCGGCGTGATCCTGGCATCGTAGCTGCCGGTGCCGCGCTGACGATCGACGCGCACGCGCAACCGGAACTCGCCGCCCTGGGCAGGCGGGCGCCAATACACCACCCCGTCGCCCGCGACCAGTTCCCCATCGCCGTCGAAGCCGTGGTGGCGGTCTTCGTCGATATTGAAGCGGGCCTCGCGCAGCGCGTGCTGCGACTGTGTCAGCTGGATGCGGACATGCGCCTCGCCACTGTCGGGGTCGAGCCGGGCGTGGTAATGCAGGTCGTAGATCGGCGGCTCGGCGCTGGCGATGTCCGGACCGGCCGCCAGCAGGGCCAGCAGCAGGACGGTCACGGCTGCGAACCGCATGGCCGGCGGGCGCATCGGGAGGCGGGCGATACCCAGGGTCAGGTTTGGTGGTGGCATGCGGCGTCCGTGATGGCGTAAGAGGTTGGGCATTTCGGCCCATGGCATACTTGACCGGAAGGGGATGGGCCCGGTTCCGCGGGCGGGTCCCTCGCTGCCGCAGCGCCGGTGTGACCAGGGAGATGATTATGCACGACTCGGTCGATCCCACCCGCGAGGAGATCGTCACGCTGCAGACCCACGTACTGCAGGAGAAACGTCGCCAGGCCGATGCCAGCGGCACGCTGAGCTGGATTCTGTCCGCGCTGTCGATCTCGGCGAAGATCATTGCTGCACAACTGCGCCGCGCGCGGCTGGAGAACGTGCTCGGAGCCGCAGGCGCCGAGAACGTCCAGGGCGAGCAGCAGCAGAAGCTCGATGTGATCGCCAACAACGTGCTGATGCGTGCGCTCGGCAGCCGGGAGGGGGTCATGGTGCTGGCCTCGGAGGAGGCCGCCGAGCCGGTGGTGATCACCGAAAACCATGGCCAGGAGCGCGGCTACTGTGTGTTGTTCGATCCGCTGGATGGCTCCTCGAACCTCGATGTTGCCGGCGGCGTGGGCACCATCTTCAGCGTCCTGCGCCACGACCGGCGAAGCAGCCGCACCGAAGATTCCGTGCTCCAGCCAGGCGACCGCCAGGTGGCTGCCGGCTATGTGTTTTACGGCTCCTCGACGGTGCTGGTACTGACGACCGGCGAGGGCGTCGACATGTTCGTACTCGACACCTCGATCGGTGCCTTCATCCGTGTCGAACGCGGGCTGAAGATTCCCGCAACCGGCCGCTGTTACTCCCTGAACGAAGGCAATCGGCACAGCTTTCCGGCCGGTTACCGCGCCTATCTCGACTGGGCCCAGCAAAACGGTTATTCGAGCCGGTATGTGGGGGCCATGGTGGCCGATGTGCACCGCACGCTGCTGCAGGGCGGCGTCTTCATGTATCCGCCCACCGAGAAGGCGCCGCAGGGCAAGCTGCGGCTGCTCTACGAGGCCAATCCGATGGCCATGATCATCGAGCAGGCGGGCGGTCAGGCGAGCGATGGCACCGGCAGAATCCTGGAGGTCCAGCCCACGGCGCTGCACCAGCGCACGCCCGTGGTTCTGGGCAGCTCGGCGGAAGTGGCGCGGGTCATGGAGTGCCTGGTGCCCGCCCCTGAGGCCGGTGCCGCCTGAGCGGGATCAGTCGCCGGCTGGCAGCCAGCGCGGGTCGGGCACGAAGGCGTCGCTGACGATCACATCGAGCATGCCCAGGCCTTCGCGTAACGGGATCGCCTCCTGCTGGTAGGCGTCCGAGTAGTAGAAATCACGCGCGTGCTGCAGCGAGGGAAAGCGGAACACCCGGATCGAGCTCTCGAACGGCCCCCCCTCCAGGATCTCCGCCTCATGTTCCTCGCTGATGAACAGGAGTTCCCCGCCGAACTCGAGTAGCAGCGGGACCGTGGCCCGCGCATAGGGGCCCATGCGGGGGGAGTCCACCCCGGTCCCGATCACGATCATGTAGCCCGGGCGCGTGTCACCGCGCTCATCGGTCTCTTCGGCCAGGGCGCGCCCCGTGAATGCCGCCAGCGCCAGTGCGGTGACGAGGACGACGGTGTTCAGCATCTGGTGCATCAGTGTCCTCCAGAAAACGGTGTTGATCAGGGGGTGTAGCGGTCAACGGCGTCGAGGATGCGCTCCTGCGCATCGAACAGCGTGGCGATCAGCGCCACACGCATCCACATGCCATTGCGCTCCTGGCGCCAGTACATGGCGCGGGCGTCGCTGTCCACCGATGGGTGGATTTCGCGGCCGCGGGGCAACGGGTGCATCAGCACGGTATCGGGTCGCATGATGTCGAGCTCGGCGCGCCCGATGCTGAACTGCGAGAGGTCGACGCGGGCGGACTCGCCGTCGGTGTCGTGCTCGAACTGCATGCGGGTGACATAGAGCGCATCGAGATCCGGCAGGGCCTCGTGCAGCGCTGCGGTTTCCGACCAGGCGATGGCGTATTCGTCGAGGAAGGCCTTGATGTCCGGTTCCATCTCGAAGGCCGGTGGGGCGATGAACACCAGCCGTACATCACGGTAATGACGCATCAGGCGGCTCAGCGAGCGTACGGTGCGCCCACGGCGCAAATCGCCCATCATGCCGATGGTCTTGCCGTCGATGCCGCCGCGCTGCTCGAAGCTGCGCTCGAGCGTGTAGATGTCCAGCAGCGCCTGTGTGGGGTGTTGATCACGGCCGCTGCCGGCGTTGACGATCGGGACGGGGCGCGGGATCGAATCCATCAGGGCCGCGGCGCGGGCGGCATAGCCGGGTTCCGGCGTGCGCATCACGATCAGGTCGACATAGGAACTGAACGTGCGGATGCTGTCTTCGAAGGACTCGCCCTTGATTTCCGATGAGACTTCGGGATCCCGGATTTCGCTGGTCCGCACGCCGAGCACATGACAGGCGTTGTTCATGGAGAGAAACGTCCGCGTCGAGGGCTGCGTGAAATACAGCATCGCGCGCTTGGTCGGCAGCAGCTGCTGCAGAAAGCGCGCGCCCTCGGTCTCCTTGGCGATCTGCCGCACGGCATCGCTCAGGTGACACAGTCGATTCAGGCTCTCGCGATCGAAAACATCGGTATTGACGATATGAAACATCAGCAGCCTGCCGCAAAACCTCCCGGGATTATCCCGCGGCTTACACCGTGATCGCCAGTCCCCGATAGATACGTGCGCGATAGCGGCTGTCCTTGTGGCCGGCGATCGGCGCACTGGCAAGCAGCACCGCGTGCGCGAACCGTTCCTGTTCCTCGGCCTGCTCGCCGAGGTCGCGCGGCTCCTCCGAGCGCACCCGACGCGTCAGATTGACCTGGTTGACCGGCGTGCCATGCACCAGCCGTTCGTTCTCGACGCCCAGGGTGGCGGTCAAGGCGTGCAGCGTGGTCTTGATGAAATTCGCCAGCGCGAACTCCGCATGGGTCGGGTGGACCGGCACGTCGGGGGTGACGAGCACCAGGCGCACGCCATCGAGCAGGCTCACCTTGCGCGCCACGCGGAAGTGATGAGTGAGATGGGCCTCGACCAGGCCGGCGAAACCGGCGGCGTCCAGGCCCGCTTCGTTTTCGTGGGCGAACAGCGCCTTGGGCAACGGCATGAAGGGCGTGGAGACCACCGCCGCGGGCGTGCCGCCCACGCGCAGCGCCTCGTCCATGCCGGCTTCCAGGTCATCGCCCACACAGATCGGATGAATCCGCTCGACCCCAGGCACGATCTGCAGCAGCTCGCGCACCTGGCTCGCTGCGGCCGGTGTCTGGGTCAGCAGCATGATCCGACCGACGCGGCTGTGTTCCAGCGCGAGTCGGGCCGCACGTGCGAGGTTGGCCGTCAGGTATTCGCCGATCAGCCAGATCGTCTGGCCCTCCATCTGCGAGACCCGCTCGGGCTTGGCCCGGCCGAACAGCTCACGTTCGGTGATGGTGCGTTCCTGGTGCAGCCCGCCGGAGGGGTGGAAGGTCTCGCCGGAGACCGCACGATCGGCCAGGAAGTATACGGTCGCCAGCGCTACTTCGAGCTCACTGGGCATGTTGTTGAGATGCAGGATCTCCAGTACCCCGGTGCGGATCTTCTCCGCGGCCTTCAGCACATCGCTCTGCGCGACGAACGGCTCGGGCGGCGCGGGCAGGGCGGCGAGCCAGTCGTCGCCGTAGGCGGCGCTCTGGCTCTCGGCCAGGAACCGACCGCCGAGGCGCAGGCGGCCGATCAGTCGCTGGGCGATCGGCCGGTTCATCAGGAAGCGGCCGGAACTGGCGGCCTCCTGGAGTTCCAGGCCCTTGTTGCGGACGCGTTCGGCGAAGGCCCGCAGCTGGGGCGCCGCGCGCTCTTCGGAGGCGATCGCCGCCGCGTCGTTGCTCGCCAGGATCTGCAGGATTGCGTCGATGTCGTGCCCGGCCTTCAGCGCCTCGATGACCGCGGCGTACAGGGCATTCAGCCGACGGTTCTCCAGAATCAGCCGGCCGCGACGCTCGAACAGGCCGGGCTTGCCCCCCGTGCCCCGCAGGCGGTCGCCGTCGACCGGGCCGGGGGCGATGGCGTTGATCTGGATCTCGGGCCCGACGAAGCGTGCGAGGTTTTCGGTCAGCGCACGCTGGCCGGCCTTGGAGACGGCATAGTCGGCGCGGTTGGGATAGGGCACGGCGATATATTTCTCGCCGCCGAAATACGAGGAGACGTTGAGGATGTAGCCGCTGCCCTGGGCCTTCATGATGGGCACGACTTTCTCGATCAGCGAGAAATTCGAGACCAGGTTGGCGTTCAGGGTATTGCGCCAGTCGTCCACCTCCATGTCCACGACCATCTGCTCGGCGCCGGCAATTCCCGCGTTGTTGATCAGATAGTCGAGGCGTCCGAATTTCGCCATGGTCTCCGTGACCGAGCGGGCCAGCGCCGCCTCGTCGGCCACATCGATATCCGCCATCACCTGCACGCGTTCTTCAGCGGCGTAATAGCCGATATCCTCGAGCTCCCGCACGATCGATGCGCGCATCTCGGCCAGCTGGTCGGCGCGGCGCGCCACCAGCATGACCCGCGCGCCGCCGATCGCCAGCAGCCGGCCCAGCTGGCCGCCAATCCCGGCCGAGCCGCCGGTGATCAGCGCCACCTTGCCCAGGTGCAGGCCCATCAGGCTTTCCATCCAGCCGAAAATCGCCCGCCGCGAACCGGTGGCCTCGGCGATCGAGGCCGGCAGGTAGAGGTTCACCTGGCGGATCCGCCGGCGGGTGAACAGCAGCCGCGCGGCCTGGCCGGCGGCGAACGGCACCTCCTCGCCTTCGCGGTTGGGCCAGCGGATCACCTGGTTGGACCATTCCTGGAAGCGTCGCTCGCCCGCATGCTCCTGCACTTGGGTTTCGTTGCGCCAGACGCGGCAGAGCTCTTCGGTGGCGGCCCGCAGGATGTCGGCGTAGACATTGCCATGGCCATCGTCGCCGTTGGAGACGAAGACCACGCTGGGTGCCAGGCGCAGCGAGCCTTCGATTCGTTTCCAGAAGCGGGTGAGTTCGCGGGCGATGACCAGGCTGCCGACCAGTTCGCCGTCGAGGAACGCGGCCACGTCGGCGTCGCTGTCGCCCACCAGGGTGCCGCGGAAACGCCAGGCGCCGTAGGCCGGCATGATGATGGCGCCGTGCAACGCCTGCTCGGCGTCGCACAGGGCCTCGAACACCGCACTGACCGTCTCCGGTCGGGTCCGGTCGAGCAGCACGGTGCGGATCCGCTGGTCGCGGCCCGTGTCTTCGAGCGCCTCGCTGGCGGCCCGCACCGATTCCTCGGAGCCAAGTCCCAGCAGCACCTCGGCGCCGCAGTCAGCCTGCACCCTGGCGACGGTGAGCGCATCGCTGACCTGGTCGCCGGCCGCGAGCAGGATGCGCACGCCGCCGCCGTCGACCGTGCGCAGTTCCGGGCGCGAGATGGCCGTGCTGCGGGATTCCTGGCGCACCTGCATGCCGTGGGTGACCTCGATATTGTGGCCGTTCATGGCCGCCGATTCATCACTGGCCAGGAACACCAGGGTGTTGGCGACGTCATCGATGGTCGGGAAGCCGTAGGCCGGTGGTGCCCCGCCCTGCTGCGGCCGCGCCAGGGTCATCAGCCCGAGGAACTCGTCCGCCGTCGTGCCCTGAGGCTGGCTGCGCAGCGTATCCATGGCGGCGAATACGGTGCGGATACGCTCGGAGGCGATCGGCCCGGGGAACACGGTATTCACGCGGATGCCTTTCGGGCCGAGTTCGAGCGCCAGCTGACGCGAGAAGGTGTTGAGCGCGGCCTTGGGCACGACGTAGGCCGCGCGGCCGTAGTACTGGGTCCGCGAAAAAATCGTCGAGACGTTGATCACGCTGGCGCCGGGCGGCAGGTGTGGTGCTGCGGCGCGGACGAAATTCCAGGCGATGCCGAGCAGGTTCCGCGCCGCCATCGGTACGGTCTCGTGTTCCTCGACGCCGGCGGCCTTCAGCGCCTGGAGATCCTCGGCGGTGATCGGCAGGTCGGCCAGTCGGCACTTCGGGCCGGCGGAGCCCGCGTTGTTGACCAGCACGTCGATGCGCCCGTGCGTGGCGATGATGTCCTCGATCCCCACCCGCACCTGTCCGGGTTCGGCACCGTCGATGACCAGCACCGGCATGCGCGCCGCAGGCACCCGCAGCCGCTCACGCAGGTCGCTGCGCAGGGCCTCGAGTTTCTCCCGCGTCCGTCCGGTCATCACCACGGTGGCGCCTTCCTTCAGGAAGCGCTCGCAGACCACCCGACCGATGTTGCCGCCCGCGCCGGTGACCAGGGCAATCTTGCCCGCCAGCCGCCCGCGAGATGTCCGGCGGCGATCGCCGCCCGTGTCCTGGCTGCCTGTCATGTTCCCTGACCTCCCGCTGCCCAAGCTTCAAAAAGTTCGTCGCGACTGCGCAGGCCCGCGGCCGGCAGCGCGTGATTGACCACGTAGGTGGCGCCGGCGTGACGGTTCTCCCACATCGCCTGGTGGGCCTCCGGCAGCTCATGCCAGTCGACCAGCGTCGGCGGCGTGATCTCCAGCTGGCCGCTTGCGAGCATGCGGTTCATCTGCGTGACCTCGTAGGGGTTGCAGAGGTGGGTGCCGAGGATCGAACAGGTCGGCAGCAGGATTTTCCGCTGCCGGGTCCAGACCTGCGGGGCGTAGAAGCTGTAGCGTCGCGCGTGCATGTCCTCGGCATACACCACCCGTCCGGTGAACGGCTGGACCAGGGAGGTGGAGACGGCGAGGGCGTCATGGCCGGCACGCTCGATGATCAGCTCCGGCGCGCCGCGCGGATTGTCGGCCGAGCGCAGCAGCTTGCCGACCGCCTGGCCGAGCGGCTTGATGGTGCGCTCCTGGAAGGCGCGCACGGCTTCGCGGAAGGCCGCGGTATCATGGCGCACCTCCGGCAGGCCCGGCATGGTGTCGGGCCATTCGAAGTCCATCGTGGCCCGGCGGGAGAGCTCCTCGATCGAGACCACGCCGGTCACCCGATCCCCAAAGCCCAGCGAGCGCACGAACTCACGCTGGGCCTCGCTGTAGCAGACCACGGCCACCCTCGCCCCGCGGGCGGCAGCGGCCTCGATGGCCTCGATGCCGTGTGGGTCGACCAGGGCCTCGGCGTCAAGCTCCGGGCCGTAGTACACCAGCACGGCCTCGCCGGCCCGCAGGCGGGCGCGCTGCAGCATTTCCTCGACGGCGACGGCGCCGGGTTTGCCGGCAAAGGTGAAGTGATAGCCGCTGGAGGCGCCGTAGAAGGCCAGGCAGCCGCCCTCGCCGAGCAACTGGAAGCTGCGCGGAAACGCCTGCTCGCCCGCGTGCGAGACCACGTAGTCGGCCAGCTGGCCTGCGTGCTGGGCGCGGAAGGCCTCGAGCAGCGGCTCGCCGGCGCGTTCCCACGCCAGAATCGCCTCGCGCTCGCCCGGCACGGGGCCGAAACAGTCGGCCAGCGCCGGGTCGCGGCGGTCGATTGCCCCGACCGCGCCGTACTGCCGGACCACTTCCGCGCGGGCCGGACTGGACACCATGCCGGTGACCCGCAGGCCCTGCGCCGCGGCCGTCTTGAGCGCTTCCAGCCCTGTCCCGGTGGCCGCCCCCTCGACGAACAGGCGCCGGCCCGGCTCGATGCCCAGGGTGGTGAACAGCGCCCGGACGATGGTGCCGAGATTGAGGATGTAGGAGCCGGCGGCCTCGAGCGGCACGTCCGGCGGCAAGGGGTGGCACTGCGGCGCCTGCACCCGGAGGAACTGCTGGTGGCTGCCGTCCGGAGTCTCGTAGCCCTGGATACGGAAGTCCGCCGACATCGGATCGCGGCCGGCGAAGGGTGAGAGCAATGTCGATTGGCCGGAGTAAATGCTCACCAGGTCGCCCACGCGCAGACGCCCCTCGCGCTTCACGGAATCACCGAGTGCTGCGATCAGCGCGACGCCGCCGGAGCCGGTGACCTGCACGTCGCGGTCGTGGCTGTCGAAGGGCGAGACGGGAATGCCCTGAATGGCCCAGATATCGTTGAAGTTGACCTCGGAGGCGAGGATATACAGCAGCACCTCGTCCGCCTCCGGGCGCTCCACCGGCACGATCACCTCGCACTCGACCTCGGCGGGGTCGCCATGTCGGGGCGCGCCGGTGGCGGCATCACGCACTACCCCCTGGCCGATCTGCCAGCGCGGCAGGGGGGTGAGCCCGGGATAAAAAGGTGCACCCACGGGCAGCAGCTCGCCGCGGGCGATCAGCCCGGCAGCCTCCGCGAGTGGCCGGGGCTGGCCGTGGCGCACCGGAAGTGGCTGACTGCGCCGGTCGAAGAAGGCACGAATACCGGCCTTGCCGCCCTCGGGATCGATCACCGCTGCGGCGAACAGCGCGGCCTCGTGCTTGAGGCCCGCGGCCAGTCCCTGTTCCCAGCCGGTGCGTACGGCCTCGAGCACCCGCTCGGCCGGGGTACCGCGACCGACCGCCTGGGCCTGGGCCCGCAGGGCGGCCACCTGCTCGCTGGCCAGCGCCGCCGCCAGGTTGAGTCGCCCGGGCTGCTCCCAGTCGACTCGCTGCGCCCGCACGGTCTGCCAGCGCTGGCCCAGGGCGCTGTCCTCGGGGTCGCGCAGCCAGTCGTAGACCATCCCGGCGGCGAGACTCACGACGTCCTCGCCGCCCGCGGCGATAGCGTCGATCAGCCCCAGCCGGAGCGCCTCCGGCGCCTCGACACTGCGCCCGCCCATCAGCAGTTCCAGCGCGCCCACCAGGCCCATGAGCCCGTCGCGGTCGGCCAGCAGTCGCGTCAGCCGTTGGGTGCCGCCGTAGCCTGGCAGCAGGTTCAGACGGATCTCCGGCTGGCCGAAGGTGGCCACCGGCTCGGCCAGGCGCAGATGACAGGCCAGCGCGAACTCCATGCCGCCGCCCAGCGCCACGCCGTTGATCGCCGCGATGCAGGGCTTGTCCATACGCTCGATGCTGCGGAACGCCAGGTGGGCCACATTGGGCAGCGTGACGGCCTCGTCCAGCGTATGCACATCCTCGAGCAGCTGACGGATGTCGGCGCCGGCCACGAACGACGAGGTGCCCTCGCCGGTGAAGATCACCGCCACCACTTCCCGGCGTCGCGACAGGTGCTCGACCACCGTGACCAGCTCGTCCAGTGCGCGTTCGTTCAGCGCGTTGACCGGCGGATTGCTGACCGTCACCAGTGCCAGCCGGGACGCCTCGTGTCCTGCCACCGGGACCGGGTGGTAGTGGATGTGGAAATAGCGGCCGCGCTCCAGCAGGCGCTGTTCCTCGCGGATCTTCTGGCGCGCGGTCCACTCGCCGATCGCCCGCTCCAGCGGCGGGATCGACTCCGGGTTGCGTAGTGTCGTGGTGTCGCCCGGGGGTTGCCCCTCGACCAGGGCGCGCACCATGCGCCGCAGGTATTTCCCGCTGCGAGTTTCCGGGAAGGCAGGCACCTCCAGGAAGTCCTCGGGCACGGCCACGGCGCCCTTCTCCTGACGCACCAGCTCGATCAGCCGTCGGCGATCATCGACCGTGAGCCGCCGCCCCGGCGCCGGTGTCACGAAGGCCAGCGGTGTCAGGCCCTTCTCGCGGTGCGGGGCGCCGACCACGATCACGTTGCCCACCGGTGAGCCCGGATTGAGTTGCTTGTCACGGAGGATGGCGCCCTCGATTTCCTCGGTGCCCAGGCGGTGCCCCGAGACGTTGATCACGTCATCGCTGCGCCCGTGCAGCGAGAAGCTGCCGTCGGCGTGGCGGATGGCGAAATCGCCCTGGGTGTAGGCCCAGGTGTCCTGCCAGCGCGTCCAGTAGGTGCTGCGATAGCGCGCGAAGTCGCCGCGCCAGTCCGGGCTGACACGGTGCCCCTCGACCTGAAAACGCTCGGCATCGCCCCAGATGGTCCGGGCGAGGTAGGGGTAGGGCGCCTGGATCACGATCTCGCCCTTCTCGCCATCCTCGGCGCGGCGCCAGGGCAGCCGACCGTCCGGGCCGGGCGGGCCGTCTGGGAGCCAGACGTCGCCCATCACCCAGGGCATGGGCCAGGTGTGGGCGTCGGCGCGCAGCGGGAAATCGCCGTTGCCATAGAAATGGGTCCAGACGATGCCGCCGTGCTCTGTTGCCCAGTAGGAGTTGATGTACCAGGGGGTCATGAGCTCCATGGCGAACTGCTGTACGGTCGGCGACGTGGGCTCGGCACAGAAGGTCGCCACCCGCAGCGAGGACAGATCGTAGAGGCGCACGTCCTCGACGTTCTGGGGGTCGGTCATCACGCTCTTGAGGAAGGTGACGCCGGCCTTGAAGATGGTCACGCCGTAGCGTTCGATGATCGAGGCGAAGCGCCCGGCAGAGGGGAATACCGGCGCGCCCTCGGCCAGCACGCTGGTCACCCGCGTGGTCAGCGCGGCGCAGAGCATGTAGCTCTGGCCGGTGATCCAGCCGGGGTCGGCGACGACGTAGATCACATCGCCCGGCCGGGCGTCGAAGCTGACCCGCATGCTGTGCGCGATCCCGGCCGTGTAGCCGCCATGCACATGCACCACGCCCTTGGGCTTGCCGGTGGAGCCCGAGGTGTAGATGAAAAACAGCGGGTATTCGGCGTCCAGCGGAGTGGGCGGACAGGCGGCCCAGACGGCACGCACGCACTCGGCGTCCGGCAGGGCGAGCAGTGCGGCGATGTCTGCCACCTCATGGCCCGCGCCGCGGGCCGCCTCCAGCAGCACCGTTTCGGCCTCGGCGAGCAGCTCATGCGCCCAGCGATCGCGGCCCTCGCGCCAGGGCAGATCCTCCTGGCCGGTGTGACGCACCACGATGACATGCTCGATGTCGGCGCCGGCATCGACCAGGGCGCGCGCCAGCGTGGTACGGATCCGGCCGGCGGCCGCGGCATCGAGTTCGGCGCGCTCGCCGAGCTCACCGAGGGCGACGCCCACGCCACGCATCACGTCCCGGCGCTCGACGGTGATCTCGCCGGCCACCGCGTCGGCCGCGGCCGCGACGATGCGCTCCACAGCCTCGGCGTCGAGCGCCAATCTCGTCAGCGCCTCGCGGACCACGGCAAGTGCGCGGTCGCCCGGGAGATACTGGTCCAGCGCGGGATCGGTGTAGACCGCCTTGAACGGTACGATCTGGGCATTGCGATACCCGCCGTCGGCGGTGATCACCACGCGGGCGCGGGCGTCGTGGATGCGATCGGCCAGCGTCTTGTCGGAGAAGCCGCCAAATACCGGCGTGTAGATGATGCCCAGGCGCTTGGCCGCCTCGGTCCAGACCACCTGCTGCGGGATGTTCGGCAGGTTCAGGGCGATGCGGTCGCCGCGCTGCAGCCCCAGTCGCAGCAGGGCGAGCGCCGCGGTCGCGACGTCGACCAGCAGGCGGCGTCGGGAGACGGGGTAGGAGACCACCGGGCCGCCGCGGCCCTCGGCGCGCGACTGGTCCCAGCGATCACCTTCGACCAGCAGCGCGGGCTCGTCGCCGTGGCCGGCGAGCACGTGGCGGTCGACTTCGTTGAAACAGGCATTGGTGCGCGCGTCGACGAACCAGCGGTACCAGGGCGGCTCAGTGGCGTCCAGACCACAGCGCCAGGGGCGCCAGTCAGCGGTGTGCTCAGCGGTCACCGGAGCGCCGCTCAGCGCATCCCAGCCTGACCAGCGGCCGGCGGCGTCCAGCGAGAGCCAGGCGCCGTCGGCGCCCGTCTCCGGGTCGAACCAGTGGAGTTCGCGGGCCGCGAGCTCGCCATGGAAGCGGCCGGGGTCGGTCTCACAGGCGGTGCGTGCGGCCTGCCAGTCCGCGCGCGTGCGCAGCGGGTTGACGGACGCCTCCGACGGGGTTACCGCGGGCACGGTAGCTTGCACATCGATCACGTTGCCATGTCCTCACGGAGCATGGCCGGCGACGTGCGCATCCTTCGAGCGCCGCTGGCGGTTGAGGCAGGCCGGAGCTGCACGTTCGAGGGGCCTCAAGCCGACCCTCTGGCGAACGCCCTTCCCTTATCCGGCGCATGCACTGTAGCGGGAATGTCACGAGAGGCAAACCCCCCGGGACTGCGGAAACTACTGTGGCAAAGCCGCCATGCATTGCCTATCCTCAAACCAGTTCATTGTTGCGGGACACCTGGCGCTCGGGTGACTCCCCTGTGGAGGTTGTCATGGAGATACTCGTCTACCTGCTTCTGGTCGTGGCCGGTGCGATCATCGGGATTGCCGCCGCACGGCTGTCGTTTGACAAGCAGCGTGTTGGCAAGGTCGAGGCGGAGCGGGATGCGGCCAAGCAGGCGCTGGCGGACTACCGCCAGCAGGTGACGGATCATTTCCAGCATACCGGCGAGCTGTTCGATCGGATTACCGCGGATTACCGCAGTCTCTATGAGCACCTCGCCGCCGGTGCGAGCGAGTTGTGCGATGCGCCGCGCCAGGACGTGCTGCACGCGGAGCCCGAGCGGCGTCGGTTGACCGATGCCGTGACCGAGGGCGAGACGGCGACCGGGTCGGCAGTGCCGGATCCCGTGCGGGCCGGGGTGGCGGGTGCCGCAGCAGGTGCGGCTGCGGCGGCCGCGACGACGACGGGCAGCACGCCGGACGAGACCGAGGCTGCCGGGGTGAGCGAGGCGGGTGAATCGACAGCTGCCGCTGACGCCAGCGAAACCGGTTCAGCCCAGGAGGATACCGCCGCGGATGCAGACGCCGAGCC